>JAFTWQ010000032.1 GCA_017465225.1 Bacteroidales bacterium
GATGTGGATGAGACCGTCAACACCGCCGAGGTCAACGAATACACCGTAACCTGTGATGTTCTTGACAGTACCCTCGAGTACCTGACCCTTCTCGAGCTTGCCGATGATCTCGCTCTTCTGCTGCTCGAGCTCTGCCTCGATGAGAGCCTTGTGAGATACAACTACGTTGCGGAACTCCTGGTTGATCTTGACGATCTTGAAGTCCATAGTTGTGTCAACATACTGATCGTAGTCGCGGATAGGCTTGATGTCGATCTGTGAACCTGGGAGGAATGCCTCGATTCCGAATACGTCCACGATCATACCACCCTTTGTACGAGTCTTCACGTAACCCTTTACGATCTCGTCTGCTGCGTAAGCTGCATTTACCATATCCCAAGAACGGAGCTGGCGTGCCTTCTTGTGTGAAAGGATAAGCTGACCCTTTCTGTCCTCAGCGTTCTCAACGAACACCTCAACCTTGTCACCAACCTTGAGCTCAGGGTTGTAACGGAACTCAGGAGCCATGATGACACCCTCGCTCTTGTAGCCGATGTTTACGATAACCTCTCTCTTGCTGATTGCTGTAACCTCGCCCTCAACAACCTCACCCTCAACGATCTTTGAGAGAGTCTGGTTGTACTGCTCAGCGATAGCCTCAACAGAGCCGCCGTAAACGTCATCGTTCTCGAACGCATCCCAGTCGAAATTCTCTGGAGCGACAGAAGCGTTAAGAACGGTCTTCTTGGTTTCTTCTACTGCAGGAGTTACCTCTGCAGCAACTGTCTTGTTTTCTTCCATTGTAAAATTAAAAAACAAACTAGTGGGTTAAACATTATTTATTGTGCCTTGCCTCAGCGACTTACGTAAAAGAAAGCGCGCTTCGGTCAAAAAGCGCGCAAAATTATGGATAATTTTCGGATTTTCAAAGGGTTTGGGGAATAATTCTAAAACATATTCCTCTTCTTGAACACCGCGAAGATGACGACGGTGGAGAGAGCCATCAGGACGAGGGCGATGATCCATGACCAGCCGGCACTGCCGAACCAGCCGAACCTTACGTTCATTCCGAAGAAGCTGGCGATGAGGGTCGGAGGCATGAGCATGAGGGACACGAGAGTGAACACCTTCATGATCTTGTTCTGGTCGAGGCTGATGATACCGAGAACTGTGTTCTGGAGGTACTCGAGACGCTCGAAGCTGAAGTTGGTATGGTTGATCAGGGAAGATATGTCCTTGAGAAGCACATTAAGCTTCGAGTGATACTCTACAGGATATTTCTTGCTCTTGATGATGCTTGAGATTACCCTCTGCTTGTCGACGATGTTCTCACGGATGAGCATCGTGTTGTCCTGCAGCTGGTTGAGGTCGACGAGGAATTCCTCGCTGATGTCTTCTCCCAGGCTTACCTTCTTGTTGTACTGGGTGATTTCCTTCGATACGAGCTCGACCATGTCGGCATCAAGGTCGATACGCTGCTCCAGGATGCTGAGGAAGGCCACATGGCCCGAATCATACATCTTCGGGAAAGCCAGCATACGGCGCTGGAGGTCGGTGAAGCTCTTCAGGGGACACTCACGGAGGGTAGTCAGGATATCATCTGTAAGGATGAATGAAACAGTCTCCTCATTATACTCGTCCGGGCCGGGGATAAGGAAGCTGGTATTCGCGAAAATCGCCTTCTCTGTCTCGTAGAATCGTGAAGAGATCTCGATCTCTTCGGCCTGGGCGCGGTTCTGGATGACGGTCCCGAGACGATGCTCCACAGCTCTTTTCTCCTCACCCGAAGGGGCAAAGAGATCGATCCAGATGATATCATCGTATGGTATGGCTGAGAAATCAGTTTCCGACTGGGAAACCATAATCTGTCCGTCTTTCCTGTAGAAGATTTCGATCATGCTCTACCTCCCTTTTTTAAAACCCAAATATACGAAACAGGCCTGCATACACAAAAGCAAGCTTGCAAATATATCCTTTTAAAAGGAGAAGTCCAAATTATGGCTTGAAAATCTGCCTGTTGACGATCGAACGGCCCAGAGTGAGCTCATCGGCATATTCAAGATTGTCGCCGAAGCCGAGTCCGCGCGCAAGAGACGAGACCTTGACTCCATACTGCGAAATCTGACGATAGATATAGAACGAAGTGGTCTCCCCTTCCACATCTCCGCTCAAGGCGAGAATGACTTCCGCAGGCGCACCGTCAATCCCCGGCGCATCGGCCTCGAACAGCCCTTCCGGCGAAACGAGATCAGCCACACGGGCCACAAGCTCGCGGATGGTAAGATCGGAAGGTCCGACTCCGTTTATCGGAGATATGATACCGCCAAGTACATGATACACGCCATGATACTGTCCAGTATTCTCAATGCTCATCACATCACGGACGCTCTCGACCACACATATCGTCCTGTGGTCGCGCGACCTGTCCGAACATATCTGACAAATCTCGTCATCGGATATCATCATGCATTTGCTGCAGTACTTCACATCATCCCTCAGACACGCTATAGCCTCCGTAAAATGATGCACATTCTCCTGCGGCTGCTTGAGCAGATGCAAGGCAAGCCTGAGCGCACTTCTGCGGCCCACTCCAGGAAGGGAGCTGATCGCATCAACCGCATCCTCGAGCAGTTTCGATGGATATTTTTCTTTATACGCCATGATATTTCACCAATTCATCTATCGGAGACTTCAGGAATCTGACGAACTCCAGTCCATATCTTCCTCCGATCTCACGGAGCATGCCTTCGCATGCGCAGCCGAAAGACCCTATGACACCGACCTTACGCGCATCGGCATCATCACATGTCTCCGAGTATCTTGCCAGCGATCTCCTTACAAAGGACTCGAGGCAATCCTCGACCAGTCCACGGACATATGGATCGGAGATGCGAGCCATCACAAAAGGCGCAAGAGAGGCCATGAATGCCGAAGCGGCCGGTTCCTTATACACCTTACGTACCACCTTCGCATAATCCAGCCCTGTCTCACGGACAAACTCACGTTCAATATCCTGCGGTAAAAGTCCTTTGACAAAGTCCGAAAGGAAAGCCCTTCCCAAGGCCACCCCGCTGCCTTCATCACCTAGTACATAGCCTCCCGGACGGATATTACGCACGATCTTTCCTTCTGAATACAGGCAGCTGTTGGATCCCGTACCCATGATGGCTACGACACCGCTGCCATCAGCGAAAAGCGCCCTGGCAGCCGCAAGGATATCGGAATGGAACTCCACCTCCGCAAAAGGGCACCACATCCCGAGACATTCCCTTATAGGTGCAGCCGATTCCTCCGAGACAAGGCCTGCGCCGTAAAAGAAGATCTGTCCGACCCTTTCTCCTTTCGGATTCAGCGCGGGTACCGCCTCCCTGACCAGGCTGCTGACATGCTCCGGATCAAGGCATGTCGGACTGAGGCCGGCAGTCTGTACCTGACGTACAGTCCCGTCCTCGCAGACAGCCCTCCAGGCAGTCTTTGTCGCTCCGCTTTCTACTATCAGTTTCATTCCTTTGCTTTAGAAGATGCAAAAATAAGAAAATTCCATATCTTTGTGCATATCGAAAATTCCAAAACCATGAAAATGATCCGTAATCTGGCTGTAATCCTGGCAATGATGCTTCCTCTTGCCGGACAGGCCCAGGACTGGGCGAAATTCGGCCGCTTCGAGCAGAAGAACAAAGAGGTAAGCATAAAGCCCAGAGCTGTGTTCATGGGCGATTCCATCACTGAAGGATGGGACAATCAGGACCCGGACTTCTTCACATCAAACAATTTCCTTGGAAGAGGCATTTCAGGCCAGACCACATCACATATGCTTGTCCGTTTCAGAAACGACGTCATCAAGCTTGACCCTAAATATGTTGTAATCCTCGCAGGAACCAATGACATCGCCAAGAACAACGGAGACATCACCCTGGAGAATGTGATGGGCAACATAATCTCGATGTGCGAGCTTGCAAAGGCAAACAGGATCAGGCCGATCCTCTGTGCGGTCCTCCCTGCCACCGGATTCTACTGGCGTCCGGGAGTAATGCCAGCCGAGGACATAATGAAGCTGAACGAAATGATCAAGGCATATGCAGACAGCAGGAAGATTCCTTTCGTCGATTACCATACCGCCCTGAAGGACAGCAGCAACGGCCTGCCGAAGGAATATGCGGAAGACGGAGTTCATCCTAATCTTCAGTGCTACAAGATCATGGAAGAAATGATACTGAAACATATCAGATAAAGATAACGGACGCTATTCGATGTAGCGTCCGTTTCTTTTCCAATGTATGTATCCGTAGACAGCCGAAAGGGAATAGGCTGCATACAGGGCCGTCATCCACCATAATCCCTGTGTCGCGCACATGATGGTAGAGAGGGCGTCCGCGATTATCCACAGCCACCATTGCTCGAGATACGAACGCACAAGCCACCATGTGGCCACGGCGCTTAATACCGCCACCGATGCATCCATTACCGACATAGGGTTCTCAAGGGCCGCCATGACTTCCGACAGGACGAACGTGCCAGCAACCACAACCAGGGCGCTTACAGCTATTGTCTTGAGGGTCAGACGGTTCAGATGAATATCATCACCCTGCCCGGGAGCATCATCCGTCTGCTTGAGCATCATCTTGGCCCTGCCCCACTGCCACAGTCCGATGAACGATGTGACCAGATAATAGGCATTGAGCGCAAAGGACGCATAGAGTCCCTGACGGAAGAATACCCACATGGCAGCCACGCTGGTAAGAATACCGACCACCCACATGAAATTCTTCTGACGGATCTCAAGAATGATGTATATCACCCCCGTGACGAGGGTGAATATTTCCATGAAGCTCCCCATTAGAGGACTTCAATCAGCTCCACGACGAACTTGAGGGTCGCGTATGGAGGGATTGCGCCTGGAGCACCGTGCTCGCCGTATGCAAGGTTGTAAGGGATGTAGAATTCATACTTCGATCCCTCAGCCATAAGCTGCACGCCCTCTGTCCATCCTGCAATCACCTGATTGAGGCCGAACACCGCAGGCTCGTTACGGTCATAAGAGCTGTCGAACTTCGCACCATTGAGGAATGTTCCCTCATAATGGCATCTTACCTGTGATGTAGCGGACGGCTTCTTGCCTGTTCCCTCTGTGATCACCTTGTACTGGAGACCGCTAGGAAGCACTACAACGCCTTCCTTCTGAGCATTCTCCTTCAGGAAAGCCTCGCCTTCCTCACGGAGGACTGCGCTCATGGCCTCGGCCTGAGCCTTCTGCTCTGCCTCGAGCTCTGCGAAATACTTGTCAAGAAGCTGGCCTGCCTCCTGGAATGAAACTGCCGGTTCTGCGCCTGTGAGGACAGCCTTCACACCAGCTGCGAAATCATCAAACTCGATAGTCCTGATACCTGAAGAGAGCATATTATGGGCTATGCTCATACCCAATGCGTAACTGTTCTTATCCATTATATATAATAGTATTATGCCCTTCCGGGCTGATTCATATTCTATTTCTCACGTCTTGGGTGGTGCGCGAGAACCTCTCTCTGCCATGTCGTGCTGTCGACATGGGTATAAATTTCCGTCGTTGTCAGGCTCTCATGTCCGAGCATTTCCTGGACGAGCCTCAGGTCCGCACCGTTTTCCACAAGATGGGTCGCGAATGAATGACGGAATGTGTGAGGGCTGATTTCCTTGCGCACATCCGCGATCAATGCCTGCTTCTTTATCATCTTGAACATCGACTGACGGCTGAGCGAACGTCCGAACCTGTTGAGAAACACAAGATCGTCCGATTTCGCATCATATGGCGACGGGCGATGCTCTAGATATTCATTCACTGCATCCGCAGCCATTTCTCCTGCCGGCACCAGACGTTCCTTGTTTCCCTTGCCTATGATCCTGATGAAGCCTTCATCGAAATAAAGGCATGAGATCTTCAGTTCCACAGCCTCGGAAACACGCAGGCCGCAGCCATAGAGGACCTCCAGTATGGCCCTGTCCCTCTTTCCCTGCCATGTGGAAACATCCACGGAATCCATTATGGCGCTGACTTCTTCTACAGAAAGCACATCAGGGAGGAAGCGTCCCAGTTTGGGAGAATCGACCTTGTCGCAAGGATTGTCAGCTATGACTCCTTCTATCACCAGCCAGCTGAAAAACGAACGCAGCGAACTGAGGATCCTGGCCTGCGACCTCTTCGATATGCCCGTACGTCCCTGAAGATAATCCTCGATATCCGAAGGAGACACATCCTTGACCTCGACGGGAACAGCGGCAAGAAACATTTCCATATCCGAACAATACGACGCCACGGTATTCCGTGACATCGTACGTTCTATCTTAAGATAGTTCCTGTAATCTCTGAGGAGCGGGTTCATTAAAGGGTAGCGTACTTCTTGCCGTACTCAAGCATCTGACCGAGATAGCTGTCGCTGTAGACGACCTCATAGTCAACGACTTCACCGTTCTTCTCGACCGGCACGATCTCCGGATTGAGGAAACCTCCGTATGGCTTGAGACCGAGAGAAGCATAGCGCTCGAGAACCTCCTTGTGGAGTTCAGGGTCGATATTCACCGCATAGTTCTCCACGAGAGCCTTTCCTGCCTCGTAATCACCCTCTGACTTGATTCTCTGCACCTCCGCAAGGAGATCGCCGAAAAGGCCGCGGAGTGCCTCAAAGTCGTTCACCACGAAATATGTCTTTCCGTCACGCACCTTCTTCTCGATCACATTGTCTGCAAGACCCTTCTCATAGCACCAGTCAGCGATGAGCTTGCGGTTCTGCATATGCGCCTCCATGTTCTTCTTTCCGAACTCAACACGGTTGAACTGTGTGAAGATACCGTTGCGGATATAGCTTGAATACTGAGCCTTATATGCCTCCATGTCAGGAAGGATACCGAGCTCGACAAGCTTCGGATCAGCAAGATAGTAAAGTCCGAAAAGGTCGGCACGTGTCTCCTCGAGAGCGGAGCTGTACTCGCCGAGCGCATTTGGAGATGTCTCCGGGAGGAGCTGGCCTGAACCATGGCCGAGGCACTCGTGGAGGTCGGTATGGAGGTCATTTGTCAACGCACCGTACTTCTTCTCGGCAGCGATCTCTTCCTCCGACCAAGCGAACTCTGAAAGAAGGTTCTTCGGAGACTCCTGGGCAGCCATGTTATATGCAGATGTGAGGTTTGCGATTGTCACTGACTTCGAGCCATGCTCACGACGGATCCAGTCTGCATTAGGAAGGTTGATTCCGATTGGAGCGGCAGGATAGCAGTCACCTGCAAGAGCGGCAACATTGATCACCTTTGCCGAAACGCCCTTGACCTCGCTCTTCTTGAAACGGTCGTCAACAGGAGAATTATCCTCGAACCACTGCGCGTTCTCGCTGATGAGCTCGGTGCGGCGTGAAGCCTCTGTATCCTTGAAATTCACAAGACCTTCCCATGTAGCCTTGCGTCCGAGAGGGTCATTGTAGTCCTCTACGAATCCGTTCACGAAGTCGACTGTGCCGAGGGTATCCTTCACCCACTTGATATTGTACTCGTCCCAAAGCTTCAGGTCACCTGACCTGTAATATGCCACGAGGTCGGCGATATAAGACTTCTGGGTCTCGTTCTCTGCCACCGCAGCAGCCTTCTCGAGCTCTGCGCAGATCTTCTCGAGAGCAGGGCCATAAAGTCCGCCTACCTTATATACTTCCTCACGGACGATGCCATCCGCGCCCTTTACCACGCGGCTGTTGAGGCCATATGATACAGGAGTCTTGTCGGAAGGATCCACCATAGCGGCATAGAATGCCTCAACCTCCGCACGGGTCACGCCCTCATAGAAGTTCACAGCCGATTCCGCCACGATGTCCTTTCCGCCCATAAGCTTTCTTGCAGGATATACGGCAGGATCGAAGATGACAGGAAGGAGTTCCGCACACTTCGCCTCGTCACCCACTGCCGTCATAAGGCTCTGGAAATACTCCTGCGAGCATTCAGGGAAGAATTTGTCTTCTGCGTAGTGATGGTGGATACCGTTGCTGAAGAACACTCTCTTAGCATATGTCTCGAACATCTTCCAGTCCTCGGAAGTACGGTCACCCTCATAATTCTCAAGGATGTTCTCGATTGCCTTGCGGACATCAAGGTTATGTCTGCAGTTCTGCATCCAGATGATGTCACGGCCGTATTTCGCCGCTTCAGCGAGATGATATACATACTCCTTCTGCTGAAGGGTCAGGCCATCCCATCCGGGTACCTGATATCTCATTATCTTAAGGTCGGCGAACTCGTCCATGAGATATCTGAATCCGTCTTCCTTTGCCGCTTTGTCCGAACACGAGACCAAGGCTGCGGCCATGCCTGCGATTGTAATCATTCTTCCGATCAGTTTCATATTATATTGATTGATATTGTCCATTGCATACTCCGCGCAAAGATAGCAATTATATGAAAAATAATTATATTTGTATTTTGCAAACAATGCACATTATGATGATAAGAAAGACCATATACATATTGATCAAGGTCGTCATGGCCGCTGCAGCTTTGTCCGCCATCCACGGATGCGAGAAGGACAGGTACGGAATGTTTGACATCAAGTGGGAGAACAGCGGCGGGAATCCGGGAGAGAGAGTGCCGGTAAAGATGGAACGCAACGTGCTTCTGGTATATTCCGACGGATACAACTCGCTTTCCGACGACCTCGACCGCAACATCGACTCGCTGATGAGCAACTGGCTTCCGTCCGCGGGCATCAGGGACAACGTCCTTTTGCTTTACACGCACAAGACCGCAAGGTACGGAGACTACAAGACAGAGACATCCCCTTATCTCATCCGTCTGACAAGCGGCAAAGACGGCAACGCCTCTGCAGACACATTGGTAACTTACCCGGAAAGCACGATTTCTTCATCGGCACGACAGCTCAACAAGGTGCTGACTTACGTGAAGGACAATTTCCCTGGCAGCAGATACGGACTTGCATACCTTTCGCATGCCACAGGATATCTCCCTGCCGGATTCTACGGAAATTCCGACAAGTATACATACACAGAAGACCGTATGATGGCCAAAAGCATGAGGTTCATGGACATGATGCCGCCGGCCGTGCCTTATGTCGAGCCCGAACGCGACCCTTCACTGCCGAAAGTCAGAAGCATCGGCCAGACGCAGAGCGGTTCATTCGGCGACTATATGTCATACGAAATCGACATCAGGGATTTTGTCGAGGCCATCCCTATGAAACTTGATTACATCCAGTTCGACGCATGCCTGATGGGTGGTATAGAAGTCGCATACGAACTCCGTGGCAAATGTTCAAAAGTAGGTTTTTCACAGGCGGAGGTACTTGCGGCCGGACTTGACTACAGCACATTGGCGATGCACATGCTGAAAGGCAGTATGCCGGACCAGGCCAGCGTATGCGAGGATTATTTCCATATGTACGACAGCCAGACCGACAAGATGATGAGGTCTGCCACAATCTCGCTCATCGACTGCGACAGCCTCGAGCCGCTCGCAGATGTATGCAGGGACATCTTTGCAAACCATCGCTCGGAGCTATATTCCCTCCACAGGAGCAAGGCACAGCGCTTCTACACCGGAAACCAGCACTGGTTCTACGATCTTGAAAGCATAGTTGCCAATATCGGAGTGAGTGACGAGGAGCTGGAAAGGTTTCATGCGGCTCTTGACGGATGTGTGATATACAAGGCACACACCCCGCAGTTCCTTCTGGAGTTCGACATAAAGACATTCTCCGGATTCAGCATGTATATGCCGAGCGACGGCCACAGGGAACTGGACAAATACTACAGGACCCTGCAGTGGAACATTTCTACCGGTCTGGTAGAATAACCTCGTGCCATCCTGAACAAAGTGAAGTATCTTTTCAAAGAATCTGTTTGATTCTCAAATAATTTATCTATCTTTGCAGCCCCATAAAAAGCGGCAGCGCTTTTTGGTGCAATGGGGTTTTTTCTCAAAAAACCGACAGATTCAAGGCGACCGAGTCTGAAAAACCGGAGCAACCTTTTGGTTGTGAGGATTTTGAAGACGAAGGGCAACGAAGAAGATTAGGAATTTTTGAAGAAAAAACTGAGTAACACATTTTAATTTTTCAAGACAATGAAACACATTGAACTCAACGGCCAGGTTCGCGAAGCTGGCAACAAGGCAGCTGTAAAGGCTGTACGTCGTGCAGGACTTGTTCCTTGCAACATCTATGGACTTGGTATGGAGAACATCCTCTTCACTATCGAAGCACAGGATCTCAAGACTATCACCCACACTCCTAACTCTTATATCATCGACCTTAAGCTCAGCGACGGAAGAAACGGTTATGCTGTGCTCCATGAGGTACAGTACCATCCGGTAACTGACGAGGCTCTTCACGCAGACTTCCTCTTCGTTTCAGAGGACAAGCCAGTAACCATCGAGGTTCCTGTAAAGGTTGTAGGACACTCAGAGGGTGTGAAGATGGGTGGTAAGCTCCTCGTTTCAAGCCGCAAGCTCCGCGTGAGCGCCATGATGGACAAGCTTCCTGATCTCCTCGAGGTTGACTCTACTCACCTCATGATCGGCAAGCAGATCGTTGCAGGCGACCTCAACTACGAAGGCGTTACAATCGTTTCACCTAAGGCTACTATCATCTGCTCTGTACGTCCTACACGTGCAACACAGCAGGCTAAGATGGAGCAGGGCAAGTAATCTGATCTGGTATGAACTATCTGGTTGTCGGGTTAGGAAACATCGGCGCCGAATATGCCAACACCAGACACAACATGGGATTTATGGTATTGGATGCCTGGGCTCAGGCATCCAATATTGTTTTTGAGTCAGGAAGGTATGGCAGCACGGCGACTGTTTCTTTCAAAGGCAGGAAGTTCACTCTTCTGAAGCCTTCCACATACATGAACCTGAGCGGCAAGGCGGTGCGCTACTGGATGAACGAGCTGAAGATACAGCCTGAGAGTCTGATCGTCATATCCGACGATCTCAACATCCCGTTCGGAACGCTCCGTCTGCGCAAGAACGGAAGCGCCGGTGGGCATAACGGCCTCACAAACATCACCGAGCTCATCGGTACCCAGGAATATGCCAGGATCAGGGTCGGAATCGGAAACGATTTCGGACGCGGCCAGCAGGTAGGATACGTGCTTGGCGAATTGAGCGAGGAGGAGAATGCGAAGATGCCGGAAATATGCAAAAGGGTCATAGATGGCGTAAAGGCATGGGCTACCATAGGTCCGGACAGGGCCATGAACACCGTCAACACTCGCCCCAAACCCAAGAATAACGAGGCCGAAAAATAGTCCAATACATTGAAAACAACAATTTTAGAGTCAAATATTTGTTTTTTCAACGGATTATTCATACCTTGGCTGAAGTTTATAAATTTAACCGAACTATTTAAAAATTCCACAAAATGAAAGAGCTTGTTGATCAGATCAAGGCCGAGTATGAGGTTTTCGCAAAGAACGCCGAGGCTCAGGTAGAAAAGGGTAACAAGGCTGCCGGCGCACGCGCACGCAAGGCTGCTTTGAATCTTATGAAGATGATGAAGGATTTCAGAAAGGAGTCTGTAGAGGCTGCAAAATAATCATCGTCAGACAGAAAGAAAGGGGCCGGAAGCATCACTGCTTTCCGGCCCCTAAACGTGTACTAAAACCTAAACCTGACATATAGATGCAAAGTCGTGTCAAAACGTTGCATCAAAAATCAAAAAAAATGCATTTTTTCTGAAAATTTACATCACGACCTGCACATTATCCACCCAAAGCGTGTTTCCGACGCCTCCATAGAAGGCATTTCCGCAGCTTGAAATGAAATGGATCATCATATGTGTAGGCTCCGTTCCCGGCTCCGCCCATCCATCTTCCTGGATGATCACGTTCTTTCCCTTGCTGTTCAGAGCGTGATACGCAGTCTCGGGATCTGTCTTAAGGTTCATGTAATCGCGATAGAACGGTTCGCCTGTAATATCCCCGTAGTGCACCTTGACGGTGTGTCCGTTCTTCCATTCCGGAATATCGTTCATGATACGCTCGATTCCGGTTCCGACCCTCAAGGCATGGACATTGCCGTCCTCGTCCTCCCATCTTTTCTGAAGGATCACGGTGATCTCCGCATAGTCATTATATCCCATCGGCTTGAGCTTCGAGAATCCCGTGCCTCTGATGACCTCATGCCCCACATCAGCCTTGATATCCATCTTCAAGGCCTTCGGGCTGCCGGTGAACGGCACACCATACAGGACCTTGGACATAGGATCCTTCGTGGTCGTGATTGGCTCCGGCAGGACACCGACAAGAAGTGCGCCCTGGCATGTGACATCCATATTCACAACACCTAACGCCTTGACCTCCTCGATATGCGTCTCGATCCTTGCACAATATCCGTCCCCTCTTTTCTCCGGATACACGGTATTGTTGGTCTTCACGACTCCGGCGACAATCGCTAGAACGTTATTTGTCCTCCACAGATATCCGTCAGGAGCCTTGAAAGGAGTCTTTCCCGTAACAAGGGTATCCTGATTGCCATAGAATTCATAAAGGTATTTCGTCTGGCCTCCGATAATGCCGGATTCCTTGACTTCGCGCATGCACCATCTGTCGAACCTTCCTATCTCATTTATCTGCCTCACAACACTTTCCTGGGCATCGAGAGTCATGGAGCAAAGAAGGAAAGCGCAGAAGGAAAGCGCAATAAATCTTGTCCGTCTCATAAAAAATGTCTAAATATGCAATTCATTTGCAAAGATAGTGCATTTTATGAAACATAAGACGATACTTACCTTTTTGACCATCTTCCTCTCCCTTGCGGCAAGTGCCATACCGGCCAGGAAGGGCATCATTCCCCTGACCCAGCCTGACGGAAGCACATTCAACGCTGTTTTCCGCGGAGACGAATTCATCAGGATAAAGACCACCCTTGAAGGGCATGCCATCATCCAGGACCATGACGGATGGTGGTCATATGCATATTTCAACAATGACGGACAGCGTTTCAGCAGCGGATGCCATGTAGGCGGTCCGGTTCCTTCCGGCATCCTCAGCCAGAGCCGGATGATCCCATATGGCAAGCTCCACGAAAAGGCGGCCATCAGGAAAAGAGCGATGGAAGGATTCAAAGGCACATGGGACATTGCCGAGCGGATGAAGACCGCGACAAGAGACGGAGAAATACATACCAAGCACGGAATAATAATCCTCGCGCAGTTCAAGGATGTCCATTTCAGGTACACGAGAGAGGATTTCAATGCGCTGCTTACTGAAAACGGATACTCGGCCGGCAAATCCATCGGAAGCGCCAAGGATTATTTCGACGCGCAGTTCAAGGGAAGGACCCTCTTTGATTTCCAGGTCAGCGACATCGTCACTCTGAACGGCAACATGGCCAGCTACGGAGGGAACAATTCGGACGGCGAGGACAAGGATCCGGCACAGATGGTCGTTGACGCATGCCGCCTTGCCGATGAACAGATCGATTTCTCTCAATACGATGACGACAATGACGGATTCATTGACAACGTATTCGTCTTCTTCGCAGGAAACGACGAAGCCGAAGGCGGAGGAGAAGACTGCATATGGTCACATTCATGGGCAGTCTACAGCGGGGCCGGATACAACGTCACCCTGGACGGAAAGACGCTTAACAGGTACGCATGTACATCAGAACTGTCAAAGATGGGCGACGGCACTACGGATTCATTGGCCGGGATCGGTACATTCTGCCATGAATACAGCCATACATTCGGGCTTCCCGACTTCTATGACACCGATTACGAGGAAAGCGGCGGCGAAGCGGCCGGATTATGGTACTGGACGGCCTTGATGGACGGAGGCAACCTGAACATGAACGGATATGTTCCTCCATATTACAATGCCATCGAACGCGAGATCCTCGGTCTATGCACCCCTGTGAAGATCACAGAAGACGGCACATACCTGCTGGAGCCGATTCATCTGAACGGCCAGGCATACCGCATAGACACCGATAATGAGGACGAATATTTTCTCATAGAATGCCGCAGCGGCGAGGAATGGGATCAGGGAATCGGCGGAAGCGGAATGCTTATATACCATATAGACCAGTCATCGCGCACAACAGGCTGGTCGGACTCATACTCGAAAGAGCTGACTGCGTTTGACAGATGGGCCAGATACAATGAAGTGAACTGCAGACCGGACCATCAGTGTGCCGACCTTCTGGAGGCCGACGGCCGCCAGGATGCCTTCTCGGAAAGTGAGACAGGACTTCACCGCAACCTTGCGCAGAACGTCAACGGAGTATTCTTCCCTTACACTGATGTGACTTCAGCAAGCCCTGACAGATTCGGATTCTGGAGCGGCGAGGGCGGAGAATTCTCATTGACCAACATAAAGAAGACTGAAAAAGGAGTGACATTCAGCGTCATAGGCTTTTCTGAAGACTCGACTCCTCCTGTCCCGGTTTCAATCACTGCCGAAGCGTTCCCTGACGCAGCCATTGTCCTCTTTGAAAGCGACTTGGCTTTTGAAGGCGAAGCTATAGTTGAATGGGGCAGGACCGGGCAAAGCATGGAAGAGATGAGGGTACATTCATATGAACCGGGGAAATTCGCTGCCGTTCTTGAAGGGCTCCAGCCGGGCAACAAGACATATACCGTCACTGTCGCGTTCGTAAAGAACGACATCATCGGAGAAAGCAGAAGCGCCTCATTCATGACAAAGAAAGCCCCGGCAGTAAGCTGGCCTTACATATATATGAATCAGTCCCTGAAAAGCTCCGACGGCAGTTTTGCGGCCGGCACAAAAATCCCTCTCCGGGTCTTCAACGCAGGCAATGCCGCAGAAATCATATGGACATTTGACGGTATGCCGGCTAAAGGTCTGGAAAGCGGATATTTCAGGATTGAGGAAAGCGGAACCCTGAAGGCCGAGATCTTATGGGAAGATGGAGGCAGGACCGTAATAGAGAAGGAGATCATAATCGGAAAGGAGGATTGACATGAAAAGACTTTTCATATTGTTCATAGCCGTAATTGCAGCCGCAGGATGCTGCAGATTCGATCTTGACGAGGTTCTTCTCCCTAGAGAAGACATTTCGCTTACCCATAAAGGGAAGCTCATCATGTCATATGACCCGCTGACATGCCAGATGTCACATGACCACGACAGCAACATGTACAGGATCTACGATGACACGATCTCCGACTGGTTCACTGTAAGATGCAGCCAGGCACCTCACAGTACTGGTCAGGAAATAACCGCTGACGTCTCCTGGACCACTCCTGACGACACAAAGTCTGAAAACGGGCTCAAATTCACCGTTGAAAAGACATCCCCTGATGGGACGATATGGATGTGGAACAAGTCCAAGAGCATAGGAATAGTCATAAAAAACTTGTAAATTTGCGCCGCCGAAAGAAAAATACAAACTTTTAAATATTATTGAAAATGAGAAAACACATCGTAGCAGGCAACTGGAAGATGAACACAACAGTTGCAGAGGGCGTTGAGCTCGCAAAGGCAGTAGTAGCAGCTTCAGCTGAGGTACCGGCTGACGTAAAGCTTATCATTGCACCTCCATTCACTCACCTTTACCCTGTAGCTGAGGTTGTAAAGGGTACCGCAGTAGGTCTTTCATCACAGAACTGCGCAGACAAGGAGAAGGGCGCATACACTGGCGAGGTAGCAGTAAACATGATCGCCGGCGTAGGTTGCGAGTATGTGATCCTTGGTCACTCTGAGAGAAGAGAGTACTATGGCGAGACTGACGCAAAGCTCGTTGAGAAGGTAAAGCTCGCTCTCGCACAGGGTCTTTCACCAATCTTCTGCATCGGTGAGAAGCTTGAGGAGCGTGAGGCTGGCCGTCATTTCGAGGTTGTTACAGAGCAGGTGAAGAACGTTCTCTTCACTCTTACTCCAGAGGAGATGGCAAAGGTTATCGTAGCTTACGAGCCAGTATGGGCTATCGGAACAGGCAAGACTGCAACTGCAGAGCAGGCACAGGAGATCCACGCAGAGATCCGCAAGGTTCTCGCTGAGAAGTTCGGTGAGCTCGCTGAGGAGATCTCTATCCTTTACGGTGGTTCTTGCAAGCCATCTAACGCTAAGGAGCTTTTCGCATGTCCTGATATCGACGGCGGTCTTATCGGTGGCGCAGCTCTCAAGGCAGAGGAATTCATCGGAATCGCAGTATCATTCTAATTGATTATACGGAACGTGTAGCACTGTCATCCTGAGCGCCAGCGAAGGATCTTTATTCAAGGATTCTTCACTTCGTTCAGAATGACAGTGTTGCGTATTTAACAATCTGACAGATGAAAAAGATATTACTGTTCGCAATTGCAGCTTTGGCAGTTGCAGCGTGTGCCGAGAAATCGGATAATACAGCACTGAAGGAAAAGGTGGAGAGTTATGCTGTCGTAGAGGTGACTTCACCTCTTTATGACGCTCTTTCGGAGAATGACAAGAAGATCGTAAGCCTTTTCCGTCAGGCCGGAGAGATCATGGACGGACTCTTCTGGAAGCAGACTTTCGGTGACAAGGCACTTATAGACGCCCTCCCTGAAGGATATGCAAAGCAGTATGCCTACATCAACTACGGTCCATGGGACCATCTCGATGACAACAAGCCGTTTGTCGAGGGTTATGGCGAGAAGCCGCTAGGATGCCAGTACTATCCGCAGGATATGACGGTAGCCGAATTCGAGGAATTCAACGACCCTGACAAGCTCAGCCTCTACACCGTGATCTGCCGCGACGAGAACGGCGCGCTCAAGACCGTATGGTATCGCGACGAGTACAAGGAGGAGCTGGAGAAGGTCTGCGCACTCCTCGAGGAGGCTGCGGCCCTCACAACCAATGAGGGCATGAGGACATATCTCACAGAGCGTGTAAAGGCTTTCCGCACAGACGATTACCTTGCCAGCGACATGGCATGGATGGACATGAAGGACTGCAACATGGACCTCGTGATCGGACCGATCGAGAACTATGACGATCACCTCTTCGAGGCCAAGGCTGCTTACGAGTGCTTCATTCTTCTCAAGGACGAGACACGCAGTGCCAACCTCGCGAAGTACGTCGCGCTCCTCCCAACCCTTCAGACCATGCTCCCATGCGCTCCTGAATACAAGACTTTCGTGCCTGGAACATCTTCAGACCTGAACGTTTACGACGCCATCTACTATGCAGGAGACTGCAACGCCGGCAGCAAGACCATCGCCATCAACCTTCCTAACGACGAGAGGGTGCACGCAGCGAAGGGCGCTCGCCGCCTCCAGCTCTACAACAGCATGATGGCCAAGTTCGACAAGATCCTCGCCCCTATCGGAGAGGTTCTCATGGTCCCTGAGCAGCAGCAGTATCTCACTGCAGACGCATTCTTCTGGAATGTGACCTTCCACGAGGTTGCACACGGTCTCGGTGTGAAGCAGACAGTGAACGGCAAGGGTACAGTAGACCAGGCAATGGGCGACCAGAAGACTTCATGGGAAGAGGCTAAGGCTGACATCCTCGGACTTTTCATGGTGAACAGCCTCATCGACATGGGTGAGATCACCGACATCACAAAGGAGGAGTCAGTAGCGACATTCATCGCCGGCATCGTACGTTCTGTCCGTTTCGGTTCCGCTTCATCCCACGGAAAGGCTAACATGATGTGCTACAACTATATGGAAGAGCATGGTGCATTCAGCCGCAACGCCGAGGGTAAGTATGTGGTAGACTTCGAGAAGGCGCCGGAAGTGATCAACTCATGGGCAAACCTCATCCTCGAGACCCAGGCGACCGGTAACTTCGAGTTCGCACAGAAGTATGCAGCCGAGAACGCAAGCATCCGCGAGGCCCTCGCAGCCGACATCGCAAAGGTAAACGCTGCAGGCATCCCACGCGACATCGTCTTCGACTTTGCATGGTAAGCCTCTGACATCCTGAACGATATGGAACAGCTCCGACAGTCATTCTGCCGGGGCTGTTTTTCAAAAGCACGGAAATGACCGTTTTTGTGCTTTTAACCTTGTTTTTCGTGTTCAAAAGCACAAATAAGCCCGTTTTTGTGCTTTTGATTGGAGCGAATGGACTGTGTATGGGAATTTTATGTATCTTTGTGGGTTACATATGAATAAAAATATAAAAGATATATAGATATGAAGAATTTTGTAGAGGAACTCAGGTGGAGAGGCATGATCCAGGACATCATGCCGGGAACAGAGGAGAAGCTTATGGAAGGTTCGACTGCGGCTTATGTCGGAATCGACCCTACAGCGGACTCGCTCCACATCGGACATATGGTCAGCATCATGATCCTGAAGCATTTCCAGAACTGCGGTCACAAGCCGATCGCTCTTGTGGGTGGTGCGACAGGTATGATCGGTGACCCTTCAATGAAGTCACAGGAGCGCAACCTCCTCGACGAGGAGACCCTCAATCACAATGTTGCATGCATCAAGGCGCAGCTCAGCAAGTTCCTTGACTTCGAGTCAGATGTAGAGAACAAGGCGGAGCTCGTGAACAACTACGACTGGATGAAGAACTTCTCGTTCCTCGATTTCACACGCGACATCGGAAAGCACATCACTGTAAACTACATGATGGCAAAGGATTCAGTGAAGAAGAGACTTTCGGGAGAGGCTCGCGACGGTATGTCATTCACAGAGTTCACATATCAGCTCCTCCAGGGATATGACTTCCTCTATCTCTATGAGCACAAGGGATGTACCCTCCAGATGGGTGGCGCAGACCAGTGGGGCAACATCACCACAGGTTCGGAGCTCATCCGCCGTATCCTCGGCAAGGAGGCTTTCGCTCTTACATGCCCTCTCATCACAAAGGCTGACGGCGGAAAGTTCGGAAAGACCGAGAAGGGTAACATCTGGCTTGATCCGGAGCGCACTTCTCCATACCAGTTCTACCAGTTCTGGCTCAACGTATCTGACTCAGACGCAGAGAAATACATCAAGATCTTCACAATGCTTTCAAAGGAGGAGATCGACGCGGCAATCGCACAGCATGCAG
Source organism: Bacteroidales bacterium (assembly GCA_017465225.1). Classification (GTDB taxonomy): domain Bacteria; phylum Bacteroidota; class Bacteroidia; order Bacteroidales; family UBA932; genus Cryptobacteroides. The sequence goes on from JAFTWQ010000032.1 coordinate 18,945, forward strand.
AGGCTCCGGAGCGTCGCGAGCTTCAGAAGCTCCTCGCAAAGGAAGTGACCACAATGGTACACGGCGCTGCAGAGTATGAGAATGCGGTAGCTGCATCGCAGATGCTCTTCGGAAACGCAACAAAGGATGCTCTCATGAGCCTTGATGAGAAGACATTCCTCGCAGTGTTCGACGGAGTGCCGACATTCGAGGTGGCTGCAGAGAAGTTCCCTCTCGGCGTCATCGATCTTCTTGCCGGCGAGTCACAGGTATTCCCTTCAAAGGGAGAGTGCCGCAAGATGATCCAGGCTAACGGCGTGAGCATCAACAAGGAGAAAGTCGGCGACATCAATGCGCAGATCGGCTCGGAGTCGTTCATCAATGGCAAATATATCCTTGCGCAGAAGGGAAAGAAGAACTACTTTATCATAAAGATCGCTTAATATCACACGTTTATTTGTGTGATATTCCGGAAACCCCCGCCCTCCCGTTGGTCGGGCACCCCCTAGCCGGGGGTGGCATGTTTCCTCCATATCCACACAAATAAACTTACTGATTACAAATCTTATAATAAAGCACACGGAAACACGCAGGTAAAATGGAAAAGAATATTGAGAGTACAAGGCAGCTGAAGGTTGCCAAGGAAATACAGAAGGTAATGGCAGAGGTCATCAGAAGCAAGGGAATGGCGGCTTTCGGCGGCGCTCTTGTGTCGGTGAGCGGCGTGAAGATCAGTCCGGATCTTTCCGTTGCCAAGATCTATGTCAGCGTATTCCCTTCTGACAAGGCGGAAGCCGTGATGGGCGTTCTGGAAGAAAACGCACGCGCATTGCGTGGAGAGCTCGGCAGCAAGGTTGCAAAGCAGCTCCGCATCGTGCCGGAGATCAGCTTCTTCCTCGACAGCTCCCTCGACTACGTAGAACACATTGAAGAATTATTGAAGAAGTAGATTGCCACGTCGCTACGTTCCTCGCAATGACGTATGAAGCTCGCGCCATTCATAGCAAAGAGATACCTTTTCGCCAAGAAGTCACACAACGTGATCAACATAATCTCGGCGATAAGTGCCATCGGAATGGCTATCGGAACAGCTGCGCTCATCATCATCATGTCGGTTTATAACGGGTTCGACTCGCTCATCAGATCCATGTTGAGCAATGTCGAACCCGATCTTATGATAACCCCTGCCACAGGAAAGGTCTTTGTCCCAGAAGGAGAAACCTACGACTGGATATATGACCAGCCGTCCGTAAAGAACATGTGCGGAGTGCTCCAGGAGCAGGTTTTCATCAATTATGACGGTCAGCAGGGCCTTGCCAAAGCCAAGGGAGTAGACTGGATATATGAGGACGAGACCCCTCTGAAGGATCATATCAGAGACGGGGAATTCAAGCTCCATAGAGGCGACGTACCGCTGGCTTCTGTCGGAGCCGGCCTTGCCTACAGCATGGGCATCAATCCACGCTTCGTCTCCCCTATCGAGATCTATTTCCCGTCCAGGACCAGAAGACTTTCAATGGCAAATCCCATATCGTCCATCGAGTCGATAAAGGTATGGCCGTCAAGCATATTCTCGGTCAACAATGAGGTGGACGCAGAACTCATGATACTCCCGATCGAAAAGATGAGGGAGCTGCTGGAATATGATGATGAAGTATCTGCCGTTGAAATCAGGCTCGCGGAAGGCACGGACGGAAAGGAGCTGAAACGGCTTCAGAAAGAGATCAGCACCATGCTGGGCCCGGACTTCAAGGTAAAGGACAGGTTCCAGCAGAACGAGTCGCTCTACAAGATGATGAGATACGAAAAGGCGGCTATCTACATGATCCTTATCTTCATCATCATTATCATCGCATTCAACATTTTCGGCAGTCTCTCGATGCTCATCATCGAAAAGCGCGGGGACATCGAGACATTGCGCAGCCTCGGAGCGCATGACAGGCTAATAAGGCGCATCTTCGTCCTGGAAGGATGGATGATATCCCTTACCGGCCTTGCTGCAGGCCTTGTCGTCGGAACCGGTTTCGCCCTTCTCCAGCAGCACTTCGGATTCATAAAAATGCCCGGACAATTCATTGTCCAGGCATATCCCGTCATCCTTTCATGGACTGACATTCTTCTTACCGTCATAGGCGTTGCAGCCATCGGCTACATCATTGCCCTGCTACCGGTAGCATCATTCTACAGGAAAGAGAGGTAGCTACATCGTTATGGTCAGGTCTTCGGACGAATAGACTCCGTCATTCCAATGGCCTTCTCCATCCTCGGTCTGTGTCAGCTTGACCGTCTCCGTCTTCTTTCCGAAATCACCGCCATTCTCCTCGCCGTCCACATCCTCAAAGCAGATGTCCGCTTCAACTGCAGGGAACCAATCTGGCTGCACAAGATGGAACGAACCGTCTTCAGCCGTAACGGCCTTCTGCCTCATATGTTCATATATATCTTCGCCGTATACTTCGATTCCTTCAAGAGGATTACCATCTGAATCCACCACCTTGCCTTTGATCTCAAACGTAGCATATGGTACTCCATATTCAGCGACTGTTTCCACCGGATGCATCTTCACATCTACTCCCAAGGCGCCGAAGAGGCCTAAATACCAACCCTTGCCATCTTCCTGCTTCTCCAATGCAACGGTCTTCTCCTGTGTTGCGAACCAGCCGCCATTTTCCTCATCATCCACATCCGTGAACCTGACATCTATCGTTTTTTCAGCATAGGAAAAACCTCCATTAAGCTCATAGCTTCCATCAGCCGAAGTAAAGACAGTATCGGCATATTCATCCGGAACCGTAACGGCAATGCCCTTGATCGGATTGCCTGCTTCATCTGTAACCTTGCCCTTGACAAAATATTCCGCATAAGGGCTTCCATATTCAGGTGCAGGCACACCATACATCGGAATAGGAGATGCACCCTCTCCGTCACAGGCACTGACAAAAGAAAAACCCAATATGCCAAGGAGCGTCCTGCAAAGATTTAAAATAAAATTCTTCATATCTGTATTGTTTACACATATGTACCAGAAAAGGCGATATGACTGCGTGTAAAACGGGAATATTACCCGATTCTTTCATAGTGGCACAGAATCAGATTGCCATCATCATCGCGCAGATGCATTCCATTGCCTTCGCAATAGCGGAACCACTTGCAGTCACCGCACTTGTCCTTCTTCATCCATGAACGGTCACGATATGGCTGGAAGCGGTTTTCCCATACATCTATGAAATCATCCTTGTAGATGTTTCCCTGATGGTAATCTGCGCGTATGCTGCCGCATGCGGATATCGATCCGTCTATGAGTACAGAAGCGATGGACGTGCCAGCCTGACATGTGTAGAGATGGTCGCGGACTTCCCCTTCGAACTCGCCCAGGAAGCCCTCGCAGCCATAGCTTACCTTTATACGGCCTTCCTTTCTCGTTTTCCTGATAAACTCCATCAGTCCGCGGAAACGTTCCTTGCTGAGCTGGAGTTCAGGATCATGGGCAGCGCGGCCGACAGGAAAGACAGTGAATATTCGCCAGCTTTTGAGTCCGAGACTGATGAGGTATTCCTTGAACTGTTCAAGGGAATCATAGTTCCTGTTATTGGCACACGTAACCACATCGAACATGATCGAAGGCTCTTTGGCTAGTATTTCCACTGCTTGCGATGCATACTTGAATCCGTCAGGCACTCCCCTCATCCAGTTGTGCTGGTCCTCGAACCCGTCCAGACTGATGGTTGCCGAATGCAGACCGGACGCAAGCAGCTGGTCGATCTTCTTCGGTGTCATGAGACGCCCGTTCGAGACCATTCCCCAAGGGAACTCCAGATCGTAGATCGCACGTCCGCACTTCAGGAGGTCATCCCTCATGAGAGGCTCACCGCCGGACACTATTACCATTATCTTGTGAGAATCATACTTTTCCTTGATCCTGACAAGGACGTTCCTGAAATCCTCGAAAGGCATGTCCGGATGAACAGCAGAGACCTTGCAGTCACTTCCGCAATGGCGGCATTTCATGTTGCACCTCAAGGTACTTTCCCAGAACAGCTGGCGAAGGGGATGCTTCTCCTGCATATCCTTCACCAGCTGTCTATGTAGTTCAAGCGCTATGCGCTGTCTGATTGATATTCCTGACATATTAATTCCCGTTGCCGATATTCTTCATCTTCAACTCCAGATCTTCAGCTCCCATGGTCATGTCTTCCAGAAGCCCCGGATCAAGCACATGCAGAGTGTCCTTATAATGTCCGTCTGCAAGCGGATCCGGATCTGAAAGAAGTATTGCGCCAGGAATGTCGATAAATGATCCTTCTATCAGAAACCCACCGTCATCATCCACACCACATCCCGGATCGATTTCTATAAAACTTGTCTTACAGACACCTTGATCTTCATATGGAACAGCCAGTCCCAATGTAGCCTTGACTCCACATACAACACCATTATGATCTTCATCAACGACCTTACCCTTGAAACGATACATAGTATAAGGAGCTCCATATTCTGGCGCCGGGACATCATCCTCATATGGGTCTTTGGTAATATTATCATCCGCTTTCTCGTCACAAGCGTGGAAGGCGGCAAAGCCAAGAAATCCCAGACACCAGCAAGCAATCCTATAGAATGTAAACCTCATAGCCTTTTTATTATAAAGATACATACTTAACAAAAAGACTGCGTATAGTCAAGAAAAAATTATCTGTTCTGTACGTATTCGTGGATGGCGGCGGCAGCCTTACGGCCTGCTCCCATCGCGAGGATCACAGTCGCTGCACCTGTCACGGCATCACCACCTGCGAACACGCCCGGACGGGTTGTCGCACCGTTCTCATCAGCCACGAGACATCCGCGGCGGTTGGTCTCAAGACCGGCGGTAGTCCTTGCGATAAGAGGATTCGGTGATGTTCCGAGGGACATGATGACAGTCTCTGTCTCGATCTCGAATTCAGAACCAGGAACAGCCACAGGGCTTCTGCGGCCGCTTTCATCAGGCTCGCCGAGTTCCATGCGGATACATTTCACAGCCTTTACCCAACCCTTCTCGTCACCGATGATCTCTACTGGATTTGTAAGCATCGCGAACTGGATGCCCTCTTCCTTTGCATGATGAACCTCCTCACGACGTGCAGGAAGCTCAGTCTCGGTACGACGGTAAACGATTGTTGTCTCCGCTCCAAGTCGGAGAGCTGTACGCGCAGCATCCATGGCTACGTTTCCACCACCTACTACAACCACCTTCTTTCCTGCATGGATAGGAGTCATGTAATCGTCCCTGTATGCCTTCATGAGGTTGTTTCTGGTAAGGAACTCGTTTGCAGAGAAAACACCGTTGAAATTCTCGCCAGGGATGCCCATGAACTTCGGAAGTCCGGCTCCCGAGCCAACGAACACGGCTGCAAAACCTTCTTCGTCAAGGAGTGAATCGATGGTCACAGTCCTTCCGGCGATGACATTGGTCTCGATCTTTACGCCAAGCGCCTTTACCGACTCAATCTCCGCAGCCACCACCTTGTCCTTCGGAAGGCGGAATTCAGGAATACCGTATTCGAGCACTCCGCCCGGACGATGAAGAGCCTCGAAGATAGTAACTTCATATCCGAGTTTTGCAAGGTCTGATGCACATGCTAGACCTGCAGGACCACTGCCGATGACCGCGATCTTATGACCGTTTGCAGGAGCTACCTCCGGCTTCACACCACCGTTCTCGCGGCTCCAGTCAGCGACGAAACGCTCGAGCTTTCCGATTGCTACAGGCTCGCCCTTCACACCAAGGATACAGCTTCCCTCGCACTGTGTCTCCTGCGGACAAACTCGGCCGCAGATTGCAGGGAGTGATGAATCTTCAGCGATGACAGCAGCCGCAGCAGCAAAATTGCCGGCAGCAACCTGAGCTATGAAGTTAGGAATCTTGACGCTTACAGGGCAGGCAGCCACACAACGCGGATTCTTGCAATGAAGACATCTGGTAGCCTCAAGCTGGGCCTCCTCAACATTATATCCGTAGCATACCTCCTCGAAATTGGTAGCACGTACCTTCGGATCCTGCTCTCTTACAGGAACTCTTGGAATCTTGTTTGCCATTACTTTCCCCTCCCTATTCTGCATTTATGATTCTCGTTCGCCTCTACCTCTTCTGTCTTATACATGCCCTGACGGCGCATAGCCTCGTCAAAGTCCACGTCATATCCATTGAATTCAGGTCCTTCCACGCATGCGAAACGTGTCTTTCCTGCCACAGTGACACGGCATGCGCCGCACATTCCGGTACCGTCCACCATCAATGTATTGAGGCTGACGATGACAGGAAGCTCAAGCTTCTTGCATGTAAGGGTCGCGAACTTCATCATGATCATAGGTCCGATAGCGACGGCCTGGTCATATTTCTTTCCATCCTCGGTAACAAGCTTCTCAAGCATTGCAGTCACAAGGCCCTTGAAACCTGCAGAGCCGTCATCTGTACAGAGGTAGAGATTGTCGCAGACAGCCTCCACCTCCTCCTTGTAGATCACGAGGTCCTTGGTCTTGGCGCCAACGATGACATCAACGGCCACGCCCCTGTCATGGAGCCACTTCACCTGCGGATATACAGGAGCAGTTCCCACGCCTCCGGCTATGAAGATATATCTCTTTCCCTTGAGCTCATCCTCTGTCATTTCCGTGAAATCAGAAGGTATGCCCAGAGGGCCTACGACGTCAGCGAAAGACTCGCCGGCCTCGAAGGAAATGATTTCGGATGATGAGGCACCTATCTGCTGGGTCACGATCGTGACTGTACCCGATTCCTTGTCATAATCACTGATTGTGAGCGGAATACGCTCTCCATTCTCGGTGGCACGCACGATAAGGAACTGTCCCGGAAGAGCCGCAGCCGCAAGACGCGGAGCATGCACCTTCATGCGACAGATCGTCGGCGTGAGCATTTCTTTGGTTTTAATTTCGTACATAACAATAAGGTATATAGATCCCCGGTCCAAGCCGGGGATGACAATTCAACGTCAGGATGACAATTCAACGTCAGGATGACAGTGCAATGTCAGGTGACATTCTAATGCTGGTGGTCGTGACCATGATGGTGATGATGGTGCTCCTGACCAGGCTCGAGGACTCCGCTTACCGGATATCCGAGCTTCTCGATAGCAGCCTTGAGGGTTGCTTCTGAGGTCTTGGCAGCATCATATTTCAGAGCCACGGTCTGATCGTCAAGGGAAACCTTGAGATCCTTCACTCCCTTCTCGAAGGCGATGTTTTCCTGCACCTTCTTCACGCAGTTCTCGCAATGGAGATGGACAAGGAAGGTAACCTCCTTGACTTCGCCTTTCTTCTTCTTTGAAGGCTTCTGCTTCTGGGTGAGGGCTGAAGTTTCAGTCATGTCTGCAGCAGACGCATAAAGCGATGACATTGAGAATGTCATGAGCGCTGCAAGTGTCAGGATAAGTGTCTTTTTCATAATATTGTACAAATATAATAATTATTCTTTATTTAGATCCCTCGACAAGCTCGGGATGACAGTCAGGCTGTTTTCCAAAGGGTGAAACGGAAACCGACATGAGCCTTGATACCCATGAGAGGTCCCCAGATGCAGCTGGCATCGAATGAAGGGACACGCGGGTTGACGAAGCCGTCAGCTCCCTTGGTTCCGAGGATCACGTCCTTCTGTCTGAAATTGGTGAGATTCTCAGCACCGATGTATACATCCCAGCCCTTGAAGCGGCGGGTCACCTGGGCATAGAGAAGCGGATACACAGGAGTACGTCCGTCCTTGTAAAGAAGATTGCCGTCAGCATCCTTGAGGTTTTCCATGAAGTTGTACACGCGGCATGATCCGTTCAAGGAAGCAGTAAAGTCGAAGATCCATTTGTTAAGGTTAGTAGCGTACTGCAGGTTGAGAACTCCCTTGAAGCGGCTTGTCATAGGCTTCTCTACGAGACCCTTGTCTGCAAGCTCGATCTTGGCATTTGTATAACGGAATGTCGCTGTGATATTGAAGCGCTCCACAGGATCAACCGAGAAATCCAGCTGATAATTATCTGTGAAAGAGCGGTTTCCATCAAGAGCATAGAAGTCGATCTGGTTGAGATGGTGCTCATAGTCGACAACCATCTGCTGCGCGAACTGGGTGCGGAAATAATCGAAGCTCAGATATGTGTTCGATGAAGCTCCGAACGGCATATAGTAAGTGATGTTGCCACCGAATGTCCACGCATCCTCGAGGATATGGTCGTTGTATGCACCGACGAATTCCTTTCCGGTAGAGAATACGCCGATATTGTCCACAAGCGGAGTCGAGTATCGGAGTCCGCGGCCGCCGTTTGCACGGATCACGATCTCTTCTATCGGCATGTACTTCAATGTCACGCGAGGCGACACCTTGAAGCCCTGGCCATAGAACCAGTCGCCCCTCAATCCTGCGATTGCCGAGAACTTGTCACCTGCATGATATGTATACTCTCCGAACACGCCTGCATTTGCAAGATCGGTGATGCCCTGCTTCTGTGCTGTAACAGGTCCGAGCACCCATACGCTTCTGACGAAATCCTCATCATAGCGGTCAAATGTTCCGTTAAGGCCGAGGGTGAATCTGTGCGAATCGTTTATCACGTTCTGGTACAGGAGGTTAGCGAATGCAGAATGCTGGCCGGCGAGATACTTTGTCGAGCCGAAGTATGAGTCCATGTCCTGATAGCTGTAGTCAGCGATAAGGGCGATGTTCTGCGAATTGTCTTCATTCAACGGAACTCCTACCTTGAGATATCCGTTGATCGAGCGGTTGAGGATGTCAGAGCCCCATGGGTCGATCTGGCCGGCAGAAGGAGTCAGCGTATATGTGTCCTTATTGTAGAATACGCGGCCGCCATCATCATTGTGGAGCATCTGTCCGCCGAGACGGCTGTCCTGAAGGGCACGCACGCCGAAACGCACCTGCACACCATTGTCGGCCTGATAGAGCCAGCGGTTCGAAAGGTTGAACTGAAGCATCTGCGGCTCATCGAGGAAGCCATCCTTATTCATGTCATGCGGCTCGATGTTGCCGGAAACATGTCCGAGGATCACCGTGCTCCATTTGTAGCCCATCTGGAGCGATGAAGCGATATTGAGGTCCATCTTTGTATCGCTCATCACAGCCGCGTTGATGAAAAGCGGCTTCTCGTCTGTAGGCTTGCGGTGCTCCATGTTGATCTGACCTGTCATGCACTCGACTCCGTTGATCACCGAAGACGATCCCTTGGCGATCTGGATGCTCTCGAGCCACTGGCCGGGAACGTATGAAAGTCCGAAAGGTGCTGAAAGTCCGCGCATTACAGGGCGGGTCTCGTCAAGCATCTGGGTATATACTCCTGAAAGTCCGAGGAGCCTGATCTGACGGGCTCCTGTCACTGCATCAGAATATCCGACTGTAACACTCGCGGAGTTCTCGAAGCTCTCCGCAAGGTTGCAGCAGGCCATCTTGCAGAGACCTGCGGCAGAAATCACCTCAGTGCGGATTTCCTTGCCTTTTGAAAGATAGTTTCCTGCCTGTCTTGACACGAACACGGCCGCATCGAGGCTGTCTGCACGCTCGCCGTAGATATCGGATGTATCCACCACATGTCCATGTTCATCTACGACCTGTGCAAATGATGATGTTGCAGCAACTACGGCTGCAAATATGGTAATGATTGTCTTTTTCATGAATTTGTCCGGTTTACTGATTTACATAAAGATACCTGCTCCGTCCATTTCCCGATGACATTCCCGTCATTCTGACTTTCTTGTCATCCTGACTTTCTTGTCATCCTGACTTTCTTGTCATCCTGAACGAAGTGAAGGATCTTATCAGATTCTCCAGACGCTGAATACGGCCTGACGGTCGCAGGCCGGCATCACCCCGGAATCGGGCTGATGGATATATGCTGTGATTACACTTGTTTCATAGACGTGGCTGACCTCGCCGGCATGAAGGTCCAGGCATGGGCAATGGCCACATGCACATTCGTCATAATGGCGATGGTCATCATTAGAAATGGTTCCGGCGATCTCAAGAGCGAGATAATCATTTGAACAGCAGGATTTTGCAGAAACAGACACGCCGTCATGATGATGGCAGCAGCAAGAATGCGTTTCATGCTCATCCGCACAACATGCAGCCGGATCGCAGCTATGTTCAGGATGAATCTCCTCGCAGGTCATCTCCTCGAAGAAAGCCACGACAAAGCTTCTGCCGCTTCCGCTGCATGTGTGCACGTCGAAGCCTATGATACCGGCAAGGTACCATACCACCAGCAGCGCTGCAAAAATCTTTGTCACAATTTCTTTCATCTCAATCTGCAAAGTTACAAAAATGTACCAAAATTGTAAACTTTTTGTAGTAACTTTGAACTTTCTGCGTCCAATATGCAGATTTTACGGACTTAAATCAATATTATTATGAAAGATTTTGTAAAGATGACGCTCGCGACGATTGCGGGTCTTTTCCTTTTCGGATTTGTTGCGATATTCCTCATGATCGCCATGGTAGGTGCCATGGCATCGCTGGGAGACACCCAGCCGGTAATGCCGCGCGAGGGCGTACTGCAGATCAACATGTCTACAATGATGCTGTCGGAGCAGACCCAGGAGGCTGACCCGTTCGCATCCCTTCAGGGCAGTGAGGCTATCACTCCTGTCGGCATATACAGCGCCATTCAGGCTGTGAACGCCGCTGCGACAGATCCTGCAGTGAAGTTCATCTATATGAAGCCTGACGGAGCTTCAGGCGGTATCGCGCAGATGGAGGAGTTCAGGGATGCGCTCAGGAATTTCAGGAACAGCGGCAAGGCCATCGTATCATATATCGAGAATCCGAGCAATGCAAGCTACTATCTTGCATCTGTTTCAGACAAGATCTACATGACCTCATACGAAGGCGGCATGAGCATGCTCAGCGGCCTTTCGTCCCAGATGATATTCCTCAAGGACATCCTTGACAGGCTCGGAGTGAATGTCCAGCTCATCCGCCATGGAAAATACAAATCAGCCGGCGAGATGTACATCAGGGACTCTGCAAGCCCTGAAAACATGGAGCAGAACAGGGAGATGATCGAATCTGTCTGGGACAGCTGGGCAAAGGAGATCGCAGAGTCACGCGAGATCAGCGTTGATGACCTCAACGCCATGCTTGACAACCTTGAGCTCAATTTCCCATCGGACTTCCTTGAGAAGGGTCTCGTAGACGAGCTCTTCACCCGCGAGGAGCTCCAGCAGCAGCTCTGCGACCTGTATGGCTCGAAGCGTTTCGAGGACATCAAGGCCATCCAGCTTCCGGACTATGCCAAGCTGAAGGATGTAGTCAACTTCAAGGCCAGGAACAAGGTGGCTGTGATCTATGCGGAAGGAAACATCGTTGACGGAAACGCAAAGCAGGAGGTTGCAGGCGACAGATTCGCCAAGATCATAGCCGACGTAAGGAACGACTCTACTGTAAAGGCTGTTGTTCTCCGCGTGAATTCTCCGGGAGGAAGCGTTCTCGCATCAGAGAAGATCAAGGCAGAACTCGACCTCATCAAGCAGAGAGGCATTCCTGTGATCGCATCATATGGCGATTATGCAGCATCAGGCGGATACTGGATATCAGCAAACTGCGACAAGATCTACTCGAACGCCACCACACTTACAGGTTCCATCGGAGTATTCAGCATGATCCCTGACATCAGCGGTACCCTCAAGGACAAGGTTCATGTCAATATCACACCTGTGAATTCAAACAAGCATGCAGACATGTACAACATGATGAGACCTCTCGACCAGGCAGAGCTCGATTATATGCAGGCTTCTGTAGAGAACATCTACGAAAAGTTCACCGGACTGGTTGCAGATGGACGTGGAATGACAGTTCCGGCCGTCGACGAAATAGCGCAGGGACGAGTATGGACCGGAGCTGACGCCCTTGAAATCGGCCTCGTTGACGAGATCGGCACCATCGAGGACGCCATCATCTACGCAGCATTCTGCATCAACGGCGTACAGAGCATGAATGACGTGCAGATAGCAGCATATCCGAAGCCGCTCAGCACAATCGACATGCTTCTCGAGTCCTTCGGAGGCGGAGAGAGCGTATTCGCTGACACTCCGTTTGAAAGCGTTGAGAATGCATTCAAGGACTGGAGCGCATCGGAAAGCGGAAAGGTCTATGCACGCATGCCATTTGAATTCAGCATCAGATAATGTACAGATTTGAAATATGCGCCAATTCTGTAGCGAGCTGCATAGCCGCACAGGAAGGCGGAGCAGACAGGGTGGAGCTTTGCGCCGGAATACCTGAGGGAGGCACCACCCCTTCTGTTGGCATGATAAGACAGGCGAGGGCAAGCATCAGCATTGGGCTCAACGTGATCATAAGGCCTCGCGGGGGTGACTTTCTTTACTCCGAGAGCGAAATCCAGGAGATGCTTTATGACATCAAGGCAGCCAAGGAACTTGGCGCCGACGGTCTGGTATTCGGATGTCTCCTGCCTGACGGAACCGTCGACATGGTCAATATGAAAAGACTCATGGATGCCGCCGGAGACACTCCTGTGACATTCCACAGGGCATTTGACCACACGTCAGATCCGCTCAAGGCTCTTGAAGACATCATAGAACTCGGCTGCGCCCGCATACTCACATCCGGATGCATGCCGACCGCCCTTGAGGGCGCTCCACTGCTGGCACAGCTTGTAGAAAAGTCTGCAGGCAGAATCATCATCATGCCAGGCTGTGGCGTAAAGGAAGGCAACATCGCTGAAACAGCAAGGCTCTCCGGCGCCAGAGAGTTCCATTTCTCTGCCAGAGAGCCCGTAGAAAGCGGCATGATCTTCCGCAACCCTCAGGTTGCCATGGGAAGCGAAGACGACCCATACGGCACCATGCAGACCACAGCCCGCCGGGTCGCCGCCACTATAGCGCCTTTGAAATAATTTATTCTACAATTCCGCCATTGATTCCATGATCTGCTTTTGAGGCAGTGAGCATGCTGTTAAATTCTGCATCCTGAAAAGCGTCCGGCAGAAAAATGACTGATTTTGTGACGGACGGTCCCCAAAACCGGGCAAAATGCACCGTTTCAGGGACCGTCCGACAGCTTTTCGGGCGATTTAGTGATGGACGGTATGGAAGAAGGTGATGCCCATTCTGCTCATTATGGGATCCCCGGTCGGAGCCGGGGATGACAGTGGGGTCGGAGCCGGGGATGACAGTGGGGGTCGGAGTCGGGGATGACGGAGGGCAGGAACCTCCTATAGCGCCTTTGAGGTCTTGACCAGGGATTCTCCCAGGCCTATGCTGTAGCCTTGAGAGAAGAAGACGACTCGGTTGAAGGTGTCGGCCAGCACGATAAGCGGCAGGCGGCCTCCCTTGTCGAGTTTCATCTCGGTTGCGATCATGTTCCTCATCTTTCCGTCGATGTCGACGCCGAAGTGCACTGTAGACGGAAGCTTGAAGTCCTGGGCACGGAACTTCCTGTAGTCATCTTCTGTAGCGAACACCACGAGGATCGGTCTGCCCCACGCCTCGAGCTCGGCAGCAGCGTCCGAGATGTCCATGAGGGCATGGTTGGTAGGCTCCGTGCCGTAGTCGACCAATGCTACTGCGAAGTAGCCGCGGCCTGTGGTTTCGAGGACGGAGAGATCCTCACGTCGGGCTCCGCCCTCCTCAGGATGACATGATGAGTATTTGATCTCCGAGTCGAAGCTTCCTATGACGCGAATCTGGTCTTTGATGTCACGCATCACAAGTTCGCGGACTGTAGTCTTTCCTTCCTCTACTGTGAAGAATTCCACATCTGCAAAGACATTTCCGCCGGACATTCTTGAACCGCTGACAAGCATGTAATATCCGCAGTCCATCTCCCTTGGCTGACGGAAAAGCTCTGCCCACGAACCATCATAGTTCTGGAGCTGAAACTCTCCGTCTACATACTTCGAGATGCTGAAATGCACTTCGTATTTAGGGTCATCAAGGAGAGGAATCTCAGTGTAGGTCAGCTGCAGCTTGCCCTTAGGGCCGACAATCTGCTCTTCAGCATCAAAGTCCACATCATATTCCTCGAATGTCTCCATATCGAAATATTTGACCACTCTGGTTACAGGATCCATCCACGCAGGAATCTCAAAGCTGCGGCATACCGCCACAAAGAATATCTCTCGCGATCCCTTGTCGGCAAGCCTTGTCTCCCACACACGCTTAGGATCCAGCTGCACATAACGCAGGCTGATGTCGTCATGCATCTGAAGGTTTTCCTTGCACCATTTCACGAAAAGCGCTGTGTTGTTAACCACTGTATCTGCAAGAGACTGAGGGATATTGGTCTGGAAATACTCACGATACGGCCTGAGGAGCTCTGTATCGACTCGTGGACATGCCACATGATCAAGTGAACACTCTCCTTCTACTCCGAAATAAAGGTGATCGTCCAGAACCGACTTCGGTGTATCACGGAGATCTTTCTGAGCCAATGTCTCAAGCAACTGATATGCACTCGAAAGTCGTCCCTTCTCGTCTGCCTCATGCAGGAAAGCAGTGATTTCATCATGGTTACCTCTTGAAGAAACAAGAAGGTCTGCAATGCGCTGATCCTGATCAGGGAAGTACTTTTTCTCGAACTTCCCTGCATATTCAAGACCGGTCTGAGAAGTGAAGAATGTCGCCACATACGCATTGCGGAGAGAATCTTCATACTCCATACGGCGGGTATTCTCCGCCCTCTGCTCATCTGTAACGTCCGGAAGCTGAGCGTTTTCCACCGGAGGAACAATCTCCATTTCCATATGCGGAATCTCCGAGCCTTCCTCATATTCAAGGACTATGGACACAGCCTCGTCCTTGCCGTATGTAACCTTTGCAAATCCGAAGCGGCCGTCCTTTGTTGCATAGACCATCATATCGCCAAGGCCGGCTGTGAGGGCGGTCTTTCCCTGAGCATCGGTGAGTTTGAACGCCACACTGTTGAACTCGGAATAGTTATAGATCTTATAGTCTACCTTCGCCGCCTCGACAGGAGCGCCATCTTTGTCCACAACGGTCACATCGACAACCGCAGACTCCGGTGCATAATGCTCTATGACATTGATTTCCGTATAGTTTGGAGTCTCACGGACAATCTCCTCCGGTCCGTTGTATCTTCCGAACACATTGGTATGCATCAGCATTCCCCTGCTGGCTGGAGCATTGAACCAGCCGAGGTTGAGCACCGGCTCAGGCTCGCATGCACCGAGGAAGTACCACTTGCCGTCAACCCATGCCTCAACCCATGCGTGGTTGCTGTCTGTGTGGGCCCATCTCGGGGTATATACCTGGCGGGCAGGGATTCCGACCGAGCGGAGAGCCGCTACGAGGAGAGTAGACTCCTCGCCGCAGCGGCCGTATGCTGTCTTGACAGTCGCAAGCGGAGAGCTTGTGCGTCGGTCTGAAGGCATATAGACGGCCTTTTCATGACACCAGTGGTTGACCTCCAGCACTGCATCGTGCATAGTCATGTCCTTGATTCTTGGAGCAAGTTCTTCATAGAATACATATCGTGCAGAATCAAGATTTTCGTTGTTGACGCGCACAGGGAGCACGAAATGCCTCATCTCACGCTCCGGCACATTCTTTCCCCAAGGCATCTCCTTGAGGGCCCTGCGGGTCATCCTGTAATGGTCCAGGTAATACTCCGGAGCATTGTTGACGATGTCTCCGAGCGGCATGTACGCATATAGGAATTCGAGAGCCTCTTCTTCTTTCTGATTCAGGTCCATAGAGGCCAGGTCTATGCCTGCCGCCTGCATGATGGAACTGCGGGACTGGAAGTCATCGGCCACGATGCCGCGATACTCTTCGTCGGTGATGAAATGAGATGTGCAGGCTGTCAGAGCCAGCATAAGAATCAATGAAAATCTTGATTTCATAGTGTTATCCTGATTATTGATGTGGTCCTGTCGGACACTTTATAGTGGTCGTCTATTCTTACTCCGAGCAAGGCTGCAACGTGCTGTTTCTCAGCCCTGTCGCCGGTGCAGTCAACCAGAACAAGGGCGTTTTCCTTGTCCTGATAACTGTATTTGAGGTCAGTGAACATGTCACTGAGTTTCTTCTTACCTTTCATTCCGAAAGGAATCATCCAGTCGCCGCTTCTCCATCCGCGGCAGACAAAAGGGAACTTCAGTTTGTCAGCATCGAAGATGAGCGTGCCTGCAGGCTGCTGCAGGGGCATTTCTGCCGACCAGGGCAGGACTTCGACAACGAAACGCCTTCCGTTGCAGTGGTATGCTCCGGCTCCACGCACCGGGACAAAGGGATCCCCGATCAGGTCGGGGATGACGGCAACGTCACGGCCGGTATCAACGGGGACGTCACAGCCGGGATCGACGGGAGCGTCATGGCCGGCTTGACCGGCCATCTTTGGAACGACCACAAGACTCTGGCGTTCCGTACGCAGGACATAGCCGGCAGACTCGAAGCGTTTGCCCGAAACGGTCCTGTCAGACATAAGCAGGCTCTCGAGGGATTCGAGGACCGAGGCGTTGAAGCCGTATGGTTCAAGGATATAATATAACAGGTATCGCCATTGAGGGATTTCCAGAAGGCGGGGGATGGAGATTGCCACGGCCTCTTCGAAGCCTCGCAATGACGTGTGTAGGGAAGCCTCACAAGGGCCCTTCTGGTCACTCTGAGGAGTGCGGGAGCCTTCTGGTGTCATCCTGAGGAGGGACAAAGTCCCGACGTGAGGATCTATAACAGCAGAAAGCTGCATACGACACCATTCTTCTACAATGGAAGAGGCGTCGGAGAGGTATGTCATTTCTCGGTTGAGCGTACGGACATACGAAGGGTTCATGCGCTCGAAGAGCGGGAAGACTTCGTGACGGATGCTGTTGCGGCGGTATTCCACCGATGAGTTGGTGCTGTCTTCGCGGTATGGGACTTTCCATGCGAAGACGTGGCCTTCGATCTGCTTGCGGGTGAAGGTCAGGAGGGGGCGGAGGATTGCCACGTCGCTGCGCTCCTCGCAATGACATGTGGGGCGCTCATCGCAATGACGTGTGGGGTGCTCATCGCAATGACGTGACAGATATGGAAGAGGAGAGATGGGTTTCATGCCGGTGAGGCCTTTGAGGCCTGCTCCGCGTACCATGTTGAGAACCAAAGTCTCGGCATTGTCGTCCGCATGATGCGCAACGGCAACAGCAGCATAGCCATGCTCCTGGCATAATTCTCCGAACCACCTGTATCTCAATTCCCTGGCAGCCATTTCTATGCTCAGGCCATTCTCTGCAGCATATCCGGCAGTATCAAAATCCACGCGATGCATACGCACGCCGTTCTCCTCGGCCCACCTCGTCACTAGGACCTCATCGCCGTCGCTTTCCTCTCCACGAAGATGGAAATTACAATGCGCAATGGCGAAACTTCCTGCCCCGAAGCAGCGGAGCCAGAGGTCGGCGAGGCACATCGAGTCGATTCCGCCGCTGACTGCAAGAAGACAAGGGGCTGACCATTCATTGATCAGCCCCCTCATCTCTTCTATTGTATTTGCAAATCTTCTTTGCATTACTTCTTGCTTGCAATAGTATATGTAAATCCGAAGAGGAGTGACTCCTTGAACTGCACCCTCTGCTTTGTAAGGCCATCAGCCTCATTGAATATCATGACCTTATCATCATAGATGAGGTTGGTGGTCAATGTGAGAGAAAAGTACTTCGCGAGCTTCCAGTCGAATCTGTTATCCCAGTTCACACGGAGATTCTCCGGATGATCGAGGTAGTTCGAGAAGAGGACGAGCTGTGAGGTGTAGGCAAAGTTGTCATTGACCTTCACTGCTATATCCGCCTTTATCTGGGCACCGAATTCGAAGCGGGCCGGACGGTAGTACTGTCCCAGTGCTGCACCGCCTTCCTCAACCGCCTTGTTATAATTCTCAAGAGCCTCCGGAGCAAGTTTTGAAATGTCCTTGTAACTGTCCTTGAGATCCATACCGTAATTCTTCCTGAGCAGAGGATCGGTAACAATCACAAATCCACCAGTCAGAGGTGCGATATTCAATGAAAGCCATTTGAGAGGCTTTACATCGATACCGACCGCAAGATTGGTATATGCAGGAGCAAGGAAACCAGATTTGATCTTACGTGCATCCTTCCAGTACTTGATCAGTTCGTCACGAGGGATCTCACCCTCCGGCAATGAAGGAGTAAGATAATCATATCCTGTATTGAACTGTGACTTGAAGTCATAGTTTATCGAAAGAGAGAAGTTCTTCATATTCACATTCTTGTATCCGAACTTGCTCTCAAGATAGATTCGGTCATCACTCTTCTGGAGGATAGGCTTCGAAGATGCGTATACGAATCCATAGTCCAGCTGGAGACGGTTGTTCCAGAACATATCGTTCTTCTTGTAGTTGGCGTTACCATCGATGAAAGCCTGGAGGGTAACGGTGTTGTCACCTCCGGCCGCCCAGTTTGTAAGCGATGTCTGGCCGAACTTGATGTTTGTCTTGAGAGACTCCTCCCAATACTTTGGCTTCGGCTCCTTCTTCTCCACTTCCGGAGCCTCGGCAACAGCTGCGGCCGCCGCAGCAGCAGCCTTCTGCGCATCAGTAAGTTCCTGCGCAACAGCGACATGAGTCATTCCCATGCACACAGCGACGACGCATGCAAAAAATATCTTCTTCATTATAGCTCAGTTTAGTATGAAATAGCGAAAAGCACTCTCTGATGAGATGGTTTGCCGGAATAGATACATGTACCTTCCTCCATGCATACAGCGCTGTCGACAGGGATGCATCGGATGGTAGCCTTTGTCTCTTCCTTGATCTTCTCCTCTGTTTCAGGAGTACCGTCCCAATGGCAGAGAAGGAATCCTCCCTTTGTGATCTCTTCCTTGAACTCTTCCCAGGTATCCACCTTGCGGATGCTCTCGTCGCGGAACTTGAGCGCCTTCGCATAGATGTTGTCCTGGATCTCGTCGAGAAGCGCTGCTATCACGTCTGCAACACCTTCCTGAGGATGCGAAGCCTTCTCGCAGGTATCACGGCGTGCAAGCTCCACAGTGCCGTTCTCGAGATCACGTCCGCCCATTGCAAGACGTACCGGAACACCCTTGAGCTCCCACTCCGCGAACTTGAAGCCCGGACGGAGAGTATCGCGGCTGTCGATCTTGACAGTGATGCCCTTTGCCTCAAGCTCCTTCTTGAATGCCGCCATCTTGTCGAGGATCGCGTTGTTCACAGCCTCGTCCTTTCCTGTGATAGGAACCATCACGACCTGGATAGGAGCGAGCTTCGGAGGAAGCACAAGACCGTTGTCGTCTCCGTGAGCCATGATGAGAGCACCCATAAGACGGGTAGAGACACCCCATGATGTAGCCCAGACATACTCCTGCTGGCCTTCCTTGTTGGTGAACATGACGTCGAACGCCTTTGCGAAGTTCTGTCCGAGGAAGTGCGATGTACCTGCCTGCAGAGCCTTTCCGTCCTGCATGAGGGCTTCGATGGTCATTGTATCGAGGGCACCCGCGAAACGCTCGTTAGGGCTCTTGTGACCCACCACTACAGGCACGCCCATGTAGTTACGCGCGAAGTCGGCGTATACATTCACCATCTTCATTGTCTCCTCTTCAGCCTCCTGACGTGTTGCATGAGCGGTATGTCCCTCCTGCCAGAGGAACTCTGCCGTACGGAGGAAAAGACGCGTACGCATCTCCCAGCGCACTACATTCGCCCACTGGTTGCAGAGGATCGGGAGGTCTCTCCATGAAGTCACCCAATTCTTGTATGTATTCCAGATGATTGTCTCTGATGTAGGACGTACGATAAGCTCCTCCTCAAGTCTTGCCGAAGGATCGACAACGACGCCGTTTCCGTCAGGATCAGCCATGAGCCTGTGATGAGTCACGACTGCGCACTCCTTTGCGAATCCCTCAACATGCTCCGCCTCACGGCTGAGGAAAGATTTAGGGATGAAAAGCGGGAAATATGCGTTCTGGTGGCCAGTTTCCTTGAACATCTTGTCAAGCACGTCCTGCATCTTCTCCCAGATCGCATATCCGTAAGGCTTGATCACCATACATCCTCTGACCGCTGAACGCTCTGCCAGATCTGCCTTTACAACGAGGTTGTCATACCACTGCGAGTAATTGTCAGACCTCTTAGTTACCTCTTTTGCCATTGTATTTTTGCTTTTTATTGTTTTTATGCGTAATATTGTATTTGAATCCGCAACTCTGCAAGGCCGAAATATAACGGTACAGTTATTGCAAGACACAAACAGGTTGCGAAGATACGAAATAATTATAAATAAATGGGAGAAAAGACTATGAAAAAGAGTTCAGCGCTACTTATTGCCGCGGCCCTCATGCTCACGTCATGCGGAACCATAGCCCAGATGGCTGATTCCGACAGCGGGCAGCAGTTCCAGGACGGCATCTACAGCAATACCCCGGCGTTCAGGACAAAGGTCGAGAAAGCCGATTCAAAGACAGAGACACAGGCTCTCATAGAAAAGACCAAGGAATCTCCGATATACCTTTTCGGTGACAAGAAGGACACTGTCATGATCCCTCAGGACATGTCAGCAACAATCAGATACGACCAGAAGCTGGGAAGTACCGTTGTGACTGTCGGAGAGAATCCTTATGACTGGAGATACGATCTCGAGAACAACTACGGATACTGGTACGGCCCTTACAGCATCGGAAGTTCGTGGTACTGGAGCAGACATTATTCCCCATGGTACTCATGGAATTTCGCGCCATGGAGATATCACGGATGGTATGATCCATGGTACTACGGTGCAAACTGGGGATGGTACGACCCATGGTATTACGGAGGATACTGGGGAGGCTGGTATGACCCATGGTACTACGGAGGATATTGGGGCTGGCATGACCCATGGTACTACCACCATCACGGATGGTACGATCCATACTGGGGACACCATCACCACCATCACGGACCGGGCTATCACCCTGACTATCATAAGGATGTATGGTATGGCTCAAGACATCAGACCGGGTCTGAAAGAGTATTCGGAAGCACCTCGTCGATCAGAGGAGGAATCGGCAGCAGAAGCACTGTCAGCAGGAACGAAAGCACAGGAAGAAGCACGGCTTCCGTTACAAGGACTCCTTCATCAGGAAGATCGGCCGTCAGCAGGACTACAGTTGCCAGAACAACGCCAACCACAAGGACCGACAGGGTATCTGCAAGACCGGCAGGAAGCGTGACCAAGCCTGCAACAGGAACAGTCAACAGAGGAACAAGCTCATCAAGCCGCCCTACCGGAGCTGCAGGACGCACACCTTCATCTGTTTCATCACAGTCCAACCATCGCAGACCTGCAGGCGTGACCACAAACAGAGGAGGCGGATCTTCATATAGCGGAAGCACTCCTTCATCAGTGAACAGAGGTTCGGGCACGACAAGCAGATCGTCAAGCTACGGAGGATCATCAAGCTACGGCAGAAGCAGCAGTTCATCCGTAAGCCGCTCATCATCAAGCTATGGCGGCGGTAGCTCAAGCAGAGGAAGCTCCGGCGGAGGATACAGCGGCGGTGGCGGAAGCAGAAGCGGCGGATCATCCGGAGGAAGAAGATAAGAACATTAAAACGAACGGAAATGAAAAAGACAGCTATCACTATCATACTCTCACTCGCAGCCGTATGCGCGCATGCCCAGACAGCATATGACGCACAGATGTTCAGCGAGAACGACTATGAGGGAACAGCCAGGACAATGGCAATGGGCAATGCATTCACAGCACTCGGAGGCGATCTCGGCTCGGTCGTGATCAATCCTGCGGGAAGCGCCGTGGCCAAGTACTCCCAGATCACCCTGACCCCTGCCCTCTCCATATCTACAAGCACCACCCAGGGAGTTTCTCCATACACTGACGGGACGCTGCCATATTTCGAGAAGCAGGTAAGAAGCAACATGACCCGGTTTGGAATGCCGAATTTCGGCATGACCATCAACTGGGACACCAACAGGAAGAGCGGTCTCAAGAACATGAGCTTCGGCTTTGTTGTCAACAGGACAGCCACATATAATGAGGACGTTTATGCCAGCGGCACAAACTCATCGACCTCGTTCATGGGTTCAATGGCATACGATGCGACAGTAAACGGATATCTTGGTTCGGAACTCAATGCTGACAATGCCTACAATTACATGCCATGGAAGCCTGTGGTAGGCTACCAGAGCGGAATGATCTCCACTTTCGGAGGCTATGACGACCAGTTCGTAGGAGCCAGCGAGATCATCTTCGACAATGGAGAAGTAGCAGTTGGAGGTCCTCTTGCACAGTCTTACGGAAGAAGGGCTACAGGCAGCAAGTATGATTATGTATTCAACGTAGGAGCCAACATCTCGGATTTCATCTACCTCGGCGCAAACCTTGGCGTGACCTCGATCGAGTATGACTACAACGAGTATTTCATGGAGCGCGCCGTCGATCCTGCAGATTTCGAGATAATACTTGACAACGGAGATGTCCTGTATTTCAACGACATGCTGTACAAATATTCATACGGTGCCACAGGCAACGGATTCTACGGCAAGTTCGGTGTCATCGTGACCCCTGGAGCAGGATTCAGGTTCGGTGCCGCCATCCAGACTCCTACAATAAACACGATCACTGAGTACTGGCAGCAGGCCGGCGAGACCACATATACCGATTCTGGTTTCAATGCTTCCGCTACAAGCCCTGAAGGAAGAGGTTCATACACAATGGTATCGCCGTACAGAGCCAATTTCGGACTGGCATACGCCATCGGTAAGGCAGGCGTGATCAGCGTGGACTACGAATTCAGCGATTTCGGCCAGATGAAATACAAGTCGGACAACTATACTGACAGAGAGTATTTCGAGGAAGTGAATGCCGACATCAGAGACAGGTTCGGAGTATCACATATGCTCAGGGCCGGAGCGGAGTTCAAGCCGATGAGCGGCCTCGCGATCAGAGCAGGATACGGCCTTACTACTGGTTCGGAGAAATACAACGTATGGGGTGAGGAGCTTCCTGCAAGCATGAAGCACAATGTGGCATTCGGTATCGGTTACAGCTCGAAAAAGTCATTCTTCACCGACCTGGCCGTAAGAAGGACATTCCTGCCAGGCGAGTACTTCATGCCGTATGACGATTACATGTTCGACAACGACGGAAACATAGTGGAGTTCGCTCCTGAGATCCTCAACAACAGAGGGCTCTGGAAGGTTCTCCTCACTTTCGGCTGGAGATTCTGATGTCATCCCCGGCATGATCGGGGATCTAAAGCTTTTTCAGATAAAGGATGCTGTCAGGTCCTTCGTTGAAAAGAAGGTCCATGATGGAAAGATTCGGATGGAAGCCGTATTTTCGGGAAAAGACCTGGAAATACGGCTTTTCCAGTCCATTGTCAGCAAGGATCGTGTCCGGACGCTTAGGATGGATGACCTCCCTCAAGTCTTCGCAGGATATCATTTCTCCGCCTGCGCCGGTAAGGATTCCGTCTCTTGAATAGTCTTCAGTCAATCTCAGGTCCACCTTGATTCCGGTCTTATCTATAAAGAAACGCAGCAGAGCCATATTCAGGTCGAAGAGCCTTTCCGGCCTGTCTTCAAATATGGCAAAGAACTCATCCTGATAATACTCGAAATAAGCAGAGGTGCGGTAGGCCGACACAATGGCCCTTTCATGCTGCTGGACCCATGGCTTGGAATAATCCACCTTTATTTCAGAAATCGGAAGCCTGTGGGTGCCGCCCTCGTGTACGATCGGGAAAGAAAGTGTCTGGACTCCGTCAGCCGCATAGAAACGGCAACGGTTACGATAGGACTGCTTCTGGTAATTCTCGCAGGCCTCTATATATACGACGGACGGAGACAGTTCCAGAGAACTGCCACCGTCCATTCTATTGCTCAAGCCCTCCATCTCCTCTGCCATTGCGGCAAAATAGGAAACGGGCGGAAGATATGCTGTTGAAAGGAGCTTCGGCACTTTAGTCGATGCTGCCCTTGGTCAGAGTATCAGCGCCTCTGATGATACCGCGCTTCGATCCTCTGATGAACTGTATGATGGTATCCCTCTCTTCAGATTCAGGGAAACCCGACTCGATCTTCGCGAGAGCGTCAGAGAAGTTGTTTCCGCTGCTGTAGATGATGTCATACATATCCTTGATGTTGCGGATCTGGTCAGATGTGAATCCTCTTCTGCGGAGACCAACGATGTTCACGCCTGCATATGAGAGAGGCTCGCGGCCGCAGAGAACATATGGAGGTACGTCCTTGTTGATCTTGCATCCGCCGCCGATGAACGCATGCTTTCCGATCCTTGAGAACTGGTGTGCCACAGAGCTTCCGCCGATAGTAGCCCAGTCGTCAACGTCAGTCTCGCCTGCGATTCCCACGTAACTTACAAGAATACAGTTGTTTCCGACAGTACAGTCGTGAGCGACATGGGTATATGACATGAGAAGCACGTTGTTTCCGATCTTGGTCACTCCCCTTCCGCTGGCCTTTGTGCCACGGTTGATGGTCGCGCACTCACGGATGTTCACATTGTCACCGATCTCGACGTATGTGATCTCACCGTCGAACTTGAGGTCCTGCGGGATTGCTCCGATTACTGCTCCAGGGAATACCGTGCAGTTCTTACCCATCTTGACATAGTTGAAGACAGTCGCATGAGGAAGAATCCTTGTTCCGTCTCCGATCTCTACGTGCTCTTCAATATATGCGTAAGGTCCTACTTCTACGTTCTCTCCGAGCTTTGCGTTCGGATGTACTGTTGCGAGTGGATGTATGTTTGCCATATTTATAATGTTTTACGTACAGCCTTTGCTGCTGTTGTATTGATTCCATGTCCAGCCTTTTCCGCCGTTACCTTTGCCTTGAGGAAACCTCCGCAGAGTCTCAGGTCACCGATCAGGTCAAGCATCTTGTGTCTTGCACACTCGTTAGGGAATCTGAGGACCAGATTGCTGAGGTATCCGTCCTCACGTACCTTCAGAGCCGGAACATTGAAGAGTTTCGACATCCGGTCGATCTGCTCATCGGTCACAGGGTGCTCCACGATCACGATGGCATTGTCGACATCTCCTCCCTTCACGAGGTTGTTGTTGAAGAGGAACTCGATCTCATGGAAGAACACGAAAGTCCTGCAGACTCCGATCTCCTCCGGATAAAGGACGCTTTCATTCCACTGTGCATGCTGGACTCCCAGCACTCTCGAATTGAAATCGATCTTTATGTCATATGAGAACTCTTCCGCAGGCTCGATACGTACCACAGAGCCCTTCTCATCGTTTCTGATCTCTACAGTCTCCTTGATCTCTATATATCTGCGCGGAGCGCCCTGCTGCTCGAATCCGTCTTTCCAGATGGCATCGATATATGGCTTGGCACTTCCGTCAAGGATCGGCACCTCGACATTGTCAATATCTATGACAGCATTGTCAACTCCCATTCCGGTCAATGCCGAAAGGACATGCTCTATAGTCGAGACTGATGCTTCTCCCGAAGATATTGTAGTACTCCTGGCTGTATTGGATACGTTCTCGGCAAGGGCCTCGACTATGGCATCGCTGCCGAGGTCTGTCCTCACAAAAACAATACCGGTATCAACCGGAGCCGGCTTTATCGTCATCTTTGCTACCCTTCCAGTATGAAGTCCTTTTCCTTCAAATGAATAGCTTTTCTTTAAAGTCTGTTGAAACTGCATTACTTTTTATGTTCCTTTATTCGTCCCGGACGCTCCCTCGCGGCTAGTCCGGTGCATTTTAGCCTGCAAAGATAGACAATATTTTTGTATATTCCTATTTACCAGCTTTTTTAAAGACAGCGTAGCTTCTGAGATAATCCTTGTAAGGGATTGCCGGAGTTCCCATGAAGACCTTTCCTTCCTCCTTGATGTTTCCGAGGATTCCGGCCTGGGCTCCTATGGTAGTATTGTCAGCGATGGTGATATGTCCGGCGATGCCGACCTGGCCTGCGATGATACAGTGCTCGCCGATCTTCGCTGAGCCTGCTATGCCGGTCTGGGCAGCCATGACCGTATTCTTTCCCACCTCTACATTATGCGCGATCTGACAGAGGTTGTCGATCTTGACGCCCTTGCGGACTACCGTAGACCCCATCTGTGACTTGTCCACGCATGTATTCGCGCCTATCTCCACATCATCCTCAATGATGACATTGCCGGTATGTTCGATCTTTTTCCATGTACCGTCCTCAAGCGGTGCGAATCCGAAACCGTCCGCTCCGATTACGGCATTTGCGTGAAGGATCACATTGTTTCCGATCACGCATCCAGGATAGATGCGCACTCCCGGGTAGATGATGCAATGCGAGCCGATGGTCACTCCGTCACCGACATAGACATTCTCATATATCTTCGAGTAATCGCCCACCACGGCATTCTTTCCCACATATGCGAAGTCGCCGATATAGACCTTCTTTCCGATCTTCGAGCTCCAGCGCACCTTGCTGTGACAGCCGCGGTATCTCTTGTATGAGCGCTTCTTTGCCGTAACATAATCCAGAAGGCTCGCTACAGCCGCATAGGCGTCTTCAACGCGGATCATTGTCGCAGGCACATTCTGCTTTGGCTCGAATGAATTGTTCACGATGATGATGTCTGACTTGCAGGTATAGACATACTGCTCGTATTTCGGGTTGGCGAAGAAGCTTATGGCGCCGGGCTTTCCGGTCTCGATCCTCGCGAACGTAGTGACTGTCGCTTCAGGGTTGCCTTCTACTGTTCCACCCAGTATCTCAGCGATCTCTTTTGCTTTGAATTCCATGTTATTGCAGGTTCGGGTCAATTAGTTTGCTTATTCTGAATTTAATTCTTACATTTGCACCGTGAGAATGATTCAGGGGGCTAGGAAGCCCCCTTATTTTATGCATTACCAGGAGCAATGATGAAAGTTTCAGACATATTAGATGCAATCAGCGGCGAAATCGTTGCACGCGGTTGCTTCATTGTTGACATTTCAGTCAGCAAAGATAATGATATTGTCCTTACCATCGAATCAGAAAATTCAAAAATCGAGCTGGACGACTGCGTTTCGCTCAGCAGATTCTTTGAAACGAAGTTCGACAGGGAGGTCGAGGACTATTCTCTTACGGTAAGCTCGGCAGGTCTCGACCAGCCGTTCAAGGTATTCAAGCAGTATCAGAAGGCTCTCGGCACAAAAGTCGAGGTGTCCCTCAAGGGCGGCAAAAAGATGGTAGCCGTGCTTGAAGCTGCGGACGAGGAGAGCATCACTCTGAAATATTCAGCGAAGGAAGCGGTCGAGGGAAAGAAGAAGAAAGAACTCGTAGAGCATGTGGACCGCTACACAATGGACCAGGTAAACGCCGTAAGGCCATTTATCGAATTTAATTAAACAAAAAACATAGAAATGGAAAAGATTGAGCTTAAAGACGCTTTTGCTGAGTTCAAGAACCAGAAGAACATCGACAGACCTACAATGATGGGTGTGCTCGAGGACGTGTTCAGGACTCAGATCACAAAGACTTACGGATCGGCAGACAACTTCGACATCATCATCAACATCGACAAGGGAGACTGCGAGATCTACTGGAACAGAGAGGTCGTTGAAGAGGTTGAGGATCCTAACACAGAGATCGCGATCAACGACGAATCACTTGACGACGACTACGAGATCGGCGAGACTTTCGCGAAGAAGATCGAGCTCAAGGATT
The DNA here is from genome assembly GCA_017465225.1 of Bacteroidales bacterium. Lineage (GTDB taxonomy): Bacteria > Bacteroidota > Bacteroidia > Bacteroidales > UBA932 > Cryptobacteroides. Next base: position 46,567 of record JAFTWQ010000032.1, read on the forward strand.
TCGGCCGCCGAGGCATCCTGAACATCCGTCAGAACCTCCAGGGCCGCATCATGGACATCGAGAAGGCAAACCTCTACAACAAGTATGTGGGCAAGATCGGAGAGATCTTCACAGGCGAGGTTTACCAGACATGGGCAAAGGAAGTGCTCATCCTTGACGAGGACGGCAACGAGCTCCGTCTTCCGAAGTCAGAGCAGATTCCTGGCGAGCATTTCAAGAAGAACGACACAGTACGCGCGATAATCAAGAGCGTGGAGATGAAGAACAACACTACTCCATACATCGTGCTTTCACGTACCACACCTGAGTTCCTCGAGAAGCTTTTCGAGAACGAGGTACCGGAGATCCTCGACGGCCTCATCACTGTAAAGAAGGTCGTACGTATCCCTGGCGAGCGTGCGAAGGTTGCCGTAGAGTCATATGACGAGAGGATCGACCCTATCGGAGCATGTATCGGAGTGAAGGGTGCACGTATCATCGGCATCGTACGCGAGCTCCGCAACGAGAACATCGACGTGCTCCAGTGGACAAACAACACACAGCTCCTCATCCAGAGAGCGCTCAACCCTGCCAAGATCTCATCTATCGTTCTCGGAGGAGAAGAGGACAAGATCAAGGTATACATGCTTCCTGACGAGGTCAAGAAGGGTATCGGTAAGGGCGGCTGCAACATCCGTCTTGCCGGTATGCTCGTAGGAAAGGAGATCGAGGTATGGAGAGAACTTCCGAAGGATGACGTCGATGCAGAGGAAGAGGATGTGCTCCTGAGCGAGTTCGACGACGTGATCGACGCATGGGTCATCGAGCGCCTCCAGAGCATCGGATGCGACACAGCGAAGAGCGTGCTTGCACTTTCTTCAGCCGACATCGCCAGGAGGGCAGACCTCGAGGACGAGACCGTAGAGGAGATCATGGACATCCTCCGTGCGGAATTTGAAGACGAAGAGTAGAAATCAATAAAGGGGTAATATAATGGCAGAAATCAGATTAAGTAAACTTACAAAGCAATTCAGCATCGGACTTGCACGACTCGTTGATTTCCTCAACGAGAAGGGAGCCAACGTAGAGATGAATCCGAACGCAAAGGTATCGGACGAATATCTGCCGGCTATCGAGGCGAAGTTCGGTGAAGACCTTAAACTTAAGAAGGACTCGGAGAAGGTTACGATCAAGCTCAAGGAAATCATTGAGATGGGATCGAAGAAGAAGCCGGGCCGTGAAGAAGAGGATGTGCCTGAAAGAGAGGTTGTGATCAAGAGCAATGCGCTCAACACAGAGGCTCCTAAGGTTCAGCCTGTTGAAGAAAAGACTGTGGCAGAGGTACAGCCGGAGCCTGTAAAGGAAGAACCAGCTCCAGTACAGCAGGAAGGCGGCCTCAAGATAGTGGACAAGATTGACCTCTCGCAGTTCGACAAGAAGAAGCCGGCTGCAAAGGAGGAGGAGAAACCAGCACCGGAGCCTGTTGCAGAGCCGGAGACCGCCCCGACCCCAGCGGTAGAGCCTGCACAGCCGGAAGTGGAGGAGACTCCTGCAGAAGATGTGAAGGTCGCAGAGGAGAAGGTGGAAGAGGTCCAGGCGGAAGAGAAGCCGCAGCCACGTGAAGTGAAGATCGAGGTAGAACGTCTTGCAGGACCGAAGGTAGTCGACAAGATCGACCTGTCGCAGTTCGACAAGAAGAAGAAAAAGAAGAAGAGAGAGAGAATCGGCAAGGACGGAAGCCAGAAGGTGGACGTGACCAAGGTCGAGGCTGACAACAAGGTCAAGAAGGACAAGAATAAGGGCGGCCAGGGCCAGCAGCAGAACAACGGCCAGAAGCAGCAGCGTCCGAATGACCAGCAGCAGGGCAAGAACGGCAAGAAGAACCGCCGCGACCGCGGAGGCGACAAGTTCAAGCCTATGACTGAGGCCGAGCAGGAAGAGATGCAGAAGGAGATCCAGAAGCAGATCAAGGAGACATATGCAAGAATGAACGAGGGCAAGAAGCAGAACTTCGGAGCAAAGCACAGAAAGGAGAAGAGAGAGGCAGCCTCACAGAGGATGATGGAGGAGATGGAGATGCAGCAGCTCGAGCAGAAGGTGCTCAAGGTGACCGAGTTCGTGACTGTAAACGACCTTGCTACGCTGATGAACAACACTCCTGTGACCAAGGTCATCGGAGCCTGCATGAGCCTCGGCATGATGGTATCCATCAACCAGCGTCTCGACGCTGAGACTCTCGTGCTTGTCGCCGAGGAGTTCGGATATGAGGTAGAGTTCGTTACAGCGAACCTTACTGACGCTATCGCCCAGGGAGAGGCGGAGGATACAGAGGAGGATCTCCTCCCACGTCCACCTGTGATCACCGTGATGGGTCACGTTGACCACGGTAAGACTTCCCTCCTCGACCACATCCGTAACGCTAACGTGATTGCCGGTGAGGCCGGAGGTATCACACAGCATATCGGAGCATACAACGTACAGCTTCCGGACGGTCAGAGGATCACATTCCTCGACACACCTGGTCATGAGGCGTTTACAGCGATGCGTGCCCGTGGTGCGAAGATGACAGACGTCGCCATCATCATTGTGGCGGCCGACGACTGCATCATGCCGCAGACAGTCGAGGCTATCAACCATGCGCAGGCTGCAGGCGTGCCTATGGTATTCGCGATCAACAAGATAGACAAGGCCGGAGCTAATCCGGAGAAGATCCGTGAGCAGCTTTCCAACATGAACATCCTCGTAGAGGACTGGGGCGGCAAGTTCCAGTGCCAGGAGATCTCGGCAAAGAAGGGTATCAACGTAGACCAGCTTCTCGAGAAGGTTCTCCTCGAGGCAGAGATGCTCGAGCTCAAGGCCAACCCTAACAAGAGGGCTGCCGGTGCTGTCATCGAATCATCACTCGACAAGGGCCGCGGATATCTCGCGACAATCCTCGTTCAGAACGGAACACTCCGCGTAGGTGACGTAATGCTCTCAGGATGCTATACAGGTAAGGTGAAGGCTATGTTCAACGAGCGTGGACAGAAGGTTGAGGAGGCCGGTCCTTCGACACCGGTTTCAGTGCTCGGTCTTAACGGAGCTCCGACTGCAGGTGAGACATTCGTGGTGATGGCTGACGAGAAGGAGGCAAAGGATATCGCCAACAAGCGTGAGCAGCTCATCCGTATCCAGGGCATCAAGACCCAGAAGCATATGACTCTCGAGGAGATCGGACGCCGTATCGCTATCGGAAACTTCAAGGAGCTCAACGTCATCGTCAAGGGAGACGTGGACGGATCGGTGGAGGCCCTTTCAGACTCTATCATCAAGCTTTCTACAGAGGAGGTTCGCGTGAATGTGATCCACAAGGCTGTCGGAGCTATTTCAGAGTCGGATATCCTGCTCGCTGCAGCTTCGGATGCGATCATCATCGGTTTTCAGGTACGTCCTATGCCTTCTGCAAGAAAGCTTGCAGAGAAGGAGGAGATCGAGATCCGTCTGTATTCAGTCATCTACGACTGCATCAACGAGCTCAAGAGCGGTATCGAGGGTATGCTCGAGCCTGAGCAGAAGGAGGTTGTCACTGCAACCGCCGAGGTTCAGGAGACCTTCAAGATCTCGAAGGTGGGTACCATCGCAGGATGTATCGTCCGCGAAGGAAAGCTCCAGAGGACTGCGAAGGTGCGCGTTATCCGCGACGGTATCGTTGTCTACACCGGCGAGCTCGGATCACTCAAGAGATTCAAGGACGATGTCAAGGAAGTTCACATGGGTATGGACTGCGGTCTCAACATCCAGGGCTACAACGACATCAAGATCGGCGACGTCGTCGAGGCCTACACGATCGAAGAGATCAAGAGGACACTCTAATCCTCTTCATCATAAATCAAGACCGGCTGTTCCGACGAAACGGAACAGCCGGTCTTGGTTTATTCATGCCCCTCCTAGATGAAAATGAATTTCAGGATGAAGAGGACGGCAAGTATGTACATTGCAGGTGTTATCTTTCTGAACTTGCCGCAGATAAGGTTCATCAGAACGTAAGCGATCATGCCAAGAAGGATACCATTTGAAATCGAATATGTGAGAGGCATCATGATCACGCATACGAATGCAGGGATCGACTCTGTGAAATCCTCGAACGGAATGTTCCTGATAGGCTCGAGCATCAGGAGACCTACGAGGACAAGAGCTGGAGCAGTAGCTGCCGCCGGAATCGACAGGAAGAGTGGCGAGAAGAAGAGCGCAATAAGGAAGCAGCAGGCCACAGCAAATGCTGTCAGGCCGGAACGTCCGCCCTGCGCCACTCCGGCAGCACTTTCCACATATGTGGTTGTTGTAGATGTTCCGAGCATGGATCCGAATGTAGTGGCAATGGCATCAGCCATGAAAGCCTGCTTCAGTCTGTATATATTACCTTTCTCGTCTACCATCTTTGCCTTTGTACAGACTCCGACAAGTGTTCCTACCGTATCGAACATGTCGATGAAAAGGAAGGTGAAGACGACTACAAGCATGTCAAGAGAGAAAATGTTCTCGAACTCGAACTGGCAGAAGATAGGCTTGATCGATTCCGGGCTCGAAAGCACGCCCTGGAACTCTGTGACACCCATAGGGATACCTATGATCATTGTCACGAGGATACCGATGAGGATAGCGCCAGGCACATTGCGCGCATAGAGGAAGCCTGTAATGATGATACCGATGAGGGCGAGAAGTGCCGAGCCAGAAGTGATGTCGCCGAGAGCCACGAGGGTCGCATCGTCAGGTACAATCACGCCTGCGCTCTCAAGGCCGATGAATGCGATGAAGAGTCCTATACCGGCTCCGATCGCATGCCTGAGGCTGAGCGGAATGGCATTTACAATCGCCTCACGCACATTGGTCAGAGTAAGGATAATGAAGATGATTCCTTCGATAAGGACAGCCGTGAGGGCGAACTGCCATGTGTATCCCATGCCCATGCATACGCTGTATACGAAGAAGGCGTTGAGTCCCATGCCCGGTGCAAGACCGAAAGGGAGCTTTCCCCAGAAAGCCATAGCAAGACATCCGATGATGGCAGCGAGAGCCGTTGATGTGAAAACCGCTCCGCCGGGCATGCCGTCAAGCTGGCCGAACATCGAAGGGTTCACAGCCAGGATGTATGACATCGTAAGGAATGTCGTTACTCCAGCGATGATCTCCGTCTTCACCGAAGCCTTGGTCGGGTCGAATCCAAAAAGTTTCTTAAGCATCTCTATAGGTTTTAGTTATTGTCAGAAAGTCCATTTGGCAGCTATTGTAGGCATAGCGTGGAATCCCTTGCCGACGAAGTTGGCCGAAAGCTCAACCTCCGTACCGAGGCTTACATTCACCTTTTCCCATCCCTTGATCCTGTTCATGTTTACCCAAAGCTGGGGCTCGGAGATGAAGATGAACTCTGTTCCCTGCCAAGGACGCATTTCACGCCAGAAGTCGAAGAATCCGTTGAACGAGAGCCAATGGTTGAAGAAATCCAGGTTCCATACACCTGTGATCTGGAAATTATGCATCTGGCATTCCCCGAAAGTGTCGACCGTGCCCGGAATTGCCTTGTACATGGCAGAAAGAGACCATGTCTTGCTCCAGTCGGCCGAATGTCCGGAATACGTAAGACCTCCAAGCCATGCATTGTTGAATGATCCTGCTGCGGTATTCAGTCCGCCGTTGTATTCGAGATGAACGGACATCCAGTCCACCTTGCTCTCCTTCCAGAAGCAAAGCTCGCGGGAGATCTCGAAGTATGCACCTGTCACCTTTGGATTGTAATCCATGTCCACAAAGAAATAGGTGCTTCCGCCATCGTCCGGACGGAACATCTCGACAGTAGAAGTCAGGACATCACGTCCCATGTCATAATGCAGCTGGATATTCTGCCCTTCTGCCTTCATAGGCGTCAGCATCACCGCAATGAGGGTGGTGCATGCAAGAAAAATCAGTTTTTTCATGATATTGAATTTTGTCTGTTATATCCATATGGCCCGAACATTGCACCGGGCTATTTTGAATCATTTAAATTTAGAAAACATGAAGAAGCTTTTGATAACATTTGCCGTGACCCTTCTGGGAGGACTCTTTGCATCACATGCAGATGCATGCACAGGCATATCACTTACAGCGCAAGACGGAAGCCAGGTTGTCGCCAGAACAGTGGAATGGGCTGCAACTCCGATGCAATGCGGCTATGTTGTTGCTCCCCGAGGCCACCAGCACCAGTCATACACACCTACAGGCGAGAACGGTCTCAAGTACAGTGCTGCCTACGGATATGTAGGCATATACACCGAATATGAGCCGTTTGTAGTGGAAGGAGTCAATGAATCCGGCCTGTCAGCCGGTCTCTTCTTCTTCCCTCAATATGGGGAATATGCCCCATACGATTCTGCAGACAACGCCAAGACACTCTGCGACATGCAGTTCGTATCCTGGGTGCTTTCCCAGTTCTCCACCATAGACGAGGTCAAGTCAGCCATCAACGACATCACCCTTGTCACTTTGAACCACAAGATAGGCTCTGTCCATTGGAGGATCGCCCAGCCCGACGGTAGGATGGTCGTCCTGGAAGTGGTTGCAGGAGTCCCGCATTTCTACGAAAACACTCTCGGCGTACTCACAAATGCTCCGGGATTCCCATGGCATATGACAAACCTGAACAACTACGTCAACCTGAAGCCGGGTTCAGTATCTGAAAACACACTGAAACCAGACGTCACCCTTCGTCCGCTCGGTCATGGAAGCGGTATGTTAGGGCTTCCCGGAGACTTCACATCTCCTTCAAGATTTGTCCGCGCCACATTCTACCAGACCACAGCTCCCGTATGGCCTACCGGATTCGAGACCGTGGTACAGGCATTCCATATACTTAACAACTTCGATATCCCGATAGGAAGCCAGCATGCAAAGGCCGACATCCCGAAAGGTCTCCCAAGTGCTACACAATTCACATCAGCCACCGATCAGACTGCGATGAAGTTCTATTACAGGACAGCCTGGAACAGCAGCATCAGATGTATAGATCTCAAAGCCATTGATTTCACAGCTGTCAGATACCAGTCGCACCCGTTGGACAAGGTTCAGGAACAACCTGTTGAAATGGTAAGAATCTGTTAAAAGACTGTACCCCAGACAACAGGTCCTATTCCCCCTTGATCCGGATAACCATATTTGAGATGATAGCCGCGAGGCCTCCTGTAGTGATGCCTGAAGAGAATATGTTCTTCACTGTTTCAGGGAACTGGGTCAGGATTTCAGGATAAAGCTCGACTCCGAGTCCCATGCTGAAACTGATTGCAATCACCAGAGTGGCCTTGCGGTCGATCTTCTGGGACGCTATTATCTTCACTCCTGCCGATGCTACGGTACCGAACATCAGGAGAGTGGCTCCTCCAAGCACAGGGTCAGGCATGAAGGAGAATATGACACCTACTATAGGGAAGAATCCCAGCAGCACGAGGAACAAGGCGATGAAGTAACCGACATAGCGGCTTGCGACTCCTGTCAGCTGTATCATACCGTTATTCTGCGCGAATATGGAATTAGGGAAGGAGTTGAGCATACCTGCCAGAAATGAATTCACGCCGTCTGCAAGAATTCCGCCCTGGGCACGCTTAAGGAACTTCTCTCCCTCAACAGGTTCGCCGGATATAAGCGAATTGGCCGTTATGTCTCCGTATGCTTCAATAGCTGTTATCACATACACAAGTGCAAAGGCCAGAATCGCCGAAAAGTTGAATGACACTCCGTATTTGAATGGGAGCGGAACATTGAAGAGGGAATAATCCGGCATATTGCTGAAATCCACCATTCCGCAGAAGTATGACACGACATAGCCGATGGTTATACCGATAATGATCGATCCCATTCGGAGATACCTGTTGGAACTTCTGTTGAAGAGTACTATCAGCACCAATACAAGAGCAGCGATCCCGAGGTTCTGGAAGGAGCCGAAAGTGCCGTTCTCAAGGGCTGCCGTACCGCCTCCGCAAGAGGTTATTCCCACCTTGATGAGGCTCATGCCGATAAGAGTTACTACAATGCCGGACACCAGAGGTGTTATGATCTTCATTGCATATTTGAGTATCCTGCTGATGAACACCTCGGCCAGGGCTCCGACCATCGTCGCGCCGAAAATTGCAGGAAGTCCGCCTACGGCACCGGCCATTATGATCGGGCTGATGAACGAAAAGCTTGTTCCCTGGACACAGAGAAGTCCGCAGCCTGCCGGGCCGACTTTCCTGCATTGGACGAACGTCGCTATACCTGACACGAACAGTGACATCGAGACAAGGTAGCTCGTGGTCTGTATGTCAAGTCCAAGCGCGCCGGCGACAATAAGAGGCGGGGTGATGATGGCCACAAATATGGCCAGAAGATGCTGCAGGGCCGCGAACAGAGTATCTTTCAGAGGCGGTCTTTCTTCCAGACCGTAGATGAGTCCGTTGTCTTCCATGGCTTATCTCAACTTAATGGTACAATTGTCAAGACTGTCGATTATCGCCAGGGATTCGACGTGGATTCCGCGGCCTCGAAGTTCATCGCCTCCTGTCTGGAAGCCTTTTTCAATAAGGAAGCCCATTCCTTCCAACGACGCACCAGCCTGATTTACCAGATCGATGATACCTTTGGCAGCATTGCCGTTGGCCAGGAAGTCATCTACGAAAAGAACTTTATCATCCTTGCACAGATAGTCTCCGCTTACACATACGGAATATGAACGTCCCTTGGTGAAAGAGAACACCTCGGTCACCAGCATATTCTCCATTGTGCTGGGCACTTTCTTCTTGGCGAAAAGAACCGGAACGTCAAGAATGGCTCCGACCATGATTGCCGGGGCTATGCCGCTGGCTTCGATAGTTATCACTTTGTTGATCTGATGACCGGAAAACCTTTTCACAAGCTCCTTGGCCATCTCGCGCATAAGGATCGGATCCATCTGATGATTGATGAAGTTGTCGACCTTCAATATGCCTCCCGGAAAACATTTTCCGTCGCTCAATATACGTTCTTTCAGTTGCTTCATAGGGGCTTTATTATTACTGTTACTTTCAGGCTACTCCATATAACTGCTGCAATCCCAGCAATGTGTACACAGGTCGCACTTCGGGAGTCCGATGGCGGCCACAAGGTCTTCCAGACGCTGGAACTTGAGCGATGTGAGCTGAAGATGCTTCCTCATTATCTCCACCATCTCCTTGTGCTTCGGACTGTCCGGATCAACATACTGCATACATATCTCGTCCGTGAGATTGTCCGTGCCTTCCATATCCCTGATCACCCTTCGGGTATAGAGGTCGTATGTACTTCGGGAAGTCGAGAAGTTAAGGAACTTGCAAGGGAAGATCAGCGGAGGGCAGGCGATCCTCATATGCACCTCCTTGATGCCAGTGTCATGCAATTTCACGATATTGTCCTTCAACTGCGTGCCTCTCACTATCGAGTCATCCATGAAGACCACCTTCTGTCCGCGTGTAAGCATCTCGTTAGGCAGCAGCTTCATCTTTGCCACAAGATCCCTCATCTTCTGGTTCTGCGGCATGAAGCTACGGGGCCATGTCGGGGTATATTTCACGAAAGGCCTCTTATATGGGACGCCCTTTTCATTTGCATAGCCGATGGCATGACCGATTCCCGAATCAGGTATACCTGACGCATAGTCGATGTCAATGTCGGTATCCCTCCTTGCCATTGCAGCACCGTTTTCATATCGGGCATTCTCGACGTTGACGCCTTCGTACCACGCCGACGGATAGCCGTAATACACCCACAGGAAGGAACATATCTGCTTGCGGCATCCCGGCGGAGTGACCTCACGGACACCATCCGCACTCATCTGGACGATTTCTCCAGGCCCCAGGTCTCTGACGTATGAATACCCGAGATTCGTATAGCTCGAACTCTCGCTTGCACACACATAGCCCATGTCATTCTTGCCTATCGAAATCGGAGTCCTTCCGAACCTGTCGCGGGCTGCATAGATGGCATAGTCCGTCAAGACAAGCATCGAGCAGGAGCCCTTGATCTGGCTCTGCGCATATTCGATGCCTTCCTTGATGGTATTGCCCATACCGATGAGCATAGCCACAAGCTCGGTTGCGTTGATGTCGGAACTTGAGAGTTCCGCGAAATGCATCCTCTGCTGCAGAAGGCTTTCGGTCAATTCCTTGATATTGTCTATCCTTGAGACAGTCACCACAGAATAACGTCCAAGATGAGACGTTATCGTTATAGGCTGCGATTCGCTGTCGGAGATCACTCCAACACCCATCTTCGACTCTCCGAACCGTGGCAGTTCGTCTTCGAATTTATTCCTGAAATATCCGTTTTCCAACGAATGGATTGAACGGACGAACTTCGTGCCGTCATAGAAAGCCATGCCGGCACGTTTCGTTCCAAGATGTGAGTGATAGTCCGTACCATAGAATACGTCACTCACGCACTCCTTACGGGAGATACATCCAAAAAAGCCTGACATATCCGGATGCTCTATTCATCCCTTCCGCCAGCATTCAGGAAAAGATCCACAGGGACCTCTACCCTGAACGGTTCATAACAGTTGCCGTCAAGGTCCTGACATACGACAAAGACCTTGTCAATAACCTCTGTCGTGCTTCCTACTGCATATGGCTGCCTCATCTCTACAGGCTTACCATCATTGATATGGATTTCATTATGGACATCCACCTCAACACCATTGACAACAAGCTTGCTCATATGGTTACCGTCACATCCGCACATAGAGTCATGGAATTCCTGACTAGCCCAGATGACAACATTTCCGAACAACGGATTGCCGTGCTCATGATGATAGAATTCATAACCGTACGGATATCCTTTCTCTTCCCAAAGGTCGTAGTCTATAGTTATCTGGCTGTCACGTTTCTTATCAACCATCTGAATTATCTTGACGATCTCCTCTTCCGGTGTAAGGACAAGGGACTCATCCCCGTCATTAAGATAAGATTCGGTTCCTGCCAACACATAAGCTGTAAATCCGGCCGGAACAGTGATTGTGAATCCGAACTGACCGGACATCTGTCCGGAAGCCGCATAAGTCTTTTCAGGCAGCCACTCAACTCCAGGAGTCGCTTCCGCCCATTTCGGATCTGACGAATATACGACATTACCTATAGCGACGGCTCTAGGAACAAATCTGAATTCCGTAGCCTTTGAAAGGCCTCCATCCTTATCCTCGGCCATAGCTACGATAACATGGTCGACATCCATGTCAAGGTCAGTCAATGAAATGGTGCCGTCAACAATAGGATATCTTTCCATTACTGATGTAATCCTGTACTGGTCGCGGTTGACAAAGATATACTCCTGGGCATTCTCAGCGTTTCCACCAAGATAGTTCGAGCTCTTCCATGTATTGTCCGATGTCTTGCCGACCCAATAAACGAAGCCCTCCGCTCCTTCAGCTGAAATGTTGAGGACAACATCATGAGGGTCATTCTTTGCAATTGAGATCTCTACAACCATGTCATTATACTCGATCGAAGTAGTCGCACAATCATACACCAGAACATCTCCATACTTTCCGTCAGGATCGGATGCCACTGCCATCAGGACATATCTGGTCTCAGGTTTTGTCTTCGCGATCACATCAGTAAGTCTGGTCTGAGCGGATGCAGCCTTTACAGAAAGGCCGTTCTCGAAGAGATACATTGCCCTGGACTCGTTATCGGTATACTTCTTCGCGTTTGATTCTGTAAGGTAAGAATAGTAGATGGTCTCGGCACCCGGAGCCTCAAGCTTTACAGCCACATCTATCGCCGTAGCCTTTACATCAGCTGCAGATACTGCCACAGAACTTCCAGCGGAAAGGTTGAGGGTTGAGAACTCGCATACTACGACATCCGCTTCAGTATAAGTCTTGCCTTCTTCCGCCACTGCGATCCATGCCACATACTCGGTAGCCTGCTCTGCCTCGACATCATAGAATGAGAATACGGAACCTTCGTAAGAAAGAGGAGAATTCTTCTGCTCATAATATCCAGGGATATTCAAGCAATATGCCACATCCTCAAGCATGAAATCAGCCTTAGGGACAAGAGCTGTATAATAAGCATCAACTCCGTTCAGTTCCATAGAAAGATCAGCATCACGGAAACTCTCGTTTGCGACCTCGAATTTCACTGAAGCGTAATTAAGTTCTGTGGTCACGATTGTACCTTTCTTAAGATAATAACCGGCATCGGTATCTGTCACATAGTAAAGTGCAGGTATTGCCCAGAAGATATACTTTTCACCAGCCACAAGTTCAGAACCGGCAATTTCCGAAAGAGGGAGAGACTCGATGTCATAATCAGCGACTCCGTATCCTGCAGGATAGTCGTAAGCAGTAAGAAGTCCCTCAGCAACAGAGTAGATAGCATCCTCGTCATACTCTGCAGCAGTGCATACACCATATACATATTTCTGGAGGCCGTTGTACATCTTCACGTCAGCATTACCAAGAGAAACTCCGAACTCCTTGAAAGGAGAGGTCGAGAGATAAAGCTTTGCAACCGTTGCCTTGCCGCCCTCGAGGACTGCAACCACCTTGAGATCACCGTCAGCAGCAGCTACTCCGCTCTCTACGAGTTCCTCTGAAGGAGCTGTGATATCGAAATACTTCGCACCCATGAAAACATCCTCGTACTCCTTCACTCTCCATCCGTCAGGGATCTGAAGCACGTAATCAACCACTCCCCTGGCGTCGAGCTGCACCCTTTCGGTAAGACCGTTAGCCACATAATAGTCGGAAATCATCACTGTAGACCAGCCTGAAGGCTTCACGAAGAAGAATCCGCTGGCACCGTCCACGGTCACTGTGAATGACATGCCCTCGCCGAATGTGAATGTCACGGCATAGATCTCTCCTGTGAGTTCATCTGCAATCAGATCGTAGTCAGAGAAAACGGAATTTCCTGACAACGGATATTCCTTGCCACCGATTACAAGCCAGGTCTCACCATCCTTCACGATAACTTCCGGAGTCTCTGTCATCACTGGAACCGGAGCACCGTCCTCATCAAGGAAAAGCTCCTTGCCGCCTTCGTCATTTATGTAAGCCCAGTAATTGACGCCGTCGCTCAATGTGATGTAAGTCACATATGACTTCATGTTCTTCTCAGGGTATAGAATCAGTTTGGAGCCGTCAGAAAGTGTAACGGTTGTGACTCCTGTAGCGGCATCTTTACTCACGGAAGTAATCATGAGCTTTCCGGAAAGCAGTGACCTGAGCGCCTGAATCTCAGTGTTCATGTTCTCCTGAAGATCATAAATGGTCTCGATGATGCCATCGATCTGATCCTGGAATCCGTCAAGTCTGTCCTTTATGCCATCGATCTCGTCCCTGAGTCCGCTGTCATCATAAGGATTTTCAACAATCTGCTCCACCACGGTCTCACAAGAGACGGCAAAAAGCAGCGAGGCCATCATACAGCCTGCAAGAAGTTTTTTAAAAGTTTTCATAATTTTTATATTTGATTTTATTCTGTTGCATATATAAGGTTGCCGGAACGTCCTGCATCATGACCCATCGGCTGGAAATAGTCCGGCACAAGAGATGCAGATGATGACCTTACCGGAGAATGTGTCCAGCGAGGCATGCCGGTGATGTCGCAATAAGCCCACTGGAGGGCGATATTATAGTCCATGTTACCCCAGTCTGAGAACGAATAAGGGAACACGTTGTCTGCATCATCAGCATAGCTTGCATTGTCATTGTTGACGAATTCATCCGGTCTGATTCCGTCCGGATAATCGCCGAAATCCTTGGCATTTCTGACCCAGAAAGTCACAGGAGAGAACTGGAAACGTCTGCCGCTGTAAACTTTTTCAGCCACTTCCATACCTACATTCTTTCCTTCAGTAGTTCCTCCTATGAGCTTGACAGGAAAATCTACACCACGGAGGGAATTGATCACAAGTTCAGCTGCGGATGCCGTATTGTACGAGCATATCACATACAGACGGTCAAGTCCGAGATATGTCGGCTTTCCAAGATTGTCCGTATCATTATCGTATCCGTAATCAAATGTCCAGTTCTCCGTCTTTCCATCATTGTACACCACCTTTGTGAATGTCTTCGAGCCATTGTCCGGACCGGCGATGCAGCCTGAAAGCCAGCGGCTTTGGGCTACCGCTCCACCTGCATTGAAACGAAGGTCAAGGATCATGTCAGTAATGCCGGCCTCGGCAAAATCAGAGATGGTTTCCTCAAGGAATTCCTGGGAATTGAGGTCGAACGACTCATACACCAGATAGCCGATCTTTACAGACGGATCATCAGGATCGGTCATGATAGAGGCATGGAGCACCGGGTCGTACACATGAAGACCTGCCGATGCCGTGCCCGATTCATATGCATTGAGGTCATATCCACCTTTTCCGTTATCCTCGAAACGCAGGAAAGAGAAGCTGTATGATCCTGAAGGGCTCTGGTACAGGGATGTCATGTAATTGCGGTAGTTGGATGTCGTCAGACGTGTACCGTTCACTGCATACACAAGATCTCCCCTCCTCATGCCGGCAGCTTCGGCCGGAGATCCGCGACGTACATATGCAGGTGCGATGGCCATGTCCGACCCGTTTGCAGAGAGAGCTGTCGATATGAAAGGTCCGAAGCCGAGGCCTCCTGTCTGAACCGCTCTGGTAGACTGGATCTCTACGATATTCGTGTATATGAACCTCTGACCCGGATTTTCCTGACTGGCCTTACGATATCCTCCGTCCGCGACATTCACATCTCCCAATGAAAGCAGATGGGTTGACAGGAAGTCATTGTATGAGACAGTAAGATCTATCTCCTGCGCATTGTAGGCATCTGCAAAAAGATAATCCTCCTTCAATATGTCATGCATGAATGTATTGAGGGCCTTGTTGATCCCGGCATCGGCTCCTGCACCGTCGGCAGCCTGTGTCAGCACAGCCACCAGTTCAGGCTCAAAGCCTTCCACCTCCACCCAAAGCTCAGCGGATCTTTCCTCCGGAGTATCATTTTCCTCAAAGGCGATCCTTACATTGCAACCTTGCTTGGCTTCTCCGCTCAATGTACCGGAACTGATTCCAGCCCATTCTTCTTCCGGAGCCGTCTTCAGTTCGAGAGATGCTGTCCATGCCGCGGCTGCATCAAATTTCACGGATATGGTGGCACCACGGAATGACACTGTCTTTTCCGCATAGGAATTCACCACATTGGATATACCGGACTCCGGCTTCTCTACGACAGGAGGTTCCGGATCGACCGGATCCTTCACATCGTCGATGTCCTTTTCCGTACATGCAGCAAAGCAGAACAATGCGGCTGCAAAATAAATAAGGAAGCGTTTCATTATATTTAAAATCTTCTGATTCTGTTTTCTTTCCTGATCTTCATCAGATTGTCTGTGCTGCACCTGCTGTCACCGGTTCTTCTGTCCTTCTCCACCTTGATTTCCGATTCCGGAAGAGCATATGGTATATCCACTCCGCCCGTCATCGCCGACGACCTGGTGAAGAGATCCTCTATGTCTGATGCATTATATTTCTTGAACTGACATTTCTGGCGGAACACCCTGCTGTAACGTCCGTCCTTGTCGATGGCCATTGCAGCGAGCAGCACGGTCTTGTTCCATGGCGCTCGGAAATTCACCGTTTCCGCATAGTAGACTCCATAGTAGACAAGGGTCTCATACAGCATGGCATCAGGATAGACTTCAGGATTCTCAAGACCCGTCACATAGTCTATCATCGTATAGTAATATGACTCATACTCGCCGTCTATCGTAATGGTCACGGGAACCATCGCATATCCCCTGTACTGCGCTCCGGCATCAGGATTTATGTCATAGAGGTCATCGCCGTCATAGAACTTGTCATAGGATGCAGTAACCGTTATGTCCGCATAATCAGCTTCCAGAGTGCTGAACGGTCCGCTGAAGATGACATCCGCAAGGAATTCTCCGGTCTCTTCATCCATGACGACAGCAGCGACCTTATACTCTGTCTCAGGAGCCAGGAAGGATATCTTTCCTGTAGACTTGCCCTGCGAAAGTTCGTAATAGCTGAACTCATACATATCACCGTAGTATCCTTCGTCAATCAGACGTCTGACATCATCCTTCACTTCATCTGCAGTAGTCTCCATCGGGTACACATACCAGTAATAGTAATGCGCCGCATCAGTAGGAGACACCGTGATATTCAGTGAATTAGATCCGGCCTCATTCAGGATGAATTCAAACCTGCAATCCTCCGCAGGCCCGGCAGGAGCCGTCCTTACAGTGAACTTCTGCATCGGAGTAGTCTGTCTTCCTGCCTTATAGCCGAATACCACCATTGTATATTCGGTATCAGGATCAAGCCCTGTCATGCGGCCTGAAAGGCTGCCCTCATAAACGAAGTTCAGGATTCCCCATGTGCCGTAGTCCTCCATCAGATGGGCATATATCTCCTCATCATCCATTCCTGCCATGAAACGTGACGGCTCCGCTATCATCACATACGGATCGTTGTTGGTAGTCTGCACATCCACAAAGAATGAAGACTGGTCAACATCATCTCCGACGGTCACGGTTATCACATTGTCGGAAGGAGCCACATCGCCTGATGTATGCCATACATAAGCGGCCTCACCTGTAAATCTGCAGTCCCCGTCCCATTTGCATGCAAACACGATATAATCGGTAAGCGCCATGCACTCGAACTGGCTGTTGACCTGATTTATGTCACTGTACCATTCGAAATACTCGGCACGGCTGGTCAGGTATTCATAGTCGATGAGATCCTGGATATACCAATCCACATAGGCCTGGAAAACAGCCACAGGATCGTCCCCATGTTCAGCGGCATACTGCTCATATGTAGCCCTGTCCATCAGGTTCCAGTAATAATATACGCCGTCATGGTCCGGGGTCACGGTAATGTCCATGACATTGTTCTCTTCCGTCACCTTTATATCGAAGGTTATCGGACCTTCGTACGGAGGCTGGGTCACTGCCGGAGCCGAATATATATCCGTCGTCCTTTCTCCTTCCGGAGTGATTCCGTATACGTACACCACATATTCGGAACTTGGATCCAGTCCCTTGTACTCGAGATATTCGAACGATCCCTTGTTGAGTACGGTCTTAAGATAGTCCTGGAGTGAAACGCCCTGGTCTGCAGCCTGATACGAATAATATGAAAGGTCTTCCTGGAAGATGGCCTCATCGGATTCCATCTCATCGAACCATTCCTTGCCGACGACCTGTCCGACCCATGTGAAGTCGTCATCAACGGTCTTTACGGAGAACATGACCTTTGTAGCTTCCGTTCCGAGAATGGTAAGAGTGACAGGATCCTGCCATGCCTTCTGCGACACCGACACAACGACATCCTCCACACCGGGACAGGCCACGGTGAACTCCGCCTTTCTTTCGGCACCGGTATCATTCTTCTCCGCAGACACCTCTATAAGTCTGGCTCTGGCAGTGCTCACTTCAAGCCAGGATGCATCATTAGAAATATTGACGGCAGCATTCTCCGCCACTCCTATAAGTTCGTAAACGATCTTATGTTCTCCTCCTTCCGGTCCCAGAACGATTTCAGTCTCGGAAAGATTCATCTGAGACTCCTGCCTTATCTCCTCTTCCACACAGGAAACTGCCGCCGCAGCGCAGACGAAGGCCAGAATATATGAAAATATCTTCTTCATTACAGGTAATCATAGGTTACGGCCTCGCCGACCGGGCAGAGGACACAGTTTGCAATATCATAGTTTTCGTTCTCATCTGCAGAGGTTACAAATACAAGCACCTCGCAGTTTTCTGCCTTCCAGGCGCCGTCCATAGGTATCGAGAACACCTTTCCTGCCTTTTCAGACTCTGAAAGACGGCCCAGCTTCTCGCCGACGAAAGAGAACTGCGAGACAGCGCCTGCCGCATACCTGAGGGCATTGTCATGGGTATTGTGCCATGATTCGGACATTCCGGCCTGAAGAGAATATATGCCGTCCTCAAGCAGCCATGCAGCCACACGGTAGTCATTTTCCCTTGCAGCCTTCACCTCTACATTTACAAGGACATCATTGCCGGAAACCTTTGCGGAAGCCGCAATTCCGACATCCGCCCTGTCTTTCCTGAGGGCATCTATCTGTGCCTTGATCTCCGAAAGATCGGTACCTGTCGCAACGGTCGTAAGATTGTATGTCAGCATCGGATACAGACCCGATGTATTGTAAGCCATCGAGACATTTCGGGCAGCCTCCGAATATGCATCGTCAGCCTCGCCTCCATTGTAGGAATGCGACGCCACATGATGGTAAAGGCTGCTGTAATCTTCATCCTCGGATAGTTTCTTAAGGCTCTCCATCATTCTCGGACAATTCACGCATGTCGCACCGGTATGCTGGATAAGAAGAATCCTGTGGCTGAAGGAGACATTGTCCTCCTGCGGATCGGCAGGAAGTTCGGGCATATCGTTGAATGCAGTGATGACAAGCTCATTTGAAAGAGAAAGACCATATACTGCATAAAAGAGATAGTCCCCATCCTTGTCGGTAGAGAATACCGGAGACTGCAGAGGGGTCTTCTGCAAATCAAGATATATCTCCGCATACTCGGTGACATCGTGGACAGCACCTTCGGAATCCGTCACGCTGACAGTGAACTCGACCATATCCAGCCCGTCACTCCTCATCTGCTCCGAAGTGGCTGTCAGTGTGATCCTTCCCGGAATCACCGGCACATCCTCCACCTGTTCCTGACCTCTGTCACATCCGCACATAGCAGCCAGGACAGCCAGGGAAGCCAACACTTTAAAGATTTGTCTCATAGCTCTTTGCAATCATTTTATATCTGCGCATCTTCGCATCGAAGAATTCCTTCTGCAATCTATCCTTTCTAAGTTCATCCACCATCATTCTTGCCGACTGCTGTTTCTGCTGCATCTCGATTGCGCTGATGTGGGATTCATCATGTTTCTTAGTACCGACAGGTATCACAAGGCTGCTACAGTCCTTACGGGCACACACCGCCATTGACGAAGACTTACTCTGCTGAGCTATGAATTCGCTTACCGGCGACGCTCCGTCCTGAGTAAACCTCAGTACTTCCCTGTAAATCTTGGTCGGATTTCCTTCATAGTCATATGCCAACGCTGTCAAAGTCATAGGTTTATCATACTGAACGACAAAGATACTTGACTCATATGGGCAGCCACCTCCCTCAAGCGCGGCATAGAAGGTTTCATCAGTATACATCTCCTCATCCGAGAGATCGTTCGCATAAATGTCATAGTAAAAAGCACTGCATTTGCCTATAGGCTTGACAGTGATAGGCATGAGCGCATTTCCTTGTTCCAGAAGCGGCTCAAACTGTGTCTGGCCGGCCTTGACAAGCTCACCAAGGTCATAGTAAGGACCGAAGTCCATGTCAAAGGTAATTGCAGCATATGTCTTTGCCGGAGTCACGAAAGGCTCGCTGAAGAACATTTCAGAAAGGAATTCTCCTGAGTCATAATCAACAATGATGGCACAGACCTTATACTCTGTCTCAGGATAAAGATCCCATACAGTTGTAGCAGCATCTCCCAGTGTAAGTTCCCATGAAGCGTACGAAGGCATATCTCCCTCATACACCTGCTCAATTATCATCCTGATGTAACTCTTTGCATCGTCCTCCGTATAATATGACGGGCATACAAACCAATGATAGAATTGTCCCTTGTCTGAAGGAGTTACTTCAACCCATGCATTATCGACATCGGGCTCTACATGGAATGCGAATGTACAGTCTGCAGGATCTCCCGCCGGCAATGTCTTTATCTGCACCCGTTTCATGTCAGTTGTCATCGTACCGGCCTTATATCCGAATGCAAAGAACGTATAATCATTGTCAGGGCGCATCCTCGAATATGTCCTTGTCTTGTTGCCCGTGAATGTATATTCGCTCATTATGTAGTCATATCCTGCAACAAGATATGCAAACACCTCATCGTCCGTCATGCCCTCGACCTCGGCTGTTCTTACCGGAATCACCACATAAGGGTCGTCGTTTGTGACAGTGACCACAGCATCTGCAGACGACTGGGTTATGTTGGTCACCTCAAGGGTGATGTGGTTATCGGAACCTGCCACAGCCGCTGTAGTATGCTCATAAGTAGACACCGGATCTGCGAGAATGCAGTTCTCGTCCCATCTGGCGGCAAAGAGGATATACTTTGTGTCGGCAGTTGCCTCATAATATCCCCAGTCCACGATATCGGACTCGCCGAACACATCGAAGTATCCGCTCGGACCGGATATCATTCCATAATCCATGAGTTCCTGGATGGAAGGGTCGATCTCGCCCTTCTGTATGGCGGTCCTGATGTTGTTACCATATTGTGCCTTCCACTGGTCAAGCTGCTCCTCGGTCACTATGCCATAATAATACGGAACACCGGTATGTGAAGGTATTATGCTGTACTCCAGCACATAATCATTTTCTGTCACCTCAAATGTAAACGTGATGTCTCCTTCGTAAGGGTCATCAGTCCTGAACGGTTCCGACACTATGTCAGTTGTTCTTCTTCCATCCGTGGTCACGCCATAGGCATATAGCACATAGTCCGTAGACGGCTGCAGGCCGTCGAGGTACACATCCTCCATCGATCCGGACGCCACCATCGTTTCAAGGAATTCTGAAAGAGTCTGGTCGTTGATGTCTGCAAGATATTTGAAATACTCGATATCGCTTGCGAACAGTTCGTCCGGAGTCTCATAATATTCGAATCCTTCCTTGTAAGTCACCATCGGAATCCAGGTGAGGTCAGGCTCGGATGTAGTCACCGAGAATGTAACCCCTGTGGCAGTGACACCTGAAAGGGATATCTTGAGCGGATTTACAAAGAAATCCTGACTGACTTCAACGACAACATCGTCCGCATCCCTGTAACTCAGTACGACTTCAGTCTTACGTACTTCGCCCGTCTCGTTTGTCTGAGCTGAAAGAGTGATGATTCTGGCCTTGTCCGTATTGACCTCAAGCCACTCCGCCTCACATGTCACAGAGATCTTTTCTCCTTCAATCTCATTTTCAATGACATATGCTATATTCTCTGAAGCTCCGTCAGAATCAAGGGTGACCTCTGTGGCCTTAAGTCGGATGACCGGTGCCTCAGCCTCCGGCTCGGGCTTTTCCTGACATGCCGCAAAAACGAGAAGAAGCTGCAGCACCGCCGCAATATAACGCATTGTTCTCATATCTTGTATTTTATAAATATTCGTACTCAATTTCTCCCTCAAGCGGGCATACCGCACAGTTCATAAGGTCATAAGTGCCGTTTCCTGACACTGCGATGACCATCACCTCGCAATTGTCCAGATTCCATGTCTGTCCGAGATCATCTATAGCCGCTATGAATTCATATGAATCGCCGCCCTTGATCTTGCCTATGTTCTTTCCATAGATGCACTCGTTCTTGGTCGCTCCTGACATGGCACGAAGGCAGTTGTCATGCATATGCTGCCATGAAGCAGTCGCTCCGCTCTGTGTCGAACGCACGTTGTCTTCGAGGAGCCATACGGCAACGCGGACCTTCGAGTCGAATGCAGCCTTGATGCCGACATTGACATAAACGCTGTTGCCGATGACAGTTGCAGCGGCAGATATGCCTGCATCTGCAACATCCTGGCGATAGCTGTCGATCCTTTTCTTTATATCATCGATGTAATATGCATCGTCGTCAGAGAGGTTGAACGTAAGCCATGGATAATAATGCACGTCCAGCTCTCTTGAGAGAGAGGATGCTGCAGAAGAATATGCTGCGTCGCTTGTATTGTATGAATGTGAGGCCACATGATGATAGAGCGGGCTGTATTCCTCGTCGCCTGCAAGGACCTTGAGAGTCTCCATCATTTTAGGACAATTAGGGCACTCGTTGCCGGTATGCTGGACCAGCAGCATCCTGTGACGGAAATCTATGGATGCCTCATCCGGATCAGCCGGAAGTTCGGGAACGCCCTTCACCGCCCTGACAGTGACAGTGTTTGAAATGTCAAAATCACGGACAGCATAGAATTCATACTCGCCTTCTTCCGTTGTCCTGAAATCAGCATCATCAATCGGCTTGTCGCCGTTGTTGCAATATATCTCCACTTCCGATGTGACATCATGCTCCACACCTGACTTGTCCATGAGCATCACTGTCAGTGGGGACACATATGTTCCGTCCGCCTCGATGACAGACTTTCCTGCATATAATGTTATGTTTCCTGCAAGGTCACCTGTGGATGACTGATCCGAAGTACCCTCGCAACCAAGCAGGCAGAGCATCATGCAGCCTGCGAGAAAGATAAGTTTTTTCATATGAACTGACTCTATTATATTAACTAACAAAAATAACAATAATTATTGAAAACATAGCATTCCGGAGGCTGCGAGGACAAAAAAAGGTCCGGCGGAAAACCGCCGGACCATAGATGATAGTCACTTTATCTTCTGAATTACTCAGCCATTGGTGCAACACCCTGTGACATGACTGTTACCTTCTCTGTCATAAGCACGGCTTCAACATTGGTGAGCATGAGATCAGCGCAGTTGAATGTGCAAGATGTACCGGTCAGGTCAGAATAAACAATCTGTGCACCTGGAGCGAGTTCACCAGTAACATAGTCAGCCTGCATGATGGTGATGACACCTGAAGTCCTGTCTTCAGGAGTAACCTCGAAATAACCCTCGAGACCTGCCATCCACATGCCTGCAGCCTCAGGACCATACATAGCCTCATAGTCGATACCTGCCATCCAGTATCCCTCTTTTGATACACCGAAGTCAAGACATGCCGGCATTGACTCAACGCCCATCATAGAACCATACTCAACCCAGTCGAATGCCCACTGCTTTCCAGCAGGAGTAGGAAGCGGAATCTCCTTTGTTCCGGCAATGTACTCCTTCATGAGGTCAGCATAGTACTGGAACTGCTCCTGAAGAGGATACTCTCTGTAATAGTATGTTCCATTTGCATCATACCAGCTTACAACAAGAACGATGTTCGGTGCCGGTGCATTCTCATAATGGTTGTAATACTTATGAGAAGGTGAAACCTCCTCCTTTGTAATGACAGTAGCCCAAGATCCATAAGATCCAGACCAAGCGCTTCCTGCCTTCACATTATCCTCAGCAGTAAGGTCATAATTGTCAGCATCAACGAGAACTGCACAAACCTCAGTACCCTCGGCTGGAACTACATCAAAGTTGATTTCATAGTAGAACTGATACAACTGGTCATAGCTGCTGAATGCATAACCGTAGTATGAAGCATCTCCCCACTCATTATCAGGATAGCACTCAGACTCCTCTGGGAAGTTAACTCTGATAACAGGAGCAGTAGCATCAAACTCAGCACCCTCAGTCACAACTGCATCCATAGAGAATACGCAGTCATACTCGAGGATAGCTGCAGATGCGCCAGGATTTCCTTCAGCATCGATAGGAACGATAGCGAAGTAGTATGGATAGCCATAAGTATGGTCCTCAACATAAAGAACGCCATTGGCAAGTTCCTCTGCAGAGATTGTCTTTACAGATGATGAAGTAGAGAAGAAGAGTTCCTCCGCCATCTGTGCATCATCCTTGCCCTCGTACTGGTTGTAGTACTGAGTCTGAGCAAGAACATACTTGTATGATGCAGGCTCTGCACCGCCTTCGAACTTAGGAGTGAACTGAAGTGTCTGCGAATTCTTGAGAACGCCATCGATGAGGTTTGTAGTATAAGGCTCTGTCCACTCGAAGTCAGCCTTCTTAAGCTCTGCTGAAGTAAGTTCAGCGTGTGCAAGCTCGCCATATTTGCCGTCCTTGTCTACGATGAAACCTACGAAATGAACTGTTGTAGCAGGGCTAACCTTCTCAGTAAGATACTGAGGCCAAGATGTGATCTCTGTAGGAGTCATACCATATCCCTCAAGGAGGAGGTCTACCACATCCTCAGTGTATGCACCATAGTCAGCCCACTGCTCAGGAGTGAGGAACTGATAGTAGAATGCAACCCAGTCTGCTGTTGCAGAAGGAGTAACCTCTACACCAAGTTCTGTGTAAGGGTCAAGGGTGATGAGCTGGTCAACATAGTCCCAGATCTCATAGCTGTAAACCTTACCCATGTACTCAGTCACCTGCTTTGCAGTGAGGTTGATAGAACCGCCCGAAGTAAGAGGAGCAGTTGTGAAAGAAGCCGAAACGACATCCTCTGCAGTATAATCCTCCTTTGCACGTCCGTCAAGCGGAAGGATGAATACGTGTACTTCAGAATCTGGAGAATAGTTGCCTGTCATTGAGTAGGTTGTCTCAGCTGCGATGTCAAGAGCCGAACCTGAGTAGTTCTCAGTGTAGAGCTGACCATAGTACTGACCCTCATTCATAGCCATTGCCATCTGCTCCTTCTGATATGCCACATCCTCCTCTGTTGCGCAGTATGTAGCAGGCATTGCTACTGCAACATAACCTTCTGCACCGGTAACCTCAACATTTACAGTCACGTTGTAAGCTGTCTTCTCAGCCTCAACCTCTGTAATGTTTACAGCAAGAGGTGAATAGTATGCATATACCATCTCGTCAAGAGTATACTTTGCAAGAGAGTAGTTCTCAGCAACTGCCCATACAACATACTCTACGCCCTGCTGAGGCTCTTCACCGAGAAGATCAGCGATAGGCTTGACAACCTCGAATTCCTCACCCCAGTTGTTGTCATAGTCATCACCTACATTCCAGTCGCCGTCGGTCAATCTCTTGAGGAGAGGAGTGACGTCAGCCTCATATGACTCTCTTGTAGAGACGCCATAGTAGAATGTTGGAGGCCATGAAGCTGTTCCTGCTACTGTAAAGTATGCGTTTCCGCCATAAGCCTTCACAACGAGAGGACGCTCTGAAACCTCGACAGCGAGCTTACCTACCATGCACTTGCCTTCAGCACCGCATGCGTGAACCTTCACATAACCTGAAGCTGCGTTCTCGCCAGGGATCTCTTCCCAAGTATCATAATTGAGTGTTCCCTGAGTAGACTCATAGTCAGGAGCTGTGATCTCAAGCTTTCCTTCTGAGTTGATCTCAGCCCACCAGCCCTTAGGAGCGGCCATCACAGTGATGTCCTCTATGCCTGAAGACTTGATAGCTACGACCTGAGTACCCTCAGACTCGAAGTAAACCTTACCTGCGCGAATCTCGAAAACGATCTGCTCAGGCTTCTGGATTGTGAACTCAGCGTCACCGATCTTGATGGTCACACTGTCACCATTGTCAACGAGAGATACCTCAGGACACTCGTGGTCGCAAGGTACATACTGGCATGGAGGGCACTCATGATCACATGGCTCGCAATCACACTCTGCTGCGAGGATGATGCCGGTACCCTTCCAGTCCTTTCCGTCGAAAGAGTACTGAAGTTCGTTTGCATCAGACACCTGGAACTGAAGAGTGTAGAGAGCATCTACCCTTGCTGTAAGAGCTGCAAGCTGCTCCTTGAGTTCCTCAATTGCCTTGAGACGAGCATCAAGACCGTCAAGTTCACCCTTGACATTCTCGATCTCCGCCCTCAATGCTGAATCATCGTAACATGATACGACGAGAGAAGACGCGGCAACAAGTGTCATGACACCTGTGCAGAAAGCGCAAAGGCTTTTCATAATCTGTCTTTTCATAATTAATAGGGTTTAGTTAGTAAATAAATGTATATAAAACCTTTTGAGTTTATTCTATTCCGAAGATCTCCTCAAGAGTCTGGGCCTTTCCGTCCTTGCAGATGAGGTGATAAAGCTTGTAGACCGGTGCACCGTCTGCATCTCTTCCGACAGCGATGCAGGCTGCAATAACCGTATGATCGCCAGCCCAATCCTGAGAAGTGTTGCTTTCAGCACGCATACCGCCTCCATTGTTCTCAAATCCTCCGGCAACCCACTCGTAGATACCGTTGTACCACTCCTCATAGCTGAAACCGGAATCCTTGATATTGTTGAAATGTCCCTGATTCAGGCCTGGCATATGAGCCGAAAGGTCAGAAGCCGAATCTGTACGGCAGTACATGAAATACTCGACATCATGGTCGATGGTATATGTCACTGTCCAGTCATAAGGATTTGTCTTCGCCGGCTGGAGTTTCATGATGACGGTAGGGTCCGGTCCGACCTGAACCTCTGAAGTCCTGATGGTCGCGAAATGCATCTGGCTTATATTGCCGTCGAAGTCCTCCGCGCACATGAAGAGCGTATAGTCGGTATCAGGAGTCATGCCGGTCCATGTAAGGCCGTCTCGTCCGCTAGGCTCTGTAGGCCATGCATTCACGAGCATGTTAGAGGTTCCTGAGCCCAAAATGAAATTGATCCATTCGCTCCACGAACTATTCTCGTCAAGGCCCGGATTGTTATCCGCAGTCATATACTGCACATAAACCATTGACACCTTAGACGGGTCGTATGTGATTGTTCCCCTGAACTGGGTTCTGCCCGGGTTGTCCGCCACAAGCTTGAGTGTGCTGTCGGTAAATCCGTCAGGAGATGTCATGTTTCTCTCATCAGTAGTGAAAGTCTCGGAGATCTTGAGCTCTGACAGCTGCATCGCTCCGTTACGTCCTACATAAACGACAGCATAAGTCTCACCCGGATAGATCGGACTGTTCTCAACTCCCATCGCAGCATAGGCAGATACAGCATCCAGTCTTACGACTGCACCGCTTCCTGTCGCCACCTCTTCTTTCGCATCCCATGCGAAATTAGGATTGTGGCATCCATATCCGTAATCTCTGAGATAGCGTGCAAAGTCTCTTTTCTCCTTGGCGCTCATAGCCTCGATGGTCTTAAGAGCCGAAGCAGGAACCACATTATAGAAGACGGTCTGACAATCTGCAGTAAAGTTGACATCAAACTCTACATAAGCGGCCGCCACTCTATCCTCAAGCACATCGACAGAGAGCTCCGGATCCGGAATATCTTCCGGAACCTCCTTAAGATGGAAATCCCTGCGTGAATAACCTTCCTGAGGGGTAAGGTTGGCATCAACAGCGACAGCTACTGTCGTACTCATGACAGAAGCATCAGCGCCATCGCCGTAATTCACTGAATAAGTAAGTGCATCAGGATTGTTCGGATCATTCGGTACCGATGGCGCTGTCACGCGCGTACGTACGAAATCACGGAACATTGTATCACCGAATGTATCGATATACTGGTCGATCTCGTTCTGCAGGTATCCGAAGAAATATACTGCCGCAGCATCGGCGTTCAGCTCATGGCTCACATTGAAAGCAGTATAACCTGTATTCACCACGATTTCAGCCTGAGGGTCACCTATAAGCGGCTGGCTTGTAGTGTGTACATAACAGAGCGTCAGATCCTCCTGTGTCACGCTGCTGATTTCTTTATCTGTGCTGGCCACTACTGCGATGACATAGCCGCAATCCGGAATAGCGATTGCAGAAGCCGCCGCATATGAAGTGTTCATCCAGTCATACTCGATCTGAAGGAAATCTTCAGGATTATCGAAATCATTGACAGAGAAAGCATATCCGCCGCTTCCGCTTTCGTTGAAGAGATACTCGCGGATACGTTCGTTCACAGCCCATGACTCCGCAGATGTGAGATTACCGAACGTCTTGTCATTCAAGAGGTTGTTATACAGCTGCGCTACAGGATACACATCCATCTTGAAAGACTGGACCATCGCGCCCGGACGAAGCTCGAATACGAAATTCATATCCTCGACCTTTGTGACCTCAATAGTCACGCCGACATCAGATCCGTCGGCGATAAGATTGCCGCACTCCAAAGGGAAAGCATCATAGAACGGGAACTCGAACTTCGGAAGATCACCGGTGTTGTCACCGCCCGGATTCTCATTTCCGCCAGGGGTCTCGTCTCCGCCTGGATTCTCGTCTCCGCCAGGCTTCTCATTATTGCCAGGATTTTCCTTATCCGGCTCCTTGGTCTCCTCCTGAGGAGGCTTCTCACATGCAATGAAGCCGAACACAAGAAGAGACGCCAATAAAAGGCTAAAAGTTCTTTTCATAGTATAATTATTATTTAACTTGATCATTTCAAATCATATCCTGAATCTCCACCATCAATATGGCAGACGTTCATATTGTTCACATATCCGTCCTTATCCAGCACTATGGCATAGACCTCAGTATTCTCCAGCACCCATCTGCTGTCGATATCCACCGTCCATGTCTTCGAGGCCTCACTGCCGGCAGCAATCCTGCCGTCATCCGTCAGTTTTTCACCTGTGAAAGTACCTGAATACGATGTCACGACCTTACGTACGACATGGCTGTGGTTATAGTCAGGCTGTCCTTCAGAAAACATAGGAGTCTTCTGCCATCCCTTTATCCTATCCTGCACCACGAGAATCACGACCCTGTAATCGGAAGTCTTTTCAGACATCACCCTGGCAGTGACTTCCGCCTCGGTACCATCTGGATTCAACGTAGAGGAAACAGCCACTCCGCAATGAGCCGGACAGTCGTTGAATGATGCCATTATGCTCGGCTGGAAAAGAGATATGCCCTCGGAAGTAAGGACACCCGATTCCCTGAGATCTGTAGCAAAGGAAGGATATGCAAGTCCATCAAACAGCTTGAACACATCCTGTGTAGCCGGAATCGCAAGTGTATCCGTTCCCTCAAGATCAGAATGGAAGGCGCAGATATGGATATTCTCCTTGTATTTTGCCATTGAAGGCTTGGAAAGGACTCCCATCATCTTGTCATAGCCTTCCGGACAGTTGATACACCAGGCACCGGTAAACTCTATCACGCACACATGCCTGTCATACTTCGATTCCACGTATTCAGGAGCGGAGTCGATGACGTTTACAGTCACTTCATTGGACAGTCTGCCGGAATATTCAGCCACAAAAGTATAGGTGCCTTCCTGCTGCGGCATGAAGACATTTCCCATTACCTCTGCAGTCGGGCTGGAAATGACAGACTCTCCGGTAACATCTGCACCGTTATATGTAACGGTAAACTCAGTCCGGGTCTCCGATGCCAGATCGATCTCGACATCGCCTGCCTTGAGCACAGGAAGGGACGTATCATCCACATTGCCTGAACATGACAGCAAGACTGCAGCGGATAATGCTGCAAAAGTGTTCTTTAATATCTTCATCTTATTCAGCATATTGATAACCGGAGCTTTCGCCCAGACGGCATTCATTTACATTGTTCACTATCCATGTAAAGCCTCCGTCGGTCGAAACGGTGGCAGCCACGACCACACGCAGATTGTCTTTATTCCAATCCGGAGAAAGGGTGAGGGTTTCTGAAGCCTTCGCCTCAACACCTGTGGTAAGCGGAAGATTGTCATTGATCTTGTCGCCTTTTGCATCAGTAAGGACTGCACGTACCACATTGTCATGTACATAATCCGGATCTCCTGTCTGATCTGCCACGATACCATCCTCGACGACGAATACAAGGTATCGGTATATCGCTGGTATATTGGAAGTTATGCCGATTTCCACAATATCGTTTCCGGCTGTAACCGAAACGCCGCACTGCGGCTGATATGCTGCAGTCTCCTCGTCATAGCTTTCTGTGAACGTCGGTCCTATGAGCTTTGTGCCCGTACGCATATTCCAGAAAAGTCTCGGAAGTCCGTCAAATCCGCCAAGCACCTTGTTGAATTCCAATGTCTCGGAAATGGTCATAGGATCGGAAACCGCACCCATATGTGAATGGAAGGCGACTACTGATATCTTGCCGGGATTGGCAGCCTGAAGGCTCTTGAGGCCTTTAGTGGCCGATGGGCAGCTCGTACATCCGGTGGAAGTGAAATACACTCCGAGGACACGCTGCTCATACGCTCTCTCCTCACCTGAGAAGAACTGTGTAGCCTCTATCTCGACCGAATTGTCCGTGTAGAATTTGCCGCCGTAATAATATTCCGCCGTGAATCTATATGTGCCGGCTGTAACCGTAGAGAACTTGTTGGCTCCATAAGCCATGCGCTTCTCCTCGCCGTCATATTCCCTTATGAGCTGGAGAGTCTTCGCATTGCTTACATCCTCTTTTCCGAACATCACGGTGAACGTCACCGTCTCACTGCCGTCGGCAGCGATCTCTGTCTTGTCTGCAAAGATCCTGAGGACACCCTCCGGAACCTCTTCCATCGGATTTCCTGCAGGCTCTTCCGGCTTGACAGAATCCGGGTCAACAGTTCCCGAGCAAGCTGCAAATGCAAGGATCGCAAGAATATATCCAAAAAACTTATTCATACTAGTCATTCAGTTGATAATCAACAGATTCTCCGGCCTTTACCTCCACGATATTGTCCATTCTCGCGCCTTCTGCGTCAGGAACGAGAGCGAATGCAACGACAGAAAGGTCTGAAAGCTTGTAGTTACCCACCGGTATCTGCTGACTGAATGTCATTTTTCCGTCCTTTTCCACCTTGGTGAGACTTTCAGAAGAATACATGAAGAAGTTGCCTGTCGAAGCGCGTACGATATGTGAATAGCGTCCGCCCTCATTGGTGCCTCCCTGGACAATCTGATTGTTCAGAAGCAGAACCATGCCCATATCATAGCTTCCGCCTGTCGAAGATGTCAGTTCCGCAGAAGCGTTGATGACTTTCGCATCCGCATCATACTCTGTGGTGAGCTTCAGACCGCATGTAGCCGGATATTCGGCACGGAGATTCCATATCACGTTTTCAAGAGCGCCTGATGTGTTCTCGATCGTCTTCTCCTTCAGATCCATGACCACGGTAGGGAAACCCTGACCGCCGAAATATGATACCACAAAAGAGCCGTAGTCGTAATCCCATCCGCCAGGGGTCACCGCAAGTTCATCCTGACCATGCCAGCACAGCTCCACTGAATGAGCCTTCGCCTCTTCGTTGAGGCCTTCAAGAGCCCTGGTCATTACCGCGCAAGGTCCACACCAGGTAGCTGTAGCCTTGTAGATACCTACATTCTTATGGTACTTTTCGTATGACGCCCTGTTCCTTGATACGATCTCGACGGTGTTTTCGCAGACCCTTCCCTTGTATTTTGCAGAGAAATGGTATGTACCGTTTGCAATGAAACAGATGGTCTTCTCCATTCTTGTCACCCTGATGCCTTCCTCGGAAGTGATGTTCACGCCCTGGAGGATGTTCTTGTCATCAAGCATTTCCCTTCCGTAGGCATCCTTCAGGGAGAATGTCACCACATCCTTACCGCTAGCTTCCACCTCGGTCTTGTCAGCCGACAGGGTGAAAGGCTCGGTAAACTCTTCCGGAATCTGTTCCTGCGGTATCTCGTCATCCGGATCGACGGTTCCTGAACATGCCGCAAAGGCAATCATTGCCGCTA
Source organism: Bacteroidales bacterium (assembly GCA_017465225.1). GTDB lineage: Bacteria > Bacteroidota > Bacteroidia > Bacteroidales > UBA932 > Cryptobacteroides. Next base: position 77,814 of record JAFTWQ010000032.1, read on the forward strand.
TGTATAAAATCTTTTTCATTGTCATCATGAACGTCCTTCTGTCATCCTTCACTTCCTTCTGTCATCCTGAACTTCCTTCTGTCATCCTGAACGAAGTGAAGGATCTTTAAAATGATGTAGTTATGCTGAAGTTCGCACCTGTGTACTGAGGGATCTGACGGCATACTCCGCCCGAGCAGATGAATCCGTCCTTATAGCGGCCGTAACCTGCAGCAAGACGTGTACGTCCCTTGGTATAGCTGACACCGGCATTGTAATAATGAACCTTTGTCATGCCATGGTTGTACATGTCGCTCGCCCATACGCTCCAATGAGGCGCGAAGTTCACCTCGAGGAGAGCCGCCATCCAGTCCTTCTTGTCCTCATGAGTGGTCAGATACTGAAGCTCCAGACGTGTCGAGAACCTTGGAGTCCACTTGTAGAGAAGGTCAGCCACGAAGATGTTGGAAAGCCATGTTGTCTTGTAGTTTCCATATGTAGGGTTGTACTCCTGCATCGAGTAGAGGATAACCATCTTGAACTCCTTTGTCCACTGCTTTTCGAGGTCGAAGCTGAAGTCACGGAAAAGAAGATTTCCCGCCTGTGCGGTGCCCTCCTGTGCAAGGGTATAATAAGTAGAGAAGTTCGCATGAACCTTCATTCCTCTCTTTCCTCCGAGGGATGTGCCACGACGGAAATTGTAGAATGCGTCGAGCTGTCCTCCTATCTCACCGCTGTTGAACGAGAATGTAGACTCGTCACCCACCTGCGGGTTGTAAGGATGGAGGGTTGTAAGCATGTATGTGTACTGCGTGCTCATTGCAGGCACATAAGAGATGAGGTTTGCAGAAGAAAGCGAGTTTGTCGAGATCTTCTGGCCCATCCACTCGAGACGACGTCCTGTCAATGTCACGCCGAGGCCTCTTCCGTTGTATCCCATCTCGACAAGCTGTGCGTTTCCTCTCTTCGGAGTAAGTGCGACGAGCTTCTTGCCGAGGTCGACATACTCTCCCTTCACGAAGAAGCCGTCATAGTCGAAGTTGAGTCGTCCCGACCATCCGTAGGTATTCGGCTTTCCGCCTGCTTCCTCTGCATCGATGCTGATTCTGGAATATCTGTTGAGCACCGAACCCTCTACAGAAAGCACGATGTCATCAAGACCGATGATGTTGGCAAGGGAAACGCTGAGATCAGCTCCTCTTACCTGTGTATCAGAGAATTCCATACCGAGGCGAGGAGTTCCCCAAAGGGCCTTGAATGCGATCTTGTCATCCCAGTTGTATGCGAAACGGGCACCCATGACGGCATTGTTCAGACCAAGGAGACGGTCCTCCCAGCTGCGGAAGAGAAGTCCGCTTCCGAACTGGTCATAGAACGTACCTGCAGTGATCTGGAAATCCTCGTCCTTCCAGTTCACATACATGTTGCTGAGCGCATATTTGTTGAGATCATCAGGATATCCGATGATTGCAGGCATATATGACTCGAGCTGGAGACCTGCCGAGAAGTTGCCGTTGTAATAATCAAGCTTGAGATAGTTGTTCGAGCCGAAACGGTCATCATCCGGAGTGAACTTGTTTCCTTCGTCAGCCACATAGAAATGGTCATTGCTCTCGAAGCTGCCGGTAAGATAGCCCCTCTCCTGTGCGGAAAGGCTGAATGACACTGCGGCAAGAATGCTTAACGCAAGTATTTTCTTCATTGTAAAGGTCAGTTTAGTTGTTCAGGTTTACTTTGAGCATTTCTTGATGGCCTCGAAGAGCTCAAGCTCGTTTCCCGGCACATAAGAAGTATGCGAGTAGACGATCTTTCCTTTTCCGTCAAGCACGAACACATGAGGAACCACCGATACGTTCATAGCCCTCATGAAATCCTGGTTCTTGTCGAAGAGAAGGGTGTAATCCTCGCCCCAGCCACGTCCTTCAGCGAAAGACTTTGCCTTTGCAAGAAGACGGCTGTCGTCTGTAGAGACTGCCACAACGCGGAAATCAGCCTCCTCAAGCCAGTCAGGAAGTGCATCATAGATAGCGTCAAGCTCACGGATGCATGGCTTGCATGAAGTAGACCAGAAAGATACGATCATAGGAGTACCCTCCTTGAGAAGAGCCTTGGTGTCGAATGACTCGCCTTTAACGTTTTCTACTGTTACAGACGGCACCTGGGCAGCACATACTGCCGAGATGAAGAGTGCGATACTCAAAAGAAATGTTCTCATATTCATAGTTTTATCGATATTTAAATACACATTAACGCCAAGTTACAATATCTTGGCAAAAGTAAGCAATAAAAATCGCTTTTTCAATTTTTTTTCAGTGAACAGACGGGAGATATGCCACGGAAGGTCCTCTAGGCCAGCATACGGTATAAAGAAACTGTACGTGCCGCTTCAAGAACGTCATGCACACGAAGTATATCCGCACCGTTCTGCAGCGCCTTGAGATGAAGTACCTGGGTCGCAGGAAGAGACTCCTCAGGACATATACCCAGATAACGACAGATCATGCTCTTGCGCGAAACCCCCGCCAGAAGCCTTCGGGAAGGGAATTCCTCCTTGAAGCGGCCTAGTCCGCGCATAAGTTCATAATTCTGTTCCACCGTCTTTGCGAAGCCGAAGCCCGGGTCGACTATCCATTCGGTGATGCCGGCAGCTTCTGCCTTTCCGGCAAATCCGGAAAAATAGTCGAGCACGTCGGAAACCACATCCTGATAATCAGTCAGATGCTGCATTGTCACAGGATTGCCTCTCTTATGCATCGCGACATACGCGAGAGCGAGACTGCCCACGGTTTCGAGCATGAGAGGATCATCCTCCCCAGCCGATATGTCGTTAACGATGAAGTCGCCGATGAGGTCGAATACCTTCCTGACCACGGAAGCATGATATGTATCCACGGAAATCCTGACATCAGGGAAGGTCTTCCTCACAGAGGCAAGGACCGGCTCAAGCCTCCTCCACTCCTCTTCTGGACCGACCGGTACGGAACCCGGCCTGGTAGAGCACGCGCCGAAATCCAGGATCGTAGCACCTTCCTCGATGAGACGGCCTGCAAGGGAAAGGGCCTTCTCCGGGTCGGCGCAGCGGCTCTGCGCGAAGAATGAGTCATCCGTCAGATTGACGATGCCCATTATGTCTATCTGTCTGTTCTTGTTCATATACGATGCAAAAATAGAAAAAATAATCCAATTGTCATGTTGAACGAAGTGAAACATCTTTTTGCTATATTTCCTCTATAAATCCAGATCACATACTATCTATGCACTGTGAGTGGCGTTATGACTTCTCAGAAGTGCGTGAGCTGGCGCCACTACCAATGATAGCGGTGAAGATATGATATAATAATTTCCTCTGCGAAC
>JAFTWQ010000033.1 GCA_017465225.1 Bacteroidales bacterium
AGTTCACGCTGCAACAGCAACTCAGAAGACTGTTGACGGTCCTTCACGCAAGGACTGGAGAGGTGGCCGCGGTATCCTCGAGAACATCATCCCTTCATCTACAGGTGCTGCTAAGGCAGTAGGTAAGGTTCTTCCAGTTCTCAACGGCAAGCTTACAGGTATGGCATTCCGCGTTCCTACTTCTGACGTTTCAGTTGTTGACCTTACAGTAGTTCTCGAGAAGGAGGCTACAATGGCTGAGATCTGCGCTGCTATGAAGGCTGCTTCAGAGGGCGAGCTCAAGGGTATTCTCGGTTACACTGAGGACGCAGTTGTTTCAACTGACTTCCGCGGTTGCTCAAACACTTCAATCTTTGACGCTAAGGCTGGTATCAGCCTCGACGCTAACTTCGCAAAGGTTGTTTCATGGTATGACAACGAGTGGGGTTACTCAAACAAGGTTCTCGAGATGGCTCGCGTAATCGCGAAGTAATTCCGAACCGGAGTAAATGTATAAGGCCGTTCCTTGATGGAGCGGCCTTTTTCTATAGATCTTCAAGAGTTGCGGCAGGACAAGCATTAAGGTCTACGTATCCGTCTATGCCGTGGACTACTGCCTTGTCAGTGAACTGCCAGAAATCCCAGTCCTTGTACCTGGGAGTGTCTGCTTCATAATGAGCTACCCAGATAGGGTAATTCCCTTTGATTTCGTCGCAAAGGATGTCTTCTATGAATGATGCTGAAGAATAGACTATGGGCTTGCGTCCGTAATGCTTCTCAATGATCTTCAGCCATGTCAAAGCCTTGTCATTCAGTGTCTTGTGTGAACATCCCGAATGGATCGTCTCGATGTCCAGGACAGGAGGCAGATCCTTGTATCTCAACTCTCCGACTGTCTTTATGAAGTTTTCGGCCTGCTCCCGCGGATCTTTCGATGAACGGAAGAAATGATATGCCCCGCGTCTGAGATCCTTCTTTCCCGCTTCTTTCCAATGCTTCCTGAAATGCTTGTCCTTCATCGAACTTCCTTCGGTCGCCTTGATGAATACATATGAAACGGGCCTGATGTCCTTTGCCATGCTCATCGACCTCATAGTCCTTCGTGAGCCGTCTGTCAGGACCATCAGCGAATCCCATTCGACATGTGTCTGGAAATGTGAGATGTCGATTCCATATACATATGCACCTTTGGGCACTATTGCACCTTTGTCTTCCCCGTGGGAACGATGTCTTATGGAGGGCCATGAGATGATCAGGCCGGTCAGCAGAATTATGGTGATTACGATCCATATGTTCATATGAATCTTCCTGACCTTCTTCCGCCCCTTCTTCCTGACCGGTTTCTTCTTTTTGCCTCTTGCTTGTTTTTGTGCCATATCAGCAGCAAAATTAGTGTATTACGACTTTATTTGCTAATTTCGCACGTTTTTTTGATGTAGTAGTTAGTGACTGATTGATTATGAAGTTTTTTACCAGAGGCGAGAAGCCTTCATGGGCTGTTTCCCTGATTCCCTTTGTATTCCTTATAGCTGTACTCGTTGTTGTCATCAAGGTGTTCGGCGCTGACGCCCTTTCCGGCGGCAGCCAGGTGGCATTGCTCATGACATCGGGTGTGGTAGTCGCGATTTCGATGATATTCTACAAGATCCCGTGGAAGGATTTCGAAGAGGGGATAGTGGACAACATCAGGTCTGTCGGTACTGCGATCCTGATACTCCTTCTTATCGGTGCTGTGGCCGGTTCGTGGATGGTCAGCGGCGTTGTGCCTACAATGATATATTATGGAATGAAGGTCATTTTCCCTTCAATCTTCCTGTTTGCAACCTCCGGCATATGTGCCCTGATCTCTGTCATGACCGGTAGTTCATGGACTACGATCGCGACAGTAGGTGTGGCTCTTGTGGGTATCGGAACGGCTCAGGGATATGATCCGGGCTGGATTGCCGGTGCCATAATCTCCGGCGCATATTTCGGCGACAAGGTGTCTCCTCTGTCAGATACAACGGTCCTTGCATCATCTTCTGCAGAAACTCCGCTGTTCACTCATATCAGGTATATGATGATCACAACGGTTCCTTCATTCGTGATCGCCATGATCGTGTTTCTGGTTGTCAGCCTCATGCATGACGTGCCCAACTCGGTAGAGACCGCGGATTTCACCAATGACCTTGTGAACACATATAATATATCTCCGTGGCTGCTTCTTGTGCCTGTCCTTACCGGAGTGCTCATCGCCAGGAAGGTGCCTGCATTGCTGACCTTGTTCGTCGCATCGGTTCTCGCTGGCGTATTCGCGATATTCTTCCAGCCGCATATCCTTGGATGCATAGCGCTGGATTCGCTCCCTGACAAGGCCATTCAGCTTTCTTTCCTTGATGGATTCAAGGGACTCTTCATCTCATACTACGGATCCACAGCTGTAGAAACCGGTAATGCAGCTCTTAATGACCTTGTCTCTACAAGAGGTATGGCGGGAATGATGAATACCATCTTCCTTATCATTTCTGCCGTTACATTCGGCGGTACTCTTGTCGGCAGCGGAATGCTTCAGAGCCTTACCGAGATGCTTACGAAATTTATAAGGAGACGTGTCACAATGGTGTCGGCTACAGTCGGAACGGGCGTGTTTGCCAATATGATCACCGGAGACCAGTATCTTTCCATCATCCTTACCAGCAGCCTCTATAAGAAGCTTTACAAGGAGAGGGGATACGAATCCCGTCTTCTGAGCCGTTCGGTGGAAGACTCCGCAACGGTTGTCTCCGTCCTGATCCCTTGGAATTCCTGCGGCATGACGCAGGCAACTGTCCTGAAGGTAAGCACGATGACATATCTTCCTTACTGTCTTTTCAATCTCATTTCGCCTCTCATGTCGATAATTATTGCGGCAATCGGATATAAAATAGCTCGAAAATCAGAATAGTTTGCTATATTTGTACGCCTATGGCTTGAAATATGGAAACAAATAACTAATAAATTTTCTTGATATGAAAGAGTTGAAAGGAACAAAGACTGAAGCTAATCTTCAGACTGCTTTTGCTGGTGAGTCAATGGCTCGCAATAAGTACACCTATTATGCATCGAAGGCAAAGAAGGACGGATATGTCCAGATCGGTAAGCTTTTCGAGGAGACTGCAAACAACGAGAAGGAACACGCAAAGATCTGGTTCAAGCTTCTCCATGGCGGTGAGATGCCTGATACAGCGACAAACCTTCTTGATGCTGCCGAGGGTGAGAACTACGAGTGGACTGACATGTATGCCGGTTTCGCTGTAGAGGCTCGCGAGGAAGGTTTCGAGGAGATCGCGCTTCTTTTTGAGAAGGTTGCCGCTATCGAGAAGATGCATGAGGAGCGTTATCGTAAGCTTCTTGCAAATGTTGAAGGCGGACTCGTTTTCTCACGTGATGAGGATATGATGTGGGAGTGCTCGAACTGCGGACACATCGTTGTAGGCAAGAAGGCTCCGGAAATCTGCCCTGTATGCAAGCATGCAAAGAGCTACTTCATGATCCATCCTACAAACTACTAGGATATCATAGATATTAAAGAAAAGGCGCGGTCGTTATCGATCGCGCCTTTCGTTTATCTTTTCTTTCCGAACAATACCGCTATTCCGATGTTCATTACAATGTATGAGACAAAGGTGAGCAGTACAATGAATGACCAGTTAAGTCCAAGAAGCAGAGTCAGGAGGCAGGCCACGAAAATGACTCCTGCGAATCCGATCCTCTGCTTGTGGATCGGAGTGCCTGATTTTATGTTCTTCTTGAATTTCATCGAGAACATAGGTATCTCGCTTATGAGGAGGTAGCAAAGGATGACCGACACAGTCGGAATGAACCAGCATGTGGCCGCCCATCCGTAGAGGACGCTTGTCGGATCGTTGCTTACATAATAAGCGAATGATCCGCATATCATCGCACATGCCGGAGTGGCAAGGCCGATGAAGTTGTCGCTCTGACGCTCGTCAATGTTGAATTTCGCCAGCCTCAATGCAGAAAATACTGCGATCAGGAGAGGTACATAGCAAAGCGGAGAATCTCCATATGCCTCGGACATGAGCCTGTAGGTCATGAGGGAAGGCAGGACACCGAAGCTTACCATGTCGGCAAGCGAGTCCAGCTCTTTTCCCAGATCAGAATATGCGTGCAGAAGTCTTGCTGATAGACCATCGCAGAAATCGCATACCGCAGCCGCAAGCATCATGTAGAAAGCCAGGTCGATTCTTCCGTCCAAAGTACAGATCACACCCAGGACGCCGCAGAGCAGGTTCATGGATGTGATCGTATTAGGTATGTGCTTGACAATTCTCATGTCGATCGTTTTTGGGAACGGAAACTATTTGATTCCGAGCTTCTTCTTGATGTCCTTTGGAAGAGCGTCCTTATGAACGACTACGTTGAGAGTCTTGTATTTTACAAAAGAGTCTGAAGCATACCATACTCCCTTGTACTTGCCGGTCTCACCCCATGAGTTCTTCACCATGAAGTACTTGTTGCCGTTCTGATCCTTCGCAACGCCATAGATATGCATTCCGTGGTCGTCGGTAGTGGTCTTGCGGTCATAGCCTTCCTGACGCATCTCCTGTGTGATCTCCATCTCCTTTGGAAGCTCAGCCTTTACCTCTTCCTTTGGCTGATCGGCTGCCTTTCCGACCCAGCGCTCCTGGTCTGAACCTGCAGCTACCTTCTTCTCCTCGACAGGCATGATTGCAAGGCCGTCGCGTGTGAAGCCCTTCTCGCTCACGTCTGAACCCCATGCGATTGTGTAGCCCTTGTCAATAGCGTTGTACATCACCTCCATGAGCTCGTCGATAGGAAGGTTGTAGGCAGTGTCCCATCTCCAGTTGTCAGGAACCTCGATGATGAACTGCTCGTAGAATGGATGGTGAGTGAATGAAGAAAGATTCACATAGTCATCATAGTTGATTCCGAGTGCATCTCTGTATGATTCAGGAGTATACTCTACGCCATTTACAGTAAAGGTTGCAGGAACCTCGCCGAGATATGCATTGAGGATGCCGTCAAATCCGTTGAGCCATGCTGTAGTAAGCTTTCTGTTAGGATTCTGTGCGATTGCATGGACATAGCCTGCAAGAGCAGCGTCAAGCTCGTTCTGCTCCGGCATCTCTGTACCATAGTTGAAGCCTGAATATGCCTCCTGCGGAACGATACCATAATCGTTGATCACGTGGAGAACGTCGCCGAATGAACTTCCGGCAGCGAAGTTGAGGTGACCGTCAAGGCGTACGAACTTGACAGCTCTGTCGCGGTAAGACTTTCCTACAACGAACATTTCCGAAAGGTCCACTTCCTGCCCCTTTGTCCTGAGAATCTCGGACTCGATGAATGAGAGTGCAGAGTAGCACCAGCATGTACCTGAACGGTACTGGTTCTTGATTGATGTTACAGGATTCTCCTTCACTACGGTGAACTCGTATTCAGGAGCCTTCTGTGCTGAAGCTGAAATTGCGATAAGCGCGCAAGCTGCAGCTGTAAAGATTGATCTGATGTTCATAGCTATAATGTTATTGTTAAATTTCAAGCCTATTCTGCAAAGATAACAAAAATATGGTAACTTTGCCATCCTTATGATCAATGTCCTGTATATACATGGTATGGGTGGAGGCGGAGACAGCAGGATTCCGTCGATTCTACGTGATGTCTTTACTTCCGGATCCTTTTCTTCCCATCATATTGATGTGATTGCCCGCACATATGATTTCGATCCGGAGACCGCCCACAGACAGGTGTGCTCGTGGGTCGAGGAACTGCGCCCGAGGCTGATTATAGGTGAATCTTTAGGGGCGATACATGCGATCCGCATAAAGGGGATCCCTCATCTTCTCATTTCCCCGGCTATCAATGCTCCTTACTTCCTTCAGTTCCTTTCGTACCTGACATGGATACCAGGAGTGACCTGGCTTTTCGACAGGATCTATAAGCCGAGGGAAGGGGACAGGCAGGTCCTCCATTTCACAACATCCGTACTGAGAAAGTACAAGGCACACGGAGATGCTGCCTTGGCTGATTCCGTTCTTGCCGGAAGTGAGGATGAGTTCTTCGCCTTCATAGGTACAAGAGATCATTACAGAAGAACAGGTGTGGTGAGCATAAAGGCATGGCAAAGACACTTCGGAGAGTCATTCGAGCTCTATGAAGGCAGCCATTTTACCGAAGAGGAGCATATTCATGCCCTTGTGGTTCCTAAAATCCTTGAGATGCTGGATATAAAATAATAAAACATAAATGTTAGAAGTGCTAACATTTATGTTTTATATGTTTTGGGGGCTTTTTTGAGCTCTTTTAGAGCGTTCTGCCCGGATACGCCTTGAGTCCTTCCTCGAGAATGTGGAGGGCTTTCTTCATCTCGTCGATCTCGAGCACATAAGCGATGCGCGCATGGTTCTTTCCCTTGCCAGGAGTCTTGTAGAAAGACGCCGCAGGAGTGACCATTGTGGTCTCGTTGTCTATGCGGAAATTCTCGAGCATCCATTTCGCGAAGCTCTCGGTGTCGTCGACCGGAAGCTCTGCGATTGTGTAGAATGCTCCCATCGGAAGCGGAGTGAATACACCTTCCATCCTGTTGAGTCCCTCGATCATGAAGTCCCTTCTCTTGATGTACTCTTCCTTGACAGCATCGAAATATTCGTCCGGAGTGTCGAGCGCTCCGATTGCAGCCATCTGGCCGAGGACAGGAGGGCAGAGACGTGCCTGTGCGAATTTCATCGCTGCGGCCATCACGTCCTTGTTGTGTGATACGATGCATCCGATACGTGCTCCGCAGAGATTGTATCTCTTCGATACCGAGTCGATAAGGATCACGTTCTGCTCGAGACCAGGAATGTTCATGGCTGAGAAATGTGGCTCGTCAGTGTAGCAGAATTCGCGGTACACCTCGTCGGAAAGGAGGAAGAGGTCGTGCCTGCGGGCGATTTCTCCGAGCGCGAGCATGCTCTCCTTAGAATACTGTGTTCCTGTAGGGTTTCCCGGGTTGCATACGAGGATCGCCTTGGTCTTTTCGGTGATCGCTTTCTCGAATTCCTCGATAGGAGGTATCTGGAAGCCGTTTCTGATATCGGTAGGGATGGCCTTGAGGCTAAGGCCGTTCATGAATGCGAAAGTGTTGTAGTTGGTGTAGAACGGCTCGAGTACGATGACTTCGTCGCCGGGGTTGCAGGCAATCTCAAGGGCGAGATTGACGCTTTCGCTTCCGGCTACTGTCACGATGAGCTCGTCAACGGTAAGGTCGATGCCTATCTTTTTATAGTATTTCTCTACAAGGCCTTTGCGAAGCTCCATAAGACCTGCCGAGTGTGAATACGATACGTTCTCCTGGGAAAAGTTCCTTACTGCGTCGAGGGCGCATGCTGGAGACTTTATGTCCGGCTGTCCGAGATTGAGATGATAAACCTTGACTCCCTGTTTCTTTGCAGCGTCTGCAAAGGGAACGAGTTTTCTGATAGCTGAAGCTGGCATCAGCTGCGCCTTTTCTGAAATACTGGCCATATATGTTCAATTATTTGTCTTCTGAATATGCCCTTGTCTTTTTGGGCGTGCAAAGATAGTGAAATTTCAAGGAAACTCTCAATGGATTTTATTATCTTTGTGCCCAACTTGACAAAATATAGCTTTATTGGTATGGCAACATTCAGACAAAGAGCCCTGGACGAGGCTTCAATGCATGAAACAGGCCGTTTCTTCGTAGAAGAAGGACCGGTATCCAAGTATTTCGGACAGAATGTCCTGGATCTTGACAAGATGCGCGGATATATGTCCCAGCAGGCATATGAGGCTGTCCTTGCTTCGGTGAAATTCGGCGCCAAGCTCGACAGGGGAGTGTCCAACGAGATCGCTTCCGGCATGAAGGCTTGGGCGATGGAGATGGGAGCTACGCATTATACCCATCTTTTCCATCCGTTGACCGATTCTACAGCCGAAAAGCATGAGGCTTTCATTTCATTCAAGGATGGAAAGGCTTTCGAGAAGTTCAACGGAAGTGCCCTTGTCCAGCAGGAGCCTGATGCTTCGAGCTTCCCTAACGGCGGTCTCCGCAATACCTTTGAAGCCAGAGGATATTCGGCATGGGACCCTTCTTCGCCTGTGTTCGTGATGGACGGAACCCTTTGTATCCCATCGGTTTTCGTTTCATATACGGGTGAGGCCCTCGATACGAAGGTGCCTAATCTCAAGTCGATGCATGCCTTGAGCGAGGCTGCTTCTTCAGTGGCGGCTCTCTTCGATGAGAATGTGAAATCAGTCAAGGTGAACCTCGGAATCGAGCAGGAGTACTTCCTCGTAGACGAGTCATTGTACAATGCACGTCCTGACCTGGTGCTTACAGGAAGGACTGTGATAGGCCATACGTCGGCGAAGGACCAGCAGCTCGAGGACCATTATTTCGGAGCCATCCCTTCGCGTGTCAGAGCCTTCATGAAAGACTTTGAGACAGAGGCATATAAGCTCGGAATCCTTCTTCAGACAAGGCATAACGAGGTCGCGCCCAATCAGTTCGAGTGCGCTCCGGTCTTCTGCGAGGCCACAAAGGCCATCGACCAGAACATGATGCTCATGATCATAATGCAGAAGGTTGCCGAGAAGCATCGTCTGAAGGTTATCTTCCATGAGAAGCCGTTTGACGGTGTGAACGGATCCGGAAAGCACTGCAACTGGTCGCTTACCACCGATACCGGTGTTAACCTCCTTTCTCCGGGCAAGACTCCTACAAAGAACCTGCAGTTCCTTTCATTCTATGCGTCCGTACTTAGGGCTGTCCACAAGCATCATTATCTGCTGATGACTTCTGTCGCTTCCTTGAGCAATTCATATCGTCTCGGCGGCAACGAGGCTCCTCCGGCTGTCATGTCAGTGTTCTCAGGATCAACGCTTTACAGCGTCTTCCAGGCGATTATGAACATGAAGGACATAAAGGAGTCTGTGGCTTCAAGCCAGGAGTCCATCAAGATCGTTAACTCGATCCCGGAAATATTCCCGGACAATACGGACAGGAACAGAACCTCTCCATTTGCCTTTACAGGTAACAGGTTTGAGTTCCGTGCAGTAGGATCGTCCCAGAATGTGGCTTCTGCCGTATATGTTCTTAATTCGATCGTTGCGGAGAGCCTTAACGAGTTCAAGGCATATGTGGATGCCCTTGAACTGGCTGGTGAGGTGCGTTCTTCTGCCGTTATGGCTGTCGTGCGCAGGTTCATTACCGAGTCTCGCGACATCATGTTCGAAGGAAACGGCTACAGCAAGGAATGGGAGGTAGAGTCCGGGGCAAGAGGCCTCAAGGCCGTGAAGAACGTTACCGAGGCATATGAGGTGTATCATGAGCCGCAGACCGTCGAACTTTTCGACAGGCTCGGAGTTCTTGCTCCGAACGAGGTCGAGGCAAGGTTCGAGATTCTCAACGAGACATATGTAAAGAAGCTTCAGATCGAAGCCAGGATATTGGGTGACATGTGCCTGAATCATGTGATTCCTGCGGCTGTGAAATATCAGAATATCCTGATCGAGAATGTCAAGGGAATGAAGGATATCTTCGGTGACAGCTTCATGGAGTATTGTGCTTCGGAAGTAGAGACATTGAAGAAGATATCCCTTTATATAAATGGTGTGTCGGCAGATGTCGAATCTCTGGTCGAGGCCCGCAAGAAGGCCAACAGGATCGAGGATATCGCCGAGAGGGCAAAGGTGTATTCACATGAGGTCAAGGATATGATGGAGAAGGTCAGACTCAGCGCTGACAATCTGGAAATGCTTATCGACGATGAGATGTGGCCGTTGCCGAAGTATAGAGAGCTCCTGTTCTTTTAATTGCAGTGGCTCAATTGATTAGAATGTGTTATGTATATTGAAACTATAACTTCCGAAGAACTCAATGAACTGGAATACGCTTCCTTCCCGGGGAAGATTACAGTCATTGACGAGGTCGGTCCGGAATTCAACAAGGCGATCACATACCTTCGTTCGCAGAAGGTGATCGGATTCGATACCGAGACCCGTCCGTGCTTCGGCCCTAACCAGCCAAGATATGGCGTAGCCCTCCTTCAGCTCTCAGGACCGGGAAAGGCCTTCCTTTTCAGGGTCGGAAAGATGGGCATGCACAAAAGGCTCTGCAGTCTTCTTGCTGACAGGCGCATCGTCAAGGTCGGCGCCGCCATCCATGACGATATCAGGGGACTCCAGAAACTTCGTGATTTTCAGGCAGATGGCTTCGTTGATCTGCAGAAGATTGTAGCTGATTATGGAATCAGGGACAAGAGCGTGAAGAAGATGACAGCCATCATCCTCGGTTTCCGTATATCTAAGACGCAGCAGCTTTCCAACTGGGAGGCGGAGACTTTGTCGGAGTCGCAGTGCAAATATGCCGCTACCGATGCCTGGGTATGCCGTGAGATGTATCTCAAGCTGATGAGGTCGGAGAAGAATCCATTGATTGAAGAAGAAAAAGTATGATAAAGATAATATTGCGAAAAGGCAGGGATGAGTCTCTCCGTCGTTTCCACCCATGGGTCTTCTCGGGTGCGATCGCGGAGGTTCAGGGAAATCCTTCAGAAGGTGAAATCGTGGCTGTACATGCTTCAGACGGCACTTTCCTGGCATATGGACATTATCAGATCGGCTCGATTGCTGTACGTGTCCTGAGCTTTGACGACAGTGCGCTTCGTCCTGATTATTGGGAGGTGATGCTCTCGCGTGCCCTGCAGGTGAGGGTGGCGTGCGGTCTTCATGGAAGCAAGGATACCGACTGCTACAGGCTCGTGCATGGTGAAGGAGATAATCTTCCGGGCCTTATTATAGATTATTATGACGGTGTATGCGTGATGCAGGCTCATTCTGTAGGAATGTTCCGTGCAAAGAAACAGATCTCTGAAGCCTTGCAGAAGGTCTATGGACCTGCTCTCAAGGCTGTATATGACAAGAGTTCGGGTACGGCTCCATACAAGGCCGGTCTTGAACTGATCGACGGCTATATGTATCGTCGTGAGGATTTCAATGATGACGAGCAGGTGGTGCTTGAAAACGGACATAAGTTCATGGTCAACTGGACAGAGGGACAGAAGACCGGTTTCTTCCTTGACCAGAGGGAGAACAGGGCTTTGGTCGGAAGTCTATCGAAAGGACGTAATGTACTGAATCTCTTCTGTTATACAGGTGGCTTCTCAATCTATGCTTTAGCTGCCGGAGCCAAGCATGTAGACTCTGTCGACAGCTCGAAAAAGGCCATGATGATGGTGGACAGGAATGTCGCCCTGAACGGATTTGACGAGTCAAGGCACACCAGCCTCTGCTGCGATGCGATAGATTATCTCAAGGAAGTTCCGGAGGGCAAGTATGACCTCATGATTGTAGATCCGCCTGCATTCGCAAAGCATAGGGGAGCGCTCAAGAATGCGTTGAGAGCTTACCAGCGTCTTAATGCCGCTGCAATTTCGAAAGTCGCTCCCGGCGGATTCGTTTTCACTTACAGCTGCTCGCAGGTTGTTGACAAGGAGGCATTCGCGCTCGCAGTATTCTCAGCTGCAGCACAGGCAGGAAGAAGCGTCCGTATCCTCGACCGTCTCAACCAGCCGTGCGACCATTCCGTGAATATCTATCATCCGGAAGGGGAGTACCTGAAGGGACTTCTCCTTTATGTGGAATAATGAACAAGTTTTCTGACATGAAATATCTAAAGACAATGGCAGTCCTCATAGCAGGACTGCTGTATGTTTCTGCATCAGCAGCAACTGCAGGCAAATGGAAGCAGACTCCTGAAGGTCTGCCATATTATGAATATGCGTCATCCTCATCCGATGAAGACCCGTATTTCCTTCTTGGCAACTATCGTCTGAATCTTCGTACTCATGTGAACGGTATATATGAACTCATATCCGGTGAGCGCGTATGGGCTCGTTTCAATGCTGACCCGGAGCGTCCGGGATATGGAAGGAACAGGGCGGTTTTGATGCTGGACAATGCCTCATATGACCTTGTCGGTGATGGGGCGGTAGCAGCAGAAGAGGTATGTTCCGGAATCGGATTCACACGTTATGATTATCTTCTGGATGATGCCCTGCGCTGCAGCAGGATGATCTCCGTAATGCCATCTGAAGAGGTGAATCATGGTAATCCGTGCTTTCTTCTGACCGTGACTCTCCGCAATGTCAGCAATAAGGCCAGGACTGTCACCTATGACGAAGTAGTGATTCCGGGATTCGTTCCGATCTATGCCCAGGAGACAGAAGAGAAAGACCGCGCGTTCACCTATCCATACCGTACAAGTGTATCCTTCAGGACTGTCACTGCGTCTTTCAATGCTATCCCGCAGTGGTATTTCCAGTCATACTCGGCTGATGCCCCTTTCCTTCATGAGGCTGCACCGGAGCCATTGTTCGTCTATTCTCCAGATGCCTTCTTGAGCATCTATGAGGACGGAATCCATGCCAAGATGGAGGATCTCAAGATCCGTCCGGGAAAGTCTGTGAAATTCAACATCATCATCGGAGTTTCGGAGAAGGATGCGAAGAGATTTGCTGACGATATGCTTGCAAAGGCAAAGGACGGACAGTTCGGCGCTTATGCGGACATGTGGAAGTCCAAGCTTCCGGATTATTCATCTGAAAGGGATGTGGCGATCCGTTCCGAACTTTACTGGAACGCTCATGTCATCGAAGCATCCGCAATGTATGACGAGTATTTCGGTGAGACATATGTGCCTGCCGGATCTGACATGACATATCGTAATGGTCTGGATGCATCAAATGCGGATCATCTCGAGGCTGCGCTTGCCGCATGTCATACCAACCCTGAACTTGCCAAGTCGATCATAAGGTATGTGATGAGCCATTCGGATGCGATAGGTGACATCGCTTCCGGAAATGCCGGCCATGGTTTCGCTCTTCCTTCTGCAGGGGACGACGTGAGCCTTCAGACCCGTGTCTTCTATGTCCTTGCGGAGTATCTTCGCTTGACCGGGGATTATGCATTCCTCAACGAAAGGATCGCTCTGTATCCGAAGGATGGCAGGATGCTTACTGTTGTCGAGCTTGTCGAGAAATATTTCATGCGTCTGCGTGACCTGCCTTCGTATGGCCGTAATGCTGACGTGGTCATGACTGAATCAGCTGTCATTGCTGCAAGTGTTCCGGCTCTTGCTGCAGAACTTAAGGAATCGCGCAGGGCGGCATCCGGTTTTGTTGCAGAACTTGAGGCGTTCGGTAAAACCGTGGAACAGCGTTTCCTTGCCGGATTCTCCCTCCCTTCAGGCGATGCCGAGATCGATGTGACTCCATATGCATATTACATGCAGATGACATCAGTTCCGGTTTCCGACAGACGCGAGTGCTACTATGCATTGTACGACATGGAATGGCTCGATATGGAACTTCAGTATCCTCTCATTCTCGGCCTCTCCTCATTTGACGGGATCGAGGCCATGAAGCTTTACCGCAAGCTTTCATACGAGAACATGTCAAAGAACCATCCGGATATGTGGGACACCTGGCATTCGGACGACTACTCGACCCGTCCTCACTACTGGCCGCTGTATCTCTACGCCAGGATGCATGAATAGTGCTTATGGGTTTAGCGATACCGGTGTTGCTTGGTATTATAGTCCTGACTTTTTCGGTTTTGCATTGACTTTTTTGGTTTTGTGTTGACTTTTTCGGTTTTGCATTGACTGTTATCGTGGCTTCTTTGATTGTCATCCTGAGCGCAGCGAAGGATCTTTGCCCTAAAGATGCCTCACTCTGTTCAGCATGACAATTCTGAACTGATATATAGTCAAGATCACTTCTGACGAAACATGTTACTGCTCTCTGCCTTTGCATAATCCTACACCTCGGCCGTTTTTATGACAGTTTTTGGCTAAGGTGTGATCAAATCAGGCGTTTTGTCTGTAAAAATGCCATACCTAGGACGTTATCTGCTGTCAAAACGACCAAGGTGTAAGGATGATTGATGGTGCAGGAGTGCAGGACCTTGGCGGCAAAAGGTAAAAAACGGCTTGTTATTTCCTTTTGGCCGTTCAGAATGCTGCTTTTCCCGGGGAAATGCCGCTCAAAAGGAAAAATCCGTAGTGTTTTTCCCTTTTGCTATTGTGACAGGAGCGGATTGATGTGTCGATCTCATTTCTTTTTGGGAAAAACGCCAAATAAATTTTGCAAATCCGTTTTAAGTCCCTATATTTGCAATCCCAAACGGAAAATGGTGCTTTGGCCGAGCGGTTAGGCACAGGTCTGCAAAACCTGCTACAGCGGTTCGATTCCGCTAGGCACCTCTCAAAAGTGGCTCTCAGATACCTGAGAGCCACTTCGCGTATAAAAACCTTGCTACTTTCTTGCTACCTTTTAAAAGAATGCCCAGACACGTGTTCTGTGCCTGGGCGGTTGCGATTAAAATATAGTTGCCTTGTGTGGCTTACTATGCTGCGAAGATACAAAGAATTATTTAATCTTTACTGTTCTTTGTTTATAAGATTCACAGGAGAAAGGATTACTCGCCCTCTACAGGTGCGTCCTCATCGAGAGTAACCAGGGTGAGCATTTCGCCGGATTTTTCGCCGGTTTTGGTGTTCACGAAGAAGTACTTTATGAAGACTTTTGGGGCGGCGGCGTTAGGGGCACCGTGCTTATTGTCGAAGTCTTCTTTGATGTCGTATTCTTCGCAGACTGCTTCGAGAGGCTGGGCGATCTGGACTGCCTTTCCGTAGGCACGGGTGACACCGTTGGACTGTGGAGCGGATGCCATTATGATGAGCTTGAGGTCAGCTGCGTTGTCCGGTTCTCCTTCGAGTTCGAATGTGAACTTGGTTGGGGTGAGGGTTACGACGGCTTCGGTCGGAGCTTCAACGCCCTGGAGTGCTGGTGGGTTGGAGAGGGCTTCGCCACCGCAGAACACGATCCAGTAGTTCAGACGTGAGTAGAGGTTGGCTCCGGAGATCTTTGCTGAGGTACCGAGAACGGATTTTCCAGCTTGAGTCTGAGCCAAGGCATTCCATGCGAGAATCTGGGCGTTGGTGAGGTTCTTCCAGCTCTGTGAAAGCTGCTTGAAGATTGACTTGACAGCTGCCTGTGCAGATGTTCTGACACCGCCACCGTAGCCACGGTTACGGATGTACTTGCGACCGCGGACCTTGGCTGCGGTCACTCCTTTTGCGGAGCCTGACATCTCCTCAAAAGCG
>JAFTWQ010000034.1 GCA_017465225.1 Bacteroidales bacterium
TGTAGGAGGGTTAAGATAACGGATTTCATTGTTCTGTGCCATAATTCTATTCCTCCTGATTATTTGTTAGCCTGCTTGTTAGCTCTTCTTCTCTCAGCATATGCAATTGCATGCTTGTCCATTGCGAAAGTGAGGAATCGCATGATTCTCTCATCGCGACGATACTGAGTCTCGAGTCTGGCGATAACCTGAGTATCTGCCTTGAACTCAATCATGTAATAGAATCCTGTAGTCTTCTTCTGGATAGGGTAAGCAAGCTGACGCAGACCCCAGTCCTCTTCGTACACGATCTCGCCACCCTTGGCAACGATGTAATCGACGTACTTCTTTACCGCTTCCTTCATCTGAGCTTCAGACAAAACGGGAGTTGCAATGAAAACGGTTTCGTACTGTTTGATCATTTTTGTTTGTAATTAATTGTTTAATAATAATTTGCGCCCATTCCGGAGGACTCAATCCACCAAAATGGGCTGCAAATATATGAATAATTATTTAATTATCAAAATGTTTTATATCATTCGATTACACGAATGCAAGCTGTCAGTTTCCGATACGCCAGCCAAGACCCAGCATAAGGTTGTTCGAGCACTCCCTTGAGCTCATCTTGAGTCCGACATTAAGGAAGCATTTCTTTGAGACAAAGGTCTTGAGGGTAAGTACGCTGTATATTCCGCCGAGTTCTTCCCCTTTATATATGACATTGTGTCCGACACCGAAATTCAAGGCAAATACCGGCATCTGCAGTTCCGCCCTGACAGACAGTCCGACAGCGAACTGTTCCAGAAAAGAAGGCCTGTAAAAACGGATTTCGTCTGTAGCATTGTTCACACCTGCGATGTGATTCTGAATGTTCATGCCTTCATTATACTGAATATCAAGAGAGGGCCCGACGCTCAGCCATGGGAAAAGCACGCTGCATAAAGGATTGACATGAAGTCCTGCGACAGCGAATTTGCCGTCTACATGATACTCCTTGTCTTCATAGGAGACGAATTCCTCGTTCCATGCACCGTACGGGATTATATCCAATGTAAGCCTTTCTACAAACCATATCGCAGGCCTCCTGCGTCCATAATGGCTGTTTCCGGAGACAAACGGTCTGCCGGCAAAGGATCTGGTCACACCGAAACGGGCTCCGATCGAATTGACTCCCGTATTCGGGAAAGTAGTGTCCCCATTAGAAAAATGTGTGAGATCCAGTCCGGCCGAGACAGTCCATGATTCCGAAGGATGCCATGAAAGGAACAGACCGGCATTCATATATGCATTGACCTTGGTCCCGACGACGGAATTAAACGTATTCGTTCCGTTCTTGCTCGGTGGGTCATACGGACGCCAGCCCATCGACACTCCGAAGTTCCATTCGTAGTCAAGGCTGAGATTATGTCCTAGATCAGCGATCCTTGCTCCCTGGAAGACATACAAGGCAACAGGATTTCCGATTTCATCAGGATTTCCGAACGTATATGCGGCCAGTCCTACCCCTTGATACGCAGTCGGATAGAGTCTCCCCAGCAGAGTGTTAGAGGGGAAACAGAAAGAATACTTGAGATGGAAAGAAGCATCTGCCTTTAGCGGCTTGCCGAGGGCATTCTCGCCCCTGAAGAAGTCGTGGTGCTTGGTCAGCGCTCCCGGACGGACGTCAACTCCTATCCTATGAAAGACAGAGGACGTATCCCTATCCGACGCGAAAGCAGAAAGGGAAATGAGAACCGATATGAGAACAAGCAGGCGCTTCATATCACTTATACCTTACGACTGACTTGACCCATGTCCCATTATACGTCTTACTGCTCATAGTTCCTCGTAATGAAATCGGCTGACCACCAGCATCATGAACAAGCCAGATTGTATAATCCACATAATATATCCAATACCCCCATTGCACTTTGATCTTGACCTTTTCCCACGGTCCGAAAGTGTATGAGAAGGACTTACCTGAATAATCGAGAGGAAGATAGACGTCATCCTTGCCGTATATGGCAGACTCTCCGCCGAAAGTTATCTTGCTGTCATAGACATCAAGATAAGGATCCGGCACAGGGACTTCGAATGGTTCGACTACATATTGATCCAAATAATCGAACCACAAAGCAGCCGGGACATCATCGGATTTTATCGGGCCCGCCACAAAAGAAATAGTTCTGACGGAGTTTTCATTGAAAATCTTGATTTCCTTGGTTTCAACAGCCGGTGTCTCATTATAAAACTCCTCCTCCCATCCTCCGTCATAAAGGTCATAAAAAGCTCCCTTGACCCGTCCATACTCTATCCTGTCAAAACGGTAACCGGAACATGGCTCCTGAACGAAAGATATCACGACATTCTCAAAGCCATTGGATATATGAAGGTCTATCATGACCTCGGTCGGTGTCAAGGATGGTCCGAAAGTCATGATAACGGCATCATCCTTGGTCCTTGAGATACTGAAAGAGGTAAAACTGCCGTTGAAATCCGCATAGCCATAACCGTTCAATCGCAAAGGGCCATATACTTCTTCACCGTTTTCTTCGTGTATCGCTCCGTCGACATCGACCCGATTGACTGCAATCCGCTCAACATTCCAGTCACCATGGCTGAACATGATTTCAAACTTTCCGCCAAGCGAAGGGACTTTAAATTCGGTCTGAGACGCTTCTAGCTTTTCGATGAACACATCATCATTACACCCTGCCGATAATATCAGCAGGGTGACAATGAATGATATGACGCGTATCAGACGCATCAGACTATTTTACAGGAATATTCTCCAGAACAGCCTTGAGGAAATCCCAGCACTTTGCCACTGAAGGAATATTCGCGCGCTCATCAGGAGAATGAGGGCTCATGAGTGTAGGACCGCACGATACCATATCCCAATGTGGATATGCTCCGCTGAGGATACCGCACTCAAGGCCGGCATGGATCGCCATTACAGCAGGCTCCTTGCCATAGAGGTCATTGTAGACCTTCTTCATGGTCGCGAGAATTGCAGAGTCAGGGTTTGGAGCCCATCCTGAATATCCGCCTGCAAATGAAGTCTCGATACCTGCAAGACCGAATACTGATTCGAACTTCTGGGCAAGCGCATCCTTTGCAGTATCAACTGAACTTCTCATGAGAGTCTTTACAGAGAACTGTCCGCCCTCGATCTTCACCATTGCAAGATTGTTTGAAGTCTCCACGAGACCTGGCATCTCACTGCTCATGCGCTCTACTCCGTCAGGACATGCGATGATTGCACGTACGAAACGTACAGCATCAGCCTCCGGAACATACTTGCACTCGTCACCGCCGCAGCAGCACTCGCCTTCAGCGCACTCATATGGCTTGAAGATGAACTCTGAATCAGGATCTGTTCCTGCATATTCAGCCTTGATTGCAGCAGACACCTCGGCAAATACCTTTTCAGCCTCAGCGAGCTTGTCAGCAGGTACATATACTGTAGCGAAAGCCTCGCGAGGGATAGCGTTACGGAGTGTACCTCCCTCGAAATCAAGGAGTTTTACATCAGCCTTGGTCAAGAGTTCAAGAAGGATGCGTGCAGCAAGCTTGTTTGCGTTTCCTCTGCAGAGGATGATGTCCATACCTGAATGACCGCCCTTGAAGCCCTTTACAGCAAGTGAATAGCAGAGCCAGTTCTTGTCGTACTCCGCAGGTACATATGAAGCTGAAGCAGTAGCGTCAAGGCCACCGGCACAACCTACATAAAGCTCACCCTCAGTCTCGGAATCGAGGTTGATGAGGATGTCACCCTGAAGAAGACCTGGCTTGAGTGCGTTGGCACCTGTCATACCTGTTTCCTCATCAACTGTAACGAGAAGCTCGATAGGGCCATGCTTGAGGTCCGAAGACTCAAGGACTGCCATAGCCATAGCCACGCCAAGGCCGTTGTCAGCTCCGAGAGTAGTTCCCTTTGCCTTTACCCAATCTCCGTCAATCCATGTCTGGATAGGATCCTTCTCGAAATCATGGACTGTATCGTTGTTCTTCTGTGGAACCATATCGATATGTCCCTGAAGGATCACACCCTTGCGGTCTTCATAACCAGGAGTGGCCGGCTTGCGGATCACGATGTTGCCGATCTCGTCCTTGATGGTCTCAAGGCCATGAGACTTTCCCCAGTTGTACATATACTCGACAGCAAGCTCCTCATGCTTTGAAGGACGAGGAATCTGTGTCAGGTCATAAAAGTTTTTCCACACTATCTGTGGATCAAGATTCTGAATGCTCATAATAAAATATCAATGTTTATGTGTTTTACTTAAGTACCATGTTTACAGGAAGAGAGCTCTCCTGACCGAGCTGATAGATCGGCATACGTGTCTGGAAGATAAGGTCCATGCCATCGAGCAGCTTCACTGTGCAGGCTGCAGGAATACGGTAATACACCCCGACATCCTTGCCCTTCTTCTCATCCTTCACTTCCGGCTGCGCGAAAGCCTGAGGGACGATCTCCATCACCACCGGCTTTCCTGACAGATTGTCCGCAGGGACAAGGCCACCGGCCTCGGACATACGGAATGCCACATACATCTGGTTCTCCTTTGCAGGATCCGGAATCACCTCGAAAGTCATATGCTGCGGCTGCTTCTCGGAATAGCCGGTAAACAGCGTCATGTATTCGTTCTCAAGCCTTGTAAGCTCCTCAATGGCAGCGCCCATCGCCTCCCCGCTATATGTAGCGTCGGTATCACCGGTCACGATCTGAAGTCTCTGCTTGCGGAGCTTGAGGATCATGGCGGCAGTCTCGGCAGCCTTCTGCTCGAGAGTCTTCTCGATGACCATGTCCTGATGGACAGCGATACGGTTGTAAGCCGATTCCCTGTCATCCTTCCTGTAAAGAGTCGTCGAGCCTGAGGTCAGGTTTGAAGACACACCCTTGCCTGAAAAATCGCCTTTCTCCTCGGTAGGGAAACGCCATACGGTCTGATCGCCATGCTTCGCATCAGCGAATGTCACGAAACCGCCGGAAGCCAGTTTCATGAGAGTAGCCTCCTCGACCCTCTTCTTCACATCCACGCTGTATCTTCTTGTCTGATCCGGCTCCACAAGCGGAGTCATGCGCACCTGTGTGAGCTGCACGGTGTTTTCATCCTTCATGCGAGGCTTGATACCGAGATACTTCTCGGCATATTTCGCGTATGGTCCCGCATAGAACTTTTCCTGAACAGCCTCGACATCGATCGAAATCACCGTCGAAGGAAGCGAATATGTAAGATATCCCTCCGGATCAGCCTTCTTCTGTGCAGAAGCCGTCACAGGAAGCAGCATCAATGCCGCAACAATTCCAAATGTCCATTTCATAATATGTCTCATCTTTATCATTTCCATCTCTTATGGGTCCACAGCCAGTTTGCCGGTGTCTCCCTTATCTCCTCCTCAAGGAGATCATAATACTTCCTCATGAGTTCCTCCGGCGTGAGCTGCGAAGCATCCCTGCATATCGAGATCAGAGTCATCTCATATCTGCCTCGCTCCACTCTCTTCATCTTCATGTACATCACAGAATGGGACAGCTTGCAGGCGACTCCCACACTGCCGAGCATAACATTTGTCGGCTGGCTCATGAACTCCCCTATCGGATGCTTGCCCGCCTTCCTGTACGGAGCCTGATCTGTAGGATAGATATACACCATCCTTTCATCCTTCTGCTTCAAGGTCTGACGCAGGATGTTTGAAGATTCGATTTCGCAAGATGTGCCTACCTCCTCGAGGGCAGCCACCCTGTTCCTCCTGAACACCTCATCGGAAACCGGACTGCTCAACTTCTTGTATACAACCTGTATCTGCTTCTCTTCAATAGCCACCTTGACGCCGGACGAAGTCCTGTAACCGAGGAATCCGCCCATAAGCTCCCAGTTGCCGCAATGGGTGCTCAGCACGGTCATGCTTGGAGTGGAAAGGAACATCTCGTTAATCTCCTCCGGATTTGTGACCGTAACGATCCCGCTCTTGAAGAGCCTCTTGTATGTAGCCGCGGCAAACCATATCGTCTCTGCGAAAATCTCGCCGAAGTGACGGTAAAAGTCCCTGTACACCTGCTTCAGTTCCTTGTACTTCATCTCAGGGAAGGACCTTGATATATTGATCCATACCACATCCGTCCTGTATCGGAGCAGTTTCTCTGCAATCCAGGAAAGAATATCTCCCATGAAATAATGAAATTTCAAGGGAAGCTTTCCCAGGCAGATCATACAGCCTCTGATTATCTTTGCAAATAATTCGCTCATATTCAACCACATAGAGCCACAGACCATCGAACTTTCACCACGAAAGCCGTACGACACGGGCCACAAAAAAGCAAATATACCAATTTTTCTGCTCATTTACGATATTTTGCCTGTAAATTAAAATTACTATCTTTGTCGGGATATAGTTGGAAACAGCAAATAATTAAACCAATAAGTTTTATGTCATTCATCACAAACCTCTGGACGAACAATCGTCCGATGGCGATTCTTATCGCGATCCTGATCGTAGTGATACCGTTCCTGGTATTCTACATCAACAAGGCACGTAAGGAACACCCTAAGGGGCTTATTGCAGCTGCACTGAGCAACATGGGAGAGCGTTTCGGATACTACATCATGAACGCCGTCCTTCTCCTCTTCATCTGTTCTAAATTCGGCATCAGCGACAGTGCTGCAGGATGGATTTATTCTGTATTCTACTTCCTGATCTACGTACTCAGCCTCCCGGGCGGTATCATCGCAGACCGTACACAGAACTACAAGGCGACCATCATTTCCGGCCTTCTTGTAATGGCTGCCGGATACGGCATCCTCTCTATTCCGGTATTTGCAGAGACTGCCGGAATGTCATGGGTTCTCGTGCTCACATGTTTCGCATTGTTCATCATAGCATTCGGAAACGGTCTCTTCAAGGGTAACCTCCAGGCTCTCGTAGGCCAGATGTATGATAACTTCGAGGCTGAAGCCGCAAAGCAGGGTCCTGAAGCACTTGCAAAGGCCAAGGAGAAACGCGACTCAGGATTCCAGATATTCTATGTATTCATCAACATCGGAGGCGTGATCGCACCGTTCATCGCTCCGCTCCTCAGAAGCTTCTGGCTCAAGATCCACAATCTTGCATACAATTCAGACCTCCCACGTCTGTGCCACATGTTCATCAAGGATCAGAACGCCATGGCAGCAACAGACGCAGAGAACCTCACGAAGCTCGCTGCTGAAGTAGGTCATTCCGGAGTTGTTGATGCAGCATTCTGCAACAGCTATCTCGAGATCTTCAACACAGGTGTGCATTTCTCATTCATCGCTTCAGTTGTAGCGATGCTCACATCCCTGATCATCTTCATCGCAATCAAGAAGAAGCTTCCTAATCCGGTAAAGAAGGAGAAGGCAGCAGTTGCGGACTATACACCTGAAGAAAGAGCAGCAAATGCAAAAGAGATCAAGCAGAGACTTTATGCACTCTTCGCTGTACTCGGAGTTGCTGTATTCTTCTGGTTCTCATTCCACCAGAACGGCCAGTCACTCTCGATCTTCGCACGTGACTTCGTGACCACAGCATCGATCCCGCCTGAAATCTGGCAGTGCATCAACCCTCTCTTCGTGATCATCCTCACCCCTGTCATCATGTGGGTGTTCGGTGCTCTCGCTGGCAAGGGCAAGGAGGTTTCGACTCCTAGAAAGATCGCCCTCGGTATGTTCATCGCAGCATGTTCATATATCCTCCTCATGGTCGTTGCAATGATCCAGGGATATCCTTCAGGCGATGAATTCAGAGGTCTCAGCGATGCCGTGAAGATGGGAATGAAGTCAAGCCCGATGGTACTTATCGCGACATACTTCTTCCTTACTGTCGCAGAGCTCTTCATCTCTCCTCTCGGACTTTCATTCGTATCGAAGATCGCTCCGCGCCACCTTCAGGGTATCTGCCAGGGTCTCTGGCTCACAGCTACCGCTATCGGTAACCTGTTCATCGCCCTTGGTGTGACAATGCTCAATTCATTCCCTCAGCAGTGGATGTGCTGGGCAGTATTCGCAGGTTTCTGCCTCATCTCGATGGGCGTGATGCTCGGCATGGTGAAGTGGCTCGAGAGAGTTGCCAAATAGCAGACAAACAATCAATTAAAAGATAAATTATGTTCAAAGGTCAACCAAAAGGACTCTTTGCCCTCGCGCTCGCCAATACAGGTGAGCGCTTCGGCTATTACACAATGCTGGCCATCTTCCTCCTGTTCATCCAGGCGAAGTTCGGTTTCAGCGCAGCTGCGGCAACGCAGATTTATGGTATCTTCCTTGCGGGAGTTTATTTCATGCCTTTCTTCGGCGGTATCCTCGCTGACAAGATCGGTTACGGAAAGTGCGTCACCATCGGTATCGGCGTCATGTTCCTCGGCTATCTCTGCCTTGCGATCCCTACCCCAGCTGACATTACCGGCAAGATCATGATGTTCGGTGCGCTCACCCTCATCGCAATCGGTACCGGACTCTTCAAGGGTAACCTCCAGGTGATGGTAGGTAACCTCTACGATGATCCTAAGTACTCATCAAGACGTGACGCCGCATTCAGCCTCTTCTACATGGCCATCAACGTAGGTTCGATGTTCGCGCCTTCTATGGCAAAGGCTATGACCAACTGGTCACTCAGCAAGTACGACCTCGTCTACAACGCAAACGTTCCAGCTCTCGCCCATCAGATGATGGACGGCACGATCACTCCTGACAACCTCGCAAACCTCCAGAGCATCGCTGCGACAATGCCGGGAGCTGCTGGCATGGACATGGCCGCATTCGCACCATACTACATCGAAAGGCTTTCTACTGCATACAACGGCGGCTTCGCTGTAGCATGCGTATCACTCATCCTTTCCGTACTCATCTACTACGGATGCCGTTCATGGTTCAAGCACGCTGACGTAAACGCAAAGCAGGCGAAGGCTGCAAACCCTGCAGCAGAGGTAGAGCTCACACCGGCACAGACAAAGAGCCGCATCGGAGCCCTCATCTTCGTATTTGCAGTGGTAATCTTCTTCTGGATGGCATTCCACCAGAACGGTGCGACAATGACACTCTTCGCGCGCGACTATACAGCAAGCAGCACCACAGGTATCCTCAGGATAGGATTCAACATCTGGTGCCTCGCTATCATCGCGCTTTCTGTCTATACCCTCTTCAATGTATTCCAGGCTGAAACAAAGAAGGCAAAAATCACTTCAGGAGCCATCACAGCAGGCCTCTGGGCACTTGCGGCCGTCCTCTATATGAGAATGCCTGAGACAGTAGGTATCCAGCCATCTGACTTCCAGCAGTTCAATCCATTCTACGTGGTAGCACTCACACCGGTATCACTTGCCATCTTCGGCGCTCTTGCAAAGAAGGGCAAGGAGCCTTCTGCACCTCGTAAGATCGGTCTCGGAATGCTTGTGGCAGCTGCCGGCTTCCTTATCCTCACACTCGGCTCGTTCGGTCTTGCATCCCCTAAGGAGCTCGGCGGAACAGTAAGCCCTGACCTCGTATCACCTACATGGCTCATCTCGACATACCTCGTGCTCACATTCGCAGAGCTTCTCCTTTCACCTATGGGTATCTCATTCGTGTCAAAGGTTGCTCCTCCGAAGTACAAGGGTATGATGATGGGAGGATGGTTCGCAGCTACAGCCATCGGAAACTACCTTGTGACAGTTCCTGGCCTCCTCTGGATGAAGATTCCTCTCTGGTCTATCTGGGTTGTACTCATCACAATCTGCGTCCTTGCAGGTATCTTTATGTTCGCGAACATGAAGCGCATCGAGTCTGCAACCGAGTAAGGAACAGCAGATCATAGATATTTTGACCGGTTACACTGATGTGCAGCCGGTCTTTTTTATTATATTTGCATGATATATGGACACCGCACTCAAGGAGACCCTGATCGGGTGGGCTCAGGAATATAATGACCCGAAATACTTCCAGGAAGACCCTATAATCTTCCCGACGAGGCTTGCACGCAAGTATGAAGCCGGCGAGGCTTCGCTGGCCGATGTCGAGATTGCGGCCCTGCTGGCGGCACATCTTGCATGGGGACGCCGTGCGATGATCGTGCGTGACTGCGGCAGAATGTTCGACGAGATGTGCTGGAGGCCATATGACTATGTCATGAACGGAGAATACCGTGACGAAAACGCGAGTCTGCACAGGACCATCAAGTGGAGCGAGTTCGCTGCGATATGCGGAAGGCTCCGGAGCCTGTACGAAGTCCGTGGCTCATTGGAAGGCCTTTCGGACGCAGAAATCAGGGTCAACGTGTTCGGGCAGAAGGAAGACCGCAAGGCACCGAACAAGAAGATCAGCATGATGCGCAGATGGCTGGTCCGCGACGACGGAAAGGTCGACCTCGGAGTATGGAAGAATTCCGACAAGAAGGCTCTCATACTGCCTCTGGATGTACATGTATATGACCAGGCCACGGCCCTCGGGCTGACATCACGCAAGCAGAAGGACATCGTGACGGCCCGGGAGATTACCGACTCCTTCAAGGACATATGGCCTGACGACCCATGCCTCGGCGACTTCGCCCTTTTCGGCTACGGTGTCACCCACAAATAGTCCTGTCAACAACCTTAAAAGCACGAAAACGCCTGTTTTTGTTCTTTTGAAGCCTGAAAATGCTTTCAAAAGCACGAAAACGACCATTTTTGTTCTTTTAAATTTATACAATTGCAAATTATGCCACGTTTATATATAATATCAGGATGCAACGGAGCAGGAAAGACCACCGCTTCCTACTCGCTGCTGCCGGAGATGCTGGACTGCAGGGAGTTCGTGAATTCGGATGAGTTTGCAAAAGGCCTATCCCCTTTCGACCCGTCGAAGGCATCGATCCAGGCCAGCAGGTACATGCTAATGAAGATCAGGTACCTTCTCCGCAAGCAGATGGACTTCGCCGTCGAGACGACTCTGGCCACAAGGACGCTTCTCAAGACAGTCAGGATGGCACAGGATGCAGGATATACGGTCACCCTGCTGTATTTCTGGCTCAATTCTCCCGAACTTGCGGTCGAAAGAGTACGAGCACGCGTAGAGGCAGGAGGCCACAATATCCCGGAAGAGACAATCAGAAGAAGATACAACGTCGGCATCTATTATTTCTTCAATTCATATGCTCCGATATGTGAAAGATGGATCCTGGCAGACAATTCGCAGATTCCGTTCCGTGTCATCGCCGAGGGTTCGAAGAACGAGACCATGAACATCAGGGACGAGGAAACATATGCAAAGATCAAGGCCATCGCTGATGACAGGAAAAAGATTGTAGAAGAGACGGGAGAGATATTATCCCTTTAAGAACAAGGACAGTGGAAAAGAATATTTATCTGAACATATTCAAGGTGACGGAGCCGCAGCTGCAGACTCTTGCAGCGACGGCTCTTGCTCATGGAGGAGACTATTGCGACCTGTATTTCGAGCATACGACATTCTTCAACCTTCTGCTGAAGGACGGAGTTGTATCATCAGGAGGATTCCATACCGATTTCGGAGCCGGAATCAGAGTCCTGAAAGGTGAGAAGACAGGCTATGCATATTCAGAAAACACCGAGATGGCGGACATGCTGAAGGCTGCCGAAGCTGCCGCAGCCATAGCCGCAGGCACATCTGGAGCAGGAAGAAGCTATGCCAGGGTTGCCGACCGCAAGGCAGACCTATACCCGATGAAGGAGAACTGGAGGGACAAGGGAGCAGACGCATTCCTTTCCTTCATGAAAGAGCTCGAGACAGCGGTCTTCGCAAAAGACAGCAGGATCGTGAAGGTGATAGTCAGACTTTCCGACTCCGTAAGCGATGTGATGATGTACAATTCCCTCGGAGAGCTCACATATGAGACACGTCCGATGGGAAGCGTGACTGTTACAGCCGTTTTCCAGCAGAATGGAAAGACAGAGAACAGAAGCGCATCAAGAAGCTTCAGGATGGGAGCGGAACTCATAGGTCCCGGGCTTCTCAACGAACTTGCAGAAGATGCAGTGAAAGGCATCGACGAAAGATTCGAGGCGATCAGGCCGAAGGGCGGACAGATGAACGTGGTGATGGGAGCCGGCGCATCCGGAATCCTGCTCCACGAGGCTATGGGACATGCATTCGAGGCCGATTTCAACCGCAAGGGGCAGTCGATATTCTCTGACAGGATGGGACAGCAGGTATGTCCCAAAGGCATCAGCGTCGTCGACGACGGCACGGTGGCATTCAACCGTGGTGCCGGCAATTATGACGATGAAGGAGTTCCTGGAGAAAAGACATACATGATTCAGGACGGAGTCCTGTGTTCATACCTCCACGACAGGATCAGCGCAAGCTGGTATGGAACGAAACCGACCGGAAACGGACGCCGCGAGAACTTCCGGTACAACCCGATCCCGAGGATGCGCGCCACATACATGGAAAGCGGCAATGCAGATCCGGAAGGAATAATCTCATCCGTGAAGAACGGAATATATGTAGACGAATTCTCGAACGGCCAGGTCAAGATCGGGGAAGGTGACTTCACATTCTTCGTAAAGAGCGGATTCCTGATCGAAAACGGCCGTCTGACGGCTCCAGTCAAGGATATAAACATCATCGGAAACGGCCCGCAGGCCCTCGCTGACATAGTAGCGGTCGGCAATGACCTGAAGATAGACAACGGAACATGGACATGCGGAAAGGAACAGAGCGTACCGGTTTCATGCGGAATGCCTACAGTACTTATAAGCAGTCTTACAGTGGGAGGAGAATAAGATGATCACAGCTAACGAAATAAGCCTTGCGCAGCATTGCATAAGTCATGCGCTTTCATGCGGAGCATCTGCCGCAAGAGTATATCTGAACAAATGTGTGACGGACTCATACACTATCCTGAACGGCGAGCTGGACAAGGTCACCCATTCAGCCGACAGGTCGATATATCTGTATATATTTGCCGACAACCGATACGGAACATTCTCCACCAACAGGCTGGAAAAGAATGAACTGGAAGATTTCATACAAAGAGCCATCGAGATGGTCAGAATGCTCGGAGAGGATGAATGCAGGAAACTTCCTTCACCGGAAAGGACCGCCAAGGACGCCGTGACCGGACTCGAGCTACAGCTTTACGATGCGGCATACGAGCAGATGGACGCGGGCACAAGGCTTGCCAATGCGTTCAGACTCAGCAGATATGACGAAATAAAGGCTGCCGAAGACGGCTACAGACTCATTTCGGAGGAATGCGAATATTCATGCACATCTGACGACAGCTATACAGCCGACTCACAGGGCTTCGAAGGCCGCCATCGGGAGACCACTTTCGGTACATTCTCCGAAATGACCATTGAGGACCGCGACGGCAACAAATACAGCGGATACTGGTGGCAGACATCCCCAAGAATGGCCGATACGGATTTCGATGAATGTGGAAGGAAAGCTCTGGAAAGAGCTGTAAGGCAGATAGGTCCGAAGAAAAGGCGTAGCGGAAGATACCGTATGGTAGTGGACACAGCCGTATCTTCAAGACTGGTATCACCTGTCATCACCGCTCTCAATGCAGCCTCGGTGCAGCAGAAGATGTCATTCCTGGACGGAGCCATCGGCAAGAGGATATTCCACGAAGGCATGACCCTGATGGACCTTGCGAGGACTCCGGGAAAGAACGGTTCAAGACTGTTCGACACCGAAGGAGTGGCTACGAAAGACACATCGGTGATAGAGAACGGAACCGTCAGACAATACTTCGTGAACACATATCAATCAGGCAAGATGGGCATAGAACCGACCATCGAAGATGTCTCGCGCCCATGTCTGATGCCATTTATCAAGGGCAAAGACTTGGAGTCAGCGGAAAAAGCAGTATCTTTGAAAGATATTTTGAAACTGACCGGCAACGGTATACTGGTGACGGGCTTCAACGGAGGAAACTGCAACCCTGTTACAGGAGATTTCTCATTCGGCATCGAGGGATTCGCTTTCAGCAGAGGCAGGATAACACATCCGGTAAGAGAGATGCTCATAACGGGCAACATAGTCGAGCTGTGGAACAATCTGACTGCAGCAGGTACAGACGCCCGCCCTAGCTCACGCTGGCAGATTCCGTCATTAGCCTTTGAAGACGTTGTCTTCTCGGCATAGCGCATGTCATGCTGAACCTACATGTCATGCTGAACCTTACATGTCATGCTGAGCCTACATGTCATGCTGAACCTTACATGTCATGCTGAACGAAGTGAAGCATCTATAAACAAGATAACATATAAAAAAGACACAATATGAAGATTTCACAGAACGCAGTAGTAGAATTCTGCTACGAACTTGAGGTTGACGGACAGGTAGTCGACCACACAACCAAGGAAAGACCTCTCGACTATATCCACGGCACAGGAAGCCTTCTTCCTAAACTTGAGGCACATATCGAAGGCATGAAGCCAGGCGACAAGTTTGACGTGACGCTTGCCCCTGCCGACGGCTACGGCGAGATCGATCCAAGCAGGATCATCGACCTGCCTAAGGCGGCATTCGAGGTGAACGGCGAAGTTCGCGAAGACCTCCTCGTTCCAGGCAACACCATTCCGATGATGAACAGCATGGGCGGTGTGATTCCTGGCGTTGTCCTCGAGGTAAGCGCTGATTCGGTCAAGATGGACCTCAACCATCAGATGGCAGGCAAGACCCTCCATTTCACAGGAGAAGTCCTCACAGTGCGTGAAGCGACCGAGAAGGAGCTCACCGAAGGCCTCCACGGCGAATTCGTCCACTCATGCGGATGTGGCGGATGCCATGGCCATGACGGAGAATGCGGCGGATGCGAGGGCGGCCATTGCGGCGACGGTCATGACGGCGATTGCGGCTGCGGCTGCCACTAAAATGCCAAGACCATAATGTGGCTTTTGCTGGCATTCGTGTCTGCGACGCTTCTAGGCTTCTATGACACATCGAAAAAAGCGGCACTGAAAGACAATGCAGTTCTTCCAGTGCTGTTTTTGAACACACTTTTCTCGACCCTGATTTTCGCTCCGTTCATCCTGGACGGCATCATCGGAAACGGTTGGTTCGACGGTACAGCCTTCGAGACAGGCCCGTATGCAGGTGACCTCAAGGCTCATCTGCTTGTAATCGTCAAGGCCATCATCGTCCTCACCTCCTGGATAGCAGGATATTACGGCATCAAGCACATACCTATCACCATCGTCGGGCCGATCAATGCGACAAGACCGGTCATGGTCCTTGTGGGAGCCATGCTCTTTTTCGGAGAAAGGCTCAATCTATGCCAATGGATCGGTGTGCTTCTCTCCATACTTTCGATATTCCTGATGAGCCGCTCAAGCAAGAAGGAAAACATCGATTTCGTCAGGAACAGATGGATGTGGTGCGTAGCCATCGGAACCATCATGGGAGCAGTGAGCGGTCTGTATGACAAATTCATCATGAGCAGGTTGAGTCCCCTCTTCGTCCAGAGCTGGTTCAACCTCTATCAGTTCATAATGATGTTCATCATACTTATGCTCGTATGGTATCCCACTCGCGAAAAGACCACGAGATTCCATTGGAGCTGGGCTATTCCGCTTATCGCCCTGTTTGTCGCGGCTGCGGATTTCTCTTATTTCAATGCTCTCAGCATGCCGGAGTCTATGATTTCAGTGGTATCGCTGATCCGAAGAGGCTCAGTCCTGATTTCATTCGCCTGCGGTGTCCTGATCTTCAAGGAGAGGAATCTCAAGGCAAAGATCTTCGATCTCCTGCTTATCCTCATCGGTATGATCTTCGTCTATTTCGGCAGCCGATAAATGTCATCCCGAGCTTGACGAGGGATCTATTCAACAATTTTACTATATTTGTAAGTTGAACCATCATGAAGACAGCCGTCGTCATACTGAACTGGAATACGGAAGGTTTCCTCAGGGAATTCCTTCCTGGACTTCTGCGTTCCGTCGAGAGGGTTGAAGGAGCCGAGGTGATCGTTGCGGACAATGCGTCCACCGACGGTTCTCTCAAGGTCATGAAGGAAGAGTTCCAGGGCGTAAGGACAATTGCCCTGGAGAAGAATTTCGGCTTCACAGGTGGCTACAACAAGGCTTTCGAGCAGATTGAAGCAGACCTTTTCGTCCTGATCAATTCCGACATTGAGGTCACTGAAGGATGGCTGGAGCCGCTCGTGAAATGGATGGAGGAACATCCTGAATGCGGAGCATGCGCTCCAAAGCTCCACAGCTGGCAGGAAAAGGATAAATTCGAATATGCCGGAGCGGCAGGCGGATACATCGATATGTTCGGCTACCCTTTCTGCAGAGGGCGCGTGATGAAGAGGCTTGAGACCGATCATGGGCAATACGACTCACCGGCCGATGTATTCTGGGCCACAGGTGCATGTCTCATGGTCAGAAGCAGCATCTACAGGGAGCTCGGCGGGCTCGACGACAGGTTCTTCGCTCATATGGAGGAGATCGACCTGTGCTGGAGAATGCAGCTTGCGGGATACAAGGTCACAGTGGTTCCGGAATCGATGGTATATCATGTAGGAGGCGGCACTCTTCCTGCCACATCCCCTTTCAAGCTGTACCTCAATTTCAGGAACAACCGGATGATGCTCGAGAACAATCTTGCAAAGACTTTCGCATTATCATACAAGAAGGATGGTCTTTCGGATGAGGCAGCTGCCGCAAAGGGATGCAGGAAGGCGCGAAGACGCATTTTCACGAGGAAATGCTTGGATGCACTTTCTGCCATGGTTTATCTGCTGACATTCAAGACTGAATGCTTCAAGTCGGTCTGGAATGCCCACAGAGATGCCTCCGGCATGGTCAGAAGGCCTTCGGTAAACGAGACTGCCGATTATCTCAAGACGGGCAAAGGCAGTGTCCAGGGTATATACAGTAAATGGATTGTCCTTTCATCAATGCTGAAGGGAGAGAGGATCTTCGAAAGCATTAAGGAAAAGGATTTCTACAATATCTGAAGATATGAAGATCATAATCGCAGGTGCAGGTGAGGTAGGTTCCCACCTTGCAAAGATGCTCAGCAATGAGGCAAATGACATTACTGTCATCGATGAGCGCCAGGAAAGGCTGGATGCTCTTGCCGCAAACACGGATGTAGTGACCGTGGAAGGAAACCCTTCTGCGATCGAGACATTGCATGAAGCCGGCGTTGCCGATGCCGACCTCTTCATTGCCGTGAACCCGTCAGAGTCGCAGGATGTGAATATCGTCAGCGCAATGCTTGCCAAGAAGATGGGAAGCAAGAAAGTGACAGCCAGGATCAACAACGAGGAATACCTTTCCTATGAGAACAAGTATCTGTTCACCGAGATGGGTATCGACCTGCTCTTCTATCCGGAAAAGATCGCGGCCGGAGAGATTGTGGACCTGCTCAGGAGAACCGCATCTACCGATTCGATGGATTTCGCCCGCGGAAAGCTCCAGATCGGAGTGTTCAAGCTTGAGGAGGATTCCCCTCTTATCGGAATGAACATGGTGGAATTCAGCAAGGTGGCTGCCGAGGATGGTCAGAAGTTCAGGGTTGTGGCCATCGCGCGAGGCAATGACACAATCATCCCTAAATTCGACACCAAATTCAAATATCATGACCTCGTCTTCATCGTATCGAAGCGTGAGGGCATGGACATGCTGATGAAATATATCGGAAAACGCAATATCGAGGTCAACAGCGTGATGATTCTTGGCGGAAGTCCTATCGGCGAGATGGTCGCGAAGCAGCTGTCGAAGCAGATGGATTCGATAAAGATGATCGAGATGAACAAGGCTAAATGTCTTGCCATGTC
Source organism: Bacteroidales bacterium (assembly GCA_017465225.1). Lineage (GTDB taxonomy): Bacteria > Bacteroidota > Bacteroidia > Bacteroidales > UBA932 > Cryptobacteroides. The sequence continues at coordinate 17,713 of JAFTWQ010000034.1, forward strand.
AGAGAATCTGCCTGGCAATGTGATCGTTGTGAACGGTGACGGCCGTAATTCTGACATGCTTCTTGAAGAATCCATCAAGGAGTATGATGCGTTCGTGGCTGTGACCAACAATTCGGAGACCAACATCCTTGCCTGCGTGGCCGCAAAGAGTCTCGGAGTGGCGAGAGTCATTGCAGAAGTGGAGAACATCGAGTACATCCGCCTTGCGGAGAGCATGGGAGTCGATGCGGTGATCAACAAGAAGCTCATCACAGCGAGCCGTATCTTCAAGTTCACCCTCAGCAACAAGGTGCGTTTCATCAAGTATATGAGCGGAACCAATGCGGAGGTGCTGGAGTATATCGTGGCTCCTGATACGGCTATCACGAAGAAGCCTCTGAAGGACATGAATTTTCCTCGCAATGCCATTGTCGGCGGCGTGATCAGGGGCAATGAGTCTTATATCGCTGTGGGAGAGACTCATATTCAGGCTTATGACAGAGTGGCGGTGTTCGCCCTGCCTGATGCAGTAAAAGAAGTGGATAAATTCTTTAAATGATCAGATGGCATAGTATTCCGAAGACCCCCGCCCTCCCTACAGTCGGGCACCCCCTAGCCGGGGGTGGCATGTCTTCTCCATACTATGCCATCTGATCAGGAAACAATTTATATGGCAAGTTATCTACAGATTGAGAATATATCGAAGAGCTATGGACCGAAGGTCCTGTTCGAGAAGATCGGATTCAACATCAATGAGGGCGACAAGATCGCTCTCATTGCTCCTAACGGCACCGGCAAGACCTCGCTGATGAGGATTCTTGCGGGGAAGGACAAGTCGGACTCGGGCGGAAAGATCATGTTCCTGAAGGACATCAAGATCGCCTTTCTGGAGCAGGAATACCCGTTTGACCCGGAGAAAAGCATCTTCGGCCAGATCATGTCGTCAAGCGAGGAATTCACCAAGGGACTTGATCAGGAGCATGTTTGGGAATATGAGCGCAGGGTCGTTAAGTTCCTTACAAATTTCAATCTGAATGATCCCGACCAGAAGATGAAGGAGCTCTCCGGAGGAGAGGTGAAGCGCGTGGCGCTTACGCAGATGCTTGCAACGGAGGCGGAATTCTTCATCATGGACGAGCCTACCAACCATCTTGACATCGATGCCATCGAATTCCTCGAAGGCTATCTGAGCCGTTCACGCTGTACCCTGCTCATGGTTACGCACGACCGTTATTTCCTTGACAGAGTCTGCAACATCGTCATGGAGATGGACCATGGTGCGGTATATACCTATAAAGGCAACTATCAGAACTATCTCGAAAAGCGCGAGGAAAGGATTGCCAATTACAATGCGGAGACAGACAAGGTCCGCAATATCCTGCGTCGCGAGCTGGAATGGATCCGCAGCACTCCATGTGCCCGTACAGGCAAGGCGCGCTACCGTATAAACGCATTCTACGACCTCAAGGACAGGGCATCGCAGGTCTATACCCAGAAACAGGTCAGCATGGAGGCCATGAAGGGTTCCACAAGGCTTGGCACCAAGATCGTGAACTGCAAGGACCTGAGCTTCTACTATGGCGACAAATGCTATCTTGACTGCTTCACATACAATTTCCAGAGATATGAGAAGGTAGGCATTGTCGGCCGCAACGGAGCCGGAAAAAGCACCTTCCTCAACATCCTGACAGGAAGGATGTTCGAAGACGATCCCGGCATTCTCACGGGAACGATAGAGCGTGGAGAGTCTCTCAAGATCGGATACTATCACCAGAGCGGCATGTCATTCAATCCTCAGGACACCGTCCTGGACATTGTCAATGACACATGGCTCCTTAACAGGTTCCTCTTTCCGCACGAGATGCTCAACAACAAGATAGAGAAGCTCAGCGGAGGAGAGAAACGCAGGCTCTACCTGCTCACCATCCTTATGCAGCAGCCAAATCTGCTGATCCTCGACGAGCCTACGAATGACCTCGACATCGTGACTCTGAACATCCTCGAGGAATACCTGAAGGAGTTCAGCGGATCGCTCATAATCGTGTCCCACGACCGCCATTTCCTTGACAAGCTGGTCGACCATCTGTTCATCTTCTGCGGAGACGGTCTGGTCAAGGACTTTGTCGGCAGCTACAGCGAGTATCGCGAGTATATAAAGGAGTTCGAGGCAGAGCAGCGTTCTCTGGCTCGTGCAGAGGAGAAGGCGGCAAAGGAAAAGGCGGCGAAAGCTGCCGCCACAGCCGCACCTGAAACACCGGCCAAGAAACGCAAGCTGACATACAAAGAGCAGAGAGAGATGGAACAGCTCGAGAAAGATCTCGAAGCTCTCGCTTTGGAGAAAACCGAGCTCGAAGAAAGTCTCAACAGCGGCATCCTCCCCTACGACCAGCTCCAGAAAGCATCAGAACGCATCGGCCAGATCCTCGAAGAGACAGACGAAAAAGAGCTCCGTCTCCTGGAGCTCTATGAATTGGCTTAATAGAGCGAGCCTTTCGAGGCGGCCTTTCTCTTCAGGTGCATCGTTGCACCCGACAGCCATCAGGGAGACCACGAGGTGACGAAGGGCCTTATTCTTTGCCTTTCATCAGTTGCTGTTCTAGTTCCTCGCATGTCGGAATGGTTCCTTCAACTTTTTCAGGGTAAAGTTTTGAGAGTTCAAACTCTGATATTCCTATTGGTTGGCTGCTTGATTCAAGTGCGTATTGAGCCAGAAGAGAATCCTTGCTTTTGCAGATGAGTAAGCCAATGGTCGGGTTATCTATGCCGTCTTTGCAGAGAATGTGATTTACTGCTGTGACATATGTACCTATCTGGCCGATGTCTCCGGAGTCGAATTCTCCCATTTTTACCTCAATTACGACATAACATCTGAGATTGAGGTTGTAGAAAAGAAGGTCAATGAACTTTTCCTTCTTGCCGATCTGCAGTCTGTATTCTTTGCCGACATATGCAAAGCCGGTACCTAGTTCAAGAAGGAACTTGGAGATGTTATTCAACAATGCCTCTTTGAACTGTGCTTCATTATGCTTCTTGGTCAGCTTGGCAAATCCAAAATTATATGGGTCTCTGGTCATTTCCTGTGCAAGATCACTGGTTACAGCAGGAAGAGTATATTTGAAATTGGTCAGAGCCTTGCCCTCTCTCTCAAACAGATTGGTGTCGTAGAAATTCTCCAGCATAGCACGGCTCCAGGCGTTTTCCACTGTTTGCCGTACATAATAATATGCCTTAATTGCATCATTACCGCACTTGTCAATTAAGAAAAGATGGTGGCCCCAAGGAACCGAGAACAAATTTTCAGCAACTTGCTGAAGATTTATGTCGTCAGAATTTTCAGCAAGTTGCTGAAAATTTCCAACCAGTTCATTATAAAGAAGATAGAATCGTTTTGTATATCTGAGATTGGAAGGAGACAGTCCATCTACTCCTGGCAGTTCCTCTTTAAGATCATTGCTGAGGCACTTGTAAAATCCACTGCTGTATTTGTTATCAGCATCCATACCCACAATGTCTCTGCCAAGTTCCCAATAGAACTTCAGCACCTCGTTATTGACCTTAACGGCTGCTTTGATCTGACTTCTACGGTATCGCTGACTGAGTTCTTTTACCCAGTTCTTATAATCTGCGTCTATGATTGTTAAGGAGCGTCCCATAAATTAACCCTTATAATTTGCTAGTAAAGGTAAGAAAGATTTTACACCCTGCAATGATTAAGTTTTCAGATGTCATCACCCAAGCCCTCAAAGGCGGTCTGGAGTAATGGTTAGGTCGCATTCTTTCGCTGACACCCAAGCGACTTCGTCGATGACTATGGCTTTCATAGAAAGACATAGAGAGCGACACCGCTTTTCAATTAGAGTAAAACACAGAATCGCATCATATATATGCTTAATATCAATCACGAAAAAAATCTCAGAGTTTGATGACTAACATTCGGATAATAATGTCTATATTTGACGAACATATTGAGAAACACGAAAGTGTAAGTTTATTCTTGCAGAACGAACCTAGGAAATTCAAATGCACAAAGGATAAGCTCGTCACTTCGTCGTATTCGCTTGCGAATTACGGCGTGGTATTGTAGCCTATTTATGTGCATGGTTTTCCTAGGACCGGTTCTGATAAGTAGACTTCAGTGCCACGCTTTCTGTATTTGATTATATAGCTTAGGCACTGAGCGATATAACTTAATATCAATGTTATGGGACAAATAAGAATTCAACTAGTGCTTTCTATTGTAGTGTTCATATTAATGGCATGCACACAAAATATGGAAAATTTATATCTAATAGAAGTAAATGAGAAAAATGGCTTTATAAATGAAAATGGAGAAGTTGTTATTCCACCGGAATATATATATGCTACAGACTTTATTGACAACATAGCTCTTGTAGTTACCGACACCCTTTTCAGTAACGATGTCGATAAATTTAGTTATAAATATAACTATATAAACAATAAAAACAACAAAATTTTTAAAGACGATTTTACTCTCAAAGCAGGAGTATTACTATATATGCTTCAAGATGATCGTAAGCAAGTGCAGGAACATATTTCTAAGTTTATTTTCAGCTGTGGATTAGCTCTAAACGTTCTGTATGATGTGGAACCTTTATATGGGTATATCAATGTTAAGGGTGACACGATTGTACCACATAAATATGCTGATGGTTTACCTTTCAGGGAGAACAAAACATTTGTTCAACAATCAAATTTCGATTTGTTTGAAAAACTACAAAAAGACCAATATACTATTGACTTACTTGAATATAATAAAAAATGGAAGATAATAAATAATCTAAATTCGGACTTAACTGATTATATGTTTATTGAATCAGAGGAGTTTCCGATCATTCCATATTGTAATAATAGAAGTATTGGATACACTGCAATAGATGAAGATGGAGAATTTAAATGTATAGCAAACTTACTTGATGAGAATGGAAGGATCATTAAGGTTATGCCAAGTCTAGGTGAGGAGCTCTCAAAATTAATGACCAATGTCGGACAAGGAACACTTCCAGATGCGTGGAGTTATGGATTAAGTTTTACCATAAGTGACAGTCTTGTAGTTCAACACGCTGGTGTATTATCCTATTGGGGAATAGATAGCCGTTTCTTTAATCCATATGATGGAACGGAAATACCATCCTTTGATCAATTGTCAATAAGGGATAAATCTATCATAAAATGTAATTCTTATTTCATCGCTCCGACTAACTATGCTAGTGGAGCAAACATACCTATTTCATATTCAAAGGAATTTTCAGAAGGTTTGATTCCTTGTAAGTATACCAAACATGATACAAAAACAGGAAATATTGGGCCTGGTAAATGGTTTTATGTAAATAAACACAAGTGCATTATAGGTAGGGAAGATAATGGTGTATTTTGTGAGGCATTGCCTTTCTCAAATGGATTAGCTGCAGTAAAACGTGATGGGAAATGGGGTTATATTAATAAACATTTTGAATTAGTAATTCCATATCAATATGATTCGGCAGATTCTTTTATTGGCTCTTTAGCTAAAGTGGAGACTCGTAAAGGTGGCATGTTAATATCTTCATATATAAATAAATTTGGTCAGGTTGTATGGCAAAATATAAGGTATTCTGACCCTCAACTAGTTAAATAAGAAAGGATATGAACCAATTATTTAAGGTATATGACTATATGAAAGAATTAGATGATTCTTTTAGTGATTTTGGGGTGGATCTCCAAATTAAGATAAACCTTAAAGCTATTAAGGAAGATACAAAAATCTACAGATATACGTCATTTACTAATCTTCTCAGTATGTTGGAAGGCAGATTATATTTGTCTCCCAGATTGGCATTTTCAGATAGAAGAGAACAAGGAGAATACACGTCAGAATATATCAAAGTTTATTACAAAACAACCTTAGATAGGAATCGCCAAAAGTTTCGTGAGAACGTTCAAAAGAAATTCCTACAATCAACATATTTTAACGTCTCATGCTGGACAATGGAAGACAAAGAGAGTTTTCCCATGTGGAAGGCATATAAAGGAGATGAGATATCTGTCCGTATTAAAACTGACATACATTCTCTATTAACCTCAATAAAGGATAGTAACGTTCGTCTATACTGTGGACCAATGAATTATGGAGAAGAGGAAGACAGGATCGAGATGCGAGATATTTTGTTCAGAAAGACTGAAGAATATGCAGATGAAAAAGAGTATAGAATCTATGCCATAAAGGAGGAATATGACCTGAGCGCTAATCCTACTTCTATGTTATTGAGCATCGACCCTAAAGAATTGATTCATGAAATATATTTCTCACCTTTTGTTCATCGGAGCAAAATATTAGACCTATGTAATCTACTGGCACACAAATACCCCTTTATTGAAAGTAAGTTGAATTATTCTGACCTCATAGAATATTGATATGAAGAATATAGTAGCAATATCTATCATTTTTATGTTGCCCTGGATGCTCATCTCATGCAAAAACGATCCTGGCAGCAATAAAACAATGGTCCCAAGAAGCCCCGAACTAATTGATACCACAGCAGAGTGTCAACAAGCAAAGACACGCTATCAGAACGAAAAAGATGAAGAATTAAAGGTAATCGATTTCTTTGGTGTTAAGATGCAAGGAAGATACGATGATATCGTGAAAAACATATACTCGCTTCCGGTGTTATCTCTTATAGAGCGCAGGGATACCATTAAGCTTCAAGGAAATGGGGAAAAGTGGTTTTCACACACTGTCGAATTCTGTGGAGTACCATGTGGAATGAATGCCGACTTTACTTTGAATGGAGATAACATCATGTCAATAAATGATTTATGTTTCATCACTTCACAGACTGATGACGAGATAATCCACACGTTCGTTTCTGAACTGACAAAGTATTACGGAGAGCCGGATATTTCCGATGAGCGAGAAGATAGTTATCATTGGTACTTATCGAGCGGCTTGGCCGTTCGTGCCAGACATCTGCATGCTCCGGACGGAGGATGGACGGTGTACTTCTATTTTTAATAGTACATTATTGTGGTATGGCCGATAAATATTTGAAAGAACTCAGAAAAAACTAAATATATGTTCGCTATAGTTACAGCTATCACACGGGTGATTGTTTTCTTTATCCTTCTGATATCCTCTTTTGTGATATATTTGATTGCTGCTGGAATTTCAAAATGAAAAAGAACAGGATGATCTGGGTCTATTCATCTTATGTTATATATGCAAGTCTTTATATATGCAAGTCTTTTGATTTACATTGTCATATTTTGGCTAGATGACATTCATTATGTGGGCACAATTAAGGATGTAATCATAATCATATCGTTATCAGCAATCGCATTGATTATCCCCATCTTTCTCCATGCCAATAAGATCAGGCAATGGAATATGTGGCTCTATTCATTTGTGCTACCTCTTTTTATCTCAAGCATAGGATTCTATATTGAATGTAATACTTGTTTGGTTTATAGAGAAGCATTAGAAAGAATGATTGGCATGGAACTCCCACAGTATAAGGTTTTAGAGTTTAAAGAATATTGTCCAGGGGGCAATGATTGGGAAGTCAAGTGCACGATTCGCCTCAAGAAGAATGGTAATCTGGACAATTTTTATAAAACGATTGAGGAAAAATGTCTCAATAATGAGGGAGAATATACTGATTTTGATTGTTATTCTTCATGGTCAATAGTCAATGGAGAATACCAATTTTATAATAGGTCAGATGTCGAGAGTTGGCTTACTATAACAATTAACAAGGAGACTAATACTATATAATATCATGATGTAAAGATCTAGAGCTGAGTAAGCATCTATTAAGGATAATATATAAATTAAACACTTATCATACTATGAATATCAGAGAGGATATTGAGAGTGCTATTGCAGAAAAATGCCATGTGTATGAAATCGAATATCTAAATAGTAGTGGGATTAATAGATGCTGGCATATATGCGACATTCAGTACTCTGAAGAATTTGGAGATTCTCATATAATCGCCCATGTAAACGAACTACATAAAGATCTAACCTTCAGTATTGACCGGATTTTGAGATTCGAAAAATATTGGGTAGATATTTTAGATGAAAACGATACAGTTCCTGCAGATGGGTTATATGTTTTCGCCTGCCGCGGTGACAATCATATATACGTTGAAATGTATATGATGAAGCAAGGCGAATTACTATACAAATACTTCAATGATGAATATGCTCATAGTAATGGGTGGTTTCATGTCATTCCGTTGGCATACCACATTGTTGACATTTATCAAATAGAAGAAAACAAAAGATGGGATCGATCTGTCGAAAATTTAGAGATCCAGCATTTGTATGGGAGGAAAAGTATCGTGGTTGCAACTATAGATGATACTAACGATTACAAAAACGATCTGCATATGTTTAGAACAACGTCGAATAGTTACTGCTTCTACAGCACTGGGGATTTCGAAAGTGATTGGGCAAATGGCAGAATTGAAACATCAGGTTTTGTCGGATTTTACTCAATTACACGTTATTCTGAAGTTAATCATCAAATTCATTGGACCTTAAAAAATAAAGCGATATCAAAAAGTCTCTAAAGTTCAAACCTTGCAAAATTAGTCTTGACAAAGTGGAATAACCCTCTACCTCGACATAGACGGCGTTATTCTGGACTACAACACAGATACCTACTCCAAAGGAGCAATCGAACTTATTGAGTATGTTACCAGTGAGTTTGATACATTAGTATCCACTAATGAATTGCAGTAACCGACTTTAGATTCCGCGTTCACGGCATATGGCCTCATATGCCTGAGACACTGCCTTGAACTTTTCTTCGGCAGCTTTCTGGACATCTTCACCAAGAGTCGCCACCTTATCAGGATGGTATTTGACAGCCATCTTTCGATATGCCTTTTTTACCTCGTCGTCAGTTGCAGTCGGCTCGATTTCCAGGATCTTGTAGTTGCTGTCATTGCTTGGACGGAACTGTGCAAGGATAGATTCTGCATCCCCCTTGGAAAGGCCTATGTAGGATGCTATGGTTTCAAGCACATCGATTTCCCTCTGATGCAGACCATCACAAGCAGCGAGTGATACAAGGAAATGATACAGCTGCAGGATCAATCTGAATCGTCCACAAGGTGGTGGGCGATTACATGGTTGTTCCCCAGATACCTGACAAGAAACACAGTATCCCCATCCCGTTCATGAATACTGTAGAAAACATACCAGGTAGTATGTCGGCTTTTCGGAAATGATGAATAAAACAAATCATTACCATATCTCTTGAAATATGATGGGGCATCTTTCTTGACCTTGACAGGTAATGTGTTCTGTATATCCCGGAATAACTGTTCAGAATAATTGACAGCAACTTCTTTAAGTCCTAAATATCCTTTTTGATATAATACTTCTGCCAGTTCCAGAAACTGATCCGCTACTTCAGGAAGAAATAAAACTTTTGTCATGCTATATCATGGCCCTCCTTGCGCTCGAACATCTCATTCAACCCCTCACGAACTCGAGCAATAACCTCATCAACAGTTATCGCACGGTCCAATTCCTCCCCTGCCGCAGTGTTCTGAGCCACAAGAACGAAACTCTCATTTCGGCCCCTCTGGATAATCACCTTTTCAGTCTTGGCAATATCCAAATACTTTTTCATGTTGTTGCGTAATTCCGCAGAACTGATAATAACCATAAAAACTACGATATATGTACATTATAATGTACAAATATAGAGCTTTTAAGATAAAACGCAAATTTCTATTCTGACTTCTTAAACAGAAAAGTCAGCCTCAAATAATTGAGACTGACTTTGATTCATTAATGCTTATGTTATTGCGAGGCCTTGGTCTTGGCCTTGGATACCTGCCATCAAACGCTTTGCCCCCTCTTTCTCTCATCTCAACGAGGAGGATCCTCTCCGCCTCCTTCCTTGAGAGTCTTACGCCGTACTTCATACGGTAGAAGCGCTGCACCTTCTCGATGTCACCCTGACAAATAGCTTTCTTATCCATAGGTCCGCCTGACCTGCGATCCATCTTCATCTCCATACCAGGTCTCTTGAAATCCGGTCCACCTTTACTCTGAGCATACATCTGTACCTGTGAACCAAGCAGGAGTATCATTGCAGATACCATTACAATTCTTCTCTTCATAGCCTTGTCATTTTAATGGGGTTCAACAATCTGTCTTTCTTGAGTACTCACCATATTAGACAAGGAAAGCGCGTAAAGGTTTAATCAGGACGCCCAACTGACACCAGAGGCACTGAGACACCTTGGCCGGATTTAATGTTATTTCCGCCCAAGGTGATACCCAAACAGTTGTTTTTCAATGATTTCCGACACACCTTGACCAGAAAATCGCAAAAAGCCGCCCGAGGTATCATATATAGTCCCACGTTGGTTCTAATTCCGTAATGTTAAAGAGCCACAACAAACCATTAGGCATTTCTTTGCTAAAGCATGATAAAAAGCTGAAATAAAATGGTATCAAAATTGCCTGATAATCTATAGATATTCAAACCTCGTCAGCAACAAGAGTCACATCGAAAAGTAAATAATATTTGGAGAAAACTAGAATTATAACTATATTAGCATCAGCACATTACACAAACAAGGAGATAATACTACTATATTAATTACTAAAGCATGTGCTGACACAATACTTCATTTTGATACTACTGTAAGAGATCTCCAAACAGTTTTTCCAACTACCCATTCATTTGATTTTGTAAGTCTTATTTATAGTAAGTCTTTACCCTGTTGCGTGTAAACATCAAACAATTAATAAATCAATTATGAAACAACATATCATTATACAATTTAGAAAAGAGTATGATAGAGTATTAGAAAGCTATCATGATTTATCGATATTCAGTCATACCGTGAATAACAATCTAGAAATATCTACATATGCATATTTTCATAAAAGAGATGAAATCTTTTCTGCAGTCAATCAATTTGTAAAAAGGATGTCTGCTCAATATGGATATGCAAGAATTATTATGATATCAAACATTCATTGGTTTGACAGTAAATCTATTGATTCGATAGACTTTATAGTTGAATTTAAAGACATTAATATTAATTAATAAATCGTCATGATTAGTGTATACCGTACCAATAACCATTATATGGTGGAAGTCAAGGCCAAACCTTGCACATACATAATAGATGTGAGATATTATAAAAGTAATCCATGTAGTTATTTAAGTCCATATACTAAATGGGGTGATGTTCCCATTAGATTTTCTGCTCCAGACACAGCTATAAGCATAGCTGCAATGATTGAAGGTTTAAGGGTTAATACATGTAATGAATCTAATCAGAATCTGTTTCATTCATCAAATTTCACAGATCTCGTCAAACCAGAAAGAATCGAGAACAGTATCGGCTTTCTTAGAGGAATAGGAGGTCATGTAATTTTATCAGCAGAAGAGGCTCAAAAAGAACTTCTATATCCAACATATAAATGGGTACTGAATCACAAATTACAGAAGTATATTATTAATTTTAGGGAAGTAGCTAAATCTCATAATATTATCATTCTTGATTATCCTAAAAACAAACAAGGAATGGAAATATATACAGGTGACATCTCTATTGGGCAATTGCTTAAGGCATATATTGAAGGAACAACTCCTTATGAAGAAGTTTTTGAAGAAAAGACTGAATCTACTTTTATAACCAATTACAAGAGAATATCTGGTTATAAAGCAACAGTAACTACAGTACCTAGAGAAATAATCACATTACCAGACTTCAAGAACAGACAATTAATAATTCCATTTGAATAGACATTATCAGCCACAGTAAGTTTTTAAAAAGGGGGTTGCTATTCTTCAAATAGTTGAAATAGCTGAAGATGAAGAACTCTGAGGAGTCTCTGAAATGCAGTCTGAATACAAATCGATACTGTTATCATTTCATATTATTTGGTAGTTATTGTACATCATCAGATGAAACTTGACCACACAATCTATGAGACTCTTCAGATTCTTGGAATATCGCTCACAGATACGGCACCATTTCAAGGAACTCTTTACCAGTACCCCATCCGAATAGTAATTGAGATGCTACTGTCTTCCGCGAATTGCTGAAAATACAAATAGAGGATTATACCATAGACCAGGCTCAAAAAGGACAGCGAATTCTCCACTCTATACAGATGTCCAAATCTTTTAAAGTAGAACTAACTTCTTAATAACAGGAGATTGAAGGTTCAAAGAGAGCTATACACAATATTTACATATTGTAAATTTTCCGCCCAAGTCTATCATAATCAAGCTATTAGAATATTGAAGTATAGAGTCATATACAATAGGCAGAGCTTCATTACCACATTTATCAACTAGTCCATATTTGTTATTCAATTTTACTCTGATCAATCCATCCTGTACCCTATAAACGCTATCATATATAATAGGCAGAACTTCACTACCACATTTATCGAATAGTCCATATTTGTCATTCAATCTAACCTCGACCAATCCATCATCTACACTAATATAGTCATATATAATAGGCAGAACTTCACTACCACATTTATCGAATAATCCATATTTGTCATTCAATCTAACCTCAACCAATCCATCCTGTAAACTGTAAATTTCATCGTAAACACATGGTAAGATTTCTTTCCAAGTACTATCTACTATGCCCAAGTTCCCGCGCGAACAACGAACTAACCATAATATATTATTCAAAGGAGTAACAGAATCATAGTCAATGTCTACATCTTGTGTTACATTATTTCCTTTCCCATCTATAAAACGCCATTTATATCTTTTTTGATACTTAATATTAAGTATAGAGTCTAATATTTCCATTTGTTCACCATAGCTAAGACTCCAAAAGTCTTTTTTATTACTTGCTTTATCTTCAATTAATTCATTCCCTGAATCATCAACTTTGCAAGTATAACTTGTTCTTACAGCTGCAATACCATTATTAAAAACTGAGCATCTATCATATTTGCATGATATTACTATTGTGCCTGTTTTATCTATATAACCCCATAGTCCTGATTCAATCCTTGCTAAATCTTCGTAGAAATCTGAAACATACTCACATTGAAGTTCTAATATCACATTAGCACATTTATCAATAAAAAGCCATTTATCATCACTAATTACCCTTGCCAAGCCGTTATTAAAATTAAAAACAGCACTATACATGCATGGAATTACTTCATTTCCAGCTTCGTCAATAAATCCATATTCGCCATCTTTTGCAACTGGATACATACCTTCAACAAATATATCTAGATGATCTTCACAATCACATCTTGACCAATCGTCATAGTGGATTGCATAATAATCAATGAAACAATAACCTGGAAATTCTGTAAATTTATCATATCTTTCTTCACATGCAGGATAATCATATATGCATTCTACTCTAAGTTTTCCGTTACTATCAATTATTCCCCATTTTTTATTAAACCCATCAACTCTATCAAAATGATCTTTAATTCTCCCATTTTCTATACTACCGTATTCAAAAGGAAGTATTTCCGCCCCATGATAATCAATACATCCCCATAGCCTGTCTTTCTGTACGGCGGCCCATCCAGAGTTGAATGAGACGAGATCTTCATAAATACACGGAATAAGCATCTTTCCATCTTGATCTATTAGTCCACATCTTCCGTCCAGCTCTATTTTTATACAATTAGAATAATTTGAATAAATCATATTATCATATATACATGGAACAATTGAAGCACCATTCAAATCAACGATGCCATATTTACCATCTTTTATAATAACTACGGATCTGCCAGTATAAGAAGATATAGTCTCAGACAGAAATGGAATAAGTACCTTAAATTGCAGGTTTTTGTCAAGATATTGACAAGGTTTCATCTCATTACCATGGGAATCATAGAGCCCCCATAATCCGTTGAGCCTCGCATAAATATTCTTATCACGCAAGAAAACATCATCATAAACACAACTGATAATTTCCCTGCCAAATTTATCTATACACCCATATCGTCCAGTTCGTCCAACTCTCGCTAAACCATCAACAAAAGAAGCCCCAGAATCATATACAGCATCAGTAATTTCCTTACCAAGGATTAAATTATAATAAGAATTCCTTATAACACAGAATTCAACATCTTGATCTCTAATCAGTTCAATATGTTTCTCCAAATATTGTTCGAAATCGACTTTAAGGACTCTATCATATTCAAGAGAAATCACTTGTTCAATAGCGACATCATTATTGATTGGACTTACTAATTGTACGAAATATTCACCTCTCCGCAATGGGATCTTCGACACAACACCCTTCTCAGCTGTCTTAACAAATTCAAAATCCACGTATACAAGACACTGTATATCTGATATAATTTTTAAATATATTTGTTCCATAATTATCTCAATTTGTTATTATTCCTAATAATTGTCTACTTAACCGAACTCCTTTCTTCTCTCCTGCAAGGCCGGTAATATAATAATGGCTTGCCAGATTATCGTCAAATCGAGAGATGAAAGCTTCCTTGATTCGGGAGCACTTTTCGTTTATTGAGTTCTTGGTCGGGTCAGTTACGCTCAATATGCTTTGATATGCAGCATAAAAGTCATTCCGGTTAGTCACATTCAAATATATTCGAGCAAGTTCATCTCTATAACATGGAAGGTCCTTGAAACGAATACCTTCCGGATGGTTCAGGAACAACATGTACACGGCCTTTGGGAGAGGTTCCATCTTGATCTCCATGTTATGATAATCCGGCAGAATGATCTTATAATCTTCAGTAACTATCAATCTGCTTAATTTCTGTTCTCTTTCGAACAATTGTCTGATTACAACCTCACTAATACCAATAGCCCTCAAGCGGTTGAGATTTGCGACTATTTCTTCAGATAAACGGTTGACTTCATTTTCAAATTCATCATCAGCAAAATCTCTTTCATCTCTTGAAAATATATCATAAAATGAAGTCGTCGCTGAGTTTCGGACATAATTTTTACTATCATAATGCTGAAGAAAATGACAGAACTCTCCTACAATATAATCTATATCGTCAGGTAAAGCCGTATCAAGAGAACAAATAAATACATCTCCGATTTCAGTACATCCCAATATCAAAGCAGTCCTACACTCTGCCGGGACGCATAACATATCCCAGATTGCCTCAACGTCAAGAGTTAATTGAGTTTTATCTACCGCAAGATCAGGAAAATAATATGTATGCTTGCCATTGTCAAAAATTTCTTGAACTACTTGAGACAAGTGAATCAGTTTTCGACTTCGAGCCGTATTTGCATATTCATTCAACTGTCGAAGATGTGCCTCCACATATTCAGCAAGATCATTACGTCCCTTATGAAGGAAAACCATTTCTGAAGGAGCCGGATTACACATCGCAGTTCCAGGACGTTTGACAGGATAAATTAAACTATTGATATCCATAATCATAACACTATCTATAGTCAAAACAAATGTAAGAATAAAAATCCTATTATTTCGCACTTCGCAAGGCTTGCGAAAAAGTAAAAGGCATTTGAGAGTATTCTATTTTTGTAAAAACGATTAAAACATGAAGATAAACTACAAACTTATCATCGGCATCATTGCCATTTACATTACTGGAATTACAGGATTAATTATCATAAAAACGAATTACCGAAAAGACAAGATTCCCACAGAAACAAACTCGGATACTGTTGCAATCAAAAGAGTACATAACCTTATTATACTTGATGAGAGCGGCTCAATGTCCGGACTTGAAAAGGTTTCTATTGGAGGCGTGAACGAGACCATCCGGACAATCAAGGAAGCATACATTGCTAACTTTGATCAGGAACAACTCTTGACGATAGTGACTTTTTCTAAGCAAAACGATGTTCGCGTAGTACATCACTATAATTCACACAATATCATTGATGTAGAGGAAATGCCATTGAACAAGTTTAATCCTAATGGAATGACTCCTCTATGGGATGTAATGGGCAACATGTGCACGCGCATAGAAAAAGAAATTGACGCTGAAACTCTTGTACTGGTGACTATTATTACTGACGGTATGGAAAACGCCTCGACTGAATATAACCATGAAAGCATTAAGGCATTAGTGGACAGGCTTGATCAGGCAGGATGGGTGTTTACATATATCGGAGCTAATCAAGATGCGATTTATGTGGCCAATTCTATGGGAATCAGAAATGCTTTGCAGTACGACTCTGATGAAGAGGGAACAAAAGCAATGTGGGAAAAGGAGAGAAGTTCGCGAAAAGACTTTTACGAACGGACACGACACATACGGTCAAGGCATCAGTTGAAGAATAAGTACTTTGAAAACAAGCAATAGCGAATAGAAGCGTGGGTACAAGAATCATGGGATTTATGTACCGACGGTCCGGAATATGGTTCAGAAACGGACAAAAAAATGACCGTCGGTACAAGATTCCGGGTTTTCTTGTACCGACGGTCATAATGTTTTACATCGGGAAGACATATCCTCTGGTCTGCTCGAGGACTCGGTCAGGGTAGTTGGAGATGATGGCGTCGACCTTGAGGTCGAGGATGCGCTTTATATCTTCCGGCTCATCTACGGTCCAAGGGACGATCTTCATTCCCCTTTCACGGCACTTCTGCACGAGGGCCTCGTCTGTGATCGAGTGGTGAGGGCTGAGCCACTGCGGGGTGAACTTCAGCTTCGCCATGAATGTCTCGAAATCAGGAGCTTTCGCATCTACAAGGTATGAAAGGATGAACTCCGGATATTTCTCATGCATGTAGTTCAATGCCCTTACATCGAAGCTCTGTACGACGAGCCTGTCGTCAAGCTGCTTCGAGTGGAGGAACTTGCAGCAGGTTGTAACGAAAGCATCATATGTAGGCCAATAGATGCCTTCTCCATCCGCTTCCTTCGACTTGATCTCGATATTGTATCTTACTGGAGAATATCCCATCTCCTTGGTGTAGTTCTCAACGAAATCGATAAGATCCTCTGCAAGAGGCTTGACGGTCTTGACACATGCCTTTTCCGGCCATACCTCGCTTGGGCGGCTTCCCACATCATATTTCGCTACCTCGCTGTAAGGCATGGTATAGATGTATTCCTTCGCATCTTCCTTCTGCACGTAGCTTCCGTCAGGACGGATAGCATAGCGATGGTGGAAATACGGGTCATGAGAAACAACCACCAGTCCGTCCTTGCTGACCTGAAGGTCAAGTTCGAGAGTGTTTACTCCCATGTCAAGTGCATGTTTCATCGCCTCGATGGTATTCTCCGGCATGAGACCGGCACCACCTCTATGAGCCTGTACATCAACATATTCAGACATGTTCACATTGTACACCCATGACTGTCCGAAAGGATTTTCCACAGCGATTGTCACATTCTTCGCGTACTGGTTTGGAACAGCTGCGAAATAATGGTAATTGAGACGTGGCTTCTTGTATGAAGGAATTGTCTTGCCAGCAAACACCTCGTTTATCTCATGGACATAAACAGGAGAAAACTCCGACACCGGCTTCAATGATCCCATCGGCTTTCCATCCTCGAACCATTCTACCTTCCATGAAGGATCCCAGTCCCAGACATTCACTACGATACCGTTTGGATGGTACGAAGTCTGACCTGGTCTGTAAAGCTCGACCTGATGGTTTTTGTCATGTCCGAGAGCCTTGTAATACCAGCTGAGCTTGCCGTCCTTCTTCGTGAACACCTTGTATCCGGAAGGAGTTCCATCCGTACAATGGTCTGTATCCCACCATGAGCCGCAGATGGCTGCGACGTTATGCTCGGTGATGTTGTTTGAATAATTCAGATTATTGTTGATATGGGTATGACCGGAGATGAAAGTCACCTTGCGGCCGCGCACGATATCAAGCATATCGGTAGAATTGACGATTCTAGCGTTGCCCTCATCCCATTTCATGAGTGGAGAATGCTGTGCGATATAAAGGTCTGCACCATAAGGTAGGAGTCTTTCAAGGCTCTTGACCCATGCAAGGACATGATCTGCATAGCCTTCGACATACTTCTTCTGTGTGTCGTAGATGATATTGTCAACAACTATGACCACATCCTTTCCCATGAAGAACGCATAATTCTCCGGGCCCATTATCTGCCTGTATCTTGCAGTAGTATTAATGTCGCCGGAAGCCTCAAGTTCATGGTCATGATTTCCTACAACAGGATAGAAAGGAATGCCCGTACGGACGATTTCCTTCTTATACTTCTCAAGAAGGTCAAGAGAATCCCAGCAGATATCTCCAAGCGCCAGACCGGCAGCCGCACCGGTGAGGGTCTTTGCTGTCTGGCAGAGGTCTTCCATCGGCTTGCCTGCAAACTTTGCAAACTGCTTCTCGTTCCTGGTCTGCGGATCAGCTATCGCCACGATGGAATAATCACCCGAACGGTCGGTCTTCTGAAGGTCAAACACGAACTTCTTGCATCCGGCTGCCTGCTGATAGAAGGCAGGCACTCCTGATGACCAGTCTGCCACATATCCGGAAGGAGTGACGATATATACGAACTCCGCATCATCCTTTATGTCAAATGCGAATTTTCCATTCTTCTTTGTCTTTGTAAAGTTTGTTCCGTCAGTAACGATGACTCCTGACAGTTTCTCTTTGCCGGAAATGACTTTTCCGGTCACTTTCCTTGCCTGCGCAAAGCTGCAGAACATAAGCAATGCCGCTGCAAAAGCAATGATCTTCTTCATATCAATCAATGTTTATTTTCCTGCCTTCTTGATCTCCGACTTGTATTTCACAGGATAAGAGATATCATCTGCATCAAGAACAAACACCTGATACTCCTCGCCTCCCTCATACACTCTCACAACGATATGTCCCCATGGCTTGAAATGGCTCCAGAGGTCCTCACCAAGCTTCTTGCGGGCCTGGTCTACGGTGATGTAGAACTCACCCGGCTCTGTCCATACCAACGGATCGACCATTCTGGACATGGTAGATGGAACAGGATGGTTGTCGCTTCTGGCATCGATGATCACGACGTCAGGAGACAGGGCGTTCATGAAGAAACCGTTGCATGTATCGTAATATCCATGATGATTAGCCTTCATAACGTCTACAGTACCGCAGACCTTCGCAACCGGAGTCTCCATGTCCCTTTCATCGGACTTGTAGCTTGACCAGTTGCCACCGCTGAGGTCACCGCCGTTGTAATACCTGAAATCACCATATGTGATACGGAGAGCACAAGAGTTCACATTCTCATCGAAAAGCTTCGGATCACCTTCGTACTGCTTTTCCGCCTTCTTTCCCTTTCCGGTCCAGACCTCACCGTTAGCCGCGAGATTGCGGATCTCGAAGTTTCTTCTGTACTTCTTTGGGTTGTTGAGCATCTTTATCTGGTTCAAGGCACCGACCTCGAACTTCTCCATCTCCATGCCCTGCGACATCTGATATTCCACAAACTTATGGTACTCGTCCATGAACTTCTTGTTAGCATTGGCCACATTCTTCTTTGAAGGGAAATTGTACTTAGGATAACCCCTGTCTATCAGCTTGTTATAGCCGACGAGCTCACCCACGAGAGTGATGCCTGAAAGGCCGTAGCCGTTGCTGCCCGGAAGCATCTGACGGATGCTGCCCATATGATCATCATGGAAATGGGTGATCATGGCGTAGTCGACCTTTCCGTTTCCTGGAAGACCGGCCATGAAATGCTTCATGTAGATAGCCTGCCACTCGCCCGCTCTCTTTGCGGTATCCGGATGCTGCTTGTCCTTTGTCTTGCCGTTGTCTCCGGCATCGATCATAAGGGTCGTACCGTCAGGCATAACGATGAATGTGGCATCGCCCCTTCCCGTAGCGATGGTGTGGATATCCATATACCCCTCCTGCCACTTCGGAAGATAATCCTGAGCTGAAATGAGATTGAAGGCTGAAGCAAAGACAGCCAAGGTCATAAAGAAACGTTTCATAATATGTCTTGTTAGATTAATCTTATATAATCGTATAAAGATAGTGATTATTCCGTTTGATGCCACCGCATAGAGGGGATATATTTACAAAAAAGTCGGCACACTTGACGGTGCGCCGACTGATTTTCAGTATGTATGAACCTGATTACTCTGCGAAGGTAATTTCACAAGGTCCCCAGATACGATTGGTTCCGCCTGAAGCGAGAGGTTTGGTCGCACGGTATTCCATATCATCTGCCACCTTAGCCCTTATGTAAAGGGTATTGCTACCAGGAAGTGCCGGTGCACTATATGTAAGATCGACCTTATAAGCCATATTGGCAATATTAGCACCTAACTTATTCAATGCGTAAGTGTAAGTCACTTCTCTTGGCTCTGAACCATCCTTGTAAGTTTCAGTAGAGGTCTTGCTATCTACTGCTGTCCAGTTCTGGCCATCCACAGAGACCTCGACAAGGAAATAATTCGCTCCTGTATTTGAAGACGATTGGGTGTATTTGATGTTGTATTTACCTGCAGGCATATCCACCACAGGTACTTCAAACAACCAATATGCATCCTTGGCCAAACCGGTTGCAAGAACTCGTACGTGATCTTTGGTAACTCCTTCATCTGAACTTGCCTCATACTTATAAGTAACCTTCAAAGCAGAGCCATCCGGATTATGTGCAGAAAGTTTGGATTTACCATCCTCTGACAGGATCCATCCCTCAGCAAGATTCCAGTTGGTAGGGTTTTCCACCTTACTTGCATCAAACGTAGGATCGTATGGGAATGGGAAAACTGTATGAAGAGTTCCGCCAACAGGGGCATCACTCTTGGCCAGTTTCACATTATCAAGGAACCAACGGTAGTTTCCTGATGCATCAACAACACCGGTGAAAGCAGTAGGTCTGATGGATATTCTCGTATCATTGTCAACGCCAGAGATAACGATTGTCTCTGTCTGCCATTCCCAATCTCCAGCAGTATGCTTGATCGGAGCGGACTTCTGCTGTCCACCGATCGTACCGTTTCCTTCGATAACGACCTCAAGTTCAACCGGATCCGGGCCATTAGCACCAATATTGATTCCCCAGTCGAAAGAAAGAGCAACAGTTGACTCACCATAGAAGTTGGTCTTAGGTAAGCGGATACCATTGGTATTCTTACCCTTGCTGAACTTCAGATAGTTACCCTTCATCACATAGATAGCCTTCGATTCTGGGAAGAGAGCCTCGTAACCGAGTTCTGCCAACTTCTGCTCAAATCCTTCAAGACCGTATGAAGAACTTACAGTATATTGAGCGTTATCAAGCATACTGTCACCCTGAGTACGTCCCTGAGCGATATCTGCATCGACAAACGGAGCAACCCAAGCAAAGTCATCCTGGAAGAATACGCCTACCTCAAAAGCAGCCTGCTCAAGAGTATATACAGACTCAAGGTTCTTTTCGGCATTAAAAACACGGATATGCGCTGTTCTAGCCTCAGGCACTGTATTAGCCTCATACTTGACAACATATGTAGTTAATTCAACCTGAGCTCTGGTTGCAGGAACAGGCTCTACTGTTGCCCATGCAACATCAGATTCGACCTTAAAGTCAACATTAGACTGAACTGTAAGGTTCAATGTACCCTCATCAGATGAAACCTTTGTGCCATTTCCACCGACAATACTTACAAACGGTTCAACCTTCTGGCCTGGAGACATCTGCTTGACAGGGATGGTCTCTACAGTAAGACCTGACTCGATTGTAATCTCTGTGGTACGTGGTTCGCTTTCAGTATGCTCCTTTGCGCCTACCTTGACAGTAGTTGGAGTTGAAGCAGCGATTGTAAGTGAAGACACCTCCTTATCATCAGCATCAATGAAGAATGCCCAATCAGCTCCTACTGTGAGGGTTGCCTCCTGGTCAGACTGGAATTCGAATGTAATCGGTTCAGTCTGAGCAGCTTCAAAGATGATGTTATTCTCCATTGAGATTGTAACCTCAGCCTCTGTAGGCTCAGCAACAGATACGGAACCGGTGTACTCGATGATCTTGATGTTATCAAGATACCAACGGTTCTGATGTCTTGCCTTGTTCTGCTTGTCCGGATCGGCATAAGTAGGACGGATAGTGAGAACCGTCTCTGGTGTAGCTTCTGTCAGGACTATAGAAACGTGCTGCCATTCAATCTTGCTCTTTTCAGCTTCCTGTGACTGCGCTGACTCAAGGTTCTGCGAAACAGCCGTACCGGTCTGCTCGAACTTACCATTGCTTGACTCGACTGTAAGAGTCATAATGTCCGGATTGTAAGAGCCTGTCACCTGCCAGCACCAATCAAAGTCAATAACGATGTTCACCTGTCCCGGAATTGCGGACAATGCAGGAAGCCTGAGGGCTCCGTTGTAGCTTGTCTGACCGAACTTGAGATAATCCTTCTGGATATACATGGATCCATCCTTGCCGACGGAACCGTTAGGAGCCTGTTCAGGACCAAGTTTGAATTCGCTATCACCGACTGTACCCCAAAGATACTGGTAGCCGATTTCATTGAACTTATTGAAGAAGTCCTGACTTGAAGTCATCTTCCAGACGTTAGGTGCTGTAGTAGATGGATTGTTGGTTCCGACCGCATCACCTGCAGCATCTGCAGCAGACATCGGTGCGATCCAAGAGAAGTCATCAGAGAAATAGATAGTCTCAAGAGACTTCACTCCCTTGACTTCAACAGGAACGAAGTAGACCACATTGGTTCCCTGACCTACGGTATATCCCTTAGCCTCCACTAACCATCCGTCGTACTGTGAAATAGCGAGTGATTCATGCGGATTCATAACCTCTATTACCACAGAATCAGGCTGAGATGGCCTTTCAGCACCTTCCTCGTAGTAAAGCTCGATCTTCTTGGAAGCATATTTACCTGTTATTGAGACAAGTTCGATCTGCGAAGCCTTGTATGCCTGAAGTTCTGCTGTAATATCTTTAGCAGAAGAATAATCTACAGCAGAATTGGAAGCCTTGACGAACTTATCACCCTTAGCCAAAGATGGGAGATCGTTGAGTGAGGAAACATATGCATATACATTACCCTTGTCACCAAGTTCAACCTCCAGATCAGCAGCAACATAAGACAAAGCAGTCTGATCCTGCGCAATGAAACCATTAGAAGCGAGAGCCACAACCTGCACGTCCTTGACTCCGACGAAAGTATCAGTCTCAAGGGCAAGAGCCTCAGCCATGGTAAGTTCTACTAGGTCACGGTATTTATCACCCGCCTGAAGGATATCTACAAAAGCATTTGCATATATATCCTGACCGACGAATTTAAGCACATCCTGACGAGGTCTGTCTGGAAGATTCTCTCTTACGTTTGGTTCTACGACCACCGTAACTACAGTCTCACCAGCATCTCCGGTAGCGGGGTCAACAGTAACCCAGCTTGGAGTCTCAACGGTCCAAGGAGCATCAGCGTAAACTGTAAGTGCTAGAGCCAAAGTGTCCTCGATACCGAATTCCAACGAAGATTTATCTGTCATTATAGCCGTAGCTACCAGCTTTTCCTCTTCATTCAGACATGAAGAAAGCATAGCAAGCGAGGCTAATATAAGTATGAATTGTCTAATTATTTTCATAGCAACAAAGATTAAAAGTCAAGACCGTCATCCCATCCCGGATTTTGAGTCAAATTCTGATTTAGTGAACGTTCATCAATCGGAATAGGATAGAAGTAATCCCTTTCCTCATTGAAAGTATGGTCACTATTCTGCTGAGGGTCAACATGTCCGTCCTGGCTCAAGAATATGTCAGTGCCTATCTTAAGCACCGCACATGCAGCAAACTTAGGATCAGTTGGGTTAATGGTAGGCTGCGCCTCATTTGAGCCATAGAGCCAAACGTCAATTGTGCCATTCTTGTCTAGGTCATACTGACCAGGACCAGAGAAGTAGATACCATGCATATCCTGCTCGACACACTTTCCTTCCTTCCATCTCAAAAGGCCTTCCCACCTGAAGTCACCTTCCTGGGCCAGCTCAACCCCTCTCTCACGTCTGATTTCAAGAATCTGTGCAAGATTAGGATCCTTGAGGAGAATAGGGTTAGAGTAACCTGTCTCTGGATCTATGAGATATGGATCAACTGTAAGAGAATTCACATTCATCCTAGCCATGCCGACGCGGTCACGAAGAAGGTTGATGGTCCTGTCAGCCACAGTCTGATCGAACTGACCGAGTTCAGCCTTAGCCTCAGCATAGTTAAGGAGAACCTCAGCATAACGATAAACTGGGGTATCATTAGACGAACGGTCTGCACGATCTGAGTCACCGCCGTTTGCATCCGCTGCCATAGTCCACTTTGCAATATGGTAACCAGTACATGTGCAGGTAAGATCCGGTGCAAGCACATCATCTCCATTTATACGCTTGTAACCAGGCGCTCTGAGTGTCTGAGCGAGGCGAGGGTCTCTGTTCTGGAACTCATCATAGTAAGAAGTTGTCTTGTGGTTCGGATTAGCAGTGGTATAGCTTGTTCCATCTGCCATCAGATATGTATTGACAAACTTCCTAGTCGCAGAGAGACGTCCCTGTGCAGGGAGTATGGACATTGCAGTCGAGTTGTTGTAGATACCGGCAGGGTGATTGTAATATACTGCAAGAATGAACTCAACCTTACTAGCATCTTCCTGCGCGAAAAGCATACGATAGTCCTTATCCGGATTGCCGGTAGAATAAAGGCTGTACGGGCCGTCATTCATAATCTCTTCAGCAGCTGCTGCAGCCTCTGTGAGATAGAACTTGTAATCATTCACAGTCTCGACGCCTGCTGTTGCCGGATCGATTGTAAGATTATGATACTTTCTGAAGGTACCTTCAAAAAGACAGAACTGCGACTTCAGAGCCAATGCAGCCCACCTGTTCACGCGGAAAGTAGAAACACCTGCAGGAAGATTTTCAATGGCGAAATTTACATCCTCAAGCATCTTCTGCATAATGAACTCCCTGGAATCTCTAGGAGCATAAAGTTTCTCGGAATCAGAACTGAGTTCCTCATCAAGCCAAGGAACATCACCGAAAAGTTTCACCTTTTCATAGTAGAAGAACGCCCTGAAGAAGCGGGCAAGAGCCTCATATTCTGCCCTCACCTGTTCATCCTCACAAGAATCCATTCTGGAAAGAACGGTATTGATACGCCTGAGATCAGTCCAGGACCATCCTCCGCCTGAAGCAGGAACGGTTCTGTAAGACCCTCCATGAAGAAGGTTGGAGAGAGACAACTTGATGAAATGGTCGCTCTGATGGTTATATGGGTGCTTGTCCAGCAGGTTGTTGTACAGTGGATTGGTAAAAAGTTGGAAGTCTTCTGCCGTCCTGAAATAGATATCCTCAGTCATATCTGAAAGCGGGCCTCTGTCAAGAAAATCGCAAGCAGTGAATGAAGCGATTGCAGCAAAAGCAATTATCAAATATTTTTTCATCTTGTTCATCTTTAATATGTTTCAAACAGACTTAGAATGTAAGATCGATACCGAACATGAACGTCTTCTGCCATGGGTAGAATGCGTTGTTGTAACGGGTTGGGCTGCCGTCGCTGAGTCTGTCAAATGCAGCCTCCGGATCGATATACCTGCTATGCTTCTTGAATGGCGACCAATATGCAAGGTTTTCACCCGAGAAATAGATGCGGACCTTCTGAACGCCAATCTTCTTAGAGATATTTGCAGGAACGGTATAACCTACAGAAAGGTTCTTGAGTCTCAGATATCGGATATTCTGAAGGTATCTGCTATTGACATTAGCAAGAGGTGCTCCTGATGTAAAGGCTGAGTAAGCACGAGGACGTGGGAAATATGCATCCGGATTCTCCTCACTCCATACATTGCTCAGGAAATTCTGAGGAAGGAATGAGCAATACGGACGGGAGTATGGGCCCCAGAACGCCATAGACTCAGCATTAGGATACCAATAATGGTTACCTGTTCCCTGGAAGAAGATAGAGAAGTCAAAGCCCATATAGTCAAAGCCAGCAGTCATGCCATACTGAAGAGATGCGATAGAATTACCGAGAATCTTGCGGTCGCCAGGATCGTCAACACTATTGGCACCTACCGAAATCTTACCGTCACCATTTAAATCGACATATCTTGGGTCACCGGCAAGCCAGCCGCCATACAATCTCTTATTGATGTAGTTGAGGTCAACCTGCTCTGCATAAGCCTTAGCCTCAGCGTCAGACTGGAAAAGGCCGTCGATCTCAAAGCCCCAAATCTCACCGAGTTCCATTCCGACATAATAGTCCTTTGCAAAGGTTTTCTTATCATTATCATACTTGGTAATGACAGTTCTGAAGTCAGACAATGTCGCACCTAAATTATATCCGAAAGGCTTTCCGAAAAGGCTGAACTGATCTCTCCAGCCGATAGCAAGTTCATAACCTGTAGTACGGAGATCGGCAGCGTTCATATCAGGCTCTGAAGCGCCATATACGCCTGGAAGAGCCACACCGTCAGTGAGCATATCCTTGGTATCACGTATATATGCCTCCGCAGTGAATGTCAACCTGTCCTTGAAGAGACCGGCATCAACACCGAGGTTGTACTGCTGTGATGTCTCCCAGGTAAGGTCTCCTGCATTAGGAGCAGACAGCGAAGTATAACTTGCTGTCGAACTGCCCTCGCCGAAACTGAAACCGGCAAAATCGTATGTCTGGATCTTACGGATGAACTTGTATGCCGCAACATTCTGGTTTCCTAGGCTACCGTAAGAAAGACGGAGTTTGAGATTGCTTACAACATCCTTTGCAGGAGCAAACCAATTCTCCTCAGAGATACGCCAGCCTGCCGACGCTGAAGGGAACAGTCCCCAACGGCTTCCTTTGGCAAATTTTGATGTACCATCATAACGTCCGGACACCTCAAAAAGATACTTACCCTTGTAGTCATAGTTGATACGTCCGAAGAATCCAAGAAGAGCATACTCCGACTGACCGCCGGAAGCCATAAACTCCTTGACACCATCGCCATTAAGTCCGACGAGATCGAAGTCATTAAGGTCCTCTGTAAGAATATTATAACCTGTTGTTAAAAGATCTTTCCTATAAGAATACTCAAGGTTACCTCCAGCCATTACTGTAAGGTGATGGTCATTTTTGAAGGTATCTTCGTATGTCGCAAAAAGGTTTGCGGCATTATATGACCAACTGTCAACCTCCTCATTAAGGGAATCCTCGCCCGCTGTTCCTTTACCTGTATAAACCGCTGTACTTCCAGGATACTGGGAATATTCCAATGCGGTACCTCTGTTGGTATTGCGGTTCTGGTGGAATCTGTAAGTGTAGTTTGCAGTGATTGTCAACTGCTTGATCGGAGTGATCTTGAGTTCGGTAGTATTGGCGAAGTCCATCTTCCTGTCAAGGTTGATGTTCTTGTCATTGCCATAGATTGCGTGACGGCCGTTTGCAACCTTATATCCGAGGAAGTCTGTACCATATACCCAAGTACCATCAGGGTTCTTCGGGGTAAAGCAGGCAAGACCGTGGTTTGCTGCGTATGCGATGGCATTCTGGACATTTGAAACTCCAGGATAATCATATACGGAATTATAGAATGACGTATTGTTGCTCATTCTCATATACTTATTGATCTGGAAATCAATCTTCGAGCGGAGATTGTACTTCTCGAACAAGTCAGGACGAGCCTTGATGATACCGGTCTGCCTGTTGTAAGCACCGGAAAGATAATACTTCACCTTCTTGCTTCCACCACTTACCGAGATATTATGCTGCTGAACCGGATGCTGGTCGTTGAACATCTCGTGCCACCAGTCGGTATTGGCATAATAAACCCATTTGTCCTTACCGCCTCTGTTCTGGATTGTCACCCAAGGACGGTCAGGATGCTCTGTCTTGTCATTGATACGGAGAAGGAGCTGCTGCATATCATAATCATTGTACTTGATGTATTGTGACACACCATCATCCGCTTTCCAGAACATATTGTGAATGTATGCAGACCAATAACCGGTAGTCTCGAAGTCAGTAGATGTTGTAGGTTCCTCCCAACCGAAACGTCCACTGTAACGTACTACAGCATTACCATCATCATCGTTACCCTTCTTGGTTGTGATGAGAATGACTCCGAACGCAGCACGGGCACCATATACAGCAGCTGCCGAAGCATCTTTGATGACTGAGATAGACTCAACGTCGTTAGGGTTCACACGGTCCATCTCACCCTCGACTCCATCGATCAGGACGAGAGGATTACCACCATTGATGGAACCTGTACCACGGATCTGCAATGTTCCTGTACTGCCAGGGTTACCGCTTGAAGTAGAGATGGAAAGTCCCGGTACAGAACCCTGAAGCATAGAACTCAAGTTAGGGGAAACACGGTCCTGAAGTGCCTTTTCATCAACAACTCCCACAGCACCGGTCAGATTGACCTTCTTCTGTGTACCATAACCGACAACGACGGTCTCTTCGATCATCATATTGTCTTCGGCCAGATAAATTGTGACCTTATCCTGAGTTGCAGGCACTGTCACAAGCTTGGTTTCATAACCGAGAGATGACACATTGAGGACTACCTCGGAAGCAGGCACAGTGAGTGCGAAACTTCCATCCTCAGCCGTCATGACTCCGTTTGTCGTTCCGTCAACGATGACTGCCACTCCGATCAGAGGGAAGTCAGTCGCGTCCAGCACGACACCGGACAATTCTCTGCTCTGCGCAAAGGCACTTACGCCTGCAAGCATCAAAGCAAGAGAAGCAGCGAAAGATTTGAATAATCTCATAAAATCATTAGTTTAGTTAATATTTGGTTGTGTTTTATTTATATGCATTTATAGAGAACGCCTTCGGACGTTTCATAGTCTCAGTAGCAGTGTTGCCGAATCTGTCTGTAACTTTGATTTCAAGAGTAGAGGAAGATGATGAAGCCCTGACTCTGAACAAGTGAGAAGATACGGAATATGCATTGAAACTTGATGTAGGATTCGCATTTGCATTATATCTCTTAGCCTCGTATGATACAAGATGAAGAGGATCCTTAGCCTTTACAAGTTCAGTAGTAAGAGCCTTGCCATTTTCCGTCACTTCGATCTCCCAAGATGGATCATAATCGAAAACATTGATATACACATAGTTATCAGTACTTCTCGAAACCCAATGCGAAGCAGACTTCTCGAAAGCAGCCGCCTTATCGGATTTTGCATCCGGTGTATAGCTGGCACCTGTAAGAGCGATCTGATTCCTGTCATACGAACGAAACATATGACTGAAATCCTTCCCAGTAGGCTTAAATCTCCATTTGACATCATTGCCGTTCATTTCATACACATAGTATCCAGAAGGAGAGCCATCCTTGCAAAGTCCCAAGCCTGCAGTGTAATATCCGGTCCACCACCAGGTTCCGCAGATAGCTCCGCTGTTATGATGGAAGATACCGTTCGAAGCGGTCTTGTCGTTATTCCACACAACGTGAGTGTGGGCACTCATTACGTGAGTCTCATAACCTGAGCATATCTGTTCAAGATCTGATGCATAATTCATAGCGGCACTACCGTTCTCATTATACATCTGTGCATGCATAGTGATTACCAGAGTCTTGGACTTATCAACGTATGAAAGGTCTTTTTTAAGCCAATTGATCTGGTCAGTAGTCAGGCTCGAGTTATAATCTCTGCCGCTTCCATCAGCTTTCGGAACATTTGTACAGAGAATATTATCAAGAACAACATAATGCACATTACCTATATTAAAAGAATAATAGGTAGGAGCCACTTTAGATTTGAATGCTGTAACGGTATTGAAGTCACCATCCGCCATCATATCGTGATCGTGGTTACCGATAGTATGGAAAATCTGAATACCACTCACCTTTGAATTCATTGTATCAAGGTATGAATACAAGTCATATGCATTACTATACCAGTATAGATCCCAGGTCATATCTCCCAACGTCAGAGCATACTGTTTCTTCGACTTATTGGCTGTAATCTGCTCATTGAGATCAGTCGTAAAATCTGCGAACTGCACCAGGTCTCTGGTTCTGTCAGCAAGATGCATATCGCCAAGGACATACATCACGTGGTCTGCATTATTGACCTTGGTCAGAGTCCAGTCTGCTCTTTCAGTGGTCTTCGGATTACCGTCCAAAGTCTTATGGAAATTAGGAAGAATACCCTCAGATGCAGCCTCATATCCAGAAGGGATAGACATAAACACCAGTTTATTGTATTCCTTTGATGCCATATAGTACAATCCGTTTTCATCTGTAACGCAGACCTCGACGCCATCTGAAACGACAACGCCTGGCACTCCGACACCATCACAAGAGATCAGGCCGTATACATTATAGCCTTCCTTCTCGGATATTTCAATCCTTTTTTCAATCTCAAATGAAATTTCACCTATCGCCTTGGTCTGTGAACCACGTCTGATACTGAAAACATATTTTCCGGTTTCGACCTGAGCTGAGATCTTGAAGCTGAAACTCTCCGAAGAAACACTGACAATATTGCATAGGATCTCTTCGGCAGACTTCTTCAAAACAATGACATCTCCCATTTTCGGCCCTTTACCAGAATAGAATTTCACGGACACAATATCTCCGGCCGCCCCAGAAACCGATTCAGGAAGACTGATAAGAAACTGCAGAGATTCCGGTACATCACCTTGATCAGGTTCCTTTTCACAAGAAACAAGCATTGATAGAATGACTGCCATTGCAAGATATTGAAAAATAAAAGCAATTCTGTTCATAGAAGTACATTTCTTATTGATAAGCAATTACGCCTGCTTTTCTGATTTAAGTGTCATCACGCAGATCAGGATGCCGAGGGCGGCTCCGATCACCATTGTGAAGTTTGCCATGTCCCAGCTCTTGTCAGCGATACCACCGACGATGATCTTCGAGAGAAGCGAGTCACCGATAAGGTATCCTGAAAGGCCTACAAAGCCCGCAGCTGTACCGGCAGCATTCTTCGGCACGAGATTGAGGGCCTGGATGCTGACAAGGGCTACAGGGCCGTAGATGCAGAATCCGATGAGGATGAGGGCAACATAGACCCATACCTTAGCAGAAATACCGGTTGCAACCGCGAGAGCAGGCACCTGCCAGTAGATAAGGCAGCCGATGAACACGAGAGACATGAAGATGATGTTAGGAGGAGCGCATCTTCCCTTGAAGAATTTAGCGGAGATCCAGCCGCATACGATGGTACCGAGGGCACCTACATAGTTGTGGATAGAGAATGCGAGCTTGCTTTCCGCTCCGGTCATGATGCCTGTTTCCTGAAGATATGTAGGAGACCAGTCACCCACACCGTATCTTACCATGTAAACGAATGCATTTGCAAGGGCGATCATCCAGATCCACTTGTTCTTCAGCACATAGTCCACAAGCTGTGTCTTGAACGGAACCTTCTCACCCACCTTCTCCTTGGTCTTGACGCCTGAATGGTCATTCCTCCAGTCAGCTACAGACGGGAGTCCGCAAGACTCAGGAGTGTCACGGAGCGACCACCAGCAGAATGCCGCAAGCGCGAGAGCGAAGACTGAAGGAGCGATGAAGTTTGCCCTCCACGGCTGTGCTATGCCCATGTCGGCAAAGAGTCCCACGCCGAAAATAGCGATGATGCCGAGAGTACCCGCACCGATGGTGTGTGATGTATTCCAGAGGGACATCTTGAAGCTTCGTTCATTGTTTGAGAACCAGTATGCCATCATTCGTCCGCATGGAGGCCATCCCATTCCGGAAAGTACGCCGACGAAAAGCATGATGACGAAGAGCATCGCCACATTGAGAGCAGGATTGGCTGCCGAGAAAGGGAGGAAACCGACCGACATCATCACGAGAGACGCGACGATGAGACCGATCGTAAGGAATTTTCTTGCATCGGAACGGTCTGAAAGCATTCCCATTCCGAATTTGCTGAATGCATAAGCGATAGATACTGCCGATGCTGCGATACCGACTCCCTGCTTGTCAAGCAAGCCCTCTGCAATCATGTCTGCAGAAGCCAGGGAAAGATTCTTACGTACCAGATAATACGCGGCATAGCCGAGGAATGAACCCATGAAGACCTTGAATCTCATGGACTTGTACACGCTGTCGATCTTCTCTTTAGGAAGAAGCGGTTTCGCCTGAGGCGGATCGAAGAATTTTGCCATATTTAGGGTTATAATCTAATTCGGTTATAACCTGCAAATTTAACTAAAATATTGAAAAAGACACGCCCCAACTCACATTTAACAACAATTTAACGCATTATTGTTCATTTATCAAGGTATTACCCAAAATAGATTACAGATAATAATCACAATTATACATGTTAAGAATATCCATCTGGATGAAGTTGTCTCTTTTCGCCACTGACTTGCCCATAAGAAGATAATCCGCCATAGAATTCACAGCCTCCACTGCCTGCCTGTCCGTATGCTGTGCGACCAGAGCCTGGACCGTACCGCTGCGCAAAGCTTCGATATTCTTTTCGAGGCAATCGAAGCCGACTACCCTGCAGTCATGTATTCCCCTGTCTGTCAGATAGTCAGCCACCAGATGGATTCTCGAATTGAACATGACGACGAACCTTTTCCCTTTTTCAGCGCCGACCGTCTGATCCAGCTTCGTATAGATTGCAGCCTTGTCCTTCGGATCGATGAACACATTATCTATCTGAACATCAGGGTAATGTCCCTTCATGAAATCCATGAAACCCGCCCTTCTGGCAGCAGTAGGATCGGAGAGGCCCATCTTGTCACGGGCGATCCTGACCACATAGACCTTTTCAGGCACATCACGCCCTCCTGTCAGAATATCGGCGCACAGATATCCGCTCTGGTACATAGGCATTCCGAAATATGCAAGATAGCCGTCATCATCTATCTTGGAATCCAGGAACATATACGGGACACCGGCTTCGGACAGCCGGCCTACGAACTTCAATGTCTCCTCACCATACATCGGAGCCACCAGGACCCCGGAAGGAGGATTGTCCATGACCTTGCTGCAGGCATTGCGGAAAGACTCCACGCTGTACTGGTCATACTTTACGGTTTCAATGCGGATGCCATATCTTGAAACAAGCTGGGCCGCGTCCTGCAGACCCTTTTCAGTCAGCGACCAGAACTCCCCCGGCTGGAACTCGGGTATCACGCATTGGATCAGGCGTTCCTTCTGGGAAGCGAGAAGCGATGCATAGAGATTCGGCCTGAAACCGAGCTCCTCTATCACCTTCAGGACCTTCTCCTTGCTTTTACGGGACACTTCCCCCCTGTTATGAAGGACACGGTCGACAGTTCCCTTCGATACGCCGGCAGCCTTTGCCACATCATTGATAGTCACTTTATTACCTTCATTGTTCATGATCGCCGCTGTTTTTGGACACACAAATATGAGAAAAAATATCCTTTATTCAAACCCGATTTCCCGTGCCCGTTCACGGGTATTTGGAAAATATTTTTATTTTTGCAGATTGAAACCACGTAAACACAAACAACAAAAATAACCGAAATGAAAAAAGACACAGGCAAAGAACTGATGACCAACTGGCGCTGGTGGATGGTCGTGCTGCTTTTCGTGGCGACTACTGTCAACTACATGGACCGCCAGGTCCTTTCCCTCACATGGAAAGACTTCATCGCACCGGAATTCCATTGGACCGACAATGACTACGGTACAATCACCGCATTCTTCTCCATCATCTACGCGATCTGCATGCTCTTCGCAGGCAAGTTCGTAGACTGGATGGGAACAAAGAAAGGATATCTCTGGGCCATCGGAGTATGGTCATTCGGAGCAGTGATCCACGCGGCATGCGGATGGGCCACCATGCACATCGAAGGCTATGAATCAGTTGAAGCAATGGCCGCTGTCGAAGCCGGTTCTGCAGCCGCTCTCGGAATCGCATCCGTCAGCGTATGGCTCTTCCTTGCGGCACGTGCGATCCTCGCTCTCGGAGAAGCAGGAAACTTCCCGGCAGCGATCAAGACGACAGCCGAGTACTTCCCGAAGAAGGACCGTGCATTCGCGACCTCGATATTCAACGCAGGAGCTTCAGTCGGAGCCCTCATCGCCCCTGCCACCATTCCGCTTCTCGCCCAGTTCTTCAAGGACAGAGGCATCGGAGGAGGATGGGAGATGGCATTCATCATCATCGGAGCCCTCGGATTCATATGGATGGGATTCTGGGTATTCATGTATGAGAAGCCTCATAAGTCAAAGCACGTCAACGCTGCGGAACTCGCTTATATCCAGCAGGATGAGGACGAGCCGGCTGCAGCTGAAGGCGCTGAGGAGAAGAGCAGCATTCCTTTCCTCAAATGCTTCACATACCGTCAGACATGGTCATTCATCGCCGGAAAGTTCTTTACCGACGGAGTATGGTGGTTCTACCTTTTCTGGGCACCGGCGTACTTTTCCGACCAGTTCGGATACAAGTCGTCTTCTGGTATGGGAATGGCCCTCATCGTAACCCTTTATGCGATCGTGACAGTCATCTCCATCTTCGGAGGATACCTGCCTAAATATTTCGTAGAGAAAAAGAACATGCATCCATATTCAGGACGAATGCTCGCGATGCTCATCTTCGCATTCTTCCCTCTCTTCGCCCTTTTCGCACAGCCAATGGGACAGTTCTCCGCATGGTGGCCGGCAATCATCATCGGTCTTGCAGGAGCTGGCCATCAGGCATGGTCTGCAAACCTCTTCTCGACCGTAGGCGACATGTTCCCTAAATCGGCGATCGCCACAATCACCGGTATCGGAGGTATGGCAGGAGGCGTAAGCTCGTTCCTTATCAACAAGGGAGCGGGTATGCTCTTCACATATTCCGAAAACGCAGGTGCGGCATTCTCATTCCTCGGCTTCGAGGGCAAGGAAGCCGGCTACATGATCGTGTTCTGTATCTGCGCGGTCGCATACCTTATCGCATGGGCAGTGATGAAGGCTCTTGTACCGAGGTACAAGAAGATCGAAGAATAATAACACCTGCATATTCAGGGAAAGCCATCTTTATTTTGAAAGATGGCTTTTTCTATATTCTGACGGAGATACACCGTATTCTTCCTTGAAGCATTGACGGAAGTATATCATGCTGCTGATTCCTACATTCCATGATGTTTCCGATACATTGTACGACCCGGATGCCAGCATTTCCGCAGCCTTGCGCATCTTTATCTTTCGTATATACTCATTAGCCGATATACCGACCAGTCCTTTCAGTTTCCTGTAAAGGGTTGACGGACTCATATTCATCTTGTCCGCAAGCCATGAAACATCGAGATTTTCAGATGAAATATTCTCTTCAATGAGTTCTGTAATCCTCTTGAGATATTCATTATCTATTACTGCATAATTATTCTGAGCCACTTCCATTTCCTTATCCTCAGGAATTGCAGCTGCAAACTGGTCCATGATCTTCCTTCTCGCATCAAGAAGATTGCTGACTCTCGCTCTGAGCATTCCGCTTGTAAATGGTTTAGGAATATATGAATCCGCACCGACTTCATATCCTTCGCTCCTGTCTTCAATGGTATTCTTTGCTGTAAGAAGTATGACAGGGATATGGCTGAGATTCAGATCTTTCTTGATGTTTGCACAAAGCTGGATACCATCCATTACTGGCATCATTATATCACTTATCACCAGATCAGGGATATGCTTGACAACCAGCTTAAGTCCATCCGCGCCATTGCTGGCCGTATAAATGTCATACCTGTCTATCAAGGATCCCTTCACATATTTACGTATCTCGTCGTTGTCATCAACAACAACGATCTGAGGCCTTTTCGCAGTGTTTTCATTCGGGATGATCTCATTTACTGCCGAATATGGTTCTTCCTCTTCCGGAGGAAGCATAGGGATACGTACTGTAAATACACTGCCCTTTCCCACTTCACTTTCTACGGATACCCTTCCTCCATGGAGTTTGACATATTTCTTTACCAATGCTAATCCGATTCCTGTTCCTTGTGCCTGTCCGGCAACCTGATAATATCTGTCAAATATCTTTTCCAGATTTTCCTTCGATATTCCTGAACCGCTGTCCTCAACACTGAGACAGGCATAGTTCACGCCATCTGTTTCAACTGTATTGAGACTGATCTTCACATAACCTGAGCTTGTGTACTTCATGGCGTTCGAAAGAAGATTCCTGAGAATCGTCGCGAAAACCTCCGGATCAAATCTCGTCATCACTCCCCTCTCAACCTCAAATACTATTTCAACATTCCTGTTGGTATTAGCTTCGGAAAAAATATGTCCCACATCCTCGACAGTCTTGCTGAGATCCGCATAAATCGGCTTAAGCTGCACATTATGAGTCTCAGCCTTTCTGAAATCCAGCAGCTTGTTTATAAGTTCCATCAATATATTGGAATTGCGCAAGATTACAGACAGTTTCTGTCTGACATGCCCGGACAATGAAAAATCATTCTTAAGATCTTCCAAAGGTCCGATTATCAATGTCAGAGGAGTCCTCAGTTCATGGGTGATATTAGTATAGAAACGCAACCTTTCCTCATTGACCTCTTTAATTCTCGCAAGCGTTTCCTTTTCAAGTTTCAGTTCGTTGTCATGCGAAAGTTTCTGTTTGTATAAATACAGGAACATAGCCAGAATGAACAGGAGGAAAAGGAGATATATGGTCCACGCAACCTTTGAAGCATAAACTGGAGGAGTAACACTGATTCTCAAAGATATGATTCTTCCATCCCACTCCTCATTGATCATACGGGCTCGAACCATAAGAGTATATGATCCCGGATCAAGCTGCCTGAACACCACTTCATTGTGCCTGTCAACAGGATACCAGTTCACATCCCTGCCTTCAACTTTATACGAATACTCCACATAATCTGATATACCATGGTCATCAACAGCAAAGGAAACCGTAAAGTTGTTCTGTCCATGCTTCAATTTCATTTCTTCACGTCCAGCCAGAATAATAGTTTCATTCCTGTTTCCCAACGGGTCATCAGCATCAAATATATTCATCTCAGAAAAATGCAATGATGGCGAATGTCTGCCAGAATACACTTCTTCCGGATGGATGATGGAGATTCCTTTTGTCGAACCGAAATACAATTTTCCTTCATTGTCTATAGTGACTGCAGCCGGAGCATAATTGCCGTCAGCCAGTCCGTTTCTATGATCATATCTCTTGACTTTCAGTTCATCCGGATCAAACCAGCAGACAGATACACTGGTACTGAACCATATCATCCCGTTTTTATCTTCAATTACAGCTTTGACATTCTCAGATCCCTCTTCGTTAAATTCAACTTTGAAATAATCTATTTCATCGCCATCATTAAAACACACCAATCCCTCAGCTGTAGCAGCCCAGATATTTCCTTTTCTGTCAAGCATGAGGTGGTTTACCGTATTTGAAGGGAAACCGCTATCCGTATTATATGATGCGATCCGATTCATCTCACTATCATATACGAATAATCCGCTTCTCAACGTTCCAAGCCAGATGTTTCCTTTTTTATCAATAGAAATATTTCTAAGATAATTATCCGGAAAATAATCCGGAGCAGAATACCTGTGAAGTTCCTTGAAAGTTCTAAGGTCTAAAAGATACAGGCCGCGGTATCCGGACACCACCCACATAAAGCCGTCCTGCTCGTAAAAGTCCCTGACTTCAGGAATCTGCAGTTCTGCCTTGTGGTTCAATAAAGGGTCGGTTACGATTGTCGGACCGTTGAATGATCCGACCCATATATTTCCTGAACTGTCATGACATATCGAAAAAATGCTTCTGTCGAAGTTCTTGCCATGAGAAATGTCCACTACATTGAAATCTGCATCAATAACATTGATTCCTCCTCCATCAGTTCCGGCAAGAAGCTTCCCATTGGGAGAGAAATCCAGGCTCGTGACACTATTTTCAGGCATATCCGAATAAACCATGAATCCAGGACTGTTCTTTCCATAAAAAAGAATTCCGTGACCATACGAGCCGATCCACAGATTACCGAAATCATCTTCAAACATCGATCTTACACTGGAATTCTCCAGTTCTTCAACATCCTGAAATCTTTTGAAATTCTGTCCGGACACTCCAGCAGATATATCCATCACCCACAGACCGTTATAGCCAGGCGAAACAAGAAGTTTCTTATCGGAAGTCACCAATACAGACATGATAAAACCGTCAGGCAGACCAGTATTTCCATAATTGAATACCTGAAAATCCATACTGACGGAACGATACAGGGCCAATCCATGCCTTGTACCCACCCATATATTGCCATCACCATCCTTATACATACATCCAATTTCATTCGAAGGAAGTGAACATGGATCATCAGGCTCATGTCTGTATCTTACTGCTGTACGGGTGATCGGATCCATTACGGCAATTCCACCACCATATGAAGCAAGGTAGACCTTGCCATCGATGCCAAGCTCAATAGCTCTGAATGAGCTTCCCGCCAGTCCCTCGACATTTTCATGGTCATATAGAGTTATATCTTCTGTATCTGGATCATAACATCCCACTCCTTTTGTATAGGTAGTAAACCATATCCTTCCACGGTCATCCTGTTCGATATCAGTGACTTCGTCTGACGGTAGCGATACCGGAGCATCACATGAATGCCTTAAGAATCCTGCTGAGCCATCCGAATAATCATACACCGAGATACCGGCACGCTGAGTAGCCACCCACACCTTGTCGGAAAAACGGTCTGGCAAGACCTTGTTGATTTCATTTCCTGAAAGGATACCGGAGCTTTTCATATAATTTCTGATGCTCACTCCGTCAAACCTGTTCATTCCCTCTTCCGTACCGATCCACATGCCACCGTACCGGTCCTGCGACAAGGACATGATATAATTATTTGTCAGCCCTTCATTGAGCTGCAACCATTTCTTTAAACCGGATTCATTCTCAGCACCGGCAGCAGAATGAGCGGCCAGCAGTACCAAAACAACAGCCCTGAAAAGGGCGATCATGCGATTCTTTACCATATCACAAATATATGCATAAATCGGTCATATTGAGCTTTCATTTTCATCACTGCACGATTTGAGACCATTTTTGAATGATTTGTACTTGGAGTACAACAAGCTTACTGATTAACTTTAGAAAAAAATTATGGCAGAGGCCTGACAAACCACTATAAAATTAATAAAAAAACATTAACCAAAAAACAATCAGTCATGAAGAACAAGGCAACCATCATCACGGCTATCCTGGCTCTGCTGCTGATCTCACTACCGGCCATGTCGCAGGTAAAAGTCAGCGAGACCAAGACTACCATACCGACGTACCTTGTCGGTGATCCTGGACTGGATCCTTATTTCTTTACAGGCAGAACCTATCAGGGAGCTGCCGGACATGTATACCCTTATCCTATGTATGACATTCTCACTGATGACAGGGTGGAAAGGGAATACAATTATCTGAAACTTGAAAATGAGTATACGGAGATCGGTGTCCTTCCGGAAATCGGAGGCCGCATATTCTCCGCGAACGACAAACAGACCGGATATAATTTCTTCTATCGTCAGCATGTGATCCGCCCTGCATTGATCGGTATGATCGGCTCATGGATTTCAGGAGGAGTAGAATGGAATATCCCTCACCATCACCGTGCTTCTTCAACACTCAATGCTGGTTATGAAATAGTTGAGAATGAGGACGGAAGCAAGACAATATGGATCGGAGAGACTGAACTCCGTCAGAGACTGAAATGGAACATCGGCCTCACAATCTTCCCTGGCAAATCTTATGTTGAGGCTACTTTCCATATCCAGAACCGTACTCCAATCATGCAGTCATTCCTTTATTGGGCAAACGTTTCCGTTCATGCAAACAATGACTATCAGGTACAGTTCCCACCTCAGACCCTTTATGGCACAAGCCACAGCAAGACACAGTACACAGACTGGCCTTACAACCCTATAAGGAACAGCGGTGAGCCTGTTGACAACAGCTATTGGGCTAACTGGGCAGGCAGCAACTCTACATTTGCTGTCGACTACGCTCAGGATTTCCTCGTAGGTTACGACTATGGTCAGAATGCCGGTACAGCACATTGGGCTAACCACCATGTGGTTCCAGGTAAGAAATTCTTCCTGTGGGGAACAGAAAGCGTATGGAACGAGATGCTTACTGAAGAGGATGGAGCATATCTCGAGCTCATGGTAGGTACATATTCCGACAATCAGCCGGACTACAGCTGGCTTGGCCCTAATGAAGTACGCGTTACAAAGCAGTACTGGTTCCCTATAAAAGGTATCGGCGGTGCAAAGAACGTGACACTTGAAGGAGCTGTGAATCTCGAGCGCACAAGCAAGACATCCATGATGGTAGGATTCAACGCTACAGCACTTTATGAGAATGCGAAGATCGTTGTAAAGGCTGGAGACAATGTCCTTCTTGAAAAGACTCTCACAATCGACCCTGACACTCCTTTCAGACAGGATTTCAACATCTCTGCAGATGTAGAGGACAAAGACCTCTTTGCTGGTCTCTATGACAAGGATGGAAAGGAACTCGTAAGCTATTCTCCATATATTAAGGAAGACATCGAGCGTCCTCATCCGGCTGACCGTCCAGGAAAGCCTGAGGAATATGAGTCTGTTGAGGAGCTACTCCTTGCAGGTCAGAGACTTGAAGAGTTCCATAATGCACGCGTTGACCCAATGCCTTATTATGAAGAGGCTCTCCGCAGAGACTCACTCGATTCACGTGTCAATGTGAACATGGGTATCCTGTATGCAAAGAGAGCTGAATGGGATAAGGCTGAAAAGCATCTTCAGAGAGCATACAAGCGCCTTACAGGCCTCCATTACATGCCTCAGATCGACAAGACAGGCGCTATCTACCATACAAATCCTAAGGATGGCGAAATGCTTTATTATCTCGGAGTGACCTCACAGGCTCTCGGTAAAGAGAAGGAAGCTGAAAGCTATTATTGGAAATCTACATGGTATCCTGGATTCCAGTCGGCAGCATACCTTTACCTTGCAGAAATCTACTGGAAGCAGGGCAAGAAGCAGATGGCTCTCGAGGCTATCGACAACTCTATCGATCTCAGCGGAAAGAGCACTCACAGCAAATTCGTGAAGTCATATTTCCTCAGCAGCATGGGCAAGACAGAAAAAGCCAAGGCCCTTCTTGAGGCAAACATCGACTTTGATCCGCTTGATTTCCTCAGCCGCGCAGAGCTTGCACGTCTTGAAAATAATGACGATGCATTGGCATACACAATCAGACACATGGGTATTCCACTTCAGGAAAGCATCGAAATCGCTACATTCTACGGCGGAGTAGGAGCATATGCTGAAGCTGCATCATTCCTTGACAAGGTAATGGCACTCGGAACTCCATATGCATCAACTCCAATGCAGAAGAATGCTGTAGAGCCGTTCACAGCGTCTCCGCTTCTCAATTACATGGCAGGTTACTACACTCACCTCGCCGGTGATGCAGACAAGGCTCTTGACTATTATAAGAAGGCTGCTGTCATGTCACCTGACTACTGCTTCCCTTCACGCACAGAAGAAAAGCTCATGCTTGAGGACGTAATGGCATTGAATCCATCAGATGCAATGGCACCTTACTACCTTGGAAACCTCCTTTATTATTACAATCAGAAGGATGCCGGCATAGCAGCATGGAATAAGGCTGCTGAACTCAATCCTGCATACGGACGTACATTCAGAAACCTCGGATTCGCGGCTGACAAATATCAGAACGACAAGGCTGCTGCCGCAGATCTTTACCGCAAGGCTATTGCAGCTGATCCGACTGACCCTAAGTTCTTTACAGAACTTGACATTCTCGAAGAGGCACTCAAGGTTCCTTCAGCACAGCGTCTTGCACGCATGGAGAAGAACAAGAAGACAATCTTCAATTCTGACGACGCTACTTCAAGATACGTATACCTCCTTGTTGACAACGGAAAATACGATCAGGCACTTTCACTGCTCAGGACACGTCACTTCCGCGTATGGGAAGGCGGTCAGACCGTATACACACAGTTTGTTGACGCAAATCTCCTCAAGGGTCTCACTCACATGAACAAGAGACAGTACAAGAAGGCTCTGGAGCGTTTCCTTGAGGCAGGTACATTCCCTAGAAACCTTGAGACCAATGAGCTTTCAACAGGCCCTATAGTTGCAAAAGTAGCTTACCATCAAGCGCTTGCATACAAGGCTCTCGGACAGAACGATAAGGCTGAAGAGGCATTCAAGAGATGCATCGAAACTGCTGGAGGCGGAAATGCATGGTCTAGAAGAAGAGGCGGTGCAGACGAAAGCAAATATTTCGTTGCAATGTCTCAGAAGGCACTCGGACAGAATGAAGAGTGCAAGAGGACACTTGAAGAGATGCAGGCATATGTTGACGAACAGTTCGCACAGTCTGGCGTCACTGTCGTGGACATCTACTCGAAGTTCGGAGAGGACGGATCAAGCGACACAGTCAATGCACGCAACATCTACATTCAGGGACTTGTTTATCTGGCAAACGGAAACAAGGCCAAAGCTAAGGAATATTTTACAAGGTCTCTCGAAATCAATCCATCAAGCGTATGGACCAAATATTTTCTTGGAACTTGCAAATAACACCCATAAAACCACAACACTAACTACTAAAAATCAAGAGGCATGAAAAAACTTATCATTTCGCTGCAACTAGCGGCATTCTTGATGATCCCGACAGGAATGTTCACTGCCTTCGCTGCTGACGATATGTCAGGAGTGCAAAAGATTCAGGCTCAGACACATGCAGTCAGAGGTGTCATCACTGACGCCAATGGCCCTGTAGCCGGAGTCAACATCATCGTAAAAGGCACTACAAACGGTGCCATCTCAAACGGAACCGGAGCATATCTCCTTCAGAATGTTCCCGTAGGTTCAGTACTTCAGTTCACTTTCATCGGTTACAAGACTCAGGAGGTCACAGTCGGAGCTCAGGAAGTGATCAACGTATTCATGGAAGAAGACACCAATCTTCTTGAAGAACTTGTCGTTATCGGTTATGGTGCTGTCAAGAAGAGCGACCTTACCGGATCAGTATCATCAGTAAGCGAAGAGCAGATGACAAAATCTGCTACAAGCGACCCTCTTCAGGCAATCCAGGGACGTGCAGCCGGTGTTCAGATCATTTCTGCAACTGGTTCACCTTCTGCAACTGCCGAGATCAAGATCCGTGGTACAGGTTCACCTAACGGTACGACTCCTCTCTTCGTTGTAGACGGATTCCCAATGAATGACATCGACCATCTGTCACCAAACGACATCTCATCACTCGAGATCCTGAAAGATGCTTCTGCCTGCGCGATCTACGGTTCTCGTGGAGCGAACGGTGTGGTTCTCATCACTACAAAGAAGGCTGTTGCCGGCAAGATCAGAGTAAAGGTTACAGCAGAGTACGGTATCGAGAATCTTCCTACAAGACCTGACATGCTCAATGCACAGCAGTATGCAGAGATGACCAACAAGGCTCTTGCAAACTCAGGAAAGGATCCTAGATATTCAAATCCATCAAGCCTTCAGAACACAGATTGGTTCGACGAAGTAATGAGAGTAGGACGCTACCAGAACTACAGTGCATCGCTTTCAGGCGGATCAGACAAGATCAGCACAATGTTCTCTACCAACTACTTCCGTAGAGACGGTACTGTCCAGAAGACAAACTTCGACAGACTCAACTTCACTCAGAACACTACTTTCAATGTTGCCAAGTTCCTCAAGCTTACTGCTTCATTCCAGGGTTCGTTCTCAAGATCAAACACTCTCGGCGCAAACGGAACAAACAACAA
Source organism: Bacteroidales bacterium (assembly GCA_017465225.1). Classification (GTDB taxonomy): domain Bacteria; phylum Bacteroidota; class Bacteroidia; order Bacteroidales; family UBA932; genus Cryptobacteroides. Next base: position 61,343 of record JAFTWQ010000034.1, read on the forward strand.
CACCATCTTCCTTTCATCACTGATCGCACCTCCTGATGTACCAGTATGGAACGATGCTACAAACTACTATTCAGGTATCGAGGCATTCCGTCTCGCAAACCCTGCAGGTGTAATCGCGCGTAACAACAGTTCTTCTACTAGAACAAACCTCGTAGCGAACTTCAGCGCTGACTTTAAGATCCTTCCTTCACTCACATTCACATCAAGATACGGTTATCGTTGGAATGTAGGTCTTGGACGCAACTACGATCCTAAGTACTATGAGACTCAGAGTATCTCTAGCCCAAGAGACGGCATCTCACGCAGCACAAACAGAACTACAGACTGGACATGGGAGAACATGCTCACATTCCACAAGGAGTGGGGCGTACACGACCTTACAGTACTCGGAGCTGTTTCAGCTCGTGAATTCGCTTCTGAAAACTGGAGCGCAAGCAAGAACAGTCTTCCTAACTCATCGGAGATCTATCACTACTTCAATGCTGCATCAGAGAACCCTCAGGCAAGCGGCAGCGCATCAGAGCTCGCAATGCTGTCTTACCTCGGACGTATCAACTACAATCTCTATGACAGATATCTCCTTACTGTTTCAATGCGTGCTGACGGTTCGTCAAGATTCCTCAAGCATAACCGCTGGGGTTACTTCCCTTCAGGTGCATTTGCATGGAAGCTTTCAGAGGAGCCATTCTTCAGAAACTGGGACCAGGACGTTGTCAACAACGTAAAGGTCAGACTCGGTTGGGGTCAGATCGGTAACGAGCGCATCAGCAGCTACTATCCATACCTTACAGGTGTAAGTCAGCAGCAGTACTATACAATCGGAACAGGTCAGGTACGTACAAACGGTTCAAGACCTAGCGGTATCGGTAACCCAGACGTAATGTGGGAGACCTCAGAGCAGTTCAACGTCGGACTCGACCTCGCATTCTTCACTGACAGACTTTCTGTTACTGCAGACTACTTCATCAGAAAGACTGACAACATTCTCCTCAGCCAGTCTATTCCTCGTACATCTGGTTTCGGAAGCATGACAAGAAATGTCGGCGGTATGTCAAACAAGGGTCTTGAGCTCACAATAGGCTGGAAAGACGATGTAGGAGAATTCTCATACAGCATCGACGGTAATGTTTCATTCATCAAGAATGAGGTAACCAACCTCGGTACATCTACCAACCTCAGCGGCTCGTTCGCATATGACTATGCCCTCATCGACTTCCAGGGTAAGTTCCCAGGCGTTATCCGCTCTGAAGTAGGTATGCCATACAACTGTTTCTATGGATATATCTTTGACGGTATCTTCCAGGATCAGGCTCAGATAGACAATTATGTCAAGGACGGCAAGCCGATCATGCCTAACGCAAAGCCAGGTGACTCTATCTTCAAGGATCTCAACGATAACGGAAAGATCGACACCGGAGATATGACTTTCATCGGTAACCCTCATCCAAAGGCTATCTATGGTCTTTCATTCAATGCAGAATACAAGGGCTTCGACCTCAACCTCCTTTTCCAGGGTGTTGCAGGAAACGATGTATTCAATGCTTCAAAGTTCTACTTCGAAAAGTTCGATGGTTCTCAGAACGTATTCGCATCTTCTTACATGACAGGATGGGACGGAAAGGGTTCTACAAACTCAGTTCCTATCATGCTTGACGGCGTATCAGAGAAATCACGTAACGAAAACAACTGGAGACAGTCTACAATGTACATCGAGGACGGTTCATACTTCCGTCTCAAGAACATCCAGCTCGGTTATACATTCAAGCCAAGGATCCAGTCATTCACCCCATCAATCAGAGTGTATCTCGCTGCTCAGAACCTGCTTACTATCACCAAGTACAGCGGAGTTGACCCTGAGATTCCTGACAATGGAGTTGACCGCGGACAGTATCCGCAGCCTAGAACATTCATGGTTGGTGCAAACATTAACTTCTAATTCTGGACTTTGTTATGAAACTCAATAGATTATTCATTCTCAGCGCATCAGTCCTGATGCTGAGCGCATGTGAAGGCTTCCTTGACAAGACACCTCTTGTCCAGATGGGAGCAGAGACATACTACTCAAACGAAGACGAACTCAATGCTGCAGCCCTCGGCACATACGCCGTAATGCAGAATGAGACATACCAGCTCGGACGCTTCATGGTCTGGGGTGACGTATGTTCGGACGACGCTGACCTTGGAAACAACAAGTCAGACGCATACAACTGGTTCGGAGGCAACTGTCTTGCAATGCAGGATTTCTCAATGCTTCCTACAAACGGTCAGGCAACCGGTCACTGGAACCAGGGCTGGACGATGATCAATGCAGCTACTCAGCTTATCGAAAACGGCAAGGACAAGAACGACATCCCTAACAAGGATCGCTATGTAGGTGAGGGATATTTCCTTCGCGCTTACGCATACTTCAACCTCCTTACTCAGTATGCTGATGCAGGCGGACAGTGGGGGCTTCCTATCGTAGACCATATCCTTACTTATGATGAGTACTATATGCCTAGAGCAACCTTGGCTGACACTTGGACTCATATCGAGAACGACCTCAAGAAGGCTGCCGAGCTTCTTCCTGAAAAGTGGGATGGCGCCAACATCGGTCGCGCAACAAAGGGTGCTGCAATGTCACTCCTCGGAAAGTCTTATATCTACCAGAGCAAGTGGCAGAATGCTTATGACATTCTTCAGGATGTTGAAGAAGCTGGATGGTACAAGCTTGAGCCAAAATTTGCTGACGTATTCGCTCTCTCACATGAGAACGGTATCGAGAGCATCTTCGAAATCCAGCATAGCGTTTCAGGTACAGGTTGGTCTGACAGCAACGAGGGATCTATCCTTGTATTCTACAACCACGACGCAGGTATCAAGCAGACAGATATCGACGCCGGCTTCGTTGGAGCTGACGAGAAGGTATCGGAGAAGTGCGAGACAGGTTGGTCAATGCACTGCCCTACCGATGACCTCATCAACGCATTCGAGCCTGGCGACCCACGCCTCGGAGCGACAGTGATAGCACCTAACGAGTTCTACGACGGTCACATCCACTACAACCTCGGATCTAACAACGGTTATCAGCCTAAGAAGTTCTACACCAATTTCGCTGACCGATTCGCAGGTGACGAGTCAGACCTTCCAACCAACATCATCGTAATCCGTTATGCAGATGTACTTCTCTTCCTTGCTGAGGCAGCAAACGAGCTTGGCAAGTCAGGCGAGGCACTTGCTTACCTCGAGCAGGTACGTGGACGTGCAAGAAGCAATTCTGACGACCCTACAGTACTTCCTAAGGTAACTACCACTAACAAGGATGAACTTCGCGAAGCTATCTGGCATGAGCGTCGTGTAGAGCTCGCCCTCGAGTATCACAGAACATTCGACCTCGTTCGTCAGGGACGTTTCGGAAAGGTCATGAAGGCTTACTACCAGAAGTACAAGGATGTTGAAATCGAGCATCCTAACATGCCTGGCGTAATCTACAAGACAAACAAGGGAAAGAACTTCGTTGAAGGCAAGAACGAATATTGTCCTCTTCCACAGAAAGCTATCGATGATTCTAGAGGAAGCGTAGTTCAGAACAGCGGTTATTAATATCCTGAAACTATGAAACGACTTTTATCAATATTAGCCGTTCTGCTGGCCGTCACAACCGTGACGGCTCAGCAGAAGACTTACTTTGTCTCACCTGACGGCAACGATGCAGCCGATGGACTGTCGGTTGCCACAGCATGGAAATCGCTTGACAAGGTCAACAGCGTTGAATTCCAACCTGGAGACAAGATTCTGTTTGAGTCAGGCAAGACATGGTACGGCCAGCTGTACATGAAGGGTTCCGGCTCTGAAGGACAGCCGATCACCATTTCTTCATATGGTGGCAAATGCCGCCCTGTCATCAATATCGGAAGAGCTGAAGGCGCGGGAATCCGTATTCACAACCAGTCTTGGTGGACCGTAGAGAATATGGAAGTAACGAGTGGAGCTGCTCCTGAGCTTGGTATAGGACGTCAGGGAATCGTCATTACCGCTTCCGAAGCCGGAAAGGATTTCAGCCATTTCATAGTAAGGAACTGCTACATTCACGACATCTGGGGTCAGATGGGAGGAAATACAGAGTATGTTGGCTATTACAGCTGCGGTATTCTTGTCCGCGTAATGAGAGACAGAGAGCGCCAGCGTCAGCCTGGATATACTCCTCCTACCATGAACGATGTACTCATCGAAGGCAACCGTATCGAAAGATTCGACAAATGCGGTATCATCAGCTGGGGTCCTAGAAACAACGTGGTTGTCCGCAAGAACTACATGGACAATCTCGGCGGAGACGGTATTTTCGTCAACGGTCCTTACAGAGGTCTTATCGAGTTTAATGAAATCCGCCGCTCATGCATGCGTTCAGGATACCTTGATCTCCCAGGCGGAGAGAACTGGTGGCCTCACACTGCTGCATGCTGGATCCAGAACACTGAAGAGACAATCATGCAGTTCAACGAAGTATATGATACAGGACGTGAACCAAAGAACGGCGACGGTTTCGCATATGACTTCGACTTCAACTGCAAGAGATGTATCGCTCAGTACAATTACAGCAAGAACAACAACGGTTTCATGCTGCTCATGTACAACATCTTCGAGAATGTAAGCCGCTACAACATCAGTGAGAATGACCGTACTCACCTTATCCAGATGCAGGGAAGCCTGACTAAGGACAAGAACGTATTCTACAACAATGTATTCTACGTTGACTACGGCACATCAGACCTGGACTACTTCAGAGGCAGTCCTGAAAACAGCATCGACGATATCGGAGCATTGTTCTACAACAATATCTTCTATGCTACAGGACAGGGACGTTTCCGTACGGTCTATACAGACGGTGACCCTATGGTTCGTAATTTTGACGAAGTAAGCAAGCCGAATATTCCTGCTGGCTCTATCTTCCTTCACAACTGTTTCTTCGGTCCATGGAAGAATGGTCTTCCTGACGATCCTGAAGCACTCGTGGCTGACCCTAAGTTTGTCGCTCCTGGTACTGGCGGATCTGGTCTGAACACGCTTGAAGGCTATCACCTCCGTGCCGATTCTCCTTGTATCAACACAGGTATGTATGTACCGCTCAACGGCGGCCGTGACTTCTTCGGCAATCCGGTGAATGACGGGCATCCTGACTTCGGTGCTTTCGAATACCTTGGATCAGGCGTATTTGCTGATGAGGCAGCAGAAGCACAGAAAGACAAGGATGCAACAGATGCTTCTACAGTAGCATGGACAAGATGGATGTTCCCTGCAGAAATCTATGTTGATTCGCCGGAGGATGTAAAGATTGCACTTCGCGAGGCAATAGATTCTCAGGTAACAGGAACAGTAACTTATACAAATCACAAGAATTCAAAGCCGGTAACCGTAAGCCTCGACAAGCTTAAGGACAGAAGCCTTATCGCTCTTGACAAGCTCAACGCAGACAAGGAGACTCTTCTCAAGTCCAAGATCTCAGTGAAGATCCAGAGAGGTCGCTTTACAGAGGAATGGGAGATCCCATTTGCTGAAAGACCGGTAAGAAGAAGATAATTTATTATTAAAGGATTGACAGGTATCCTATAAAAAACAAGACAACATGAAAAGAATCGCAATATTTTTGATGGCTCTGTTCAGCACAATATGGTTGTCAGCTGGACCGAAGACCTATTTCGTTTCACCAGACGGAAACGACAATGCCACAGGCCTTTCAGTCAAGGATGCCTGGAAATCTCTTGACAAGATCAGCAGTACCGAATTCCAGCCGGGTGACCAGATCCTGCTGGAATCCGGAGCTGTCTGGCACGGTCAGCTGAATCTTAAGGGTTCAGGAACACCTGAACAGCCTATCATCCTCTCGTCTTTCGGAGGAAAGAAGCTGCCTGTCATCAATATCGGCAAAGCAGAAGGTGCCGGAATTCTTCTGCACAATCAGGGAGGCTGGGAAATCAGCAATATTGAAATTACCAGTTCTGCTGCCCCTGAACTTGGCGTAACAAGACAGGGAATATATGTAAAAGTCGATGGAGAAGGACTCAATCTCGAGCACATCGTGATCAAGGACTGCTTCATCCATGACATCTGGGGACAAATGGGGAGCGTAAGAGAAAGGAGTTCTGCCATTCTTGTAAGCTGTTCAGGCCCTAGAGTACCACGTGGAGAGACATCTACATTTGTAAGACCTACTCTCAGCAACATCCTTATCGAAGGAAACAGAATAGAAAGAGTTGACAAGACAGGCATCGTCACTAACGGAGTAAGAAACGGAGTGAAGGTGCGCAGAAATTACATGGACAATCTCGGAGGAGACGGTATCATTGTCAGCGGTGCATACCGCGGACTCATCGAGTTCAATGAAATCCACCGTTCATGCCTCCGTTCAGGATATCTCGATCTCCCAGGAGATGAGAACTGGTGGCCTCACACTGCCGCATGCTGGATCATCCGCTGCGAAGAGACAATCATGCAGTTCAACGAAGTATACGATACAGGCCGTGAGCCAAAGAACGGAGATGGATTCGCATACGACTTCGACTTCTACTGCAAGCGCTGCATCGCTCAGTACAATTACAGCAAGGACAACCACGGATTCCTGCTTCTCATGTACGATATCTTTGAGAATGTAGCAAGATACAATATAAGCCAGAACGACAAGACACATCTCGTACAGATGCAGGGAAGCCTAATGGAGGACAACAACATGCTCTACAACAATGTATTCTATGTCGATCACGGTACACTTGACCTTGACTTCTTCAGAGGCGATTTCCCTGAATCAGCAAAGGACATAAACAAGCTTGGAGCACACTTCTACAACAACATATTCTATGCAACAGGACAGGGCCGCTTCAGGACGGCTTATTCATTGGGCGAGACAATGGTCAGGACATTCGACGAAGTGAGCAGACCGGATCTTCCAGCTGGCTCAATCTTCCTCAACAACTGCTATTACGGTCCTTGGAAGAACGGTCTTCCTGATGATCCTAAGGCTATCGTAGCGGATCCTAAGTTCGTAGCAGCTGGATCAGGAGGATATGGTCTGTGCTCATTGGAGGGCTATATACTTCAGAGTGATTCGCCTTGTATCAACACAGGTATGTATATGCCTGAAAACGGCAGAAGAGACTTCTTCGGCAATGCTGTTGAAGACGGAAAGACTGACATCGGAGCATTCGAATTCGTCGGCTCAGGTTCATTCGGAGACAAGACCAAAGAAGCTCAGATGGATCAGGATGCACGTGACGCATCGACTGTAGCATGGAGCAAATGGTCATTCCCTCTCGGAATAGTTCCTGATGACAGCCAGACTGCAAGCATCAGACTTCAGGAGCCTATCGAAACAGGAGTAAGCGGCACCATCACATGGGTAAATCCTAAGAATTCAAAGACTGTCGTACTCCCTGTAGAGAAAGTAGCTGGTCAGGGTACCATCGCAATGAAGCTTAAGGCTGACAGAGAGACCCTTCTCGGTACTACACTCAAGGTACAGCTCAAGAAAGGAAGATTTGTTGAGGAATTCGAGATTCCGTTCACAGACAAGCCTGGAAAGAGACAGGGTCAGTAATCTATTTACACTTAAAAGAACTTTCATGAAACGGTTAGTATTATTATTGTTGGTTATTATGTGTCCGGTCGCTGCGTCCTTTGCGCAGGATGTATATAACGTACCTATCTCAAGCATTAGGTGCAGCGACCCTTTTATCCTTCCTGACGATACTGACAACACATACTACATGTACTCGACAGGAGGAAGAGGACGCGTAATGGCTAGAGCCAGCAAGGATCTGGTAAATTGGACCGAGCCATTTGAAGTGATGAAATTCACCAATGACCACTGGGCTGGTGAAAACGCAGCCAGTTGGGCAGCTGAAGTTCATCTTTACAAAGGCAAATACTATCTCTTCACCACCTCCCACACGGAGGAGGTGATGGAGACGCTGCCGGGCAGAGGAGACATCCCACATAGAGCAACTCAGATATACGTATCTGACTCTCCTAGAGGTCCATTCAAAGACTTCACAAACAACATACCGCACACACCATGGAACTGGGCCGCTCTTGATGGTACACTCTGGGTTGAAGACGGTGTTCCATACATGGTGTTCTGCCATGAATGGCTTCAGATCACCGACGGAACCATGGATGCGGTAAGGCTTCCAGACGACCTGAGCGTACCTGTCGAGAAGCCTTTCAAGCTATTCTCGGCATCGGAAGCGAAGTGGTCGGGTGAAATGCTTGAGCTTGGTGAAAAGACAAATGGCAAGGACATCGGAGGCAATGTCACTGACGGTCCTTGGCTTTTCAAGACCCAGACAGGCAAGCTTGGAATGCTTTGGTCGACATGGGGCAAGGAAAGATATGCAATCGGCGTAGCTTACTCGGAATCAGGATCCGTAAAGGGTCCTTGGATTCAGGAACCACAGCCTTTATTCCACGACAACGGAGGACACGGAATGATGTTCCGTACATTTGACGGAGAGCTTAAGCTTTGCATGCATTGGGTAGACCAGAGAGACGAATTCCCTGGCAGAAGGCCTGTGATCAGAGATCTCGATGATTCGGGTGACAAGCTCGTCCTTCTTCCTGAAAAAGAGAATATCGTCTTCAATTTCAGCAAAAAAAAGACTATGGCCGGTAAGAAGATTTCTCTCAAGGAATTTGACAAGGACTTCCCTACCGACTGGAGGCCTTACAACTACCTTGTACTTGAGATGACTTCTTCAACTGCCCAGAGAGTATATCTCGGTCTCACAACATACGACGGATACAATGAGCTACGCCTTATATTCTATGCCCCTAAGGGATGGATAAGGACTGCTATTCCTCTGACATATTTCAGAGATCTTCCTGCAGGAGCTCACGATCTCGCAGCAACATACAACCACAAGCGTCCTCTCACCTATATCAACATCGACCATGGTACAAGAAGCGATCTTGTCGGTGTGGATTCCATCGGATTCAGAATGCATATGCCGGTAAGAGACGAGAAGATTGAGATTGCCAAGGCATATCTTACTGTCGGAGACCCTGGAGACAAATACCTTAGCACCGAGCCAGCCGTGGATGCTTTCGGTCAGTGGAATCTTGGCGAATTTGAAGGAAAGGTACATTCTGAGAAGGAACTCAAGGAAGCATGGGCAAAAGAAGATGCTGAAATCGCAGCAATGAAGAACACCCGCTTCTCAAAATACGGAGGCGACCTGAGCCGCAAGACAAAAGCGACCGGATTCTTCCATGTCAAGAAAGTCAACGGCAAATGGTGGTTTGTAGATCCGGAAGGATATCTGTTCCTTTCTATCAGTTCTAACGGGATGAGCCCTGGTGGAGCAGGCCTTATCAGAAATCCGATCAAGGGTATTTATACTGAAACTGCACAGGAAGGATTCAAGGAGCCTGATATGAGTCAGTACGCAAGATACGGAAGAAGAGCAGAACCAAGAAAAGACCGATTCGGAAGAGAGATTCCTGACAAATACGTAATGCTTACAGCTTGGAACCAGTACAGACGTTTTGGCACTGAAAACGTAACTGAGAAAGCAAGGCAGCTGGTGGTTGACAGAATGTCTCTCTGGGGGATGAATACTATAGGAAACTGGTCTGACAGAGGTCTTATCGGAATGAACCAGAAACCGTTCATGATTTCTCTCAGCGGACTGGGCATCAGCAGCGGTATCCTTGGCATGCCGGATGTTTATGCAGACGGTTTTGCCGAAAGCATCGATGAAGGCGTACGCAAATCAGTTGAGCCGTTCAAGGGCAACAAGATGCTAATCGGTTATTTCGTAGGAAACGAACCGACATGGAGCAACAAGGAGCTGAGACTTTGCGAGCTTATAATGGAAGCATCGGACGACATGCCGCTCAAGAAGGCCTTACAGGCATATCTGCGAAAGAACGGAGACACTGAAAGGAGTAGACACGCATTCGTGTACGAGACATTCGAAATGTTCCTTGCTGAAGTGCAGAAGGCACTTGACAAGCATGATCCGGACCACTTGAACCTCGGAATCCGCTACGGATCAGGAGTTCCAGCTCCAGAAGTGCTCAAGTTGTCAAAGAAATATTTCGACGTCTACAGTTTCAACAACTACGGCATCCAGCCTAACCTTCGCAACATGGATATTATCTACAAAGCGACCAAGATGCCTATGATCATCGGTGAATATCATTTCGGAACCACCGACAGAGGTCTTGGAGAATCGCTTGTAAGAGTGACATCACAGAAAGAAAGAGGTCTGGCATACATGAATTACACTGAAAAGGCATTCTCTCATAAGGCACTTATCGGAACATCATGGTTCACATGGTACGACCAGCCGTTCTTCGGACGAGGAGATGGAGAAAATTATAACATCGGTCTCATAGATGCTACCGACAGACCATATGAATGGATGGTAAAGGCTATTCAGCAGGTTTCCGAGAACTGCTATGACGTCCATGACGGTAAGAAGGCTCCGTTTACCAAGGAGCTCGAACGTGTAGGAGGAACTTTCCCTGATATCTGGTAAGAATAATCTGAAAAAGAAATGAAAAGAATCTTCATTACAATAATAACAGCCGTTGCTGCATTGACCATGTCAGCTCAGACATTCAACGAATGGAAGGATCCGAAGGTCAATGCGGTCAACAGAGCTGAGATGCATTCAGACTGCATCAGCTTTGAAGGAACTGATAACTACCTCTCGATCCATGGAAAATGGAAATTCAATTGGGTTGAGGATGCAGACCTTAGACCTGCCAATTTCTGGACGACAGATTATGACGACAAGGACTGGGGAGTAATGCCTGTTCCAGGTGTATGGGAACTCAACGGTTATGGAGATCCCATTTATGTGAACATTGGTTATGCATGGCGCAATCAATACGAAAGTAATCCTCCATATGTTCCCATAAAAGGGAATCATGTAGGTACTTATAGAAAAGGATTCACCCTACCTGCATCATGGAAAGGAAAGGATGTCTTCATCCGTTTCGGATCTGTCACATCAAACATCTATCTTTATGTAAACGGCAGATTTGTCGGATACAGCGAAGACAGCAAGCTGGAAACTGAGTTTGATATAACTAAGTTCATCAAACCGGGACAGGAGAATCTGATTGCATTCCAGGTGTTCAGATGGTGCGACGGTACCTATCTGGAAGATCAGGACTTCTTCAGGTACTCAGGCGTAGCAAGAGAAAGCTACATGTACGCAAGAGAGAAACAGCGTATAGAGGATATCAGGGTAACTCCGGACCTTGATGGAGAATACAAGAACGGAACATTGGCAATCGAGCTTGCTCTCAAGGGCAAGGCTGGTAATGTTGAAATCGAAGTTGCAGATCCGTCTGGAAACATCGTAGCTGAAACTGTTCTTTCTGGTAAAGGTTCTCTTGAGACCGTACTCAACTTTGAAAATCCATTGAAATGGACTGCGGAAACTCCTTATTTATATTCGGTTACAGCCAGATATAATGGAGAGACCATTAAGGTCAACACAGGATTCAGAAAGGTCGAGATACGCAATGCACAGCTGCTTGTAAACGGCAAGCAGGTCCTTATCAAGGGAGTCAACAGACATGAGATTGACCCTGATGGTGGCTATGTACTTTCACGTGAAAGGATGATCCAGGATGTCATGATCATGAAGCAGTTCAATGTGAACGCTGTCCGCACTTGCCACTACCCTGACGACAAGTTCTTCTATGACCTTTGCGACAGATATGGACTCTATATGGTAGCGGAAGCAAATATTGAATCTCATGGCATGGGCTATGGTGATAAGACCTTGGCTAAGGACCCGGCATACGAACTCGCACATATGGAGAGGAATATCAGGAATGTACAGAGAAACTACAATCATCCTTCTGTAATCATCTGGTCGCTCGGTAATGAAGCAGGATACGGTCCTTCGTTTGAAAAGGCATATGACTGGATCAAGGCTGAAGATCCTTCACGTCCGGTGCAGTATGAGCAGGCAAGAATCAACGGCAAGACAGACATCTATTGTCCTATGTACCTCAACTATGCTTTCTCGGAAAGATATGCTCTGAATGAGGATATAGAGAAGCCGCTTATCCAGTGTGAATATGCTCATGCAATGGGTAACTCTCAAGGTGGATTCAAGGAATACTGGGACATGATCCGTAAATATCCGAAATTCCAGGGTGGATTCATTTGGGATTTCGTAGACCAATCTGTAAGATGGAAAGGCAAGGACGGTGTCATGATCTATGCATATGGCAATGATTTCAACCGTTATGATGCCGGAGACATGAACTTCTGCGACAACGGTCTCATAAGTCCGGACAGAAAACCTAATCCACATATGTACGAAGTCGGATATTGGTATCAGAACATTTGGACAGAGCTGAACGGCAAGAGCCTTAGGGTAAGAAATGAAAACTTTTTTAGAGACCTTTCTGCCTATAGGCTTGAGTGGACAATGCTACTTGATGGAAAAGCAATCAGATCTGGCATCATTGACAATCTGGACGTAGCTCCTGGAGCGACAGCTGAAGTCTTGATCGATTATGGTCAGGTATGTGAGTGTGGGGAATCTCTCCTGAATGTCGAGTACGTTCTTAAGAATGCTGAAGGTCTGCTTCCAGCCGGGCATGTAGCGTCACGCCAGCAGATAATCCTTAAAGAAGCTAAGCCTGCATCGATGGAGCTTGTAAACGTCAAAGGACGCCATGTATCACCGCAGGATCCGGTAATCAGTGACAATGACATGAACTATGTGATTGTCAGCGGACAGGATTTCACAATCGAATTCAACAAGAGAACCGGTTATCTTGAACGCTACTATGTCGATGGTACAGAGATGCTCAAGGAGAATACATCTGTCACACCTAATTTCTGGCGTGCTCCTACTGACAATGATTTCGGAGCGAACTTGCAGCTGAGATACTCTGTATGGAAGTCTCCAGTCATCCGTCTTCAGGACATGAGCGAAAAAGTAGAGAACGGTATTGCAATGGTATCATGCGATTACGAGATCCAGGAAATCGGCAAGCTCAAGCTTGAATATGAAATCAACAATGTCGGAGCCATCAAGGTAACTCAGACGATGAAGGCTGAAGAAGGCAGAGAAGTATCTGATATGTTCAGATTCGGAATGCAGGTAGTAATGCCTAAGTCTTTCAATAAGATACAATACTATGGAAGAGGTCCGATCGAGAATTATGCAGACAGGAAGTCCACTACATTCATCGGACTTTACACCCAAAGTGTTGACGAACAGTTCTACCCATACATCCGTCCTCAGGAAAATGGAACCAAGAGTGACATCAGATGGTGGAACATTACAAATGCAGCCGGCAAGGGACTCAGAGTGACATCAGAGGAGCCATTCTCAGCTTCAGCACTTCACTATACCATCGAATCACTTGACGAAGGAAAGAAAAAGATCAACAGGCACTCTCCAGAAATATCGGAAGATGATCTTACAAACCTTCTTATTGACAAGGCACAGATGGGACTTGGATGTGTTAACAGCTGGGGGGCGCTTCCACGCGAAGAATACAGGTTGAAATATGGGGATTATAAATTCGTATTCATGCTCACACCTGTGAGATAATGAGGCGAAAGCTTCATAAACGTCATATTGTTATTGAAGATGACCGGATGTGATATTCGGTCATCTTTTTTGTCATGACAATGAATAAGGCTGACATATTGTCAGTTTTTCCCGGATGGCAGATTATTTGTATCTTTGCCGGTCGATTGATGAAACATAGATTTCAACACAAACGATAAGATGCTTATAACCACCACAATAGTGCTTTTGCTGGCACTTTTATTTGGAAAGATAACATTTAAGGAGATTAAGGAATATGTCAGAAAACGTAAAGACGGACGTGGAAATGAATGTACAGGAGGAGGATCTGAAAGAGACTCCGGTGACAGAGGAAAACACGCCAGATAACGAGGCTCCGGTACAGGAGGAAGATAAGAAAGAGGAGAAGAAGGGATTCCTGAAGAGGGGCTGCAGCAAGGAAAAGGCTAAGATCGAGGAGCTTGAGAAGAAGGTTGCCGGTCTGGAAGAGAAGGCTGCAAAGGATAAGGACGATTACATCAGGCTCATGGCCGAGTTCGACAACTACCGCAGACGCACATCGCAGGAAAAGCTCGAGCTCGTAAGCATGGCCTCGACCGATACGATCAAGGGAATGCTTCCGGTTCTCGACGACTGCGAAAGAGCCCTCCAGGTGCTCAAGGAGTCGGACGACAGCGATGCAGCAAAAGAAGGTACCGAGCTGATCTACAGCAAGTTGATGGGCTACCTCAAGAGCAAGGGACTCGCTGTCATCGAGGCAAAGGACCGGCCATTCGACACTGACCTTCATGAAGCTGTGGCGCAGTTCCCGGTTCAGGAAGAGGAGCAGAAGGGCAAGGTCTTCGATGTGGTTCAGACCGGATATACACTCAATGGAAAAGTAATCCGCTTCGCAAAAGTGGTAGTGGGAATCTGATATGGCAAAAAGAGATTATTATGAGGTGCTGGGCGTCGACAAGAGCGCATCAGCCGATGAAATAAAGAGAGCTTACAGGAAGCTTGCTGTCAAGTACCACCCTGACAAGAATCCGGGCGACAAGGAAGCCGAGGAGAAGTTCAAGGAGGCAGCAGAGGCGTACTCCATCCTGAGCGATGCTGACAAGAAGGCCAGATATGACCAGTTCGGACATGCGGGCGTAGACGGAGCGGCACCTGACTTCAGCGGCGGATTCGGAAACCTTAACGACATCCTCAATGACCTGTTCGGAGGAGCGTTCGGAGGTGGATTCAGCGGATTCGGCGGCGGTTTCGGAGGTGGCTTCGGAGGCGGAAGACAGCAGCAGAGAGTATATAGAGGACGCGACATACGCGTACGCGTGAAGCTGACTCTCGAGGAAATCGCAAAAGGAGTCGAGAAAGAGATCAGCATCGAGAAAAGCGTTCCATGCCCTGAATGCGGCGGAAAGGGAGCAAAGAACAGCTCTGACATCAAGACCTGCTCTGCCTGCAACGGTACTGGCCAGGTACAGAGAGTCGCGAACTCGATCTTCGGGCAGACCGTGACATACTCTACATGCCAGCAGTGCGGAGGTGAAGGAAAGGTAATCACCAACCCATGCCGCAGCTGTGGCGGAAGCGGACTTGTACGCAAGCGCGAAACAATCAAGGTAAAGATTCCTGCAGGAGTCGAAGCCGGAATGCAGCTCACCATCCAGGGACAGGGCCATGCAGCAAAGAACAACGGCATCAACGGAGACCTTCTCGTCGTTATCGAGGAGCAGGAACATCCTAACCTCAAGCGCGAGGGCAACAACCTTTATTATACAAAGGTGATTTCGCTGCCGGATGCTATCCTCGGAGCAGAAGTCGAAGTGCCATGTCTCGACGGTCCATACAAGATCAAGGTCGATGCGGGCACACAGTCCGGAACAGTCGTAAGACTCCGTAACAAGGGTCTCCCTACCGTAAACGGATATGGCGGAACCGGCGACATGTATGTGAAATTCGCCGTATGGATTCCAAAGAAGCTCGACAAGGAGGAGAAGGCCATCATCGAGTCACTTCGCGGAAAGGATGCCTTCAAGCCTAATCCGACAAAGGAAGACAAGAGCTTTTTCGACAAACTGAAGGATCTTTTCGACTGATTTAGGAGCAGAAAAGAATCTTTTTTCAAAAAAAGTCTAAAAAAGTTTGCAGGTTTAAATTTTATTCCTACCTTTGCAATCCCAAAACAAAAGCAACCTCTTGCGAAGGGTGAAAAATAGCGCAATGTTGCCACTAAATTTTAATTTAATACAGAAATGGATCTTATTAAAGTAGTAGAGCAGGCATTTGCTAACGAGCAGGTTGCAAGCTACCCAAAATTCAAGGCCGGTGACACAATCACCGTGACATACAGAATCAAGGAGGGTGACAAGGAAAGACTTCAGAAGTTCAGAGGAACAGTTATCCAGCTCCGCGGAGCTTCTGCAGCAACAAGAACTTTCACAGTCCGCAAGGTTGCAAGCGGTGTTGGTGTTGAGAGAATCTTCCCAATGGAGTCACCATTCATCGAGTCAATCGAACTCAACAAGGTAGGTAAGGTTCGTAGAGCACGTATCTTCTATCTCAGAGAGCTTTCAGGTAAGAAGGCACGCATCAAGGAGAAGAAGGTTGCCATAAAGAACGACTAAGACATACAACGGCTCCGTAGCTCAACTGAATAGAGCATCTGACTACGGATCAGAAGGTTACAGGTTTGAATCCTGTCGGAGTCACCAGACTGACCATCGGAAACGATGGTCAGTTTTTTTGTACCCGGTACCCAGCAAGAATCCCTCATCCGTAAACAAAGGGTTTTTACGGACAGGAACTCTCTAAACATATCACCCATCCGTAATAATGGCCATATTACGGACAAGTTATAACAAATCAGCAAGGTCATCCGTAAAAACGGCTATATTACGGATGGCCTTTAATGTATTGCCCCGAAACGGACGTAGGATAGTCCAGTTCCGTTTCGCGGAGGAGAAAACGGACTTACAAAAAGTTTACGAGACGCGAAACGGATGTCAGGAGTGCCATGTACGTTTCGCGGTGGGGAAAACATGTTAAAGGGCTGAAGACTTGCCATGAAACCGATGTAGGACACTCCACGTCAGTTTCGCAGAGGGAAAAGTTGGCTGAAGGACGATTTCATGGTCACGAAACGGATGTCAGGAGTGCCATGTCCGTTTCGCGGTGGGGAAAACATGTTAAAGGGCTGAAGACTTGCCATGAAACCGATGTAGGACACTCCACATCCGTTTCGCAGAGGGAAAAGCTGGCTGAAGAACAATTTCATGGTCATGAAACGGATGTCAGGGGTGCCATGTACGTTTCGCGGTGGGGAAAACATGTTAAAGGGCTGAAGACTTGCCATGAAACGGATGTAGGACACTCCACGTCAGTTTCGCAGAGGGAAAAGCTGGCTGAAGGACGATTTCATGGTCACGAAACGGATGACAGAGGTGCCATGTCCGTTTCGCGACAGGACAGGGCAGGGCAGGGCAAAACAAGACAGGACAAGGCAAGACAAGACAAGGCAAGACAAGACAAGACTGGCCCTTATCAGAAGGTGAAGCGGAGGCCGGCGCGGGCGGAGATCATGAAAGGCTCGCGAGTCCTGAAGGTCTGCAATGAGCCTTCGTTCAATGAGTATGAGAAGTCCGGCTCGAAATAGAGGCCGACCATAGGGACGATGTTGAACTGGAAACCCAGGGAACCGTTGACTCCGAACAGGAACTGCTTTTCATGCAGTCTTTCGTCCCCGACTGTTGCATAGAGGCATTTGTCCATCTGCATGCCGGCTCCCATATAGAAATTGAAATGCTTCCTGTTAACAAGCATCCAGTCAAGTCTTACCGGAATGCCTAGATAGTGTACAGACTGCCTTGCACTTTCAGATCTTGAAGTATTATTGTAACGTCTGTTTCGGGTAGAATTATACCTGGTATAGTTCAGACCGGTGTTTACGGAAAGCCTGTCGGTAAGGCGGAATCTTGCAGACACGCCTATAGAAACAGGTATCTCGTGAGTATACTTGTCTGTATATCCATTGCTGCCAGTCTTCATCCTGGCCTGGAGAGGCTCCTGATCAGGCATATCGACACCTGTCGAATCGGCAGGAGGATCCGGTGGTACAGGTGCGCCATGATCCGGAACCATAGGATCTGTCATGATATCCATCATCTTGATCACAGGAGTACCTGACACAGAACCGGACATTCCAACAGAAACAGGCCGTCTCTTTCTCTTTGGAGCAACTTCCGGAAAATCTTCAAGATCCAAGAAATTATCTGCCATAAGCCTGTCATTTACCGAAGTGGTATCCCTGATCACATCGAAGGTCTCCGGCTTTCCTTCATCAGAAGCCTTCTCGTCAGAAGCCTTTCCACCCAAATCCTTAACCTCCGGTACCTCTTCGGCTGAATCATCAGCCGGATTCTCTGCCATCAAAACCTCATCATCAAGCTGCTTCTCAATGATTTCAACAGCAGGACGTGACCTTTTGAGCGGAGCAACAGGCCCAACGACTTCATTATCCGGCTCTGCAAGAACAGAATCCGGATCAGCTACGGTATCAGCAGGCATGACATCTTCAACAGGAGGAATCTCCTCGGCTGTAAGATCATCCATTACCGGAGATTCACCAGGACGCATGAGAAGCAGAACAAGCGCGACGGCAGCAGCGATGCCCGTGAGACTTCCGGCCCACGCAAACACAGCAGCCCTCTTCTTTCTCTTTGAGGCTGCATATTTCTGCTGAAGGACATTCCAGTCATCAGCAGGCAGCGGCTCCTCGATGTCCGCGAGCTCCTCACCTATGATATCTGTCCAGTCTTCCATCATAATCCGTTTCTCCTTATATATTCCCTGACATTTTCCGCCAGCTGTTCCCTTGCCTTGAACAGAAGCGAGGATGATGTCTTCTCCTTTATATCAAGCATCTGCGCTATGTCCTTATGCGAATATCCTTCCACACAGTAGAGGTTGAACACCACCCTCTTTGTATGCGGAAGCTCCCCTACCATCCTCATAAGCTCCGCCTTCGGAATCTTCAGTATATCTTCATTCTGAGGTTCCGGTATCTTCTCCTGCGTCTGATCCAGCTGGACGGTCTCGAAGCGTTTCTTCTTCCGGAGTGTATCGATCACCAGATTGACCGTCACCCTGGAGCACCAGGACTTCAGAGTTCCCGTAGGACGGTACTTCCCTATCGTGTCAAAGATCTTTATTATGCTGTCATGCATCAGGTCGCGCGCCTCATCCCTGTCTCCTACATATCTGATACAGAGCGCATAGAGGGATGCCGCATACCTTGTATACAGCTCTTTCCTGGCCTTTTCGTCTCCACGGGCGCACAATTCCGCCAGTCTGATGTCCTCTATGTTTATTATCTCTGCCAATTGGTTTTCTGCCTATATAACGGAAGAAGGATGAAAATACTTCCACAAATGTATATAAACATATTAAAAAAAGGGAACGATATACGTGTTTACACTAAAACGCATTCATTTTGAGTGCGTTTTTCTTTTTATCTGATATTTATACAGAAACGATTATAATGTCAGATATAAATAATAAAAATCGCCTTCGTAAGAAATCCGCACCATCTTAT
>JAFTWQ010000077.1 GCA_017465225.1 Bacteroidales bacterium
GCACGTCCCAAGATCGTCATGTCTGATTCTCAAGGTCATCATTGGCTCGTGAAGTTCCGCCATACTTACGATTCCGCGGAGATAGGCCGTGAGGAATATCTCTACATGAATACTGCAAGGGAATGCGGCATAGATGTGCCACGCACAAGACTCATCAAAGATAAGTATTTTGCCATAGAACGATTCGATATCGAGAACGGTAAAGGCGTCCATGTCGTCACTGCAGCTGCATTGCTTCAGTCTGACTTCAGGAATCAGGATGCAGACTATACCAACCTTCTTGCATTGACAGGATTCCTGACTCAGGACTCAGTACAGGTGGAAGAGATGTTCAGAAGGATGGTCTTCAATCTCGTATGTGACAACAAGGATGACCACGCGAAGAACTTCAGCTTCATCTGCAGATCGGGAATCTGGAGCCTTGCCCCGGCTTACGACATCACCTATTCGCCGGCAGGATCCAACGGACAGCATTCGACGTCGCTCTTCTATGACGGTAATCCCGGCAGTGATCTTGTTATTAAGGCAGGAACTCAGATCAGGATTCCTCGTAAGAGATGTGAGGAGATCATCGAGAAGGTCGAGGCTGTCTGCAGTGAGCGGCTGCCGATATTCCTACCTCTCAAATAGACCACCAAGGTATTCGACTATACAGCGGAGGCTGCCGGGAATTATTCCTGACAGCCTCTTTTCTATAGTTCATTCGGACACATCATCACGGTTTCCATGACTCGTTATGAGAGAACGATGTTCCTCTGGTGTGTTGCCTGTAATTGCCATTTCCATCATAATAGTAACCGGTAGTGGTCATTGTTATGGCCATCGAGTAGGTGACGCCTCCACCTATGTATGTCAGTGGTCCTGTTCCGCTGGTTCCCGTAGCGATGTTGCTGTTCTGTGCGAATGTCACGGTCCACTTATATGGTGCGTTGTTGATGACGGTTCCGTCACTGAGCCTGAGATTCAGCTCCAACCTGTATGTCGTGCCGGAGACATTTACTGATTGGACAGACATCTCAGATACATACGGATGTGACTCCTCCTCTTCGCTTGCTGTCACTGTCACGGTACATGATACCGACAGTCCCTTGTAGCTTGCCGTGATGGTCGCAGTTCCAGCTCCTCTCGCCGTTATCGTGCCGGCACTTACTGTCGCGACTCCGGTATGGCTGGATGTCCACGTTGCGCTGGATGCCACATTCGATGAAGGAGTTCCGTCATTCGGATTGTAGATGGCTGCGTTTGTCCTTGTCGCTCCTTTCTCGAGTGTCGCCGTGCTCCATCCCATCGTCAGTGTGGCAGTTCCTGTCACGGTAACGCTGCAAGTTGCACTCTTACCGCTGTATGTTGCGGTAATGGTGGCAGTGCCCGCTCCGTTTGCTGTTACAGTACCACCGCTGACTCCGGCTACTGAAGAGCTGCTTGATGCCCAGGTAGCGCTTGAAGTCACGTTCGTCGATGACTCTAGTACGCCGTCCTTGTATTTCTTGTACGTAGCCGTAATAGAACCGCTGCTTCCCTTGGTGAGGCTGAGACTGGTCTTGTTCAATACCAGTTCATAAGTGTAGTTCGGTGTTACGGTGACTGTTCCGGTCAGTGTTGTTCCGCTATACTTGGCCGTAATGGTAGCAGTACCTACACCATTTGCTGTTATCGCTCCGTTGCTTCCGACTGTCGCAACAGATGTATTGCTTGATGTCCATGTGAATCTGGACGAGTAGTCCTCGCCGTAGGTCTGCTTGCCGTTGGTGAATGTCCTTCGCACTGCTGTCATTTTGGTCGTCCTTCCGTTGACCACACTGACGCTCTCCGAGGATAGATAGTATTCGTATGTGATCTTGTCTTCGACCGTCACGGATGCTTTTGCACTATATCCGTTATATGAGGCGCTTATCTCAGATGTACCGGCTGCAATTGCGGTAACAGTACCGCCTGAGACGGTAGCAACAGCCGTTGTGCCGCTGCTCCA
>JAFTWQ010000078.1 GCA_017465225.1 Bacteroidales bacterium
ATCCCTGTGGAACTGGATGCCATCAGCATTTGTTCAGCAAAGACCTTGTCGCAGATATTCGAGGAGACAGGGTTGAAGACACTACCCTTTTTCAACAGAGTGCACGGCAAGGAAGATCCTGCCTTATATGGCAGGCTGCGTCAATGGTTTGAAAGGCACGGGGTGAGAGTGTCGGAGGCTATGGTGAAGAATTCCATTGCTATGAAGAGAGAGATGGGAGCCAAAGGGTTCGTGAGGAGCACTGTATGTTTCCCGGAGAAGGAGATAAGAGCGAAGAATCCGGGCATTATTAACCTGTTTGAGGAGATTGTGAGGTATGAGGAGAGAGGAGTTCAAACGACAGAAGATTCCTGATGGTCTGGTGCCTGTTGTCTGCGTAGAGCCTATCGTTGTGCCGGTACGGTTCAAGGTGTGTTGTGATGAATCGGAAAAGGAAGCGAAGAAGGTCAAGCAGAGGAAGGAATCAATAATAGACAAGTTCGCGGTGAAGACCAGTGAACTTGATGAAATACAAGAAGTAATTAACGGACATTAGTGATGAGGATTAGAGGAGAGAGAAATGTCGCGTTGGGATTGCTGTTTCTGGCATCTCCGGCATTGATGGCACAGGATGCCATTTCGTTTTTGAATGAGGCGAATATGCAGATCAGGTCTGCCGGTTCGCTGATCTATCAGGTGGTGATTGCAGTTCTGAGCATCATCGCAATCGTGTCGCTGATCACGGTGGGTATCAAACTCTACAGCGGAGATCAGCAGTCTGCAAACAAGGCACTGGGATGGTGCGGAGGAATGATATTCTGCATCATTGCCGCTCTGGTGCTGAAAAACTTCATAGGACTATGAGATGCAAGGTCTATAGGAACCTTGACCGCCCTTTTTCTCTGTTCGGGATCAAGGGCAGGTATATCATTGTCGCTGGTGCAGCGGCGATGATTGATGTCGTGGTGGCTATGATCATCGGCTCGGTATTCGGGAGCATAACCGGTATGGCTGCGGCTGCCGTACTGTTTGCTGCCGGATATATGGCAATCGGTGAGATTCAGCAGAGATTCGGGACAAAGGCCATTGACAGGAAGATTGCCGGGCTGAGTATTCCCAAACATATCATAATGAAATATAAAGTATGGAAAAGATAGACATCAGAGATTGTTTCCCCGTGATGAACGGTGGGGATGGAGTCATCCTGTCGAAGAGGGGTGACATTTGTGTCGGGTGGGAGATGTCGCTTCCTCCGGCTTTCAGATGCAACGAAGAAAAGTATGACAGCATTATAAGTACGCTTAATGCAGCCATTGCATTGCTGCCGGATTACAGTATCGTTCATAAGCAGGACATATATATGAAAAAGAAGTATGCTTCTGAAAGGGCGAAAGGGCTGCTGGATGAGGCATACGAGAGGCATTTTGGCGGCAGGGAGTATCTTGACCACAGGTGCAGGCTGTTCGTGACATTCTCGAACAAGAACAATGTGAAAGGCAGCCCTTCAGGAATTGCCGGGATGGGTGCAGGCAAGGTTCCGGGCAGCGAGGGCATTGTCAGGATGCTTGGGGCGGCAGAGCAGTTCGAGAGTGTGGTAAACAGCAATCCGTTACTGGAACTGAAAAGGCTTGCCGAA
>JAFTWQ010000035.1 GCA_017465225.1 Bacteroidales bacterium
ACTTGAGTACCTTAGCGATGTACCACCTCATTTGAGAGGGAACAGATGAAAACGATTGACTGGAATTCATGTACAGCATCGTAATCTATCACTCCATACCTGTAACAAAGCCAGACGCAAAGGAATTGGCAGCCTAAGGCGTGAACTGTTCCCGTATGCTTCTTGAAGAACTGAACTATGGCTGTAGGGCAGGAAGCCGGTAAGATTATCTGACTTTCCTCCATTTGATCTTTGTGTTTCCGGCATCCTCAAGAGTGAGCATTCTTTGATCATCTGTGATTCGGATAGAGCCATCTTTTCTGAAATGCGCAGACTTGATTGTGTCCGTGCTGTCAGTATAGTCAACAAGAATACAGTTATGCTTGCCAGGCTGAAAAAGGTTCTCGATGTAATTGTCAAGATCATCCTTTGTCTTGATGTTCCCAAACGCCTTTTTCTCCTTATCTACATAGATGACATTTATATCCTCCTCCTTCGAATGTCTCTCGATAAAGTCCTTGAGAATATAACACTTACGGACAATAAAATCAAGAAATACAAACATTTTGTTGTTTTAAGACAATGAAATTGACCTATGCGGTGTGGGCATTAATGAGTCTTCGTTTAGCCACCAGGTTCCACAGGAACATCACTCCACACAAAAAATCCCCCGCCAGAGTGCAGGGGACTCAAAGATATCTCAAAAGTAAGACTAGTCAACGAATACATTCCAGCCGAACGGATCCTCGATCTCGCCTCTCTGTATGGCTCTGATGTAGTTGTAGAGCTTGAGAGACTTAGGACCGCACTGGCCGTCGCCATAAGTATAGACAGTCTCTTCCTCTGACTCAAGGAACGGCTTGTCAACGAGCTTATGTACAGGAGTGATGACAACTGCTGTACCGCATTCTCCGACCTCCTCGAATGTGCTGAGCTCGTCCACATGAACCGGTCTTCTTTCAACCTCCATTCCGAGATGGGCGGCAACAGTCTCGAGAGACATGTTGGTGATCGATGGGAGGATCGAAGCGGACTTCGGTGTGATGTATGTGTTGCCCTTGATTGCGAAGAAGTTCGATGAGTTGAACTCGTCGATGTATGTCCTTGTAGCAGGATCGAGGTAAAGGACAGCCTTGTATCCAAGCTCATGGGCTACATTGAGCGAATAGAGCGAGCATGCATAGTTTCCACCGACCTTGAATGCGCCTGATCCGTTTGGAGCTGCACGGTCATAGTTTCTGGCGATAACTACATCGACTGCATCGAGTGCACCGCCTACATATGCGCCTACAGGCGAGCAGAGCATGAGGAATGTGCTTTCCTTCGATGACTGTACTCCAAGCTGTGGGTTGGATCCGATAAGGGTAGGGCGGAGGTAGAGTGACGCACCTGATACCTCGTATGGAGGGAGGAAGTCGATGTTCTCCTTAACGACCTGCTTGCACATGTCGACAAACATCTCGATGGATGGAGCTTCGATTCCAAGGAACTTTGCAGATCTCTGGAGACGTTTTGCATTTTCCTCAGGCCTGAAGAGACGGATCTGTCCGTCCTTGCCTCTGAAGGCCTTGAGACCTTCAAAGCACTCGATGGCGTAATGAAGAGTACCGGCATATGCACTCATAGTGATGTTGTCGTCAGTGAGACTTTCCACAGGAGTCCATGCGCCGTCCTTGAATGTAGTCTTGAGAATGGTGTTTGTCTTGGTGTAGGAGAAAGTGAGCTTTGTCCAGTCGATGTTTGCCATGATGTTATCAGATTAGTATTTCAAATAATATATTGTTTTCGTTGATGTATTCGAATTTGATGTTGTTCGCTTCCATCCTTTTGATAAGCTCATCGAATTCCTCCTTCTCGGATACTTCGATGCCGATGAGCGCAGGACCTGATTCCTTGTTGGTCTTCTTGATGTACTGGATGTACACAAGGTCATCCTTAGGGCCGATCACGTCGCGGATGAACGAGAGCACAGCTCCGGACTTCTGAGGAAAGTTCACGAGGAAATAATGCTTCAGGCCTTCGTAGAGAAGGGATTTCTCGCGGATCTCCTCCATTCTTGTGATATCGTTGTTGCTGCCGCTGACGATACATGCCACATTCTTGCCCTTGATCTTGTCGGCATAGAAACGGAGTGCTGCAGAAGAGAGGGCTCCTGCCGGCTCCACTACGATGGCGCTCTTGTTGTACATCTGGATGATGGTTGTACATACTGCACCTTCAGGAACCACCACGATGTCGTCGAGGACTTCCTTGCATACCTGGTATGTGAGAGAACCAGCTTCCTGTACGGCTGCTCCGTCAACGAATTTGTCGATCTGCTCGAGCTTCACTACCTTGCCGGCCTCTATGGCAGCCTTCATGCATGGTGCTCCTGCCGGCTCGACTCCGATGATCTTTGTGTCAGGAGACATCTGACGGATATACGAACCGAGTCCTGATGCAAGTCCGCCGCCTCCGATCGGAACGAAGATGTAGTCGAGCTTGACCTTGCTCTGGTTGAGGATCTCTCGTCCTATTGTGCCCTGGCCTTCCATAACCTTAGGGTCATCGAAAGGAGGGATGAATGTCTTGTCGTTTTCCTTTGCAAACCTGATGGCGGCAGAGTTGGCTGCATCGAAGGTGTCGCCTGTGAGTATGATCTCGATGTATTCCTTGCCGAACATCCTTACCTGCTCGATCTTCTGCTTCGGTGTGGTGGTAGGCATGAAGATGGATCCCATGATCTTGAGCTTGCTGCAGGAGAATGCCACACCCTGTGCGTGGTTTCCTGCGCTGGCGCACACAATGCCGTTCTGCATGGAATCAGGGTCGATGGATCTGATCTTGTTGTATGCTCCTCGGATCTTGTATGATCTCACCATCTGAAGGTCTTCCCTCTTGAGGAAGATGTTCGCTTCATATAAGCTTGAAAGATTCTGGTTCTTCTGAAACGGTGTTGGTTCGAGGATTTCCTCAAGCACGCTGGAAGCCTTCTCAATGGCTTCAACCGTAGGGATGTACTTGCTGTTTTCCATTTCTAATGAATTAAAATCAGATTTCGATTTCTCCGTCAAAAATATAATTTATATTGCGGATTTCCTAATATATTTTAGCGTTTGTCGCTTTTTAGTTCAACATTATCAATGCTATAGACCTGTGGCTGAATTCCAGTCTTACCTTGTCCTGTGAGGCCCTGTTCAGGGTCGCCTTCCACCAATTGTCGAATACGACTCCATCTGTTGGCCATTCAAGGCCTTCGGACTTGATCCGGAGGCTGTTGTCAGGACTGAAGACCGAAACCTTGCGTCCCTCGCCGCACTCCATTTCATATGTGTCTGTGACAGGGAAGATCGTGCAATGGTCCGAGACCATCAGCAGCTCTATGCCCATGGCGTCGAGGTCATATGTCCTGGCATATTCCATGAGCAGCGATATGTTGCCGATCGTATGGTCTTCGCGCTCTCCGGTAGCGCCGAGGATGTATATGCATCCGATGCCTGAAAGATTGTCAAGGACCCATCTGAAAGCCTTGGTCTGGTCGTTGTGCTCCTGCTCGTCGACCTTCACGATGATGTCGCTGTATTTCTGCTTCATTGACTCCGAAAGAGAGTCCATGTCGCCGATGACTACATCAGGAAGACGCTCCTCGCCGAATATGGCAGGGCAGTTGCGCAGGTATTTCTTCAAGGCTCCGTCGCAGCAGACGATATGGTCTGCCGTGCGGATGAGATAACGTGGATATTCCGATTTAGGGAATTTCCCGTCACAAATTATGACAACTGTCTTAAGCATGCTTTCCTGTTATCTGTGAAGATGTGCCTTTGCTTGTCCCGTATGTCTGCGGCTCGCGGAAACCGATGAGGAAGTCCTTTACCGCCATCCTCTTCTTGCCTGCAAGCTGAAGCTCAGTTACCGACAACGCTCCGTCAGCGGTACTGATCGCGAGATAGCTCTTTCCGTCGGAAAGGACGGTGCCCGGTGCAGCAGAGCCGAGGCCGTTTTCTGCCAGCATCGCCGCATATTCCTCGCCTGTGATCTTGATGGTCTTGAATATCTTCATCTGAAGAGTCTTGTCGTCCTTCACAAGTTCGGTGAATGCTGCAGGATATGGACTGAGGCCTCTGATGAGGTTGTAGATGTCCTTTGTCCTGCCGTTCCAGTCTATGTGGCAGAGCTCGCGGGTGAGCTTTGGCGCAGGGTGCAGGATCTCCGAACCCTGGATGAAGCTCTTCTGTACGCGGAGCTCGACATTCCTGTCGATGATAGCTTCCACGGTATTGACCACGAGCTTGGCGCCGATTTCCATGAGCTTGTCATGGACATCGCCGGCAGTCTCTTCCGGTCCGATCTTGCAGTCGTATCTGTACATGATGCCGCCTGTATCCATGCCTTCATCGATCATGAATGTAGTCACACCTGTGGTCTTTTCACCATTGATGACGGCCCAGTTGATAGGTGCCGCGCCTCGATACTGTGGAAGAAGGGCAGCGTGGAGGTTGAATGTTCCGAGCTTCGGAATCTCCCATACAACCTTAGGAAGCATCCTGAAGGCCACTACGGCAAAGAGGTCCGGCTTCCAGGCCTTGAGCGCATCGAGGAATTCAGGATCCTTGAGCGAGACCGGCTGGAGCACAGGTATGTTGTGCTCTACGGCGTATTTCTTCACGGCGCTTTCGTTGATCTTGAGTCCGCGGCCGCTGGCCTTGTCGGCTACTGTCACTACGCCTACTACATTGTATCCGTTCTTTATGAGCTCGTCAAGAGGAGCTACGGCGAATTCCGGCGTACCCATGTAGACGATACGCGTCTTCTTGAATATTCCCATTATCTTGGCTTTGATTTTTCTGAAGTTGTTCTTCAGGCTGTCGGCGCTGAAGAATGCTGAATCGTTGATCGCCTTCCATGTCAGGAAAAGTCCTGTAGGAAGGAGGATGTATGCTGAAATGAATACTCCGTGGAACGGACCTACCGCGCCGTCTCGGGCCAGCTTGGTGCCGGAAATGTCGATAACCCAGTATGCCACGAAGAAGAGTACGGAAATGATCACCGACACTCCGAGGCCTCCTTTACGGATGATGGCACCGAGAGGTGCTCCGATGAAGAAGAATATGAGACATGCGATCGCAACGGCAAATTTCTTCAGGATCTCGATGTCTATCAGACGGAGGGTGTAGTTGTGGTAATATCTTTCCCTTGCATATGAACTCAAGGCCGATTCGAGTTCTCCTGCGCTGCTCTTGGCCTTCTCGAGGGCCCTGATCTCATCTGTCACGGTCTTCCATGTGCCGATCTCCTCGTTTTCAAAAGGAGTCTTGTTCCTTTTATATGTATGGCTGGCTGTGTCAAGCTGCGCATTGTACCTCAGCGACCGCGAGCTTCTGAGTCCCTTCAGGTTTTCCTGCTTTCCGGCGGAATCAAGAGATCCGATCGAGTCCTGGCCGTGCTGGAGCTGCTTGAGGTTCATGGACTTCACCTGATCGTTGAAGCGGCTTGAGTCCGATTTCTGGAAAGCATAGTTTTCCAGAGGTATGATCATCTCCTGCTTGTGGAAGTCGATCTTCTGCAGTTGGAGGGTCGTGTCCCTGTACTTCCTTGTGTTTGTTTCCTCGTAATTAGATCCGTCGTAAAGAGTGAATGTAAGATAGGTCTTGTCCTTCGACATCTTCATCATTGCGGAGTCGGCGATCGTCAGGCTGGTGTTGCCCTTGTTCTTGGTGTGGTTGTACACCATGACTCCGTGCATCATGTCGGTCTCGTCGTTCCTGGCGTTCACCCTCAGGATGTATCCGTCGATACCGTTGTAGAACGTTCCGGTAGGGATCTTGATCTCATCCTTGGTCTTTCCGATGTCCTCCCTGAGCTGGTAGATCTTGTTGTATGCCACAGGGATGAGCCTGTCCGACACGAAGAAGGCTCCGACACTGATGAGGACACATATCACTCCGAGAGGGATGAACACTCTCTGAAGCGAGATTCCTGCGGCCTTGATAGCGAGGATCTCGTTGTTCTCGCCCAATGTGCCGAGGGTCATCATCGATGAAAGAAGAGTCGCCAATGGCAGGGAAAGCGGGAGCATTGTCGCGCTTCCCCATGCCAGGAACTCCAATATCACCTTGAGGCTCAGTCCTTTACCGACGAGTTCGTCGATGTAGAGCCATAGGAACTGCATCACGAGGATGAATACAACGACCAGCAGGATCGCTATGAACGGTCCTACAAATGATTTGATTATGAACTGGTCGAGTTTCTTCACTTTTTATCGTGTAGCTGAATCAATCAATTTATTAAGTGCATCGGAAAGACCGTTCAGGTCCTTTCCGCCTGCTGTCGCCAGACCTGGCTGTCCGCCGCCACCACCTAGGATGAGCTTTGCGGCTTCGCGTACATCGGCGCCTGCATTGTGACCGGCCTTCACGAGGTCGTCAGAATACATGAGCAGGAGCTGCGGCTTGCCTGCAGACTCGAATGCGGCAGCGATCACGAGGTTCTGCGCCTCCTTCTGGAGCATGAATGCCGCATTCTTGAGCATAACAGGATCCATAGGGGTGTCGATCTTCACGACGTTGATGCCGTTCATCTCGACTGCCATGCCCTTGAGGCTGTTCTTGAGCGCAAGAGTCTTCTCCTTTGCTATCTCCTCCATCTGCTTCTTGTATGCCTCGTTCTCCTCGACCATCTTCCTGATGGCTCCTGCGAGGTCAGGGACATTGTTGAAGAATGCCTTTGCAGCATGGATGGTCTGGGCCATCTCGTCAACGAGAGCCTCTGCATGTACTCCTGTAGTAGCCTCGATACGGCGTACTCCGGCAGCGATAGCTGACTCTGAAACGATCCTGAAATATCCGATGCGTCCTGTCGCTGCAGCATGTGTACCGCCACAGAGCTCGCATGAATCACCGAATCTTATCACGCGTACAGTGTCGCCGTACTTCTCTCCGAAGAGGGCCATGGCGCCCATCTCCTGTGCCTGCTCCATTGTAGCGTTACGGTTCTCGTCGAGAGGGTAGTTGCTTCTGATGAGCTCGTTGACTCTTCTTTCGACAAGCTTGGTCTGCTCCTCGCTGAGCTTCTCGAAATGCGAGAAGTCGAAGCGGAAATATTTGTCACATACATATGAACCCTTCTGCTCCACATGTGTTCCGAGGATCTCGCGGAGAGCCTGGTGGAGGAGGTGGGTAGCTGTATGGTTGTTCTCGATCTGTGTCCTGCGCTCTGCGTCCACATGGAGGCTGAAGCTCTCAGTGCAGTCTGCAGGGATACGCTCTGCGACATGGATGGTAAGGTTGTTCTCCTTGATGGTGTTGATGATGCTGATCTTCTCGCCACTCTCTGAAAGGATGTATCCGGTATCTCCTACCTGTCCACCCATCTCTGCATAGAACGGAGTGCGCTCGAACACGAGCTGGTACATTGTCTTGTTCTTTGCCTTCACTGTGCGGTGACGGGTGAGCTGTACGCCTTCGAGCTCGGTTGCGTCATAGCCGCAGAACTCGATGTTGTCGCAGTGCGCGAACTCCACCCAGTCGCCAGACTCGATCGCAGTGGCGTTGCGTGCTCTGTCCTTCTGCTTCTGGAGCTCCACCTGGAATCCCTCGAGGTCGATGGTGTATCCCTTCTCTGAAGCGATGAGCTCTGAAAGGTCGATAGGGAAGCCGAATGTGTCATAGAGAACGAATGCGTCCTCGCCTGAAATCACCTTTGTCTCGGCTGACTTCGCCATGATGTTGTCCATCAGGCGGATACCTCTGTCGAGAGTGCGGAGGAAAGCCATCTCCTCTTCCTTGATGACGCGCTCGATGAGAGTCTGCTGCTTCACGATCTCAGGATAGAACTCGCCCATGTCGTCGATGAGCTGCTGCACGAGGCGGCAGAGGAAAGGCTCGTTGAAGCCGAGGAATGTATAGCCGTATCTTACTGCACGGCGGAGGATTCGGCGGATCACATAACCTGCCTTCACGTTTGAAGGAAGCTGGCCGTCAGCGATAGAGAAGCTGATCGCACGGATGTGGTCAGCGATCACGCGCATCGCGATGTCCTCTTCGGTTGTAGTGCCGTACTTGTGTCCTGAAAGCTCCTCGATCTTTGCGATCATGCCTGTGAACACGTCTGTGTCGTAGTTTGACTTCTTGCCCTGAAGAGCCATGCAGAGACGCTCGAAGCCCATTCCGGTATCCACGTTCTTGTTAGGGAGAAGCTCGAGCTCGCCGTTCGCCTTGCGGTTGTACTGCATGAACACGTTGTTCCAGATCTCGATCACGAGATGGTGGTCCTTGTTCACGAGAGATGCGCCGGGAACGGCAGCTCTCTCCTCGTCTGAACGGAGGTCGATATGGATCTCTGAACATGGTCCGCAAGGGCCTGTATCACCCATTTCCCAGAAATTGTCCTTCTTGTTTCCGAGGAGGATGCGGTCTTCAGGAAGATGTCTCTTCCATGCTTCCATAGCCTCTGTATCGAGCTGTGTGCCGTCTGCCTCTGAACCCTCGAATACTGTAGCGTAGAGTCTGTCCTTGTCGAGCTTGTAAACCTCTGTGAGAAGCTCCCATGCCCAGTCGATAGCCTCGTTCTTGAAATAGTCGCCGAAGCTCCAGTTTCCGAGCATCTCGAACATTGTGTGGTGGTATGTGTCGCGTCCTACCTCCTCGAGGTCGTTGTGCTTTCCGCTTACGCGGAGACATTTCTGGCTGTCAGCGACCCTCTTCCACTTTGCCGGGCTGTTGCCGAGGAACCAGTCCTTGAACTGGTTCATTCCTGCGTTTGTGAACATGAGTGTAGGGTCGTTCTTTACGACCATTGGTGCCGAAGGCACAATCTGATGGCCCTTGGATTCGAAGAAGTCCAGGAAGGCTTTTCTGATCTCTTTAGATGTCATATGTTTTTCAGTTTTATATTCTTTCCGGTTGCCGTCAATGCATGCTACGGCAAATTAACTCGCAAAAATACATATTTTTTCTGTAAAAGACCATAGAAAACCATGTTTTAAGCTCATACAATGTAAAAAATATTATTTTTTATAGAAGTGTCGCAGATTTTCGTTATCTTTGCCCGATATGTCCAAAAACAAGAAATATGTATTTAATTCGAGAACGCTCCTTTATGAGGTGAAGAAACGTTCTCGCGCGTCTCGTGTCCTCATGCCTCTCTGCATGTTTGCAGTGAGCGTGGTGATGGCTTTCGTGTATTTCTGGATATACACCTCTGTCCTCGGATGGGAACTGCCGAAGACCGCGCTTCTCAAGAAGAAGAATGCGGAATGGTGCTCGAAGGTCGAGGTCATGAACATGCAGCTTGACTCATACGAGGAGGCATTGACCTCTCTCCAGATGAGGGATGACGGAATATACCGCTCGATCTTCGGTATGAACGAGATCCCTGCCGAAGTGAGGAATGCGGGATTCGGAGGTGTCAACAGATATGCCCATTATGACGAATCGGGAAGCGGCCTGCTTCTGAAGGACATGGCTGTAAGGCTCGATGTCCTGACAAAGAAGACATACGTGCAGAGCCGTTCATTCGACGAGGTGGCCCTTCTTTCGAAGAGGGCCGGTGACATGGCCATGTGCATTCCTGCCATCCCGCCGATCAATCCTGATCCTTCAGTCTACAGGCTTTCAAGCGGCTTCGGCTACAGGAAAGACCCTATGAGCGGACGTACTGCCCGCCATACCGGTGTGGATTTTGCGATGAAGCCGGGCAATCCTGTGTATGCGACAGGAGACGGAGTAGTGGAAAGCGTGAAGTTCGAGTTCTTCGGATACGGCAACCAGGTGGTGATTGACCATGGATTCGGATACAAGACCAGATATGCCCATCTCAAGGCTGTGGGCGTCGTGGAGGGAATGAAGATCAAGAGAGGAGAGTGCATAGGCCAGAGTGGAAATTCCGGAAAATCTTCAGGCCCGCACCTGCATTACGAGGTGATATACAAGGGAAATCACATCAATCCGGCAAACTACTACGACCTTTCGATCACTCCGGAAGAGTATGCCGTGATGGTGCAGAACACGGCGGATGCATCAAAGAACATCACCCTTCATCCTTCGCATAGAAGGAGGGATAACGGAAAGTCATGAGCCAGTACGAATACGATAGGGAAGACTTCAGATTCAGGAAGACAAGGACATCAGTGTGGGCGGTAATCCGTAAGATACTGATGTTTTTTGTCGCTACCCTGTCCCTCGCCCTGGTGTATTATGTGATCTTCGCCCTGGTCTTCAGCACGGATGCCGAGCAGAAGCTGAAGGATGAGAACAGGATGTTCGAGAGCGAATTCCCGGAACTGCAGAAGAAGGAGGAGCTGCTGTCGGATGTCATCGAGGGACTCAAGATGAAGGATGACCGCATCTATACGGAGATATTCAATACATCGGCTCCGAACATGGACCCGATGTCCTCTCTGGACTTCTTCGTGGGGCTCGATTCCGTTCCGGACGGAGATATCGTCAGGTATGCCGAGAAAAAGCTGGATGTCATGACCGGCGCTGCCGGCAGGGTGGAGGACAATTTCCGCAGGATCATGGCGGCGATGCAGGACAGTGCCTTCGTGATGCCTCCGATGCATAAGCCTATAGAGAATTTCTCTTTCGCACAGACCGGCGCTTCGGTAGGCGAGAAGATCAACCCGTTCTATAAGGTGAGCATCATGCATAACGGTCTGGATATGATAGCTCCGGCAGGAGAGCCTGTGTATGCGGCCGCTGACGGCGTGGTTTCGGAAGTGATCAGGTCGCGCAAGGGCCTCGGAAATGTCGTGGTGGTCGACCATGGCAACGGGTATTTCACAAGATATGCCCATCTTGCGGACATGGAGGCGGTGAAGGGACGCAAGGTAAGACGCGGCACAAGGCTGGGATATGTAGGTGTGTCCGGCAACTCTTTCGCCCCGCATCTCCATTACGAGGTGCTCCGCGACACTGTGGTGCTTGACCCTGTAAACCATCTTTTCGCCTCTGTCACACCGGAGGAATATGTGAACATGCTGGTGATGTCCGTCTCAACCGGACAGTCGCTGGACTGATGACGCTGTCATCCTGCACACGGAACTTGACGCTGTCATCCTGAACAAAGTGAAGGATCTTTTAAAGGAAGATATAATGGAAAAGTATTTGTACACGATCGGTGAGGTAGCCGAGATTCTTGGCGAGAACACATCGCTGGTGCGTTTCTGGGCCAATGAGTTCCCGAAGTTCATCAAGCCGCAGAGGAATGCCAAGGGCAACCGCCTCTTCACAAAGGAGGATGTCGAGACATTCAAGCATATCCATGTGCTGGTGAAGGTCGAAGGCCTTACACTGGAGGGCGCTGCCAAGAGGCTCAAGGGCGACAGGAAGGAAGTGATCAACAAGGCACGGGTGCTGGAGTCGCTCAAGGCGATCCGCAAGCAGCTCGCCGAAATCCGTGAGGAACTATGATCGTAAGGGACGTAATCAAGGTGATCGAGGACTTTGCTCCTCTTTCTCTGCAGGAAGGCTGGGACAACAGCGGCCTGTGCATAGGCTCGCCGGATGCCCCGGTAAGTTCCGTGCTTCTTGGTCTTGACTGCACTCCGGAACTTGTGGACGAAGCTGTTGAGTGCGGTGCCGACATGATCGTCACACATCATCCCCTTATATTTTCAGGACTGAAGAAGATCTCTCCGGACAATCCTGTAGGCGAGGCCGTGATCAAGGCCGTCAAGGCCGGGATCAGCGTCTATGCCGCCCATACAAGTGCCGACAAGGTCATCGCGGGAGTCAGCGGCGCCATGGCGGCAAGGCTCGGACTCAAGGATGTGGAGATACTGGACGAAGACGGGGACGGAACCGGCCTGGGAGTCGTGGGAAATCTTCCTGAACCGCTGACTGCGGAGCAGGCTGTGAGGCTTGTCAAGGAAAGGTTCGGTCTCAAGGCCTTGAGGGCTTCCAGACCTGTGGAAGGCATGATAAGCCGTGTCGCCATGTGTGGAGGATCCGGCGGTTCGCTCATCGGAGCGGCCATGAAGTCGGGTGCCCAGCTCTACCTCAGCGGCGATATCTCATATCACAATTTCTTCACTCATGAAGGCTTCATGATCATGGATATAGGCCATTATGAGAGTGAAATAGAGATAGTTGATATATTATTTTCTTTGATAAAGAAAAATTTTCCTACCTTTGCGGTTCGCATTACTCAGAATATATATAGTAACCCGATATTTTATTTTTAAGCAATATGGCTAAAAAGACCAAGAAATTCGAAACTCCTATTGACCAGAGGGAGACCTTCGTATCCATTCAGAAGAGCTTTGCCGATTCTGACCTGAGCGTCAGCGAGAAGCTCCAGACACTGTATGCTCTCCAGCAGGCTGATACGGCTATCGACAAGATCCTTCAGCTCAGAGGTGAGCTTCCTATGGAGGTTGAGGCTCTTGAGACTGAGATCGCGGAGCTTAAGGCTAAGTCTGCACGCCTTGCAGAGATCATCGACGAGTACGGCAAGTTCATCACAGAGAACAAGCTCGGCATCACAGAGTGCGATACTCAGATCGAGAAGTACAAGTCTCAGCTCGAGAATGTGGCTAACAGCCGTGAGTACGACTCTCTCAACAAGGAGATCGAGAACCAGGGCCTCCTCAGGCAGATCGCTGAGAAGCACATCGCCGAGACAAAGGAGCGCATCTTCGACAAGAAGAACGACCTCGAGGTTGTGAAGGAGAAGATCGCTGTCAGGAACGAGGACCTCAAGGCAAAGAAGCAGGAGCTTGCTACAATCGTAGAGTCTACTTCAAAGGAAGAGGAGAAGCTTCGTGCTGACAGAGACGCTTGCGCTGCAAAGATCGACGACAGGACAATGAGCGCCTACGATCATATCAGGCACAGTGTCAACAACCACCTCGCAGTAGTTTCTGTCTTCAACGGAGACTCATGCGGAGGCTGCTTCAACACAATCGCTCCTCAGAGACTCATCGACATCGCTTCAAACAAGAAGATGATCGTGTGCGAGTACTGTGGAAGAATTCTCGTGAATCCTGATTTCGAATAATCTGACTTATGGCTGAAGAGGGAAAGAAACGTTCAGTCAGAAGGAAGAATCCGTCAGTCAATCTAGATACGCTTGGGCTTGAGATGGGAAATATTCCGCCTCAAGCTCTTGACGTCGAAGAGGCTGTCCTCGGAGCGCTCCTGATTGAGCCTAACTGCGTTGACGAAGCTATGGATGAGCTTTCGTCAGGATGCTTCTACAGCGAGAAGCACAGAATGATATTCGAGGCGATGAGCTCGCTCAACAATGAGCATGTCGCCCTTGACCTTCTTTCCGTGTCGCAGAAGCTGAAGGCCCAGGGCAACCTCGAGGCTATCGGCGGAACGATCACCCTCGCACAGCTCTCGCAGAAGATCGGTGCGGCCGCCCATATCGAGTATTACATCAGGATCCTCAAGCAGAAGTGCATCCAGAGGGAGCTGATCACGGCTTCATACGATATCCTCAAGACTTCGTATGACGAGTCGGTGAATATCGACGATCTTATCGATACGGCGCAGACCAAGCTTTTCGCGGCCATCCAGAACAATGTCAAGAAGGATGTCCAGGAGATCGGAAAGGTCATAAACGATGCCCTGGAAGACCTCCAGAAGCGTCAGGGCTCTGAAGGACTCAGCGGAGTACCTTCGGGATTCCCGTCGCTTGACAAGATCACCCTCGGATGGCAGGCTTCTGACCTGATCATTCTGGCGGCACGTCCTTCGGTCGGAAAGACTGCATTCGTTGTCAATGTCGCCAGAAATGCGGCTGTCGATTTCAACATGCCGGTAGCGATCTTCTCGCTTGAAATGCCTGCAAAGCAGCTCGCGAACCGTATGATGGTGTCCGAGACAAAGCTCAGCGCGGACAAGATCAAGGGAGGTGTCAAGCTTCAGGACTGGGAATGGCAGCAGCTCGACATACAGCTCAAGAACCTTTCCAAGGCCCCGATCTATATCGATGACACACCTTCGCTTCCTGTGATGGAGTTCCGCTCGAAGGTGAAGAAGCTCGTCAAGCAGAAAGGGGTGCGTCTCATCGTGGTCGACTACCTGCAGCTGATGCAGGGACCTGCCGAGCTCAGGGGTATGCGTGAGCAGGAGGTTGCGGCTATCTCGAGAACGCTGAAGGCTACTGCAAAGGAAATGAATGTCCCTATCATCGCGCTCTCGCAGCTTTCGCGTCAGTCGGAGAACCGTCAGGGCAGCAACCGCCGTCCGCAGCTCAGCGACCTTCGTGAGTCGGGATCTATCGAGCAGGATGCCGATATGGTGATCTTCATCCACAGATACGACTATCAGGGACTTTCGGACAATCCGGACGATGTGGGAAGGACGCAGATCATCATCGCAAAGCACAGAAACGGTTCTATCGCGGATATCGACATGAGGTTCCGTGCAGACGAGGTGCGCTTTGTTGATGAGCAGGAAAGTCTTGTCAATCAGGCGAATATGATGCCTGTGGCTTCGGCGATGAATGACGATCCTCCTTTCGGACCGGCGCCTATGGGCAATATGCCGATGGACGAATTCGGCGGAAACGAAGAGTTCATGTAACCGATGAAGCTGAGAAAGATAATAATGATTCTCCTGTGTACATGTACGGCTTTACCGATGCATGCACAGGAGAATCTTGATTTGAAAGGAACGGCGTGCGTTCCTGTAAGGACGGTCGAGGAGGATGAACTTGCATTCCAGGCCGGGGAGAGGATGGACTTCGTGCTCCATTACAGGTGGGGTGCGATCAATTCGGATGTGGGATCCGCTACCGTGACCCTTGACAACGTCACATATGACGGACAGGAGGCATTCCTCTGCCATGCGCACGGCAGGACATCCAAGTTCTTCGACATATTCTTCAAGGTCAGGGAAGACTTCAAGTCGTGGTTCACAAGAGACGGCCTGAAGCCGCTGAAGTTTACGCGAGACACCCATGAGGGAGGCTACGAAGCGCGGAATACATTCATCTACAGGTGGGCGGAAAAGACGCCTTACATCGATGCGGACGTGTATTCTTCCAGCAGCGGGCAGCGCAATCCTGATCTGCCTCTGACCCCGTGCACCTTCGACATCCCGAGCCTTTTCTTCTATGCGAGGAACATGGACTTCGATGCCGTTGAGCCGGGCAGGAAGTATCCGATGACATTCGCGATCGACGACGATGTCTACAATGTGTATTTCATCCTTTACGGACGTGAGACCATCAAGGTGAAGGGCATAGGGACCGTAAAGACGATAAAGTTCGCCGCAAAGCTTCTGGAAGGCGAGGTGTTCAAGGGCGAGGAAGACATGATGATTTGGGTCACCGATGACGAAAACAGGCTTCCTGTGTACTTCGAGGCCCCTCTTCTGGTCGGATTCGCAACCGGAAGGCTTACAGGATATGACGGACTGAAATATCCTTTCACTTCACTTGTTGAAACTAAAAAGAAATAGATTATGGCAAAGAAAAACGAAATAATCCATGACGGAAAGATCATAGAGATAACTCCGGACTTCACCTCGGTGGAGATCGTGTCTTCTTCAGCGTGCTCTTCATGTCATGCCAAGGAACTCTGCGGTATGTCAGAGGAGCAGGAGAAGGTGATCATGGTGCCTACCGACCCGTATTCGGAATATGCGGTGGGAGACGATGTCAAGGTGGCGACAAAAATGACCATGGGGTTGAAAGCGGTGTGGATATCTTATGTGATTCCATTGGCTATATTAATGATTTTAATATTATCTTTGTCTTCCGTTATCGGTAACGAGTTCCTTATGGGAGGAGTTGCAATTGCGGGAGTGGCTGTGTACTACTTCTTCATCTGGCTGTTCCGGGACAGACTCTCGGATCAGTTCGAGTTTTACATTAAGGCAAACTGACAATAACAACAACTAAATCTAACTATAATGACACAAACAATCATCTGGACTATTGCAATCCTCACCGTCCTCGGTGCGCTTCTCGCAGTGGTTCTCTACATTGTGGCTGAAAAGTTCAAGGTGGAGGAAGACCCGAGAATCGACGAGGTGGAGAAGGTGTTGCCTGGTGCTAACTGCGGAGGATGCGGACAGGCCGGCTGCCGTGCCTTCGCCCAGTTCTGTGTTGAGTCATCTCCGAATCTGGACAAATGCTTCTGTCCTGTAGGAGGAAATGAGGGAATGCAGAAGGTTGCAGCAGTGCTCGGCGTCGAGGTGGCCGCAAAGGAACCTCAGGTCGCAGTCGTTCGCTGTAACGGAACATGTGAGAACCGTCCTCGTACAAACGAGTATGGCGGATATCAGTCATGCCGCGTGAAGGCCGCTCTCTACAGCGGTGACACAGGCTGTTCTTTCGGATGCCTCGGCTGTGGCGACTGTGTCGCTGCCTGCCAGTTCGGCGCGATCTCTATGGACCCTGCAACAGGCCTCCCTGTCGTTGACGAGGAGAAATGTACCGCCTGCGGTGCCTGTGTGAAGGCATGCCCTAAGAGCATCATCGAGCTCCGCAACAAGGGACGCAGGAACATGCGCGTGTTCGTATCATGCGTCAACAAGGACAAGGGTGCCGTTGCGCGCAAGGCCTGCAAGGCTGCATGTATCGGCTGCGGCAAGTGTGCGAAGGTATGTCCGTTCGAGGCTATCACTGTCGAGAACAACGTGGCATACATCGACTTCACAAAGTGCAAGCTCTGCAAGAAGTGTGTGGCTGAATGCCCTACAGGAGCTATCCACGCCGTGAACTTCCCTGTAATCAAACCGAAACCAGAAGCTGCACCAGCGGCTCCAAAGCCTGAAGCTGCACCGGCAGCACAGCCTGAAAAGAAGGAGGAATAGGACTATGATGAAGACATTTTCAATAGGTGGTATCCACCCGAGCGACAGCAAGATTTCAAAGGACTGCAAGATCGAGGTCCTTCCTGTTCCTTCGAAGGTGTTCATTTCTGTAGCACAGCACCTCGGCGCCCCTGCAACTCCTATCGTGAAGGCAGGTGACCAGGTGAAGGTAGGCCAGGTGATCGCAGAGCCTGCAGGATTCATTTCTGCATATGTACATTCATCCGTATCAGGTACCGTGAAGTCTGTCGGACCTCGCAAGGACCTCGCAGGAAACAACATGACCCACATCGAGATCGATGTCGAGGGTGACGAGTGGGTAGAGGGCGTAGACCTTACCGATACTCTCGTGACTGCGATTCCGGAGGACAACAAGGCCATTCTCGAGAAGATCAAGATGTGTGGCGTCGTAGGTCTCGGAGGAGCTACATTCCCTGCACATGTGAAGCTTTGCCCGCCTCCGGGAAAGGTGGCGGAATGCCTTATCCTCAATGGTGCGGAGTGTGAGCCTTATCTTACTTCCGACAACCGCATCATGATCGAAAGAAGCAAGGAGATCGTGGTCGGAGCGGCAATCATGAAGCAGGTGCTCGGCGGCTGCAAGACCGTGATCGGCATCGAGGAGAACAAGCCGGAGGCTATCGCAGCCATGACTGCAGCCGTAGCTGAACTCCAGAAGACAGCAAAGGGGTATGACGGCATCTCTGTCATGACCCTCAAGAAGAAATACCCACAGGGAGGTGAGAAGCAGCTCATCGACGCAGTCATGGGACGTCAGGTGAAGTCTATGGGACTTCCTATCGATGTCGGCGCTGTGGTTCAGAACGTAGCTACATCCCTCGCCGTTTATGAGGCTGTCCAGAAGAATATTCCGCTCATCACAAACGTGATGACAATCACAGGAGACTGCCTCCCTATGGAGAAGCAGCACAACTACAAGTTCCGTATCGGTATGCCTCTCTCATACATCGCAGAGTATGCCGGTGGAGTGCCTGCAGAAGCTGCGAAAATCATCAGCGGAGGTCCTATGATGGGTAAGGCCATCGCCAACATGGACGCTACTACCGTGAAGGGTTCTTCATCCCTTCTTTATCTGACTGCCGAGCAGACGGTACGTGGAGTCGAGTCGGCTTGTATCCGTTGCGGAAAGTGTGCTGAGGCCTGCCCTATGGGTCTTGAGCCGTTCCTTCTCCAGAAGTATGCCCGCAACAATATGATGGATGAACTCGAGGAGAATGCGGTACAGGATTGCATCGAGTGCGGCTGCTGCCTCTACAGCTGTCCTGCAAACATTCCGCTTCTTGACATCATCCGTCTGGCAAAGGGCGACGTCATCAAGATTATAAGAGGCAGGGGACAAAGGTAAAAACTAAATCGATAACTAATTAAAGTAAAGATATGGATAAACTATTGGTTTCACCGTCACCGCATCTCCATACAAAGACCTCTACGAAGTCTTTGATGCGTGACGTCGTGATCGCTCTGCTCCCTGCAGTCGTTGTCTCGGTCCTCTTCTACGGATGGTCGGAGCTCCTCGTGCTCGGAGTGAGTGTGGCTTCATGCGTACTGCTGGAGTACCTTATCACAAAATATCTCCTGAAGAAGGCCTGCACGGTAGGTGACTATTCCGCTGTGGTTACAGGTGTCCTTCTTGCGCTCAACCTCCCGGCAACAACTCCATGGTGGATCGTATTCATCGGAGCTGTAGTTGCAGTAGGAGTGGCAAAGATGACATTCGGAGGACTTGGTCAGAACCTCTTCAACCCTGCAATCGTGGGCCGTGTGTTCCTTCTGATCTCGTTCCCTGCACAGATGACCGACTGGACAAGACCTCAGGGCTTCATCGGTGGCGGTCTTGACGCTCTCTCGGGAGCTACACCGCTCGGACTTGCAAAAGAGGGCGGAGTAGCTGCAATCGAGGGTCTCGACTACATGAACATGCTGTT
Source organism: Bacteroidales bacterium (assembly GCA_017465225.1). Classification (GTDB taxonomy): domain Bacteria; phylum Bacteroidota; class Bacteroidia; order Bacteroidales; family UBA932; genus Cryptobacteroides. The sequence continues at coordinate 18,677 of JAFTWQ010000035.1, forward strand.
TGTGAACATCGGTGGTTCTGCCGGTGAGCTTTCAGCAATCGCTATCCTCGCAGGTTTCGTATACCTGCTTGCCCGCAAGGTCATCAAGCCTTACATCACTCTCTCGATCCTTGCTACGGTAGCTGTCTTCTCGGGCATCTTCTGGCTGATCAACCCTGCAGAGTATACCGATCCTCTGTTCAACCTCCTTACCGGTGGTGTGCTTCTCGGATCTGTATTCATGGCTACTGACTATGTGACTTCTCCTATGAGCAATGTCGGAGGCATCATCTTCGGTGTCGGCATCGGTATCATCACCATGCTTATCCGTTACTTCGGAGCTTATCCGGAGGGAATGTCATTCGCTATCCTTATCATGAACTCTGTGGTTCCTCTAATCAACAAGTGGTGCCACGCAAAGAAATACGGGAGGGCATAGGCTATGGCAGTAAAATCATCATTCAAGAACATGACAGTGTGCCTTTTCACTATCTGCATCGTTTGTTCGGCACTTCTTGCAGGTGTCTATGCACTTACGAAGGCGCCTATCGATGCTGCTGCAAAGGCAAAGAACGAGGCTGCCATCAAGGAAGTGCTTCCTGAGACAGCCGTGACCATCGAAGAGGAAAGGACCGTTGATTTCGAGGGTGCTTCATATGGATACAACCTTGCATACGACGAAGTCGGAAATGTAGTGGGCTGTGCCATCAATGTGGCTCCTGTAGGCTTCGGAGGCCCGATCGCCATCAAGGTGGGATTTGACATCAACGGTGTCATCTGCAATACAAAGGTTCTCTCGCAGGCAGAGACTCCAGGTCTCGGAGCAAAGTGCGTCGAGCCTTCATTCTCCAGCCAGTTCAAAGGCTGGAATCCTGCTGAAAAGGATCTTGCGGTAAAGAAGGACGGAGGTGACGTGGATGCCATCACAGCTTCTACAATCACATCACGAGCATACGCTGACGGTCTTCTTCTTGCAACCAAGGTGTTCCAGGCCATCGGTCAGACCCCGATGCTCATAAACGAATAAGGAGGGACAGAAAATGGGAAAACTACAACTTATAACTAAAGGCCTTATCAAGGAGAACCCTACATTCGTCCTCCTTCTGGGTATGTGTCCTACATTGGCTACAACCACATCGGCCATCAACGGTATGAGCATGGGACTTGCCACTACATTTGTCCTGATACTCTCGAATATCGTGATATCTGCCATCGCGGCATATATTCCTGACAAGGTGCGTATCCCTTCGTATATCGTTGTGATCGCGACTTTCGTGACCTTGCTTCAGTTCGTGATGCAGGCATATGTTCCGGACATCTATGAGACTCTCGGTCTCTTCATCCCGCTCATCGTGGTGAACTGTATCGTCCTCGGACGTGCGGAGGCTTTCGCCAACAAGAACAGTGTCGGTGACTCTGCCCTTGACGGTATCGGCATCGGACTCGGTTTCACACTCTCGCTTACAGTGCTGGGACTTGTACGTGAGATTCTTGGCAGCGGTTCTGCTTTCGGATGGAAATTCATCGAGGGAGACGGTATTCTTGCTTTCGTACTCGCACCGGGTGCATTCCTTGCTCTTGGATACCTTATCGTGATCTTCAGGAAATTAACAACTAAAAAGGCAGAGTAATCATGGAATATATACTTATCATCATTTCAGCGATATTCGTAAACAATATCCTGCTTTCACAGTTCCTCGGAATCTGTCCTTTCCTCGGAGTGTCGAACAAGCTCAGCACAGCGACAGGTATGTCGATGGCCGTATGCTTCGTGATCACTCTCGCGACTGTAGTCACTTATCTCCTGAACTCGCTTCTGGCGAAGTTCGGTCTTGAGTTCCTCCAGACCATCTCGTTCATCCTCGTGATCGCTGCACTCGTGCAGATGGTGGAGATCGTGCTGAAGAAGATCAGCCCTGCGCTGTATGCTTCCCTCGGTATCTTCCTTCCGCTCATCACAACAAACTGCGCCGTTCTCGGTGTGGCTCTGACAGTGGTTCAGAAGTCTTCTCCGTTTGCAGCTGCAGCTGACGGCATGATGAACCTTGGCGAGGCTACGGTATATGCTTTCGCTACATCTCTCGGTTTCGGTCTTGCAATGGTACTTTTCGCAGGTCTCCGCGAGCAGCTCGCGCTCAACGATGTGCCTAAGGAGTTCAAGGGCGTTCCTATCGCCCTTGTGACTGCAAGTATTCTTGCGATGGCGTTCATGGGATTCTCGGGACTGGTTTAGAATTTATAATAGTGTAAATGGTGATATTGTTACCGGCGACCCCCGTCTGCCTGTCGGCAGACACCCCCTAGCCGGGGGTGGCATGTCGCCTATAACAATATCACCATTTAGCAAAATACAGTTCAAAACCAGACCCATCGTTGGCGCTGGAGGGGTGAGAGATGTGTGGGTGTCATTCTGAGCGAAGCGAAGAATCTTTCAAAGAGCAATAAAAATTATTGTCATGAGTGCAGACAGTGCAAGAGAATTATTGGAAAAGGCGGAGGAACTGAGGAGAAACTGCTGCTTCGGGGAAGCGATAAACTTCTATCGGGCGGCAGCTGAAGCTCCTGACGCCACGGACGAGATAAAAAGAAAATCCCTCGCATCGGTCGAACTGATGCAAGAGATAAACGGTTTTGTGAACACAGATCTTATGAATCCATAGGATCTGTGTTTTTTCTTATCTAGAAGCGGTATCTGGCAGAAAGGGTAGGGATGAAACCGAGAAGACCGCGGTTGTAGAAACCGGTCTTTGGGCTGTAGCTCAATTCTGAGTTGATGTCACGTCCTTCGGCGACATGGAAGCCGAAATATGGCCTGATGTCGACCGAGAGCTGGAGAGGGAATTCGAAATTGTACTCCAGACCGGCCTGTGCCGCGATTCCGAGCATGAATCCATGGCTCCTTGTCTTGATTTTCAGAGCTTCAGCTCTATATATAACCCTGTCGCCTACGTATCCAAATGCCAGACCCGGGCCTGCATAGATTGCCCATGTGCCTTGGTCTGTCCATGCCGGACGGGCCCATACCATATTGTATGTGGCAGCCATCCTGAATCCGGCTCCTGCATCTGCGCCCGATCCGAAATCCAGTCCCATATCTCCCTGCACGAAGGTGTTCCAGTTCTGACTGTGCTGGTAGGAAGCGTCAAGGCCTGTAGCTCCGATTCTTAAACCTGTGGCCCTTGGCTGTGCCATCGAAACCGCTGAAATGCCAAGTATGAGGGAAAGGATGATTATAAATCTTTTCATGTCTGTTCTGTCTTAGTCCTGTTGTAATACTTAATCTGTGCCAAAGATACGAAAAAACGGCGACCTGCAAAGGCCGCCGCTCATCTTTATGTCCGTATGGATTAGAACTGGTAACGGATACCAAGACCTATGCTTGAAGGAGTCCACAAGCCGTGGCCATTGAAACCGAGACCTACATGCTGTCTGAAGTCAAGGGAAATCTGGAGAGGGAAGTTGAAGTTGTACTCGATACCTACCATTCCGGCTGCAGAAAGAGCGAAATAGTTGACATCGCCGACAGCAAGACCAACACCTGCACCTGGACCTGCATAGAAACCGAATCCGTTGCCGAACTCTGAAATCATGAAGTTATAGATACCTGTAGCACCTACATTGAATACGCGGTCAAATCCAAGTCCGAGACCTCCGTCTACTTCGAGGAAATTGTTGCCGAGAGAGTGCTGGTAGCTGATCTCTCCACCGTTACCGATACGTACACCGAGAGCTCTTGGCTGAGCTGAAGCTGCTGCTGCGAAACCGAGTACGAGAGCAACTGCGATAATGATTTTTTTCATAATGATTATAAATTTGGTTAAAGTTAAAAATACTCGTCCAAAGCACAAAGGTAGAAAAATATCCCGTTTATGCCACATTTATTTGACGAATGACAGTCTAAAGCTTCCAGAAACTCAGTCTGTATCCCTTCTCGGCAAGCGCTTCAGTCTCGTCATCCATAGCCGCAAAAAAGTCAAATCCGGTCATTTCCTCCAGCTCGTCCACCGACATTGCGCAATTCTGCATATTGTCATTATATGACCTGTTCTGCATCACGAAAGCTATGCTCTGCCAGCGGTTTCCGCTCTGAACCATCACAGCCTTGAAGAATGCGTCAGGGATGACCACATGGCTGTCGCCTATGGTTCCGTATCTGTTCTCTCCGACAATCGGTCCGGTCACGATATAGACCTTACCGAACTTTCTTGCCCATGTGCGGCATTTCTTTTCGAGTGTGTTCCACATACCGTTGTTCAGATCCTCATCCTGAGGACAGCAGTTGGTGAAGTGGAATGTCTCCCACATGGCCTCGTCGCTCCAGCGGAAGTCAGCGGCAGGCGCAAGATGGCCTCTTGTCCATCCCGATCCCCTGTAGTCATAGTCGTCAGGCTGCGACAGCAGGACCCTGTCGTCCGGGCTGAAGAACTTTCCTTCCCTCACGGCATCTCCGTAGGTCTCATCCTTGGTCAGCTCGTATGCTACCCATTCGGGAGTCTTTGTGAGGACATTATAAGAAGATACGTAGCCCTGATATTCTACAAGATAATCAGTACTTTCTATTGCAGGGAGCTCAAGTCTTGAGGTATCGATGTCCTGGGTAAAAGCACAGCCGGCACAAAGGATGCCGGCTGCGATTATAGATATGATATTGTTTTTCATATTCCGGTCATGGTCTGTATATGGCAAATATACTTGAAATCCATGAAACCTCAAAGATTATTCTGCGAGTCTTACTGTGTAAGTCTTTGCTACGCCGTTGTAGACGCACTTCACGATCGCCTCTCCGGTCTTCGACTCAGGCTGTGTGATCTCGATCTCCACATTGCGGTTGTCAGCCTTTGCGGTCACCTTCGGAGTCTTTGTCTGCTCTGCAGGTACGCTGTAGCTTACCTCGTACTGGTCGTATCCCACATAACCGTTCTGGTTTGTAGATCTTACCGGATGCTCCGGCATCTCGACAGCGTTTCCGTCCACGAAGATGCTTACGGCCGGAGGAACAGGGTAGTTCATCTTCTGGCCCTTCCTGCTGAATCCGAGTCCCATGAGCTCGCAGAGATCGCCTTCGCCCTCAGCAACGAGATAGATGGCGTGCTTGCCCTCAAGGCCGTCCACAGTCTCGGCAACATCAGCCGTGAATCCTGTAACCTCCTGTGCTGAACCTGCAGGAACATTGATCTCGGCGATCTTTTTGCCCTTCCATGTATCGTTGTCCCATGGACCGTCGATCCATACGTTGATCTTGAATGCCTTGTCAGTCTTAGGAGTGAGGAATACATTGAATGAAGTACCGTTGCCGGCCTTTGTGCCCTCGAACGGCTGGATGCCCTTCTGCGCCTCGGCGAGACCGCCGAAACCGAAGTACTTGTAACCTACGATATCCTTGTCTGAAACGTTCACAGGCATGCTGTTGTCCCAGATGTCCCAGTTGTCCTGCTGGCTTCCGATGTCTGAAAGGAAGCATGCATAACCAGCTGAATAATACTTGTAAGGAGGCATACCGAAGATCTGGAAACCTTCTGAAGTGACCTCGGCACCTGTATAATGGTCCCCGTTTGAAGCCTTTGCCTCCCAGATTCCATCCTCTGCGTAAGGATCATATCCGCGGATCACGACCTTTCCGCCTTCAGCTACAGGAGTCTCGTCCCACTCGATGGTGACAGGAGCAACCATCGGCTGACGTGCAAATCCGAATCCTCTTGGAGGACGATGGTAGAATGCATACCACTGTCCGTTGATCTCCTCGATACTTCCGTGAGTGTTGTGAGCCGCGTTTCTCTCGATGAGGGCAGTGCCGTCCTCGTTCAGGACGATACCACGTGAATCCACGAGCACACCGCCGCTGCGCCATGGGCCGAGAGGTGAGTCGCCGTATGCATAGCGGAGAGTAGAGTTCGAGCTTCCGAGGCCATAGTCAGGACCTGAATAGCCGGAGAAGATCATCACATACTTGTTGCCCACCTTGCGGATTGAAGATGCCTCGAAGAAGTTGAAGTCTTCTGGCTTCTGATCCTTGTAGAGTGCAGGGAACTCCTTTACGCCTTCCACCTTTCTTACGACTCCGTAGCGGAAGCTTGCAGGGATGAAGTAAGGGATATATGTTCCGCCCGGTCTTGCAGAATACATCGTGTTCTGGTCGAGCTCGACTGCTGATGATCTCTGGAATCCCCAGTATCCGTATGCACGGAATCCGATCTCATAGTCAGGGTCGTTCGGATCATCGATCTGCTCCACGAATACAGAAGGATCGAATCCGAGGATACTTCCCTCGACTGCTCTTCTGCCGTCCTCTGTTGCGTTTACAACGGTGAACGGACCATCAGGACGGTCGCTCTTCGCAACGAGTGCCTCACGTCCCCAGCCGCGGCTGTGCGGATAGAGGTAGTACTCTCTTGTTCCATCTCTCTTGTTGACTTCCACGAGGTCAGGAGCATACATCACGTCCCACTGGTCGTCGATGTTGTATGTGAAGATAGGGCCTTCGTCCACCCATGCTGTAAGGTCTTCCACCGGTGCAGACCACATCCTGATATCAGGACCGCAGTAGCTGCCGACCCTGAGGTCATGCGAACCGATGATGTATGCACGGTACTGTCCCGGATTGTCAGGATCCTCGAATACGCGTGGCTCACCGTCAGGAAGATGCTCCCAAAGAGGGAGATAAGGGTTACCTGTACCGATTTCCGGCATTTCAGGCTGTGCAGCGCATGAGCAGAGAAGACCCATGGCGCATGCAATGATCAGATAGCTGTACTTTTTCATATGTCTTAGTGTTATTGATTGTCTCTTGAATAATCGAACCAGTCCACATCTACGTATCCGCCTTCCCTCTGGGTCGCATAATTGAAGATCGCGAACTTTGTTCCCATGAAGAACCTCTGCCAGTCGAATCCGGTCCTGTAGTCAGGCCCGATCCTGTGCCATTTCCTGTTGTTGAGGCTGTATGAGCATTTGATGATGTCCTTTGTCTCTCCAGGACGGAAGTCGCCCTCGATACGGAGATAGATCTTCTTTGTCTTGAGCGGAATCTCCTCCCTCACCTTCTTCTCGACTCCTGTGATGGCCTTGGTGTCGTTCGAAAGCCTTACCGACTCCTCCGACATGGTCAGGTAGAGCTTGCCGCCCCTCTTTGTCACAGCAAGTACGGCAGCGTCGCTGTTGAATGCGCTGAATCCTGCGACATCTCCGTCCTTCATGCGCTTGAGGTCCAGAGCCACAGTCGCTTTACATAATGGACCTTCCATCCTTTGGGTCAATGTGTTGCGTGCGTGGAAGATGCTCGGCACGACCTTGTTTGTCTTGAGGCGCAGATAGCCCGGACGTTCGGTCAGTGACCATGCCTCATTGACAGGATTGTGGTTCCATTGCCAGCAGAGTCCCAGCTTGTCGGCGTCGAAGCTGTCGCTGACGGTCAGGGCCTTGCGCTCCTGGCCCTGAACAGGCTTCTGCATGATCTCAGGTACCTTGCCATCCTTGTCTCCGAGCATCGGCCATCCGTCGATCCATGTGCATGGCATCAGCGTCGGCACACGTCCCACTCCGCCTCTGTCCTGGAATATCATTCCGTACCAGTTGCCCTCGGTGTCATCGAAGATCGTTCCCTGGGCCACACCGTCCCTGAGTCCGCCGAACGGAGTCTCGAGGATCACCTTCTTCTCATACGGACCTTCGATCCTGTCGGCACGGTAGCATACCTCTCTGCGGATGCCCCCGCGAGGCCACGAGATCATGAGCAGGCAGTATTTGCCGTCATGCTTGATCATGCGGCTTCCTTCGAGAAGGTTGTTCTCCTCCTTGTCACGCTCGAAAAGCTTCATGTCCAGTCCGCCTTCCAGCACACCGGTGAGGTCAGGCTTCAGCTCGCGGATCATGCCTGTTCCGTAAAGCATGTATGTCCTTCCGTCATCGTCGAAGAAGAAGGAAGCATCGTGGAAATGAGGGATTACAGCATGGAGCTCCCATTTCCCGCGAGGATTCTCTGTGGTATATACATAGCCCTTGTAAGGCTTGTCGTTAGGGGTGAAATATGCATAGAAACGTCCGTCGCGGTAGCGCAGGGATGTCGCCCACTGTCCTCTTCCGTAGACCGTACCGCCCTCGAGACTGTAACGCGGAGTCTCATCGATGCTGTCGAAGATATAGCTGATGATCTCCCAGTTCACGAGGTCCTTCGAGTGCATCACCGGAGCGCCCGGCATCAGATGCATCGTGGTGCTGACGAAATAGAAGTCTTCACCTACGCGGATCACGTCAGGATCGGGGCAGTCTGCCCATATCACCGGGTTGGTGAATGTACCGTCACCATTGTCTGTCGACTGTGCGTTGAGGGAAGAAGCGGCAGCCAGAAGCATCGCCGCAAGAAGGATGATTCTTTTCATAGTGTACGCATTTTCTCTATTTACAAATTTAGAGATGAACGGCGTTACATCCTATTATTTTTGAATCACATTCTATCTGTTTTGTGTCACGGTAGCAGTTAAGCATAAAAAAACGGCAAGGATTCCTTGCCGTCTGTCGTACCTGTATGATGTGGCCTAGAAGCCGCCTCCCATCATGCTCATGTCCATGTCCTGGATCTTCACTCCCTCAGGGATGGTGAACATTGCAGGATCCACCTTGATGTCCTCCTCGATCTTTGTGGCTGTCTGACCCATTTCTCCGAAGTCTGTGCTTGTCGAAGTCTTGAGGGTGATGCCCTTGTAAACCCAGGCTGTGGTCGTGATAGGCTGTCCCATCATCATCACCTTGTATTCATACTTCTTGCATGTCTTTCCTGCCACAACCTCTTCTCCGGCCTCCTTGATCTTGTTCTTCTTTATGGTCTTCTCGTCAAGGTTGAGCCAGTTGATCCTGTTCTCGGAACCCATGCCCATTGCTGGCATGCGTACGGCTGTCTTGTCAGCGTCATTGACCATCACGTTGCTTCCGTCGATGACGAGGATCCTCATCTTCTGGCCCTGGAAGTTGGATACAGTCGCCTGCTTCGCGCCATAATCATCGAAATAGATGTCCTGTACCATGACCTGACCCATCATTTCCATCTCCATGGTCACCTTTCCTGATTTGACTTCATAGATTTTCTCCTGTGCGCCGGCTCCGATGCAGAATGAAAGGAGGGCAGCGATGATCAAAAGCTTTTTCATGTCAGTGTTCTTTATGTGTTAACTTCTCTTTGATGCGTTTGAGGAGTGAAGGTTTAATGGGAAGCAGAGAAAAGTTCCCTGAAGAACTCGACGGACAGGGCCACGGTTTTCTTTTTCTTGCGCGTGATCATATGGTTCTCGCCATCGACGACGATCAGCTCCGCCCTGTCGCCATAGGTCTCCACGAACTTCTCGCTGCATGACATCGGAACGATGCTGTCCTTGCTGCCGTGGATGAGCCTTACCGGGCCGGTGTAGGCCTTTGCCGTGCCATAGATGTCGAGCTCCTGCGTGGTGAGGATGTATTCCCTTCCCAGCTTCATGACTCCGAAGCACTTTACATATTCAGGCGGGTCTGCAGGGTTGAATTCCGCCCCGAAGAACCGTCCGTTCCTGCAGGCGTCCTGAATTACAGATCCCGGTGCTATGAGCACAAGTCCGGCAGGCTTTTCGCCACGGCTTTCGAGTATGCCGGCCGTCATTGATGCTACGACTCCGCCTTGCGAATGCCCCAGGAGGGCGATTCCGCTTACATATGGCAGCGACTTTGCATACTCCCACATAGCCAGGGCGTCGGCGATCTCATTCCCGATAGTCATATGCTGCATCTCGCCCTCGCTCCTCCAGTGTCCTCCGAAATCGAAGCGGATCGATGCGATACCTGCGTCGGCGAGTTCACGTGCGAGGGCGGGCATAGGGACTATGTTGCCGCTGGAGAAGATTCCGTGCATGAGGATCACCATCGGACATTTGCCGGTTTCTGGGTCGAAGCCTTTCGGAAGGGTGATGTCCATGGCGATGCCGCCCTGTGGGCCATAGACCTTGAAGTCACGGGCTCCTGCTGCCGTGGTGATGAGCACGAGGAGGATGGTGATGAAGTGTTTCATGTTTTTTTCTTTCAAAGATGGGGATTTTTCCTGTCATTCCCATCTTTAGTTAGTGTTAAGAGGTTTAGTCTTATATATTATATACTGCATAGAATATATTCGACACGATATTATGCTCCTGGAACATTATGTTCTGGGAGCATAATTCTTATGAGGCGACGTTCGGACTGGCCTGTGCATGTTTTGCGCAGGCCACTATGGTAATTAAAGGAATTTTAATTACTGTGCATGAAGCATAGGATTACGACAGTTTCCAAAATGGAAAGAGTCGTTATTCAGTAATGAATCTTTGACTAAAGAGATTGATGTCTCTTTCCTGGGCGCCCAGCCTCTTGGCTACTTTCTGCCAATCCTTAAGGGCCAGCTTGACACTTTGGATGATTTCTCCCGCTTCCTCTCTAGGAATAAAATAATCCTCAGATGCATTCAGTAAGGCGGTAAGGTCAGATTCATTAGTATCTCTAGAGATCATTATGCCTTGATATCTGTTAAGCGTAGGATTCAGGTCAAACGCAGGCGAGAGTGTCCATCCCTTTGCGGTAAGCAGGAATCCGTGGTTGCGGAAATGGTCGTCAGAGTTTCCGATACATATGTTGAAGGCTACACGGCGGTACAGTTCCCGAATATTCTTTTCGACATCAGTGCATCCACGTATGATAAAATCCACGATGTCTAGATAACCGTAGCCTTCATCTGCTCCTGTCCCGTCTTTCAATCCGAGCATAGTCAAGGCTGATGCATAATGAATACGCCTGCCGTCATCAGTTCTGTCGTATCTTTTTGAAAGAAGAGTATGGTATTCGGAACCGACCTTGACTACACGAGTTTCCGGAACGTTTATTCCTGCTTTTTTGGCAAGGACGTGTGCAATGTGCTCCCATAGCTCAACGTCACCGCTGTCTTTGCGGGAAGGAAACTTGGCTATTTTTATGAATCCGTCCTCGTAAATTATATTGGCTTTGGGTCTGGCACCGCCAAGAGAAGTTCCTGGTCTGTGAAGCTGATGTATCCATTTCTTGTCCACCAGGATTCCTTTGTCTTCGGCATCTTCGATAGCTTGGCTGGCGGCAATGAGTTCCCGAAGGCTGAGAATCGGTGGGACACTGAGACGGTCTGTGCTATTTATAAACACTCCATCAGGAGATTCGGAAAACCTGAATCCTCCTATTCTGGACTCGTCCTCAATTCCCATAATCACATCAAAAGACGTCAGGTTTCTTACCGGTCTTCCTTCTTCGTTCGCTAACGCCTGCTCGCGTCTTTTCATCAGTATTGTACCCCACCTGTCCGGAAGAGAATCAGAGAAGCATTCGAAGATGTACTTACCGGGCTGAGTGTATTGTATGCCAGGATAATTACGGATGTCTTCGCTCAGAAGTATGCCTGAGTAACTCTTTAACCACTCATTAGAATACTTGAACGAATAACTCTGTGATCCCCTGATGCTTTCGTATCCGAGTTCTCCGACTAGCATCGGCTTCTCCAGCCAATTGAAATCTGCATATACATATAATCTGTCCATATCCTCTACTTCTTAGATGCCCGTTCGCGGCTAATCATAGCTATATCCTGGAGTTCCTTGCCAAGCTTATCTTCCTTAGCAATGAATAATATGTCGTCTTCAAGCTGTAATGCATACAAGACACGAAGATATATGCCGATAGCTACTGTCGGACTTCCTTTCTCAACTCGAGCTTCGGTCAGTTCAGAACACATAGCGCGTTCAGCGACCTGTGCCCTGCTGAGGTTACGTCTGAGTCTGGCAAGCTTGATTTGCTCACCTACAATCTTCATATTTTCTTCCAACCTTCTCGGAAGACGTGTTGCCATAGTACTTTTACCCATAATGGATGCTTAACATATCATATAATATGCAAATGTAGCAATATTTCTTAATTATATGATAGGTTAGGCTATTATGTTTTGCTCCACCATGCTCCATGGCCATTGCCACGGCAAGCCCGACGAGAAATCACTTTCCACCAGTATGCAAAACAGAACTATCGCTCGGAAGTGAGATAATCCGGGAGCATTATAGACTGCTATATCGGTATTATATACTAGTATATATTATAATATATATAATAATATTCTAGTGTTGTCTAACTAGTTTACGTATTACTTTATATTGCGAAAAAGTTGTTGAAAGTCAATATTTTACATTTTGTTTTTGTTTCGTAGTTTTGCCTCGATATCAGCAAATCCCGGGGTAATAATGATGGCTTGTGAAAGCCAAAAGTGTAACAAAAACAACTATTCGAATTATGATTGAATTCAAGAAGTACAGTTCAATTGAGAACCTTTTTTATAAGGATTATCTGGATCAGGTTAGGGAGCAGGTTCCTGCAGGTATGCAGTGGGTGGTCCAGGAGAAGGTACACGGTACCAATACCAGCTTCCTGTGTGACGGTAATGATGTGAAGTTTGCCAAGAGGACCTCGATCCTTGAGGATGACGAGAAGTTCTACGACTATCAGGAGCTTGTCGATGAGTACAAGGAGAAGGTGATTTCTCTCTTCAACCATTTGAAGCAGGATTGCC
>JAFTWQ010000004.1 GCA_017465225.1 Bacteroidales bacterium
GACGAAGGTAAGTACTGCACATTTCCCCATCTGATCGAGCTGATGGGTCAGGATTACAGAGATGTATTTGAAGTGCTGAAGCAGTTTGACGAACTGGAAGTTAAGAGAAACACGTTTGCTGATGCCATCAAAGACAAGGCTTTCGAACAACTTCAGGGACAGATCGCTTCAGCCAGAGTCCCTTTGAACAGATTCGCATCAAAGACACTATACTGGACTCTGTCGGGAGATGATTTCAGCCTGGACATCAATAATCCGGATGACCCTAAGATTATCTGCGTCGGTAACAATCCGATGAGACAGTCAATCTATGGAACAACGCTGGCTATACTGACCTCACGACTGTTCAAGATGATCAACAAGCCTGGCAGGATGCATAGTGCCGTACTGATAGATGAGCTTCCAACCATCCTTCTCAAAGGACTTGATCATCTGATAAACACGGCAAGGTCGAATATGGTTGCCACAGTTCTCGGAGCACAGGACAAGACGCAGCTCGTAAAGGATTACGACAAGAAAGAATCCGATGTTATATTCAACACTGTCGGGAACGTCTTTGCCGGAGCAGTCAAGGGCAGTACTGCCGAGACTCTGTCAAAGTCATTCGGCAAGGAAGAGAGGGAGACAAGGTCATACCAGGAAAGCGACATCAGCGATCACGTGACGTACTCCTACCAACTCAAGGACGTATTGCCGGCTCATAAGATAGAATCTTTATCGCAGGGAACCTTCTGCGGTTACGTCGCTGATACCTTCAAGCAGAAAGTCAATCCGAAGATATTCTGCGGAGAAGTGATATTGCCTCCTCCAGCAAAGCATAACGAGGACATACCAAAAATCCTCAACCTGCCCGAGGACAAGATTGAGGAAGAAATCACAAACAACTACCTCCGTATCAAGAGGGAGATAGTCAATCTTATAAGAGATGAATTGTCCAAATCCAGGAGTTAGATTCTATTCATTCTCCTTTACCCAGCGCCATTCGAATTTATATCCTGCAGCTTTGGCCATCTTCTCCATCTCTGACATCTTGCAGTCATCTGATTGGAACCAGCGTCTCATTATATGACGGTCCACATTGCACATCGCAGCCAGCTGAGCACCGGTGATGCCCAGTTCAGCCAGATACTTACGGATTCCGCTGAGTCTCGGTCCGGTCTGCATCTCGATAGGAGTCCTCTGTCTCTGTGGTATCACAACAGATGATTTCTTTGCCACATCCGGGGTCTCTTGGTTCAATTTATCAGACATAATTATCTCGTAATTTGGTTTTCTAAAATAAAATTCTTTTCTTTGCGTGGTATTATTTCATTACCAATAGGTATAATACAACAACCAACAAAGAAACCATTATCACCAATAGGTTAGTGATATAGCACAAAGTTATATAAAATTCGATTAAATGCGATAGAATTAGACGAAATTTCATCAAAATGTTCGATAATCCAATATATAACTACCCGATTGACCTTCTTCTTGAGCACCTTGGATGCAAGGAGGAAGGCAAAGGAATGTACTATTCTCCATTAAGAAATGAGACGACACCATCATTGCACGTGAACAAACGTGACAATGTATGGTACGATCACGGAGCCGGCATCGGAGGAACAAACGTACAGCTGATAATGGCCGTCAAGAAATGCAGTAAAGAAGAAGCGGAGTCATACATCAAAACACTTGATCTTGCTGCAGCCAGCAGAACAGAATCAATCTCAAAACCCGAATCTGCTCCGACCACAGAAATCATAAAGGTAAAGCCCATCTGTAGCTATTACCTCAAGAAGTACCTTGAAGAGAGGAAGATTCCTATAAGCATAGCAGACAAATACTGCAAAGAAGTCATCCTAAGAAACCACGTAAAAGGGAAAGATTACACGACTTTGGGGTTTGAGAACAATGCTGGAGGCTATAATCTAAGCGCGCCGTATGGATTCAAATCGTGCAGCAAAGGAGGTATAACAACCATAAATACCGAAGGCAAACGGACGGTAATGCCGTCAACCAGAGCCGTGTCGATCTTTGAGGGTAGTTTCGACTTCCTTTCGTGGCAAGTACTCCAGAATGCCAAGACGCCCACCACAGACATACTCGTTCTTAATTCAGTCAACAACCTTGACAAAGCAACCGGCTATCTCAGACTGCACGACTCATACATCTGCTTCCTCGACAACGACCAGGCAGGACGCAAATGTCTCGAAGACATCAGAAAGATGTTTCCCGGCAAGGAAGTCAAAGATATGTCATCACTATATGCCCAGCACAAGGACCTTAATGAAATGCTGCAGAACTGCCGGGGATACGACATCAACGAGATATCAATCAAAAAATCACTATAAACTATGGAAGAGAAACTCGACTACAGACTCACATATCTGACAGAAACCATCGAAGATATGAAAAGAGAGATGGTACGCATCAGAATGATCTTATCCAACAGCAGGAAAACCCACTACTCAAACCAGGAGGTGATAGACCTGCTTGAAATTTCTTCTGCAACATTGAAGAAATGGAGAGATCAGAAGCTGATCGGATACTCAGCAGTAGGTAACACATACTACTACACAGATGAAGACATCGAGAGCTTCTTCAGGAACAATCACAAGAAGTCAGTATTCGAGACTGGAATGGACGACTAAACACTAATGCTATGAATGAAAAAATTGTCATACTCAGCCAAGCAGAGCTTGAAGATACTGTGATAAAGGCTGTAGAGAAAGCAATGTCCGGATATATGCACAATACGGCTGAAATCCCCGAATATATGACTAGAAACGAGGCTGCACTTCTCTTTAAAATTTCACTTTCAACACTACATAGGAATGTTAAGGCAGGGAAACTAAAGATATACAAGTTCGGAAGACGCTCATTATTGAAAACATCAGAAGTACAAAATGCTGTAGAAGAGAAACTTATAATCAAATATGCAAGAAGAAAGGAACAAAGATAAATGTTCCTAAAGTTCATGAAAAAATGTTCCTATAATGTCCCTAAATCAGCTTAAAATAGGGTTGTTTAAGGGGCATTATTTTTAATGATTCCATTTTATAAAGATAAAAAGATCCACGATTTCGGACAAGAAAGACCAAAAATGTTCCTATTCACACTACAGAAATGTTCCTATGATGTTCCTATCAGCTCTCAAAAACAAGTCAAAAATTCTGTTGGATTTTATTAAATGACTCTTTAACTTTGCAAAAGTTCTGTCAAAAAGGACAGATTTTTAATTCCACCGACCCCCGTCCTGAGCAATCTAGACGGGGGTCCTTGGGTATATTTCAGAAACTATTTGAAAAATAGGAACATTTCAGGAACATTTGTATACACAAACCCCTCCACAGATACCTGTAGAGGGGTTTCTAGTGCTCCCCCAGGGGCTCGAACCCTGGACCCCAACATTAAGAGTGTCGTGCTCTACCAACTGAGCTAGGGAAGCATTGCTTCAATATTTGATTTCTGGGGCTTTCGCCTTTGTGCTCCCCCAGGGGCTCGAACCCTGGACCCCAACATTAAGAGTGTCGTGCTCTACCAACTGAGCTAGGGAAGCAGTATTTCCGTGATTCGCATGGGGCTCGAACCCATGACCCCAACATTAAAAGTGTTGTGCTCTACCTACTGAGCTAGCGAATCAATCCGAGGTCATTCTTGGGTCTCTAGTGAGTTCCTTTCGAATTGGGACTGCAAAGGTACATCTTTTTTCTTACGATGCAAAACTTTTTGCACTTTTTTGCATTCCGACTGTAGTTTTATCTCACATTCTCCAGTTCGATGGCTATCATTTCGGAGGCGGAGCGCACCCATTCATGGAAAACCGGATCCGGTTTGAAACCTTCGGCAAAGTCTTTCAATCTGCTGAGGTCGAACCTGTCGCATGACACACCGGCTCCGCAGCGCACCGCATCAAAAGCATTGATCTCCTGCTCTATATGTGACGGTACCATCAAGATCGGCTTCCCGAGGTACATGGCCTCGCATACGGACTCGAAACCGGCCGTGCTGGCATATGCACGGCACCCTGCCATCTGGCGAAGGAATTCATGGTCATCGATCTGATAGAAGCTCAATGTATCATCGACCTTCTGGACCTTCTCCGCATCCCAGTTGTCCCAAAAGAACCGTAGCGGCACCTCGGGATGGGCCTGATGCCACTCACGGACATCCTTCGCGAAACCGGCATTGAGCATGTAGCCATGGATATAATCCCCCTCAACAGGCTCAAGACCGAGCACTTCCGGACGCAGAAGCGGAGGAACGACTACAATATTATGCTCATAATCACGTTCCATCTTCCTGAACGAGAGCGCCAGATGCTTCACCGAACCTACCGATGTCAGCTTCGTGAAGAAATCCAGGGCCATGCTGCCCGGATACCTATGTCTCGGCAGGCCGAAATCCCTATGGAGAAACAGATACTGATGACCTATGCTGACCATAGGCACATCCAGTTCATAAAAGAAATATGTCATTCCGGCCAGAAGCTCATAGAAGTTCACGACTACATCAGCCTCTGACGAGCGGATCTCGTCCCTTATGAGCTGGATGGACGGGAAATACCTGTGCATATTGAAGGAATTGAAAAGTACCGTTCCTACCATGCTTGGCTTGCGGTTGTCGGCAGAGGGCATGAAATTCATGCTTTCAAACTGCCTCACCGGAGCTCCGATCTCCTGGACGAAGAAATCGGGAAGCTTTCTGCTCGGACTTTTGCCGACAAGCACCTTCACCACATCATGTCCCCTGCCCCGCAGAAGCGAAGCGAGTGTCAGAGCCTGGGTCATATGTCCCCTGCCCTCTCCTTGAACTATGAAAATGTATTTCATGCCATGTCCTTGTAATATACTATCTTCCAATTACCGTCATTATCCTCGACAAGGGCGGACAAAGTCTCCACCCAGTCTCCTGAATTCAAATAGCGGATTCCATCGATCATCCTGTCCTCCGGACGATGGATATGACCGCAGATCACGCCCTGGCAGCCTTTGGTACGGGCCATGTCGGTAAGCATCTTATCGAAGTCTGATGCATTGGAAACCGCCTTTTTCACACTGTTCTTGATAGCTTGTGAAAACGAGTAATACGGACGGCCTCTCCAGGACTGGATGCGATTGTACAGCACATTGATCTTCAGGAGTATATTATACATGACGTCGCCAAGCTTGGCCATCCATTTCATGTTTGACGTGATGCTGTCGAAGACATCGCCATGCGTGACAAAGAACTTCAGTCCCCCGCTTTCCAGAATCATGTCCTTCAGCAGATTGAGCTTGCCCATGGCCATCGGAATGATCTTGTCAAGAAAATCATCATGATTGCCACGGAGGAAGAACACATCGGTATTGTGCTTTTCCACCATCTTCAGGATGATACGGAAGAAGCGCGCCTGCTCCGCTCCCCAGAATTCATAATCGTTCTTCCGAAGCTGCCAGCCGTCGATCGTATCTCCGTTCAGGATCAGTCTCTCACAATCCACGGAAGCCAGGAAATTGCTGACCTCCACAACCTTCGAGTATCTGGAACCAAGGTGGATATCCGACACCACCACCGTCCTGTATGCTGTTCTTTCTCTCATTTCCATAAGCAAAACCTTTACATTCCCGCCGTTCTCCTGCGACTGCCTTCAGAAGCACGGCCGCCCGGAAGCACCGGTACAGAATGTAAAGGTAAGAAAATTAATTATCAGAATGCCACTCCGAGCTTGAATCCGACATTATTCAATCCATTCAGACCATAATATTTGTTCCTGTTGGTCGAATAGCTGTAATAAGCGGCCACCTGGAATCCGAAGTCTGTCTTCTGGAACGGGAAGAATGTCACACCTACTTCAGGAGACATGTAGAATCCCCAGTTGTCCTGCCTGCTGACGAATGTCGACATGTATGTGCTCTGTACTGAGTATTCAGTTCCGATCT
Organism: Bacteroidales bacterium; assembly: GCA_017465225.1. GTDB lineage: Bacteria > Bacteroidota > Bacteroidia > Bacteroidales > UBA932 > Cryptobacteroides. The sequence continues at coordinate 5,907 of JAFTWQ010000004.1, forward strand.
TTGCCTCGACATATGGCTGGATCTCCGACCTCATGAACCTGACTCTGAATGTCGATCCGAAAGGGACCTGATATACCGACCTGTCGAGATCCGTTGTCAAAGCAGACTTGTCGTCGAAAGTGTATGTCTGTCTTGGAACATATTCATTGTTGGTGTTGAAGCTTGCAAAGCCTCCGATTGCGAACATCGGGGTCAGATAGTATCCGCCTTCGATATAGGCACCATATCCCTGTGCGCTCTGGACGAAGCTGTTGCCTACTGTCCCGTTGAACTGCCATCCGCCGTTGATGTAGTCCTTCTTACCCATCTGGGCGCTGGCTTCGTTTGCCGTAAAGGCGACTGCGGCCGCAGCCAGCAAAATGCATATCATTCTTTTCATATCTTCATGATCATTAACATGTTGTTATTTAGACTGTGTACGTTTCAGGTACGGAGACTGGACAAAAGCCTGGTTGATGGCATTCGTCATCCTCTTCACATCTCCCTGAAGAGTACTTCCCGCAGGACCGCCGATATATGATGTCCAGAGAATCTCCAGAGGCTTTCCTTCCTCGACCTCATCAGTAAGGTCAACGATATCGGTAAGGAGCGCGTTGGTGGTGTAGGTATAGGTGACTGGCCTTGGATAGTAGAACCCTGTCCAGTTGCCCCAGTAACCTGCTGGCCAATAGCCAGGGAAATCAAGCCACCAGTAAGGATTGTCGTAATACTGCACATATCTCTCTGTCTTGACCACATATGTGAGCTGGACACCGAGGTCTGCGTCAGGATTTGATGGTGTATAGATGTAGCCGGCATTCTCCATATTGGTCCTGTACGCCTGGATCAGTTCGAGAGCGCTCTGCGACTGTGAGTACACAGGTTTGTCGGTCTGACCTATGATAAGCAGGCTGTCTGCAATGTCAAATGTCCTGTACTGTGTGAAATCCACGCCCTTGCCGGGAGATGTGTACACGAGATATTCGTTGTCGCCATTCTGTGGATAAGGCTCTTTCTGGCAAGCCGCCAGAAGAAGCACTGCTGCTGAGATAAATAATATCTTCTTCATGATCTTCATCTTTTTTTGAGTCTTTTACAATGAGTTTCCTTCTATCACATTTGAATTCTCATACGGTACTATCGTGCCCTGGAGCCATACTGTATTTGAATTGAAGTTAGGATATACCGTTGCTGATGCCTGGTTCGAGTTCGGGAACATGTATATCTCTACCTGTGCGTTGATGCCGATACCCATCACATTGAATGAATAGGTGATGCGGCCTTTGCTGTCAGTCCTGATCTCCTGACCGGAAATCATTCCATCTACCGTCACACCGCCGAGTCCGTTAGGGCCGGATGCGAAGTTGCTTGGGGAGATCTGTACCACCGCCCTGTTGCCCTTTACGGAAATGAAGTTGGTGCTGGAATTGACAAATACTGTAGAACCGTTACGGAACTGCACATTGTCCGCTTCAAGAACGAAGTCCTGGTTGCGAAGCGCGGCACGTGCCTGCACCGAAGCTACTGAATCGGCAAGTTCGCGAAGCTGACGGTCTTCAGCGGAACGAGCTCTGAATTCAGCCATATCCTTATGCCAGTCATCCATCAGTTTCTGTCTCCTTGCGGGACCGGTATTGCGATTGTCTGTCTGCGCAGACGCGTCGGGAGCTATCAATGAAAGCCCTGCGACAACGACCATCAAGGTCAGCAAGATTCGTTTCATATACTTTGTAGTTTTTAATTTTTCAAAACTACATTTAGCAAATGGCAGACCAAAGGCGATTATCGGAGATTATTGTTTTTCTTATATGGATTGTCATGTATATTTCCTATTTTTGTGCCAGAACAAAACACTTATCGATATGAAAAGAAGTCTATTCGCATTTCTCGCAGCTGTCGCAATGACAGCATGCGTCTCAAGGCCGTCAGCGCCTGAAGCAACTCAGTCAAGAATCGTGGAGGAAGGCGGTACAGGCCCGTACAAGGCGCTCATGTTCGAGGCACCTTCGCTTGAAGCCCACACCGTATTTTCTCCTGAAGACCTTTCAAAGTTCGGAAAGAAGAACCTTCTCCCTGTGCTCGTATGGGGAAACGGAGCATGCACGAACTCACCATGGGAACACTATAAGTTCCTCAACGAGATCGCATCACACGGTTTTCTCGTGATCGCTACAGGATACATCCCTATGGAGGACGGCCCGTACCATGGACCAAGATCGACATCTGAGCAGCAGATTGAAGCCATCGATTGGGCTATCGCGCAGAACGCAGACAAGAACAGCCCGTTCTATGGAAGAGTGGATGTTAATGCTATCGCAGCGGCCGGCATGTCATGCGGAGGTCTCCAGACCCTTGACAACAGCGCAGACCCGAGACTCAAGACCCTCATGATCATGAACAGCGGCCTCTTCATCAACCCTATGGGCGCTGTGCCGGGCATGCCGATGCCGGAAAAGGAGAAGCTCCAGAACATCACAGTCCCTGTGATCTACATCCTTGGCGGAGAAGAGGACATCGCATATGCCAACGGAATGGATGACTACCACCGCCTCACAAAAGTCCCTGCATTCGCAGCGAACTACCCTGTAGGACACGGCGGAACATACGGCCAGCCTCATGGCGGCGAATTCACTATCCCTGCCCTCGCATGGCTCCAGTGGCAGCTTCAGGGCAATGAGGAAGCGGCGAAGATGTTCACCGGTTCGCCTTGCGGCCTCGAGCTCCGCGACGGCTGGACAATCGAGAAGAACGAGCTTATCGACTAAACGGGAAATGGCGGCCTTACGGTCGCCATTTCTTATATTAAAATAATCTCTTACTGATCCATTCTCCACCAGTCGAGCTGGAAGAGATTGCGGTCCTGATATCTGCCGGCCTTGAATACGAGACAGAGGTCATGAACGCCCTTCGCGCCCCTGATCTTTGTGGTGAACTCCACGAATTCGTTCTTTGTGCATCCGATATCCACCTTGCCGACGAGCTTTCCGTCGTAGTCATCCAGACGCACCTCGAGGGTTCCGCCATAAAGAAGAGCGGATGCCGAAACGGTGAAAGACTTTGCACCGCTGCCGAAGTCCACGCCCCTGAGCTTGATGTACTCGCCGTCATCGATATTTGTCACGAGCTGGTTCCAACGATCCTTGCCCCACTCGTTCTTCGGAATGGTCTTGAGACCGAAGCCCCATGCCATTGTCTCGGCCTGGACCTTCTTGTATGGGTTGAACAGCTCGATCTGCTCTACCTTACAGTCGATGAAATATGGAAGTTCCTGGATTGTACCGTCCTCGTTGTAATGCATTTCCGCAACAGAGACCGAACGGCGCTCGGCGTGACGGCTTTCCTCAAGACGGAAAATGTCGTAGTTCTGTCCGAAACAGTATGTCTTTCCCTTGTAGTCGATGATGCCCGGATGGTTTCCGCGTGTACGGTGGGTATGATCCATGATATGTCCCTTGTATTCCCATGGGCCTGTAGGACTGTCGCTCATTGCGTAGCCGATGCCTTCAGGGCAGCATGTCGATGCGAAGGCAAGATAATAATGGTCATTTCTCTTGTAGAACCATGGACCTTCCTGATAGTCCTCGATATGAGGCAGTTCCACGATATCTCCCGAATACGAGATCATGTCCTCGTTGAGCTTCACGTAGTAAAGATTCGGGTTGCCCCAGTACATGTACGCCTGGCCGTCATCGTCGATCCATACGGTAGGGTCGATGTCGTACCAATGCTCCTTCTGCCATACGAGAGTGCCGCCGAGCGGGTCGACGAAAGGTCCATAAGGCGAGTCAGCCACGAGCACGCTGATGCCGTTGCCATGGATAGGGCAGTACATGTAGAACTTGCCGTTGCGCTCGACAACCTGCTGGGCCCATGCACCGTTGTTGTTCCTGTACCACTTGAAGTTCCTGAGGCCGGCGACCGCTCCCCTGTCCTGCCAGTTCACCATGTCTGTGGTGGTATAGAGAAGCCAGTCCCTCATGATGAAGTTTTCTCCATGATCATCGTCATGGCTGGTGTAAAGATAGAGTGTGTCACCGATGACGATAGGAGATGGATCGGCAGTATACTTGGTCTGAACGATAGGCATGTTCAGGTCCTCAAGTGACTGCTCCGGAGTTGTGTTGCATGCCGCAACCGCAGCCAGCACCGAAAGTGCCGCAAGAATTGTCCTGGTCTTCATATGAAAATGCTTTAAGTTATCAATCACGTGTTGATGTAAATATAGACATTTAACATGAATATCCAACGACAGCGGCGCCACATGATTATTATGTGAAAGATATTGGTTCAAAACCGACAATCGGGCAACCGTTTGGCTGCCCGATTAAAAATATCTGACTAATGAAATCAGTGATGTAGTCTGCTAATACTCCTCCTCGTTCCAGAAGAAGTCGTCCTTTGAAGGATAGTCTGGCCAGATGTCTTCGATGCTTTCGTAGATCTCGCCGTCATCCTCAAGCTCTTCAAGATTCTCTACAACCTCTGCCCAAGCTCCTGAACGGGTAGCGTAGTCAATCAGTTCCTCCTTGGTTGCAGGCCATGGTGCATCCTCAAGTTTTGATGCTAGTTCAAGTGTCCAATACATAGTATATATAAAGTTTAAATTATTAATTATCAATCTTTAAGCACACAGTCCCCATTAAGGGGGCGCAAATATAGACAAAAAAACTTAATGATGAAGTTCTTTTTACTATTTTTGCATAAAATATTTACATGTCTGCATATTCAGGGATGGAACAACATCCATACCACTTTGACAGACAGGACATAAACAGCGACTAATCAGCATAAATACCATACGGAATGGCATACATGAAGGATGAAAGATATGACGAGCAGACTACTGCCGCTATCGCCGCACATTACAAGGAAATACTTCGTCTCCTCGGAGAGGATCCCGAACGCGAGGGCCTGGTAAAGACTCCTGAGCGCGTGGCTAAGGCTCTCCAGTTCCTCACTCACGGGGCTCATCAGGACGGGGCCGAGATCCTGCGCAGCGCGATGTTCAACGAGGAATACCAGCAGATGGTCCTTGTGAAGGACATCGAGCTGTACTCGACATGTGAGCATCATGTCATGCCTTTCATCGGCAAGGCTCATGTGGCATACATTCCTAACGGAACGATCACCGGCTTGAGCAAGATCGCGCGTGTCGTAGAGACATTCGCACGCCGTCTGCAGGTGCAGGAAAGGCTTACGACCCAGATCCGCGACTGCATTCAGGAGACCCTCAATCCTCTTGGCGTGGCCGTTGTCATCGAGGCGTCACACACATGCATGACTCTCAGAGGTGTGCTGAAGGCCAATGCAGTGACCACCACATCGGCCTTCAGCGGCATTTTCCTCAAGGATGAGAGGACTCGCAATGAGTTTCTGAACCTGATCAGATAGATCCCCGGTCAAGCCGGGGATGACGTTGGGTCAGCCGGGGATGACGTTGGGTCAAGCCGGGGATGACGGCATGTCCGGTCCCGGATGACGGGCTTACAAATAAGCATCCTCAACAACCTTGGCACTTCTTGCAATGAAGTCGCTGAGGTCCTTTCCTTTAAGCATTCCGTTAGCCAGAAGCGCAAGGTCAGTGATCTGCTTGAGAATCTCATTATCTCCGGCAAACGCCTCAAGATCAGACTTATGAGCAGCCGCTGCAGTCTCCTTGGCCTCTGTCACAGTCCTCTTCACATCCTCTGAAGCATCCTCCGCAGCATCAGGAATCACCTGTGCAGGAGCAACATCCGCTGCCTTCGAAGCCATGATCTTCGCAACGAGAGGATTCTGCATGTTTACGGTGATATTGTACATCGCAGGCATCTCGCCATAGAAGTTCATTCCTCCGCCCATTGCAGACATCTCACGATAGCGGCGCATGAACTCGCTCTGCGTGATGAGGATAGGAGCCGCATTCTCTCCGAGATTGTCCGCCTGGACATAATACTGGTTCTCCTTCGGAAGCACGGCCTGGAAGATAACCGAAAGATCCTCCTGATCCGCCTCTGAAAGCTGTGGCTTGATCTTCTCCTCCTTAGCGATGAGGTTGTCAACGCTATCCGAATCCACACGTGCAAAACGGGCATTCTCAACCTTGGTCTCGAGAAGGTTCACGAAATGGCTGTCAAGCTGGCAGTCAAGAAGAAGTACGTCATATCCCTTTGCCTTCGCAGCCTCGATGAATGTATACTGGTTCTCAACATCAGTCGCATAGAGGAACACGACCTTCTTGTCCTTGTCAGTCTGCTCTCCCTCGATCGCCTTCTTATAGTCTTCAATACTGAAATATTTTCCCTCGGTGTTCTTCAGGAGGCAGAACTTCATGGCCCTGTCACAGAACTTCTCGTCCGAAAGCATTCCATACTCGATGAAGAGCTTGAGGTTATCCCATTTCTCCTCGAGCTGCTGGCGCTCGTTCCTGAAGATCTCGTCAAGACGATCTGCTACCTTCTTTGTAATATAAGTAGAGATCTTCTTTACGTTGGCGTCGCTCTGGAGATAGCTGCGGGACACATTAAGCGGAATATCCGGCGAGTCGATCACTCCATGGAGCAATGTCAGGAAGTCAGGAACGATATTGTCGACAGAATCGGTCACGAACATCTGGTTGCAGTAGAGCTGGATCTTGTTGCGCGAGATCTCGACATTGTTCTTGATCCTAGGGAAATAGAGGATACCGGTAAGGTTGAACGGATAATCCACGTTAAGATGGATATGGAAGAGAGGCTCCTCCGCCATCGGATAGAGAGTCCTGTAGAACTCATTGTAATCCTCATCCTTGAGATCGGCAGGCTTGCGCGCCCAAAGCGGCTCGACCTTGTTGATGACATTATCCCTCTCTGTATCAACATATTTGCCATCCTTCCATTCCTGTTCCTTTCCGAACACTACAGGCACAGGCATGAACTTGCAGTACTTGTTCAGGAGACCCTCGATACGCTTTTTCTCGGCGAATTCCTTCTCATCGTCAGCTATGTAGAGAGTGATGACAGTACCTCTGTCAGTCTTGTCGCACTCCTCCATGTCATACTCAGGAGAGCCGTCGCATGACCACTTCACAGCCTTGGCGCCTTCCTTCCATGAAAGGGTTTCGATTGTCACCTTGTCAGCGACCATGAATGCAGAGTAGAATCCGAGGCCGAAATGACCGATGATGCTGCTGAGCTGGTCCTTATATTTCTCGAGGAATTCCCCTGCTGAAGAAAAGGCGATCTGGTTGATGTATTTATCCACCTCTTCCTCGGTCATACCGATACCGTTGTCGATGACCTTGAGGGTCTTTGCAGACTCATCAAGTTCGACGCGTACAGCGAGGTCGCCGAGTTCAGCGGCATATTCGCCGGAAGCGGCCAGAGCCTTCATCTTCTGTGTAGCATCCACAGCATTTGCCACGAGCTCTCTCAAAAAGATCTCATGGTCTGAATAGAGAAATTTCTTGATCACCGGGAATATGTTCTCGGTAGTAACGCCAATTTTTCCTGTTGTTGCCATAATTATTTCTGTTTATATATTTTCGGTTAAAGATGACAGTCCGGACAAAAAAAAGGCCGTCCGGACGGACGACCTGATATAGTCAAATTATGTTCCATTGCAGAAATACTGACAAATAGTCATATTTACTGCCATGCGTCACCTGCTGGTATTGACAACCTTTTCCACACCGGGGGCAAAAGTCATGTGACAATAGTCATGAGGCACGCCCTGACGGAAAATGTCCACATTGAACTGCCCCTCATACACATTTGTCTTTTCCTTGGACTCGAGATACCTCTCGCGGACGGTGAACGGCCCGACCGTGCCGAAATCCGCATCCATGCCGATGGATGTCTCCTCCGCTCCATGAGCCTCGACAGTCCATTCATAAAGTTCTCCCCTCTTCGGATGCATCTTCATCATTGCGGCTCCCTTGTCACCCATCGATACCGCCCATGTGCTGTCCGCTGCTGACATCATTATCATTTCCGAACCTTCCGGCAGCGTAAAGCGGTAATCCAGATAAGAATAAGCGAAATCATTACCATATACTCCAAACTCTAAGATTTTCCAAGATGTTCCTTCTTCCATTATCGACCGTCCGCGTGTATCAATCCTCATCTTGACTACACGGAATTCACGTGACGAATCGTAAGAAATGCTGTAGACTCCGGCCGAGTCCTCGCGGCAATTGCCGAAAAACCTGTAATCCGCCTCTTTCTCCAGATCCGGCAGTTTCAGATATGCATCAAAATCAAGGGCGAACTCCACAGCCTCGACAGGGACTGCCACGGTTTCAGCCATAGCCTTGACCGAATAAGACTCCAGCCTTTCCGCCGTAACCGGAGTCACTTCCGAATGTTCAGCGATACATGCAGCCAGCATCGGCAGCAGCATCAGTATCATGATTGTTCTTTTCATAGCAAGTCCGTTTAGAATCTGTAACCAAGCCCAACCTTTCCGCCGAGACACACGGTACCGACCGAATATTCCGCGAAGATGAAGACTTTTCTGCCCACGGTTATTCCTACAGGAGTCGAATGTACGGCAGGTATGACATTTCTCTCTCCATCAAAGGCCGCGACATTGACGCCAAGTCCGAATTCCGAATAGAAACGCACTTTATCATAATTGCTCCAGTAAATCCTTACCGAAGGAATCATAGTGACTGACACTCCCCTTCTCGGACGTATGATCTTCCCGTTATCCGGATCCACATATGTACCGTACATGCCGTTTACATATATGCCTCCTGCGAGCGTCAGACGCCTTTTTATATGCCATGAGAACTCGCCGAATATCTGGCCTGTCATATAGGTATTCCCCTTCTGCGGAGCATAAAGCCCTTCCAGTCCGTCCGGTCTGTCATAACCGGGTCCATAGATAAGGGAATCATCATGAAGATAATAATAGTCATCCATGATCGGCATTCCTCCCCAGCCTGCCCGTACCTCAAACCTATAAGGCCAGTTTTCCCAGAAATCCGTCTCTCTCTGGATATCGGCCATTTTGATCTCGAGCAGTCTGTCATCGATCTTGCTCTGCGCCGTAAGATGGGGAATGGCACAGACAAGAAGAAACAAAGACATCAGAAACTTTTTCATATCGGTCAGTTAAGTTGTATTTCATAATCAAGACGCAGAAACGTCTGAAAAGTACTATAACATAGATGCAGAAAATCGGAATTCGTTGCATGAAGAAACAAAAAAGGCCGCAAAATGCGGCCAAATGATATTATGATGATTGTTGACTACTTGTACATGAATCTCTTGATACTCATCTTCGGAGTCTTCTCGAACGGCTCGGCCATGTATTCGACTACATTCACCTTGCTGTATGCAGGCATAGACTTGTTGACCTCTGTCATGATGGTCTTCTTGTACTCCTCAAGATCAACGCCCTCTGCCTTTGCCTTCTCCGAATCCATGTAGATGAGTGCAACGAGTCTTGCACCACGGTCTACGACTACTGATTCGATCACATAAGGCTGGTTGTTCACTGCAGCCTCGATCTCCTCCGGATAGATGTTCTGACCGTTTGCAGAAAGGATCATGTTCTTGCTGCGGCCCTTGATGAAGATATTGCCCTTCTCGTCAAGAAGTCCGAGGTCACCTGTACGCATCCATCCGTCCTCGGTAAACGCAGCCTTTGTAGCCTCCTCGTTCTTGTAGTATCCGCTCATGATGTTAGTACCCCTTGCCTGAATCTCGCCTACCTTGTTGTATGGATCCTCGGAGTCGATACGTACCTCGACTGTATCGATAGCCTTTCCACAAGACTTCGATGCGAAATCCCACCAATCCTCATATGCCATGAGAGGAGCGGCCTCTGTCATACCGTAACCTACTGTGAAAGGAAGCTTGAACTTTCTGAACCACTTCTCCACATCAGGATTGAGGGCAGCACCACCCATCACGATCTCGCGTACATTGCCGCCAAATGCATTAAGGAGAGATGTACGTACCTTCTTGAAGATGATCTGATTAAGGCCAGGGATAGCTGTAACGACCTTCATCACAGGCTTGTTCACGATAGGAGCAACCTTGCTCTTGAAGATCTTCTCCATCACGAGAGGTACTGTGATCACGAGATATGGCTTCACCTCCGCCATAGCTCCGAGAAGGAGAGCAGGGGTCGGAGTCTTTCCGAGATAGTAGATCGACGAACCGCCGCAGAGAGGATAGATGAGCTCGAACATCATACCGTACATATGCGCCATCGGGAGCATAGAGACGATCTTGTCCTCCGGATATGAAGGAAGTCTCTTCTGGCCGAATGCCACATTTGCGGAAATGCACTCATAACGGAGCATCACTCCCTTAGGAGCACTTGTTGTTCCTGATGTATAGTTGATGATAGCGAGTTCCTTGTCGTTATCTGTAGGATATGACACGTCAGCAGCAGAGAATCCGTTCGGATATTTTGCGTCAAAAAGAGCCTGGAGGTTGTCGTTTGCGTTCTGGATCTTCTCATCAGCCGCATAAAGAAGCTTGAAATCTGCAGTTGAAACAACAGCCTTGATCATAGGCATCTTTGTTATGTCAAGCTTGTTCCAGATATCGGTATCTGTGAAAAGGACAGTACTCTCCGAATGGTCCACGAGAGAGTTCACGCTGTCCGGATGGAAGTCAGCAAGGATCGGAACGACAACAGCCTCATATGTATTTGCCGAGAAGAAAGCGATGCCCCATCTCGCCGAGTTCTTTGCACAGAGAGCTACCTTGTCTCCCTTCTTGAGGCCGGCAGCCTCATAAAGCACATGAAGCTTCGCAATGTTTTCAGCGACCTCACCGAATGTGAAAAGTTCTCCGCGATAGTTGCCGAGAGCAGGGCGTCCCCAGTTGGCCTTCATGGCCTCTTCCAGTCTTGTGAAATAATGTTTCATCGTATTTTGTTTAGATTTTAGAATTTTCCGGAAGCAAAAGTAACCAAATAAGCTCCCGCGCGTACATAATTTAGTATATTTGTGGCGAAACGCCCCTTTTTGTGGTAAGTGACATATTAAATTTGATACATTTCATGAGAAATCGACCAATTGTAGCATTGATCTACGACTTCGACGGCACATTGTCGCCGGGCAACATGCAGGAGTTCGGATTCATCCAGGCCATAGGAAAGAAGCCCCAGGAGTTCTGGCAGGAAAGCGACGAGATAGCGATGGGCCAGGATGCGAGCAATATCCTCAGCTACATGAAGCTGATGTTCGATGAGGCACGCAAGGCCGGAATCAAGCTCCGTAGAGAGAAGTTCAAGGAGTTCGGAAAGTCTGTCGAGCTCTTCGAAGGAGTGAAGGAGTGGTTCGGTTTCGTCAATGAATACGGAAAGTCGAAGGGTGTCAAGATTGAGCATTACATCAATTCTTCAGGTCTTGCCGAGATGATCGAGGGCACCGAGATCGCTCATGAGTTCAAGCGCATATTCGCATGCTCGTTCATATATGACAAGAACGGAGAGGCGGAATGGCCCGGCGTAGCTGTAGACTATACCGCCAAGACCCAGTTCATCTTCAAGATCAACAAGGGAATCCTCAGCATCAGGGACAACAAGAAGGTCAATGAGAGCAAGGAGGAGGAGAACAAGAGGATCCCGTTCCCGCATATGATCTATTTCGGAGACGGAGAGACCGATGTTCCATGCATGAAGATCGTCAAGATGTTCGGTGGCAACTCGATTGCCGTGTACAATCCTGAAATCAAGAAGAAGGTAAATGTGGCGAGGAAACTCCTGCGCCAGAAAAGAGTCAACTTCATAGCCCCTGCCAGATACACTCAGGACAGCAGGACCTATGAAGTTGTATGCGCTATCATCGACAAGATCAAAGCCGATTTCGACCTTGCCAGACTGGCTAAAGCCAAATAATACTAGTAGACTTTCACTTCAAGCTTTGCATATGCACGCTCTGCCTTGGCGAGAGCCTCCTCGACAGTATCTGCTGTCGCGAGGATGACTCCTACACGGCGGTGTCCCGCAATCTCCGGCTTGCCGAAGATACGGATCTGCACGCCCGGTTCCTCAAGAACCTTCTCAAGATTGCAGAACTCATATTCCTTTGTATTGCCTTCGACAACGATGGCCTTTGAAGCTGACGGTCCGTAGAACTTAACCTCCGGAACAGGAAGACCGAGGATGGCACGTGCATGGAGTGCGAACTCCGACATATCCTGGGAAATCATTGTCACCATACCAGTGTCATGCGGTCTTGGAGACACCTCGCTGAAGATTACGTCCTCACCTTTGATGAAGAGCTCCACTCCGAAGATTCCATATCCTCCGAGAGCATCGGTGATCGCCTTTGCAATATACTCAGCCTTTTCGATAGCTGCAGGGGACATTGCCTGCGGCTGCCATGACTCACGATAGTCACCGTCCACCTGATGATGTCCTACAGGCTTGAGGAATGTAGTTCCGGCACAATGACGTACCGTAAGGAGAGTGATCTCATAATCAAACCTGACAAAGCCCTCAACGATGACCTTTCCGCTTCCGGCACGGCCGCCTTCCTGGGAGATCCTCCACGCCTTATCGATGTCCTCCTCACACTTGATTGTGCTCTGGCCATGACCTGAAGAGCTCATGACAGGCTTCACGACGCATGGAATGCCGATTTCAGCGACAGCCTGGTCGAACTCCTCACGAGTCTCCGCAAAACGGTATGGAGAAGTAGGGAGACCGAGAGTCTCTGCTGCGAGACGACGGATACCCTCACGGTTCATTGTAAGCCTGGTAGCCTTTGCTGTAGGAATCACATTATACCCTTCCTCCTCGAGCTTTACGAGCCTGTCGGTAGCGATGGCTTCGATTTCAGGGATGATGTAATCAGGTTTCTCTTCCTTGATGACCGCCTCAAGCGCATCGCCGTCGAGCATTGAAAGCACATGGTTCCTGTGGGCCACATGCATTGCAGGAGCATTGGCATATTTGTCAAGTGCAACGACTTCTACGCCGTATCTCTGAAGTTCTAGTGTTACCTCCTTACCGAGCTCGCCGGATCCGCAGAGAACGGCTTTCTTGCCCGAATTTGTGAATGTTGTTCCTATTTTTGTCATGGCATTATGGTTATATCTCTGCAAATATAATAAAAAAAGGAGATGTTCCGTTATCATGGAACATCTCCTTATCATTTTTAATGAAGGATGCCTAGAAAGAAATGGCAACAGCTCTGTCAAGCTCCGGATTTGCCTTGGCCTCCACGACTTCCGACTTGACGACAAGACGGTCCTTGGCGACTCCATACTTTGTAGTGAGAAGATCGGCTACATACTTTCCTCTCGCCTCACTCAACTGCTTGTTACGTTTCTCGGTTCCGGTATTGCTGTCTGCCGAGCCCATGACTGTAAGATAGATCTTTCCCTTCTTGTCAGCCTTTGCGATGATGTTCTTCGCAATGAATTCAAGATGAGCAAGTTCATCTGTCGAGAGTGTCGTCTTTCCTATCTCAAAATAGACTGTCGGAGCATCCATTCCGTTGAAGAGATCCGCCATGTCAGCGGTATGCTGGACAGGTTTCTTTGAATTCAGCTGTTCTCTCAGGCCGGCATTTGCGTTCCTGAGCATCTGGTTGTCATTCTCAAGGGCTGCATTTGCGATCTCAAGTGCGGCAGCGGCAGTCTGAAGAGCAGCAATCTGCTCTGCTGTAGCCATCTCCACAGCACCAACGATTGTCGAGGTGCGCACGAAGTTTGGCCAGCCGAGATCTACCGCGAGTCCCATTGTCACAGAAGGGAGAAGTGACACACCGGAACCTTCATGGACTGTACCGCTGAGCACTGTAGCCCTCATATCGATATTAAGGTCCAGCCTGTCAGAGAGTCTGAGGTTGTGAAGGAGTCCGGCACCGGCAGCGAATTGATTGTCGACATAATCCGTTTCCTCATTGTTACTGTCAGCGCGGAAATAACCGGCATGCAGATAAGGCACGAAATTCCAGAAACGGGTCTCCTTGTAGCCGCTCAAGGCATTCGACATGTTCCAGAGGAAGTCCCCGTGGATATACATGAAACCGAATTTCTGGGCATACTTGTTTTCGTCAGTGTCCAGAGTACGTCCGAGAACAGTCGGCTCATCTGACCAGAACCTGGCATTCAGTCCGGAATAGCCGACGCGCATACCGACTGAAGGTGTGAACCATTTGCCAAGGTTCGCGTCGAGACTAGGGCCGATCTTCGCTTTATAGCCGTCCTCAAGATACATATTAATACCACCCCCGACTCCGATGAACCAGTTGTCACCGAATCTGTTGGTCTCATATGGGCCTCGGACGATCTTTCCATCCTCATCCCTGTTTCCGTTCTCCTGAGCGTTGATTACAGGAGAGGCTGTCAAAGCGACAGCAGCAAGAGCCGCAGCTCCCAAAATAAATCTAAGACGTTTCATAACCACTATAATTAAATGTGTATGAAACGTCTTATACAAATTTGGTGTAAAACTACACTTTTTCTGTAATTATTTTTTAAATACAGCTGTCAGGCATGTCCCGGACTACCCCAGAATCTGCGCCGCATGGTTCTTTGTGTCCACATCCTCGATGATCCTGGTAAGGATGCCGTTCTCATCGAAAATGAATGTCCTTCTGATCGTGCCCATCACGGTCTTGCCGTACATTTTCTTTTCACCCCACGCTCCGAAAGCCTGCAGCATCCCGGTGGATGTATCCGAAAGCAATGTGAACGGAAGGTCATATTTCTCCTTGAATCTCTTGTGCGAAGCGGCGCTGTCCTTGCTGACGCCGACGACATTGTATCCCCTGGCAAGAAGGGCATCGTAACTGTCCCTGATGCTGCAGGCCTCGGCTGTGCATCCGCTGGTATTATCCTTCGGGTAGAAATAGACAACGGTCTTCTTACCGACAAGGTCCTTTGAGCTTACCTTTACGCCGTCCTGGTCCACGACCTCGAAATCCGGCATTCTGTCTCCAATCTTCAACATGGCGAATAAATTTAAGTTTATAAAATTAATGACAATTGCCGATATATGCAAATCGCGTTCTCCAGACAGAGGACAATATCAATTTCAGTTCAAATTCATCAAAGGAGATTTCATTGACGGCCATATTCAATCTTGTGTTTTGCTTGGTATGGTTATTATGACTAGATTTATACCATAATATATAGTTTCATATCATGAGCACCAGATTCAGAACCATCATCACATCGCTTGCGATCCTGTCATGCGCATTCATTTCTTCGGCACAGATGCGCGAGCCGGTCGCATCGCCGATCGTCCATCCGGACAACACAGTAACATTCAACCTCGTCGCTCCTGAAGCCGAGAACGTAAAGATCAGCGCCCAGTTCGCGCCAAAGACCGACATGGTCAAAGGAGAGAACGGAGTCTGGACAATAACCCTCGGACCTGTCGCTCCGGATATCTATCCATATTGCTTCGAAGTGGACGGAGTCGCAGTCATGGACCCGCAGTGTCCGGACTGGTTCCCTAACGAAGGCTTCAAGAATTCCATCGTCGATGTAAGAGGCGACAAGCCGATGGACCATGAGCTCCGAAGCGTTCCTCACGGAAAGGTGGACTATG
The DNA here is from genome assembly GCA_017465225.1 of Bacteroidales bacterium. GTDB lineage: Bacteria > Bacteroidota > Bacteroidia > Bacteroidales > UBA932 > Cryptobacteroides. Next base: position 21,375 of record JAFTWQ010000004.1, read on the forward strand.
TGAACTATTATTCAGAGACCCTGGGACTTTACGGCAACGCCATCGTATATACACCTCCTACTTATGACAAGGACACAGACAAGAAATATCCTGTATTCTATCTCATAAGCGGCACTACCGACACTGAAGAGGTCTATTTCAAGGTCGGAAAGATGAACCTCATCCTCGACAACCTCATCGCCGAAGGCAAGGCAAAGGAGATGATCATCGTCCTCCCTTACGGAAATCCTATGAAATATTATCCTGCCGGAACATTCGACTTCAGGAAAGGCGACATCTTCAGCAAGGACCTCCTCAACGATCTCATGCCTTATGTTGAGGCAAACTACAGGACTCTGAACGACAGGGAGAACAGGGCCATCGGAGGCTTCTCGAGAGGTGGAAACCAGGGTCTTGCATTCGGTCTCAACAACCTCGACAAATTCTCATACCTCTGTTCGTACAGCTCGTTCACCAGCATGGACATTCCGGGCGTATACGACAAGGCAAGAAAGACCAACAAGAAGATCAATCTCTTCTGGCTCGGCGTCGGCACCGATGACTTCCTTTACGGCAATGCAAAGGAGTACATGGAGTTCCTCGACAGGAAGGGCATTGACAACGTCCAGGTACTCACTTCCGACAAGATGGGACATACATGGATGAACGCAAGATATTTCCTCAGCGAGACCTTCCCTCTCCTCTTCAACAAAGAGGCTTCCAAGGCAGCGATGAAGAAAGCCGAAGCAGCAAAGCCTGCCGGAAAGAAGGCGAAGGAGGCTCCGGAAGCAGCTCCTGCAGCAAGGCCAGACAGGCAAAGGCTTACTCCTGAAGTGATGGCAGCCCTCTTCCCTCCGGGAGTTGTATCACCAGAATATCACAAGGACGGTAGCGTAACATTCCGCGTACACGCGCCTAATGCAGAGAAGGTCGAGCTCGAAGGCCAGATGTTCGAAGGCACAAAGCCTATGACAAAGGGCGACAGAGGCGTATGGGCAGTCACTATCACCCCGGACCAGCCGGACATCTATCCGTACTCATTCATCATTGACGGCACAAAGATCGCCGATCCGCAGAACATGCACATCTTCCCTAACGAGGGCTACAAGGCAAGCCTCGCCGACATCAAGGCTCCACAGCCGGATCCGCAGGACCTTCAGGATGTGCCTCACGGCAAGGTAAGCTATACATATTATACATCGAAGGCTGTAGGCTTCGACAGGCCTGTCTGCATCTACACTCCGGCCGGATACGACCCTGCAGGAGCGGAGAAGTACCCTGTGCTTTACCTCATCCACGGCATGACCGACACTTACGAGACATGGTTCAAGGTCGGAAGAGTCAACAACATCCTCGACAACCTCATCGCGGCAGGACTCGCCGAGAAGATGATCGTCGTGATGCCATACGCAAACCCATATCCTGAAATGATGCGCAGAGGTCTGGCGGAAAGATATGACGCCCTCGACACCAAACTGACTACAAAGGAGTTCACCGAATCAGTGGTTCCTTTCATCGAGGCCAACTACAACGTGCGCACAGACGCTGACAGCAGGGCGATCGCCGGCTTCTCACTCGGAGGAAGACAGACCCTCGCATGCGGACTCGGCAACCCTGACATGTTCCATTATGTATGTGCATTTGCACCGGCTATCTTCGGACCGGAAATCGGAGCGAACTTCACAAACGGCACATATGCTGACGCTGCAAAGATCAACGACAGCCTCAAGCTTGTATGGCTCAGCTGCGGAACATCGGACTTCCTCTACCAGTCGTCTCTTGCCCTCGAGAAGCAGTTCAACGAAAGAGGCATCGAGCACAAGACAATGTATCCTGGCGGCGGACATACCTGGATGAACTGCAGGGACTACCTCATCGAAGTGGCCAAGCTGCTGTTCAAATAATGCCGGGAATAACTTATATTTGCAGTCATGACCAACAAGACTGCAGATATGAAGAAAATCTATTTCGCCGGTTCGATACGAGGCGGACGCATTGATGCCGATCTCTACAGACGCATCATCGAATATATGCAGAGGACTTCCGTTGTGCTGACAGAACACATCGGAAGTCCTCATCTCAATCTGCTCGAACAGGGCAAGAGGGACATCGAGATATATGACCAAGACACGGCATAGCTCCGTGAAAGCGACATCCTGATCGGCGAATGCACATGCCCGTCACTCGGCGTCGGTTATGAACTTGCCTATGCCGAGAAGATCGGAAAGCCATGCCACATATTCTATGACAGGACAAAGACACAGATGTCTGCGATGCTGACCGGCAATCCGTATTTCCATATACATCCATACGAAAAGGAAGAGGACATTTATCCGGTCATCGACAAGATTCTCGGATAGCAGACAAAATGGCAGAAATATTGCCATTGCTTAAGGCGTACATGATAGTGAAACATTATGAAACGCCTTATAATCATATTGATATGTTTCTGTGCGGCCGGAGCGGCCTTTGCGCAGACACCAGTCGAGAAAGTGATAACGAAATATGCCGGCACAAAAGGTTCGAAAGACTTCATCGCTTCCGGCGGCGAAATGATCCTGGCCAGAAGCCTCATAAGGAAGACTCCCCTTGCAGCCATCGCACCGGACGTGGATGTCCTTGAAGTCCTGAAGATGCAGAACGCACCGGACGACATCCTCAACGACTTTGAAAAAGACCTCAAAGCCGCCCTTGCCTCATATGACTACTACGGGAAGACACAAGGCAAGAACGGCTTGGTAAACATCTATATTACCCGGTCAGGGGAAGACATCATCGACGAGCTCGTCATCTATAATCCCGTGATCCATTCTGTCAATAGTCTGAAAGGCACCATCAGCGCCACGAAGCTTCAGAAACTGGATCCCGAATGCCATCCGTAAAAAACGGCCATTTTACGGATGAGACCCATGTATTTCCTGCCGCCATCCGTAAAAAGGGGGATTTTTACGGACGGAGCAGCCAACTGATGATTCTGTCCAGCACCTCCGGAGCGAAAGTCTCTTCGATATCGCGATATTCCGATGTTGCGCCGGTGGTACAATGCTGGAAAAGATGGTTCAGCCCATCGATGGATTCGATCACATGCTTCTCATTGGCTGGCAGGCCTTTACGGATAGCGCCGAGATTGAGTTCATGCTCGACCTGCATATCCTTCACGCCGTTCAGAGCCATCACGGGACATGTGATTTCGCCCAGCAGAGGACGCATGTCCAACGAGACGAAACGGGACATATATGGCGTCTGAAGCTGCGCAAGTACCGCAAGATAATTCTGCTTCAATGCATCCGGAAGGTCATATCCGGATGCATCTGGCATCGGTGTGCCGCTGTTTTTCGCATCAAATGCATCCCCGATGAGTCTGCAGTACGTGTCGACGGTATCCTCCGGAAGACCTGCCGCCACGAGGGCAAGCCTGTTCTGCCATACAAGCGTCTCTGCGCCGGAGATTGACATTCCGGCAAGGCTGATGATGAAGTCAGCCTGCTTTTCCGCCGCAAGCATCAAAGCTATCGTACCTCCCTCACTATGACCGATGACTCCGACCTTGTCGAATCTGCCACGAAGCATATTGATACCGGCGAGAGCATCGTTCTTGAAATCGTCTGTAGTACAGTCATTTATATTTCCGTCATACCCGTTGAAGCCTCTGTCATCATAACGAAGAGTTGCAATCCCGGCGCGTGCAAGGGCGTCTGCGATTACAGCAAACGGCTTATGTTCGAACAGTTCCTCATCACGGTTCTGGATACCGCTTCCGGTCACCATCACAAGCGCTGGGGTCTCTCTGGTGCAACCTTCCGGAAGCACAAGAGTTCCTTGCAGCACGACATCTCCATTGGCAAACGTGACTTCCTCCTGTGAATAAGGGAATGGTCCCTGAGGAGTCTGCGGACGCTTCGGCTTGTTCTCTCCAGGGGTAAGCGTCAACGGGAAAGACTGATTCATCTGGGTGAATGTACCGACGACCTGCCTTATGAGCCACTGCCCCTCATATCTGGCCCCAAGCGACGGGATCCTGACAATGACCTTTCCGGCACCCGGCCTTTCAATCTGGGCAGGTATGCCTCTCGCGCCCTGATCCGGCGAATCTATGGTCGGATTCTCATCATCCAGGTGAAATACCAGCGTAAGAGAAGTTCCCTGCACGGCAAGTTTGCCGGACCATGTACCTGTCTGGGCATATGCAGCTGACAATGTCGCGGCCACCATGACCGCAACGATTATGATTTTCCTTAACATATCCGGAGAATTTATCAGTTATGTGAAGTGCCTGCATTAACGACAGGCTGGGCCGACTCGTCCGAACAAAGCACAACAAGCAGATTGCTTACCATTGCGGCCTTGCGCTCCTCGTCCAGCTCGACAACCTCTTTCTCTGAAAGCTGGTCAATAGCCATCTTGACCATCGAGACTGCTCCTTCAACGATCTTCTCTCGCGCTGAAATTATCGCATCCGCCTGCTGACGGCGAAGCATTACAGCAGCAATCTCCGGAGCATAGGCGAGGTAATTGATACGAGCCTCAACAACCTCAATACCAGCCATTTCAAGACGCTCGGAAAGCTTCTGTTCCAGCTGGTCATTTATCTCATCAGCATTGGAGCGGAGACTGAGTTCGCCCTCTTCCGCCGAATTGTTGTCATACGCATAGTACCCTGCCACCTGACGGAGAGCCGCATCACTCTGCACGGCCACAAAGTTTGCAAGTGCATCCATGCGGGTTTCGCTGGCGCTTGCGGCTTCCACCTCGACCTGTCCCTTCACTGAAGTGGTGGTCTTCACCTGCTTCGGAGCATCAATATTAAACACAGCCTTATAGATTTCTTCAGCCTTTACCTTCCAGACAAGCACTAGTCCGATCATGATAGGGTTACCCATCTTGTCATTGACCTTGATAGGATCAGCATTAAGATTACGTGCGCGAAGGGATATCTTCTTTACGCTCATGAAAGGATTGACCCACCAGAAGCCCTCCTTAAGGAAATTTCCGCGATACTTTCCAAAGAACACCAGCACCCTTGCCTGATTAGGCTCTATGACCATCAGTCCGATAAGAGATATCAATGCGACGAGGATACCTGCAGCACCCAGGATTGCAGTAAGACCCTTATTGACACTAACGGCATGCACTATTCCCCAGATTCCGGCTGCGATGACTGCAATGATCGCAAACAGCATGACAAAGCCATTGGCTTTAAAGCCTCTGTACTCAAAATTTAAGTTCTGTTCCATATACAATTATTTAAATGATAATTCATTATTTCCCAAATATAAGGCAATTTCATTGAATCTTATTAAAAAAAGAGTACTTTTGTTTAAGATTTCAAACACTCATACATTTCATACAAAAACTTTTCTGCTGATATTGAAATCCGGTACATCATTAAGGAGATATCATATGCGGAAGTTACGAGATCATAGACAAGAATGAGAAAGACACTGATTACCATTATGGCTGCGTTCGCAGCATTGGCATCATGCCAGAAAAACGAAATTACAGAGCTGCAGGAACGTTCCGTCATTAACGCTCACATTGAACAGGCAGATGTGACCAGGACCATGATGGACGAGGACAATAATATCCGCTGGTCGGAAGGTGATCAGATCGTCGCATTCATGAAGACTTCACTGGGCCGCAGATATCAGGTCCAGTCTTCATATGTAGGCGAGACATTCGCCGCATTTGACGATGTATCCGGAACAAGCGGCACACTCACAGCCGGCACCGAGCTTTCCCATAATGTGGCATACTACCCATATGCTTCAGCCATCACATGCGAAAAGTCCGGTACGGGCTATGTGCTGAACGTTACGCTTCCCGCAGAACAGGCCTACAAGCCAGGAAGTTTCGGCAACGGATCTTTCCCGATGGCAGCTGCCAGCGAAACCAATGAAATGACTTTCCGCAACATCTGCGGCGGAATGAAGCTCCAGTTTAAAGGCACGCAGAAATTGGCATCCATAAAAATCGAAGGCAAAAATTCGGAAAAGCTCTCCGGAGCAGCAGTCGTAACTGCATATACAGACGGCACCAAGCCATCCATCAGAATGGCTTCAGACGCTTCAGCTTCAGTGACACTTGACTGCGGCGAAGGCGTACAGCTCAATGAAAACACCGCAACCGAATTCATCATCACCATCCCTCCTGTCGTATTCAGTAAGGGTTTCACAGTCACAGTCACCGACACTGAAGGCTACGCGCAGACAATCGGGACAGACAAGTCAAACGAGGTGAAAAGATCCAGCCTTCTCGTGATGCCGGAGGTGACGGTAGAGATAGAAAGGTCTGTTCCGGACAATCAGATATGGTATACGGCATCTGAAAAAGTGGAACCGGCAGGTCTGGAAACGACGTATGGCAGTACGATGGTTATAGAGTCACATGTCTATAACGAAGCGACTCAAAAGGGTGTCATCACATTTACCACCAGCCTCAATTTAATACCCGAGAATTTCTTTAGACGCAAAACCAACGTTACAAGCGTAAAATTACCGGATTGCGTGAATGTAATAGGTGGCAGTGCCTTTTATGACTGCGGCCTTACGCGTATTACACTTCCTTCAGGTATTCAAGAGATCTGCGGTTCCGCATTTAATACGCTGCAAGAAATAGAATTCTTGGGAGTAGCCTCAATCTCCAAAATTTATGAATCGGCTATCAACACGTCAACATTAAGAAAAATAACAGGTCCTTATGCTTCTGATGACGGACGGTTCCTTATGAGAAATGGCGAAGTCATGCTCATTGCATTTGACGGTCTGACAGAATTGGAATTACCGGACGCAGCCACAAAACTGTCTGCTCCAATGAAAAGTAATGACGTTGCAAGAATAACACTGCCGTCTTCTGTGACCAAAGTAAGTTCTTTGTTTAGAATGGGGACACTGAAAGAAATGAACATTGCTGGCAGCAATGTGGATTTTGGCGGACAATCACCATTTGTCGAATGTCCCGTACTTGAAAGATTCACAGGACCAATGGCGACACAGGATGGCAGGTGCCTCATTTCAGATACCGACCTGATCCACGTAGCAGGATGCGGCCTGCTGGATCTGGTAGTCCCGGAAGGCATAAAGAATATATATATGTATGCAGTTACTGATTGTGAAAGTCTTAAGACAATAACATTCCCATCAACAATTACACATATCGGATATCTGGACACATGTTATGATCTGGAAGAATTCACATGCCTGGCTGTTGAGCCGCCTTTTCTACAGTCTTATTACTTACCTGCCACATTGGAAAGAATAAATGTGTTGTCTGAATCTGTCAGCCTGTATAAAGAGACATGGGAATATGCAGCTGATATCATATATCCGTTAACTGACACCTATTATATCGACGAGGATGGTAATAATTACGGAAAGGGTGTCGAAATAAACGGAGTTGTCTGGGCACCGGTAAACTGTGGATATCATCCGACAGACTATAAATATGGCAAGCTGTATCAGTGGGGAAGGAAGTATGGGCAGGGATACAATGGCTCTTCCTACAAATTTCCAAGCGACTCTTCAAAGCTGGAAGTAGAAGCAATTTTAGTTTCTTTAGAAGAGGGTCAGCTGCCTTCTAATGCGGGAAAGTTCTATTGTTTAGACACATCTGATTCTGATGATTGGACTAAAAATCACAATATTAACCTATGGAACTCTGGTTCAGAAGACGAACCTATCAAGACAGAGTATGACCCATGTCCGGATGGTTGGCGAGTTCCCACCAAGAATGAACTTGGTACATTATTCATGAATAAATCTGAGAAATCCGTTAATGAGAACAATCAGGATGGTTACTGGTTTAGTGGGCAAGCTGCATATTCAAAAGACGTAGCTCAAATATTTTTACCCGCCGCAGGCTACAATATATATTATAGCGGCAAAGGTAATGGTCGGACAGAGGTCGGAAGTTATTGGTCATCATACGCGTATTTTGACAATGCCTATTCATATAAATCAGCATGCGCGTTCTTTAACCTCACCCACGACATTTTATATACTGCCATACTTAAAGAACGTGCATATGGTTCATCTGTCCGTTGTGTAAAAGAATAGTCGGTTCTACTTCCTGATGCCGTACAGATAAGCCAGAAGGGCCATTTTTCCGCGCATTGTCTCGCGTGGAGTGAATTCTCCGTTGACCCACATGTAGCGGATGTTGAAGAATGATTCCTGATGAGGCCAGCCTCCGGTGTACCAGTCCGGATAGCATCGGCCAAGGATGATCCTTGCGTCACCGCCGTTTCCTGGCGACCATGTTTCCGTACCGTTGAACGGAGTCTGTCCGGGATGTGAGCCCGGAACTCCGTCATTGTGTCCGGTCGTGTAGCAGTCGATGATGTGACGTTCTCCCAGTCCGGTCATCTCGACGGTATTGGATGGATTTCTGCCAAGTCCCCATCCGGCCTCTATGTACATCGCCTGCTCGAGCTGTCCTCTCCTCTGATCCGTATCAGCGACATAATGGGCAAGAAGCACCATCTGAAGGTTCTCTGACGTCTGCCAGCGAGGGTCATTGGCTGTCCTGCGAGAAGGGCGAGTTGTCATATGGCATACATTATTTTCATCCGCCTGCCTGTTCACGCTCTCAACGAGATCCGCATAATACTCCGGATAATGCCTTTCCTGAGGGCAGGTCAGGTACGCCGCCGCACCCCATATCTGATAATACTGCTCACGTCCTTTTGAAAACAGAGGAGCTACACCGTCCTTCGCGACACTTTCAGCCACCATTATATCCTCCCACTCTCTGTCTCCTGTAAGGTTATAGATGAACGCCGCCGCCATCTGCTTGAAATCGCGACCACGCATGCTTGAGGTGCCGATATTCTGCCTGTCATCAAGCTGGCTGACCTCCTGTTTCTCCGCAAAGCGGAACGCCTTTATGGCCTCGGCCGTATAATATCTGCAGAGTTCCTCGTCTCCATGAATCCTGAAGGCTTCACCGAGCATCGCACAGTTTGCGGCATTAGCCCATGCAGCCATGGTAGTACATCCCGCCTGATACATCACCGTCCAGTCTGACGACGGATTTGTAACTCCCTGCGAGTAAGCCTCTCCATCTCTGATGCTCAAGAAGAAGTCTACCTCATTACGGGCCTCATCCAGCAGGTCCGGAATACCGTTTCCGCTTTCCCTGATGCTCAGATTGTCTTCAGAAAGACGTCCGCCCGTGAGTATATAGGGAAGAAGCAGGTCATAAATGTTGCTGACATGAGCGAGGTGACGGTCCCAGTCCATTGCATCGGAATGTCCGCCTCGGACGATCTCGTTCACAGGATTGCCCGGAAGCCTGTGTTTCCAGAACTCCGACTCCTGCGGCAATTTGAAATGAGGCTCATCCCACACGTCTCCCCTCAGTTTTCTCCAGTCCGGATGCCATGGATGCATGTCCGTCTTATATATGACCAGACCTTCAGGATTCTCTCCAGGAATGAACTGCGGCTGGCGAGGTACAGGAGTGATGCGAGGATCGATCGGCTCTCCCAGACGCATGTAATAATATCCTCTTAATGAATAATGATATGGCTGGAAATATATTTCATTGCTGATATCGAAGTCCATGCTGCATCCTACGTCTTCGACCACGAGGCGGTAGCGTCCCGGCTCTGCATCCTTGAAATCAATGTTCCACACATCCGAGCCTGTCATATTCTTCTTGTTGGCCTCATTCCCGGATGACGCCGCACTCATCCAGAAGTCCACCTTTCCAGCCTTCTGCTTCTTTCCGGTCCGGACATTATAGAGCCATACCTTGTTCCCCTCGAAAGACGAATAGTCCCTCTGTCCTCCATCACCAAGCCACAGATAAAGGTCTGCCGCCTTCGTCTCTTCCTCAGGGGAATATCCTATTATATTTACATGCACGGCCTCGGACACCGATGACCATATGTCAAAGGTCACGTCAGCCACAGAAGCATCCGTGCCAATGCCCTCCGGTATGCTGACGGTATATGTGCAGCCCTGTTTCATAGACTTCGGAAGCTGGAGGAAAATCCAGTGGTCAAGCTCTGAGGTAAGGGTATTGTCCGTATTCATCGGCTTCGATTTTCTCCATGCCGCGACAGCGCTTCGAGTACCGAAGGACTTGTCGTCCTTTGAAGAAATGACCCATTTTGCAGCATTACCGGCGACCGCAGCGTCCAGCCTCTGTCCGAACACAAAGAGCGTATCGTCTCCCTCGACAAAAGTATGGCCGAGATATGCGCTTGGGCCTGTGGCATCGTCGCGATACCTCACCTCTCCGTCACGGAAATGCACCATGATATAATCCTTGTCAATGGTCTTCACGCCAAGAAGCTTTGTGGCATTGAGAATCTGCGGGCTTACGAGTGCAGCAAGGACTGCAGCAAAGGTCAGAAGTCGTTTCATAATCGTGTGGTATAGGTATTTATCGTATCAGTTCCTCGATCTTCTTCGGGATATCCGTATTCTTCATGATTCCGGCAAAGGACTCTGCTCCGGCGCCGTATGCGAAGACAGGTACAACTGTGCCGGTATGGCCGTGTGTGCTGAAATTCAGTCGCGGACCGCCGTTTTCATAGCCGCAATAGTCCAGACCGACTCCTCCGGTCTCGTGATCTGCCGTAACCACGAGCAATGTATTCGGATGTTCATTGACATAAGCTACAAGCTGACGCAATGTCCTGTCGAATTCCCTCATCTCCACGATAAGACCTTCTGGATCATTGTTATGGCCATATCCATCAATGACCGCACTTTCGATCATCAGGAAATAGCCATCCTTATTGCGGGAAAGCACATCCAATGCCTTTGCCGTAGCTTTTTCGAGATATTCCGTAGGCTCAGAAAGATGAGTGGCACTCTCATTTCCGGCAGAAGCCGCCAGCTTTGCCGCCAGACATACCTCCTGTCCTTCGGCTGCGCCGGCCGTATTGTTGCTGGACTTGCTGCGATGCACATCCCCCAGCGGAAGTATGCCGACAAACTTGTCCGATGTCGTATTGAGGACATTCTCCCATGAAAGATAGACATCATAGCCTTTCTCAATCAAGGTCGCAGTAAGGTCAAGAGAGTCCGGACGGGCAATGAAATGGTCCAGTCCTGCCCCTACAGCCACGTCTACCCCGCTTTCAGTAAACTGCTTCGCGATATCGAATACCTTATATCGGCTGGTGACGCCCGCATAGAAAGCGCCCGGCGTCGCTTCAGTAAGCGTAGTATTGACCACTATGCCTGTCTTCTTGCCCATATCCTGCGCCTTTCTCAGGATGCTTGTCAGCTGCTTGCCTTCCGGATCCACTCCTAGATAGCCGTTGTTTGTACGCGTCCCCGTTGCAAGCGCAGTGCCTCCGGCCGGAGAATCCGTCACATAGTTATTGGCCGAGCATGTCTCCGAAAGGCCGACTATCGGAGCCTGTTCAAATCCTGTCAAGGAATCCTCCGAAGCAAGCAGGGACGTAACAGCACCAAGGCCCATGCCATCCCCGATCAGATAGATAACGTTGTCCACTTCCGGTCTGCTCACCCTTCCGCAACCGGCTGTCATAAATGCAAGCGCAACAAGCGCTGCAGGCAAGATGTTTCTTTTCATATATTTAAATTTATCATTCTTCTCCTTTTCCCAGATCCTCCAGAGCCTGAGCGGCAAACGGAGCGAAATCCGGGTCGCCGGATGACTTTACCATTGTATAATATTTCACGGCATCATCTGTCTTATTCATCTGCACATAGATATATGCCACATTGGTCATCACAAGATAGTCTTTCGGATCAATTTCCAGAATCTTCAGATACTGGTCCAAAGCTGTCTGAAGGTCTCCGGCAGAAAATGCAAGAGCGGCCTTGTCGGAAAGGAACATGATATTGTCCGGAAATGTTTCCAATGCCATCTCCACGAGTCGTGATGCATGCTCCAATGCACCCGATGAGTACAATGCCCCGAAATAATCCTGCATCGAATATATGAATGTTTCCCCTCCATCACCCATCATTTCATTGAATGTCCACATCCAGGCACCACCGTTAACTTTATGCCTTGCAAAAGCGCTCTGCAGGACTGAAAGAAACCCATCATAATCTTCAGACGCATTGAGAAGAAGATGAGCCTTTCCGAAATAAAGGTCCAGACGGTCAGGATGCTGTGAAATTCCCCGGTCAATCTTCTCATAACCAAGAGCCAGAATATCTTTGTCATATATAACCCTGCTGGTCATATACCCGGCTTCATTGCCTGTCGAGTCGACAAGAGCAAAGGCCTCACCGTCCTGCGGAGCATCCGTAGTCAGTTCTATAACTTCCTCGGCTGCAGCGAGATAGTAACAGTTCAGCCACAATGCATAAATCTCCGCATTCTGCGGTTCTTCTGCCTCCCATCTTTCCAGGAATACCTTCAAGGAGTCTGTCTTATGTTCATTCAGCAAAGCGACCGCCTCAGCATATTGAGGAGGTTCCTGTGCATGCATGGCCAGAGCAGAAGCCATTATGGCAATAAAGAGAATAAGGGGCCGTTTCATAGCATATAGTTTATTCATTATTCAATATCAACACACCTGATCAGACTCTCCTTGATTTCCTTTTTGAAATCTGAAGAAAAAGAATTGAGATATTGCTTCATTTCCCGTACCTTGTCAGGATAACGGTCCAGCATTTCAGTGAATTTACATCTAACTGTCTCCGAGGCACCTGCATCCTTATTATCCAGACAGAAGACAAAGAGATGTGCGTACTCTTCAGGGGATGAAGAAGGCTCATTATAGAAGTCCATGTGTACGGTATAGTATGCTAGTTCTTCTTGGGAGATTTCTTCACGAAGGTCATACAACAGATCGTCAAACCCCAGCAATGATTCACTCGAGACATAATGCAGGGACATGTTTCCTTCGGGATCGATCACCATTTCCGTCAGATATCCGCAATCCGTTTCATTCTCGTACATACCGGTAGAAGCGACCAGTCTGTCACCCTCTATTTCGAACCACACCTTTCCCGTCGGAGCAAGAATGCATTGGTCGGGGTTTATAACGCCGTCAAATGATGTGGATTGCAGGGTACGGTCAAGTATCCATTCTCCTTTATAAGAAACCACAATCTGGAGGTAATTATTCATCACTTTCACTGTGTCACCTGAAGACAGAACCACTACATCCGCAACAGTACTGCTTGGTCTTACGAAATAGTTGATCCAATAATCACCATATTTTTCACCCTGAAGTTCAAATGAACAAACCTTGCCATTGGAAAAACGGGTGGTAATAATCCTGTCCTCAAAATCAAGGGATTCAATCTTTGGATTTTTAGAATCATCGAAATCCAGGCCATTGACAACACCTGCCCTCAACAGAAGAGACTGCCCGAGATCATAGACTATCAACCTGCTTGAGCATTCTTCCGTCCACAGGTCCTCACGAAAGATGTAGACTTCATTAATCACAGTATCCAAAGTGATCTCATTATGTCCACCGTCATAGATCAGGCTGTCAGTCGCACTATCCACGATGGAATATGTGTGTCCCATATCATCTGTACCAGCCTTGATTCTCAAAGGATACTCATTGTGCACGCAGACACATCCGGTTCCCCATACAAAAACCGTTGACAGCAATACCTTTTTAATTATTTGAAGAAGTTTCATGAGTAAGAAGCTGCCAATTGAGTTTTAGCACTCTCCATTGTCTCGATGACACGGTCACACCATGCGTCGAATTCCGGATCCTCGGTCTGCAGTTCAGGGTGGTCCTTTATATAGGCGATGGCCTTGCGGACGCCTTGTTCAAGGCGGGTTGTAGCATTGAAGCCAGGAACTGCACGCTTGAGCTTGCTGCAGTCGAAGACGACAGTCACAGCCTTGTCGCCCAGAAGTCCGCCTTCAAGATCATATGCACGAGGAGCGACTGCCGCAAGATAGTCGGAAGCCACATAATATGGCTTGAACTCCACGCCGAGTGCGGCTGCTATGGATTGATATATCTGATTCCATGTGAGCGATTCGTCGGACATAATCTGGTAGGCCTCCCCTATCGCATGAGGATTGCCCAGAAGGCCGATGAATCCTTTCGCAAAGTCCTCGTTCCATGTCATGGTCCAAAGGGAACTGCCATCGCCATGAACGATGACCGGCTTGCCCTCCATCATACGCTTGAGTACCTGCCAGCTGCCCTTGCTGCCATGCACTCCTACAGGAACGCTGCGCTCGCAGTAGGTATGGCTCGGACGTACGATGGTCACGGGGAATCCATGCTCGCGGTATTCCTTCATAAGCAGTTCCTCACATGCAATCTTGTTGCGGGAATACTCCCAATATGGATTTGCGAGAGTCGTGCCTTCCGTGATGACATGCTGGCGGGCCGGTTTGTTATATGCCGACGCAGAACTGATATAGACATACTGCCTTGTGCGTCCGGAGAACATCCTGACATCGCGCTCCACCTGATCCGGTACAAATCCGATGAATTCGCATACAGCATCGAAGACCTCGTCGCCAAGCTTTGCCACAACCTCTTCCGGATGCTCATTGATGTCCCCTGTGATGAGTTTGACATTCTGCGGCACTTCCGCATTACGGTTTCCGCGATTAAGCAGCCACAGTTCATGTCCTTCTGCTGCAAGCTGTCTGGTGATGGCACTGCTGATCGTGCCTGTTCCTCCGATGATAAGTATCTTCATAGCAAGTCCTCCTGAAATTTAGATTTCCAAATTTAATGATTTTCAGGCTAAAATGGAATTTATACGAACAAAACTTATGACATTTCTCATGCTTTTGCCGGCTGGTGATTTCCCTCAAGGCTAAAGGATCGGCTAAAATCTATGAGCGACGGAACATGAATTGGCCGGTTCATGTTCCCACGGTGTGACAGACACAGTAACCTGTAGCGAAAACAGCATCGTCGGTACTTAGATCTAGGGGAATCATGTACCGACGTTCTTCAAAAGATTCTTCACTGCGTTCAGAATGACATTTTGAAATTGACCGCAAAAAATGTATATTTGTCATGAATTACTTAATCTTCTGATATGAGTGTTGTTAACATTGTAAAATTAGTTGCTTTAGTTGTCATTGTCATTATAGTTGCTGCATCATCTGTTGCCAAGAAAACTGCGCAGAAGAATATCTGGAAACAAGATGACAATACAGTTTTTGAATATGTTTACGACAAATTGTGCAAAAAGAGTGACTACGGTCATGATTTATCCCAATTGAATGATCATGAAAAAGTTTTCATGGCAATGGCCTTGATTGCAGAGGAAGTGAACAACGGAGGATTTGATCAGTTTTTCTTTAATAAAGGAACTCGTTGGAATGACATTCTTGTTTCTTCAGCAGAAGCGATAAATGCATATGAAGTTGCAGAAATCTGCAAAAAGGCAGTAGAGATTTATAATAAGCATACTGATCAGGGAGATATTATCGAAGAATTGAACGAATGCGATGACGAGTTCTATAATTGCAACGATCCATATATGGCTCTGATTGTACAATATGCAAGGAACAACAAGGAATTCTTTAAAATCAAATAGCTATGGCAGAACTGATTATCGGCATTTTGGCTCTCCTTTATGGTTTGTACACCATATATCTGAGAGTAAGCAAAAATGCAAAGGCGTGGGGTAAACTCGAGCGAATGAAAGAAGTTTATGGAGAGAAAGCAGGCTCTGCAATCCATATCATATCTTACACCGTAGTACCTATCGCTATAGGAATTGTTGGAATAACAGCATATTGTCTCGGCATTAAGGTATTTTAACAAGATTATTTTTTCATTTTGAGGGAAAATCCTGAAGGAACCATTCTATGGATTTCCATTCAGGGTCTCCTTCAATATGATATTCAAAATATCTTACTTCATTCCCTTTTGCAATGATCTCATCGAGGTATTCAACAGCAGCCTGAGCATTGTGAAGCATCCATATCATCTGGCAAGTTCCCTTATGGGTCACCCTAGCAACAAACAATGCATCAGGGTGCTCAGGCAAGCCCTTAAGTCCTTTGTCAAATGTCTCCACATAGTCCTGCATTATGGCAAATTCTTCTGAACTTGGCCACATATTATCATCAACATCCACATAATCGAAAATAATTGAACAGTAATAGCCAAACACCTGTTTCAGATCTGTATCATCTCGATGTTCCTTTAATGCCCGATTGATTACCATCAGAGCCTTCGCTCCTTCAGGATCTGCTGTTTCCAGAATCGCCAGCGTCTCCTCCGGAATGCAGAGAGTAACGGTTTCCTGTTTTTTCTTACTGCCAAACAATCTATCTTTTAACCACATAGTCCTAGTCCTTATTCTTTGAATATTGCCTGTAATTCCTCTGATGTAAGAGGATTAATGAGAATATGCCTGTAATCGAATTCCGTTTTCTTTTCTGAAGGGACCCTACCCACAAAGTCGCGAAATCTCATTTTACTCATTTTCTCACCTTCAAAGAGGTCGTGAATAAAGATATATGATTCCTCACATGTATAGATTTCTCCGTCTTGCGTGAACTTCATTTCAGGCTCTTTAGGCAATATGATTTCCCCGTTATCGAAGAAAACATATATTGAACATATGACATCATCCAACTGTGCGAATAATGGAGCTGACTTATATGCGGATATCATCTGTTTTTCGTGCAGATAATGGCCGAACTCATTATAATCATCTGCAAAGTTCTCCAACTGTTCAATAGAAATGCATACAGGTAGAGTTGCGCATGCCAGGTTCAGATATTCACTTCCATTGAAAATCTGGCGAGCATTTCTCAACACACTTTTGTGCGTTTTGATGTCAAAATCTATACAATGATCCAGATTTGAGACATCCTCTTTATCACCATCCACAGAAATCTGTTTTGACTTCCATAATTCAGCTATCCTCTTAGCCACATCATAAAGCATCCTCACATCTCCTTCTGTTGCAGGAAGAACCAATGCGAGATGAATTTCCTTGCTGCTGTCATGATCCAGAATCTGAATGCCTCTACCAATGTTTTCCGTATCATAGATAATAAGCGGGCCATTATTGTCAATTTTGCCTTTGTCCAGACGTCCGTGATCATCCAATGTACCATAAGACCATTTATGACCGGAAACAATATCTGACATAGAAAGCGGTTTCTTAAGAAGACGTGAATTCCGTATAAAAAGTTCTCTTGCCATTAATTTCTGATTTATCACTCCAAAGATAGATAAATCCGTATGGATTACAATGAATTGCCGTCATGAATCAGTGCGACCATCTGCGGCCGATTCATGTTCCCACGGTGCGACAAACAGCATAATTAGTAGCAAAAACAGCACCGTCGGTACATGGGATGAAAGATCCATGTACCGACGCTCATTCAAAGAAAAAGAGACACCCTCGAAAGGATGTCTCTATATTGGTCTGAGATGCCCGATCGGGGCGGGCACGGTTCCCCTAAGGCAAGTCTATTTCTTCCAGAGGTTAGGGAGGAAACCATGATAGAGGAGATTTCTCCAGGTAGACCAGTCGTGTCCGGTTTCACCTACGCAGAAGTACTCATATTCGATGCCGTGCTTCTCGAGAGCTTCCCTGAAAGGCTTGACACGCATATTGAACATGCCCTTCTCTTCAGCGCCTCCCTGTCCGATGAACAGATAATCCACCTTGTCGTTGGCTTCAGGATCATTGAGGAATTCGCCGAGGGTTTCTTCTGGTCTGTTGTCACCTGCGCTGAGGACGCCGAAGTTTGCGAAGAGGTCAAGAGACTTCAGACCCACGAACATAGTGTGGCGGCCACCCATCGAGAGACCGGAAATTGCACGGCCATGAGGATTTGCGATGGTCTTGTAGTGACTGTCGATGAATGGGATGACAACCTCACGATACTCACGCGCCATAATATCGAAAGTAAGATCGGCGTGCTGAGGATGATTGCGGTGAACGACCTGATTGTTCACAAGTACAATAAGCATTGGTTCAGCTTTCCCTTCCGCCAGGAGATTGTCCATAATGAAGTTCACGCGTCCGTCATACATCCAGTTTGACGGAAGTTCTCCGCTGCCGCCCATCAGGTAGAGGACCGGATATTTCTTCTTTGGATTATATTTAGGAGGGGTATAAACATAGAGTTCACGTTCGCCTTTGGTGACAGAGCTGTAGTAGATATGACGTGTGATGGCTCCATGAGGCACATCCTTGGCGTCCCACCATGATGGTCCGTCGCCGTGGACGATAAGTTCGCTATAAGGAGGCATTGCCGTAAAGGCCGCATATGTGTTATTCGGATCGGCCATTCTGACACCATCCACAACCAGATTGTACTGGTACATGTCCACCGGGAGAGGACCGATGGTGAGGGTCCAGATACCGTCTTCCCCTTTGGTGAATGGTATGTTTCCACGTACTCCCATTACCGTGGTCATTGCGCCAGAGAGGGCTACTGACTCCGCTTCGGGGGCCCTGAGGCGGAAAGTGACGGTACGGTCGTCATTCACCTGAGGTGAATTCAGATTCGCACTGAAAGGGATTAATCCTTCGGTATCTTTCTGAGGATTGTAACTGAGGTTGATGTTCGACTGCTGGGCAGATGCAGTCAAAGCAGTAAGTAGCGAAATCGCCACGACAATAATTTTCCGGTTCATCATGGTGTTATTTTTTCGCAATGTACAAAAAAGCTGATTATTATGAAAGTATGGCAGCAAAAGTCTGCCAAAAACGCCACGAATGGAGAATTGAAAAGACTGGCCAATGTCTGAATTACATGCAATAATTTACCAGATAAAAGGGATAACCTTATACTTTACACGCGTTTTGTATTCCTTGTAACCGTCAAGACCGGATGTCAGGACTGCTTCCTCATTACGGATCCTCCGGGCGATCACCGGAATATATCCAAGCATAATGAAAAGGGAAATCGGAGAGCCAAGGACCAGAGGCATTGACAGGAAAAGGATTACTGTTGCCATATACATCGGATGACGGACAATGCCATATAGCCCGGTATCAATGACTTTCTGTCCCTCCTGGACTTCGATGGTTCTGGAAAGGTATTCGTTTTCCCGCAGCACTTCTGCATATAATATGTACGACAGAATAAAAAGGGCTGCGGCTGTCCATACTGTCCACTCCGGCAGTACCCAACAATCGTATCTCCAGTTAAGACCAGCAGTCGTGAATGACATTATGAACAACAGGCCGCTCAATGCCACTACTGCCTTCTGCTCATTTTCCTTCTCCTTGGCATTCAGCCTTTTACGAAGCAATTCAGGACTCTTGACAAGCATGACAGCTCCGGCAACGAACATAGGTACGAACAGAATTCCCATGAGAAGCCATCCCTGCCAATAAGCGAATGATCCTGCCGGCAGAAACAGCATCAGACCTACAAGCACAATACCTGAGGTAAACTTCAACAACGACTGTGTCAACAAGGATTTATTCATATTGCATCCGTATTATTCTTTGCGCCACCTCCTCAGGCTTGTCAATCAGGAGCTGGCCGTGGTTCATTCCTTTGAATACTTCAACCTTCGTTTCAGGATGTAATGATGTCAGATGACTCACCTGCGGCCTTGCGACAAAGGCTTCCTTCGTACCGTACCAATAATGGATATCGCTTCCTGAAATACTTTCAAGTTTCGTTGTATAGACTGAAGTATATCCATCCAGAACCGCCTTACTGCCACCAAATGGATAAGCCTTCTTACATTCGTCAAGTATGACATCGAAATAGTGCGAATGAAAGACCCATCTCCAGAATCCGGTCCAATGATAGCAGGTCCAGACGTTGGCACATTGATAGTATTTCAATGGGGTTACGAGCCATCTTGGAAGAGGCAATAAAGGAGCCGCATCCAATATCGAATGTTTTATCACGACCTCATTTCTTTCAAGAATACGTGACAGGATTTTGCCTCCGAGAGACAGTCCATAGGCTATGTCGAGATGTCCGCCGAGGTCTTCTTTGATATATTTGCTTACTTGCCGTGCCTGATCGTCTATTGATGAAAATTCCGTACGACGGCCTAATGTAAAGCCGTCGACCTGAACCGCTATGACATGAAACTTTTCCTCCAGCAGACCGATAAGAGGCAGGAAAATCTCGTATGAGACTCCCAAGCCTGGAATCAGCAGGAGGGTTGGTGATCCGACATTACCGAAAGTCTTGAAATCCATTGAGTTCTATAAATCTCGATTAATCTGTTCAAAGATAATAAAATTCGCAAGGATTACAAATGATCATTATTATGTATCAGTATAATCATCTGCGACCAATTGGAAACTGGCCGCTCATTGGGTTCGGGAAGGTCGTTCTGTCCGTAAATTCCGCCAAATTACGGATGAGACGGGCGAATTTGAAGGTTCCATCCGTAAAACATGGGTTTTTACGGATAGAACACAGCATATAGATGATCCTGTCCATGAAAAGGGGCTCTTTTATGGACAAGGAGCTGATTTGACGGGCTTTGTCCATGAAAAGGACGGTTTTTGTGGATAAGATGGTGATTGGACGGGAAGATACCAACAAAAAAAGAGACACCCCGAAAGGATGTCTCTGTAGCTATTTGGTAATGAGATCCCCGATCAGGTCGGGGATGACGTCATTGCCGGCTTGATCGGCAATCTCTTATTTGTTAAGCGCAGTAGCAACGTCAACGGGGCAAGCAACTGTACAACCTACCATAGGGTTGTTACCGATGCCGAGGAATCCCATCATCTCAACGTGTGCCGGAACTGATGATGATCCTGCGAACTGTGCGTCAGAGTGCATACGGCCCATAGTGTCGGTCATATATCCAATGGCTACCGTCCGTACGCGGTACGTCCGTGTGTAAGCCATTGGACGTCAATGCCGTATGAAGCAATACTTTGCCAAAATCCGGGTCGCAATTTACCTGAGAGACGTCACACGGTCGCACTGAGAGCCTTATGGAAGTGCCTTTGGCTCTGTGATTTATCTCGAATTTTTGGGTCGCTTTGGTACAATGGGTTGATTGCACGTTATAATTACCCATCCAACCCGGTCATACAGAGTTCCTTCACTTTTCGGATAGTGTTGACTGATGTGCCTGTAAGAGCAGCGATGTTCCTCAGTGAGATACCCTTCTTCAGCAGTCCTATCTCCTTCTGATATTGCAGTCTGTACGATTCAATATCCTTCTTATATGAGGACGGCCGTCCCATCTTAACACCTTCCTTTCTGCACTTCTCTATGTACTGAGCCCTACCGCTGTTCATACGCTCTCTGATGGTCAGGCGTTCCATAGATGCGATTTCCAATAGTATTGTACATATAAGACTCACAACGGGATTGACAGTTCCGTCAGTATTCAGCGTCTCCAATGAATAGTTCTTTATATAGAGACTCACTTTATTCTCATTCAATATCTGAATAACCTTCAGTGCTTCGAGGGTATTACGACCGAGACGACTGATTTCGAGGCATACGACTCTTTTCACGTCATTGCTGCGGACGAACTCAATCATATCTCTCAGTTCAGCACGGTTTTCAAATGATTCCGCGCCAGTTACCTTATTTGCGAATGTACCTGCGATATCCCAATCCATCTTCTGACAGAACGACTCCAATTCATTTATCTGTCTGCGATATTCCTGCCTGTCTGTGCTGACTCTCGCCAATATTACTACCTTATCCATAAACGTATGATTAACTACTCTTATATGACAGAAATAGCATGAATACACAGAGATGTATCAATTTAAGATAAAGCAATAAACCGCTGCGTCCAGGGTATCCGGAAAGATAGCAGTTCAAGCATTAAAACGATGCGTTTGCAGTTTTGACGCGAAGAGAATTTTGCAGATTAAGGAAATTTGTATAATTTTGCGTCGTCAAGGGGAATTCGCGTAAGGGATGACAACCCTTTCTGTCTGTTGCAGTGATGCCAGTCAGTTTCGAGCCCCAAAGCATAACAGCCACTCTCAATGAGCGGCTGTTTTTGCTATAAAGAAGTAATGCAATACTGCACCTTATCACCAGTCGATTTCTGAAGACCTACTGTCATCTTAATGTTGTCCAATTGCATGATGTACATCTTCAAGAAAGGTTTCTGATTCTTCGTTCCTTTCTTGATCGGTACTTCTGCTATTTTCTTTGACTTTGTAAGAAGTTCCGACAGTCTCATTACTGCCAGCGTGGACTCATATTGCCTTGCAGCCTTTTCGGCAGTCTCGGTAATTGAAAGATATTTGACAAGAATGTAATCCTGCAAATCTTCATTCCACATTTTCTTATCAGGGTTGTCCGCTATCCACCCTGCATAGAAGTCCTTGATGATCTTATCCCTCATTTTGACTTCCTCTCTACTGTTCCCCTGTGGTATATTCATTTTCAAAGTACTTTAGGTTGCTAAGGTACATAATCGTCATCATATTACCAATCATTTTATAATACAAACGCACGATACCCCGTGAGTGTTGTTTATCCGAAAAATTCTTCCGACATTTGGGAATCATTCGGCGAAAGCTGTCTGACTTACATATTGTGAAAGTGTTTTTCGCAAGTCCTTTAATGAAAATGTGGAAGTTTTCTTTGTTAGAAGGATGATACGAACAACACACACTTTCGTATAGATACATGTGGTTGGGTGCATTCTGCATCCCGATATCCCATATCTATTCGAGTGTGGGGTATTGTGTCGTTTATTTCTAACAGGGTCTTTCCACAACCTTCATTAAGATAAACGGAAGTCAGCTCCACACTTTCTTTGTATATACACTTATGTCTGAAGGAGTTGGAAGGCATTTATAGTCTCTATGAAAACAAAGGTGTTCTATATAGTTTTATTTGCAATATTATTTTCATGCATATCATCTACAGCAGCAGATAGAGTAATTGTTAATCCTGTCTGTGAACGACAGACTGTAAGATTAATGCATCTAACCAAGATAGACCTTACTTCGACTGCAACAGTATTATATGGAGAATATATTTCATACGCGGATGAGTCTTGGGTTAATTTCTCCAAAGATACCTATATCCTTACTGATGGAGGGCTAAAATTGAATCTTATTAAAAGCACGGGAATACCTACTGATCCTCAGCGTCGTTCAAATCTGTCTAAAGGAGAAATAATATCATTTTCTTTACATTTTCCATCTATAGGGAATAACGTAAATACCATTAGTTTAATAGAAGGTGAAGACGGCGCTTTTAATATGTACAACATATACATAAATGAAAGTTTGATTAATGAACTAGCCCCAGAAGCGATAGGAAAAATAATGTCTCCTATTGACAACAGAATATTTTCCATGACATATTTAGATGTAGAGAATGAATCTGTGATGAACAGTCCTACACTTAGGGGACGCTTAAGAGGTTCATCTAAAGCATATATATCAGTACCTGTTGGCCAAACGGAATTGGATCAATTTATTTTTTCAGGGTTGGAGTATGCTTTAACCCTGAAAGGATTAATGG
This sequence comes from Bacteroidales bacterium, assembly GCA_017465225.1. Lineage (GTDB taxonomy): Bacteria > Bacteroidota > Bacteroidia > Bacteroidales > UBA932 > Cryptobacteroides. The sequence goes on from JAFTWQ010000004.1 coordinate 44,700, forward strand.
TAGAAAAACAGCCAACATATTACGAAAATGAACAATTATACCAAAATGGCATCAATGGATTTACAAGAACTGCTAAAAAATCTATGTACGAAAATTATCCAGATTATAATAGCATTACAGTAATAACTCAATATAGATATATGGCGACAGGATATGGTAATGTTTGCTATATATATTTTACAGTTGTTGATTTATGTGGAAACAGTTGGAGTTTTGATATTAAACTGCCTAGAAAACTTGATACTTTTGTTGAAGATATTCTTGAACATATTGGAACTTCTAACACCTACGATTCTTCAAAGGGTTTTATTAACAATCACTATAGAACGAACTGGGAATATAAGCATTATATGTCTTATTTTGAATCATCTCTCAACAATGACTATGAAGGAATATATACATACAAAGGTAGAGAAGTTGCCATCCTAACCGCAGGTAGTGAATTTTTATGTATCTATCTTTTGGGTGCTAAGAATCAAACAAATTGGAAAGAAGGGTATGTGCAAGCCATTTTAGAGCAAAGTTCAACAAATGGAATAGCAACGGGATGGTGGGAGGATGATGACTTTTATGGTGATGTAACTGTGGCTTTTGACAATGGATGCCTCACAGTTATTGGAGAAAACATGAAAGATGGAACTGAGTACAAACAATTATTAATAAAAAAAATATCCACAGGTTTCTTCTGCGAAACAATATGAATCTCAATCTAGTTCGGGTTCCGGTTTTTTGGTGTCAACTCATGGGTATGTAATCACAAACTACCATGTCATAGAATCAGCTACTGATGATATATTAATAACAGGCTTAAATGGAGATATGCATACCACTTATAACGCTAGAATTGAGATCATTGACAAGCAAAATGATTTGGCATTATTAAAGATAATAGATTCAAAATTTGTTGAACTGAATTCTTTGCCTTATGGTTTTAGGACATCAACCTGTGATTTAGGAGAAGATTGTTATGTATTAGGTTATCCTATGATTACAACAATGGGAACAGATATCAAACTTACAACTGGTATAATAAGTTCTAAGACTGGCTTTCAAGGAGATGTATCGTGTTATCAAATATCAGCACCGGTACAGCCAGGAAATAGCGGAGGACCTCTTTTTGATAAAAACGGTAATATCATTGGTATTGTTAGTGCGAAGCACGGTGGTGCGGAAAATGTCGGATATGCAATTAAATGTAATTATATAGCTAATCTAGTTGATTTACTAGATACTCCTATTACACTTAACAAGAAAACTAATTTAGTTGGTAAAACATTAAGTGAGCAGGTTAAACATACAAGTACATGCACGTTACTTATTTTGGTTAATTATCAATAGAATAGCAATTATAATGGATGCAATAATCATGGAAATCAAAAGAATCTCTGAAAACTTGATGGAGATCCCATATGGTAGGTCTATCAGAAATGGTGAAAAGATTCTTCCACCTCATTACCAACAATATGCAAATGAGATGAAAAGACTTATTAATTTATTGTTAAGTCTATATAATCTTGACAATGATTGCATTTTAGTGTCGGAAATGAATCAAATACAAAGTTTGTATGATAATGAAATTCTTCAGGCAATAATTGACAAAGATCAAAGAATGAGAGAGTTTTATAAGCTTGGGTATGATCCAAAACTTTTAAGTGTATCAAGAACAATAAAACTTATAACAGATCGTTTAAATAAGTAAATTCTGCGACCCATCAAAAACAGGTCGCTCATTGGGTGCGGGATAGTCGTTCCGTCCATGAAAATGGGTGTTTTCGTGGAGGGGAAGCTATGTTTGAGATCGGTGGCCAGAAAAAAGGCTGATTTTATGGCCGAGAAGGTATTTTTGAGGTCGCCGGCCAAGATAAAGGGCATATTTCTGGCCGGGTGGTTTGCAGACAAAAAAAGAGACACCCTCGAAGCTGCAAAGAAAAAGCCCGGCGAAGAGCCGGGCTAATTCTTTGCTTGCTACAAGCGAAACAAATTTATTTGTTGAGTGCAGTAGCAACGTCAACCGCGCAAGCAACTGTACAACCTACCATAGGGTTGTTACCGATGCCGAGGAATCCCATCATCTCAACGTGTGCTGGAACTGATGAAGAACCTGCGAACTGTGCGTCAGAGTGCATACGTCCCATAGTGTCGGTCATACCATATGAAGCAGGACCTGCTGCCATGTTGTCCGGGTGAAGTGTACGGCCTGTACCACCACCTGATGCTACTGAGAAGTATGGCTTGCCTGCAAGCACGCGCTCCTTCTTGTAAGTACCTGCTGTAGGGTGCTGGAAACGTGTAGGGTTTGTAGAGTTACCAGTGATTGATACGTCTACACCCTCGTGCCACATGATAGCTACACCCTCGCGTACGTCGTCTGCACCGTAGCAGTTAACCTTTGCGCGTGGACCGTCGCTGTAAGCGATGCGGCGTACTTCCTTGAGCTCACCAGTGAAGTAGTCGAACTCAGTCTGCACATATGTGAAACCGTTGATACGAGCGATGATCTGAGCTGCGTCCTTACCGAGACCGTTAAGGATCACGCGGAGAGGCTCCTTACGTACCTTGTCAGCCTTTGCTGCGATCTTGATAGCACCCTCTGCTGCTGCGAATGACTCGTGACCTGCGAGGAATGCGAAGCACTTTGTCTCCTCGCGGAGGAGCATAGCTGCGAGGTTACCGTGGCCGAGACCTACCTTACGGTCGTCAGCTACTGAACCAGGGATACAGAATGCCTGGAGACCGAGACCGATAGCCTCAGCTGCCTCAGCTGCGTTCTTGCAACCCTTCTTGAGAGCGATTGCACATCCTACTACATAAGCCCACTTTGCGTTCTCGAAGCAGATCGGCTGAGTCTCCTCACATGTCATATAAGGATCGAGACCATACTGATCGCAGATTGCGTTTGCCTCCTCGATAGAAGCGATACCGTTCTCGTTGAGAACTGCGAGGATCTGGTTGATACGACGATCCTGGCTTTCGAATTTTACTTCTCTAATCATAGTCTTTCCTCCTTATTATTCGTGACGTGGGTCAATGTATTTAACTGCACCGGCCTCCTCAGAGAAACGGCCATA
>JAFTWQ010000036.1 GCA_017465225.1 Bacteroidales bacterium
AAAAGATGCTCTCGAGTCTGTGGAAAGTGGAAAGGTCAAGCTCATACCTGACAAATACCGTAATACATATCGCCATTGGATGGAGAATGTACGTGACTGGTGCATCTCCCGTCAGCTCTGGTGGGGACAGCGCATACCTGCATATTATCTTCCTGATGGTCAGGTGGTAGTGGCTTCTACTGAAAGTGAAGCTTTAGCCCTTGCGCAGAAGATTGATGCGAATATCAAGGCTGAAGACCTTCGTCAGGACGAGGATGTACTCGATACATGGTTCTCTTCATGGCTTTGGCCGATTTCCGTCTTTGATACCAATAAGGCAGGTCATCCTGAGGCAGAGCCTAATAAGGATCTTGCATATTATTATCCTACAAATGACCTCGTGACAGGACCGGATATCCTGTTCTTCTGGGTGGCTCGTATGATCATGGCAGGAAACGAGTTCATGAATGACGTACCGTTCCGCAATGTATATCTTACAGGTATCGTACGCGACAAGCTTGGACGCAAGATGTCGAAGACCCTCGGAAACTCACCTGACCCTCTTGATCTTATAGATAAGTACGGTGCAGATGCCGTGCGTCTCGGTATGCTTCTCTGCAGCTCTGCAGGAAACGATATCCTCTATGATGAGTCGCAGATCGAGCAGGGAAGAAACTTCAACAACAAGGTATGGAATGCTTTCAGGCTTGTAACAGGCTGGACAGTAGATGCTTCCGCTCAGCAGCCTGAGGCTTCTGCAGTAGCAGTGAAGTGGTTTGAAAACAAGCTCAGCCAGGTTGTTGAGACTGTAGAGGATCATTTCTCGAAGTTCCGTATCTCTGATGCCCTTATGGCGATCTACAAGTTCTTCTGGGATGACTTCTGCGCTTGGTATCTCGAGGCTGTAAAGCCTGCTTATGGTGCTGGTATTGATAAGACTACATATGATGCTACGATCGGTTTCTTTGATGCTTTGCTGAAGATGATCCACCCGATCATGCCTTTCATTACAGAGGAGCTCTGGCAGAATATGGCCGAGCGCCAGCCTGGTGAGACCATCATGAACCAGAGATATCCACAGGCAAAGACATATGATGCAGAATTCATCACTGCTTTTGAGATGGCCTGTGAGGCTGTGGCAGGCGTGAGAAATATCCGTCAGAGCAAGAATCTTTCTCCAAGAGAGGCTCTCGAACTCAAGATCAAGGGAGCTTTCCCTGCGGAGGTCCTTCCTGTCGTAATGAAGCTTGCTAATGTGACTGTGTCGGAGGCTGAAGGAGATATGTCTGCTGCCCAGAGATTCATGGTAAGGACAGTCGAGATGTTCGTTCCTCTCACCGGTCTCATCAATGTTGAAGAGGAGGTTGCCAAGCTTGAAGCAGAGCTTGCTTACCAGCAGAAATTCCTCGACAGCGTGCGCAAGAAGCTCTCCAACGTGCGTTTTGTGGCTAATGCACCGGAGGCTGTAGTCGCTGTAGAGCGTAAAAAGGAGGCAGATTCGCTCTCGAAGATCGAAAGTATCACTGCATCTCTCAACGCATTGAAGAATAACTGATAAAACAGACTTGTTCATACCGCTAACATTTTTGTTATGATGCAATCGGAGCTTTTTCTGGACGTCAGATACTATGAAACTGACCAGATGGGGATAGTCCATCACTCGAATTATGTAAGATATTTCGAGTGTGGACGTACCGATATGCTTAAGAAGGCTGGACTTCCTATTGAAAAGATTGAGGAAGCAGGTGTCATGCTTCCCGTTGTGTCTGTCGAATGCAGGTATAAGGTGCCGGCAAGATTAGGTGATATCCTTAAGATTGTCTCGATTATTGATTCATTGCCTTTGGCTAAACTGACCATAAGAAATGAAATCTTCAATCAGGATAATCAGCTAGTGGCAGAAGGAAAGGTTGTGCTTGGGTTCATTGACGCTGATAGCAGAAGACCGGTAAGATGCCCGAAAATGCTGACGGAATTTTTTGAGAAACATATTTAGTTTGAAATATTATGAATGTTATGTATTTCCTCCCTTTGACCATCGGAGTATGGGAATGGGTAATTATCGCTCTAGTTGTTCTTCTTTTGTTCGGAGGAAAGAAGATTCCTGAACTTATGCGCGGTTTGGGAAAAGGCGTGAAGAGCTTCAAGCAGGGAATGAAGGAAGTGGAAGATGATGTAAAAGAAATCAAGAAAGATCTTGAGTCTGAAGATAAATAACATCAGATAAATGGTTGATACTGAGACAATGACGTTTTGGGACCATCTGGAGGACCTTCGTAAGAGCATTTTCCGTGTAATAGCTGCTTTGGCAGCCACTTCGGTGATTCTATTCTTCTTCAAGGACTTCCTGTTTGAAGGTCTCATACTGGCTCCTGCCAATCCGGATTTCTTCCTGTACCGGCTGATAGGAGCAGACTTTTCGTTGTCTCTGGTCAATATCGAAGTAGCCGCACAATTCATGATACATATGAAGGTGACTTTTGTCAGTGCCATCATTCTTTGTTTTCCGTATCTGATATATGAATTGTGGCGGTTTGTAGCACCGGCATTATATGAAAATGAAAAGAAGGCCGTGAGAAAAGCCCTGCTCTTTTCTTCTGGTTTGTTTTATATCGGTATTGTTGTCGCATATTGTGTGATCTTTCCTCTTATGCTCAACTTCTTTGCCGGTTATCAGGTAAGCCCTGATGTTCCGAACACCTTTTCTCTCTCTTCATATATATCGTTGTTCATGTCGATGATGCTGACATTCGGTATTGTATTCGAGTTCCCTACAATAATAGCAGTACTTTCTGCTCTTGGAATTGTCACACGTGAGTCATTACGGGGCTTCAGACGTCATGCTATCTGTGTTGTGGTTGTTCTCGCTGCTGTAATAACTCCGTCTGGAGATCCGTTTTCCCTCCTTGTTGTATCGGTTCCTCTGTATCTGCTGTATGAATTCAGTGTGATCATATGCAGAAAAGAGGAAGTAACAGAAATATCCGAAGAATAGCATGATATCAATAAACAGTCTTACGGTTGCCTATGGTGGCTTTGTCTTGCTGAATGACATCAATTTTCATATCAGCGAGAATGATAAGATCGGCCTTGTGGGAAAGAACGGCGCCGGAAAGTCCACGATATTGAAACTGATATGTGGTCTGCAAAGTCCTACAAACGGAAAAGTTGCTGTTCCGAGTGATGTGAAGATCGGCTATCTGCCTCAGATCATGGAGCATCATCGGGGACGTAGTGTCATAGACGAGGCCATGACAGCATTTTCCGATATGTTCGAGATGGAGGCCGAGCTGGAGCGTATCACTCAGGAACTTGCTGAAAGACAGGACTATGAGTCTCAGGCATATCAGGACCTCATCATAAGAATGAATGAGGTAAATGATACATTGGCATATACCCGTTCGGATAATCCTCAGGTTCAGGCAGAAAGGACATTGCTCGGTCTCGGATTCAGATATGATGAGCTTTCGCGCCCGACTGAAACATTCAGCCAAGGCTGGAACATGCGCATCGAACTCGCAAAGATTCTTCTTTCCAAGCCTGATGTGCTGCTTCTTGACGAGCCTACGAACCATCTTGACATTGAGTCTATCGAGTGGCTTGAAGGATATCTTAAGGAATATAAGGGATCGCTTGTACTGATTTCCCATGACCGAAAGTTCCTGGATAATGTGACGAACAGGACTGTCGAGATCATGGTCGGCAGGATTCACGATTATAAGGTTCCATACAGCAAGTACCTGGAACTCAGGAGGGAACGTCTTGAACAGCAGAGGGCGGCATTCGAGAATCAGCAGAGGATGATCGAGAAGACCGAGGAGTTTATCGAGAAATTCAGGTACAAACCGACCAAGTCCAACCAGGTCCAGTCACGTGTGAAGCAGCTGGAAAAGCTTGAAAGGATCGAGGTCGATATAGAAGACAGGTCTGCATTGACCGTCAAGTTCCCGCCGGCTCCTCGCTCTGGCGACATTGCATATAAAGGAGTGGACCTTAAGGTCGGTTATGGTACCAAGGTCGTATTCGACGATGCGCAGATTGAAGTCCGAAGGGGAGAGAAGGTCGCTTTCGTCGGAAGAAACGGTGAGGGAAAGACCACCCTTATGCGCGTGATCATGAACGAACTTGATCCTATGTCCGGAGACTCGAAGGTAGGATATAATGTGAATATCGGATATTACGCTCAGAATCAGGAAGATATACTTGATAAGGAGGATACCGTATTCGGTACATTGGATCGTATTGCTGTAGGAGATATCCGTCTGAAACTTAGAGATATTCTAGGTGCATTCCTGTTCAAGGGAGAGGATATTGACAAGAAGGTGGCTGTTTTGAGTGGTGGAGAGAGGGCTAGACTTGCCATGGCAAAACTGATGCTCAAGCCATATAATCTTCTTGCACTTGACGAGCCGACCAACCATATGGATATCCGTTCGAAGGATATTCTCAAGCAGGCTCTCAAGGCTTATGACGGAACATTAATCATCGTGTCGCATGACCGTGACTTCCTCGACGGACTTGTTGACAAGCTTTATGAGTTCAGGGATGGAAAAGTGAAGGAGCATCTTGGCGGTGTACAGGAATTCCTTGAGCGCAGGAAGCTGGAGAATCTCAATGAGCTGGAAAGACATTACAAGCCAGTCGCTGAAGAGAAGCCGGCAGAGGTTGTACAGAAGAAGGAGGAAGCCAAGCAGGAGTATCAGGCGAAGAAGTTTGTATCTAAAGAAGAGAAGAAGATAAGAAACCGTATCTCATTCTTGGAGAAGAAGATAGAGGAGTATGAAACCAAGATGGCTGAGATTGAATCTGTATTGAGCAATCCAGGACCTGGCGATGATGTCATCGAGCTTACAAGGGCATATCTCGAGAACAAGAGGGAGCTGGACTATAAGATGGAAGAGTGGAGCGAGCTGAATGAAAAATTAGAATCTTGATATTTATTGCAATATGGAAGAAAAGAAAATGCAGTACCTGTTCGGAATGCATCCGGTATTGGAGGCGGTAAAGGCAGGAAAGAAGTTTGACAAGGTAATGCTTAAGCAAGGTCTTGAAGGTCCCCAGTTCAGGGAGCTTCTCGATCTTCTGAAAGATAATGAGATTCCGTTCCAGTTTGTGCCCGGAGAGAGGCTCAACAGGGCGGTAAGAGGTGCGCATCAGGGTGTCCTTGCTTATATATCTCAGATAGATTATGTTGATATCGAGCAGCTTGTGAACAATGCTCTCGGTCGCAGCGAGAATCCATTGCTTGTAATTTTGGATGGTGTCAGTGATGTGCGTAATCTCGGAGCCATCGCCCGTAGCCTGGAATGTGCCGGTGGTCATGGTATCATCGTACCGGCAAAGGGTGGAGCTGCTATCAATGCAGATGCTGTCAAGGCATCGGCAGGAGCACTCATGAGAATCGATACCTGCAAGGTGCCGAATCTTCGTGTAGCGGCATATTATCTGCAGCAGAGCGGCTTCAAGCTCATTGCAGCTACAGAAAAGACAGACAATCTCATATATGATGTGGACATGACCGGTCCTTGTGCGATAATCATGGGCTCTGAAGGCAAGGGTATTTCCCAGATCATGCTTGATCTTGCTGATGAAAAGGCTGCCATTCCGATGGCAGGAGAAATCACATCCCTCAATGTCTCGGTCGCTTCGTCAATCCTTATGTATGAGGCAGTAAGACAAAGAATCACTAAATAACCATAAGATATGAAAAAGTTGATTTTCACTATTGCTTTAGCTGTAATGACGGCTTTTGCAGCCAGTGCACAGGCTAACCTGGTGCAGGTGAATGATTATGAGAGCTTCAATGCTGTGAATATCTCCGATAATTTCATAGTGAAGCTGAATGTGGCTCCGAAGTATTCGGTCAAGACCATTGCTGATGAGAGGATTTCCCCATATGTCGTGTGCTATGTCAAGAACGGCACCTTGTATGTTTCAGTAGACAGAAAGAGCTTCACTCCAGAGATAAAGAAGCAGCTGAAAGTCAAGGGTGCGCCGACTCCTTTACTTGAAGTGGAGGTTTATTTCCCTTCAATCAAGTCATTGGAACTGAGCGACAATGCTAATCTTCAGATTTGTGATATCATCCGTTCAGAATCTTTCACCTTGGTAGTAAAGGATAAGGCTAAGGTCAATAAGATCCATCTTGAAGGTGATACTGCAGAAATCAATCTTTCAAAGAATGCCTATGCAAGTGTCGATGCTTCTACATCCAAGACTTTGTATGTCAAGACAGAAAATTCCTCTCAGGCTATCGTGAACCATTTCGGTAATGCCATCAGCATGGTTTCATCAGGTTCTTCACTGCAGAACGTGACGTCTGAAGTGGTTACTATGAATGCTGATGTTTCCGGAGGTTCTACAGTTGAAGCCAAAGGTTCTGCATCAAAGCTTCAGGTCAAGGGTTCCGGCACAGCACGTCTTACAGCGGAAGAGGTTACGGCTGACAATGCGACAATCGAGCAGACCGGTTCTTCAAAGTGCCATGTCAATGTGACCGGCAACATCCTCGTCAACCTTTCTGGCGGATGTATGCTTACTTTCATGGGCAAACCTACGATCGAGGTTGACAGGATTGTCAATTCGACACTTATCAAGCACGACGATCCGAGAAGAAAGTAATTCTTGATGTTTGTCCTTGATTCTCACTGCGATACGCCGTCGCAGATATACAGATTAAGGGATCTTTCCCAGGATAATGGCCATGCGCATGTCGACTTCCCCAAGTTGAGACGAGGGGGAGTCGATGGCGCATTCTTCGCTCTTTATGTCCCTGCCTCCATGAATGAGGCGGAGGCATTTGCATATGCCGGATCCCTGCTGGACTGTATCAGATCTACGGTTTCTGCAGATCCGGACATGGCTGTCGTGACTGTGAGTCCCGAACAGGCTCTCATGAATAAGGAAAACGGATTGTTCTCCATATTTATTGGTCTCGAAAACGGTTCGGCAATCGGACATTCCATCGGGCTTCTGCAATATTTCCATGACAATGGTGTCAGATACGTCACCTTGTGTCATTCCGCTGATAATCAGATATGTGATTCCTGCGCCTCCAAAGTGAAGACCTGGGGGGGCTTGAGCCCATTCGGCAGGAAAGTCATTGCAGAAATGAACCGGCTTGGGATGCTCATAGATGTTTCTCATATTTCGGATGATTCATTCTGGGATGTTCTCAAGCATTCCAAAGCTCCAGTAGCTGCGACCCATTCATGCTGCAGGGCTCTGGCAGATCATCCGCGCAACATGTCCGATGAGATGATCAAGGCTCTTGCTGATGCTGGCGGTGTAATCCAGATCAATTTCTATCCATTGTTCATAGATGAGGATTTTGCCGATGTTCTGCATGCTTCAGGTATTATGGAGAAGGGGGAAGCCATTGAAAGCCAGTTCATCAAGGATCCTTCCGATCCGAAAAAGAGGGCGGCATGGAATGCCGTGCAGGATGAACTCATGGCCTTGCCTCGTCCATCTTACAGGAGGATCGTTGACCATATAGATCATGCAGTAGCGGTTGCCGGTATCGATCATGTCGGCATCGGTTCCGATTTCGATGGCATTGAAGTCACTCCTGATGGACTTGAGGACATTTCCGGTATGCATCTCATCTTTGATGAAATGCGTCATAGAGGGTACTCAGAGGAGGATATTGAAAAAGTTGCCGGAGGCAATTTCCTGAGACTGCTCAATGATGTTTCTTCATGTTCTGGTGAGTGACCACCATCAGAACTGCGGCAAGAATCAGTACAATGCCGGCTATACTCTTGAATCCAAGATGCTCATCTAGGAACAGAACACCTAAAATGACGGCTGTCAGAGGCTGAAGCGCTCCGAGGATCGACGTAAGTGTCGGGCCTATTCTTCTGACGGCCTTTACTCCAGTGAAATTTGATATCATTGTTGACCAGAGGGCCAGCCCGAGTATGTAGAGCCATAGCTTGCCGTCGTGTACGAGGGTTATGCCTCCGTCGACGATCAGGCCGCCAATGATGAAGTAGACGGCACACATGATCATTATCCATGTCGTGAACTTCACAACCTCGATCTTATCGGCTCTTGTCCTCTTCATCAATATGTAATATGCTGCAAATGAGACAGCAGAAATGATGGAGCAGGCGAGTCCGAGTGCCGTATTTCCTCCTTCTATCTTCAGACCGTCTCCCGAAGCCATAAGATATACGCCGAGTATTGACAATGCTATCGCTGCAAGATTGATCCATGACTTCTGTTCTCCATGAACCAGCATCATCCAGAAGACGACTATCACAGGATACATGAAGTTGATTGTGGATGCAATGCCGCTGGCGATGTTTGCATATCCTATAAGCAGGGTCACAGAGGTCAGGGCCCTCAATCCGCTGAGCAGAGCAATCTTCCAGGCCTCGTCAAGAGAATTGATGCGGAGTGTCTTTCTCTTGACGGCGGCGTAGACCATAAGGACTATTGCGGCCAAGGCCCAGCGGTATGAAAGTACATCCGAATTTGATAGTCCGGCAGCAAGAAGACCAATGCTGAAGAGGGGAGAAAAACCAAATGAAGCCGACGAAATACAAGCGTAGAATATGCCGTTCAAGGTGATTCTCCGCTTCTTTTTTTCGTATTTCTTCAATATATGGCTCATTTGCTTTAATGTGTTGTGAATTAATATGTTAGATGCGATTATAAGCCTCCGTTATAATTTACATCATTGAAGTAACAAAAATGTTATAACCCTAAACAAAAATGTTTTATTCGTTTACTTTTAATATTTTAACTCGTTTACAAGTTTTTCCCTCAAAATGTTGAGCGCGGACGATGCAAAGCGCTCGATATTGCGTTTTCTGTCGTTTCTGAAGACCATGCTGAAGGTCTCCGTACCCTTGTCGGAGCTGACTCCGATCCATACAAGACCGACCGGTTTTTCTGCACTGCCTCCTCCTGGTCCTGCAATTCCGGATGTCGCAACTGAATAGTCGCTTCCTGTCAGTTTTCTCACCCCTTCAGCCATTGCCGCAACACATTCCGAGCTTACAGCCCCATTTTCAGCTATGATTTCTGCCGGAACTCCAAGGACGTTTATCTTGATTTCATTAGCATAGGAGGTCACAGAGCCCAGATAATACTCTGATGCGCCGGGAACAGAGGTGAATAGTGCCGAGATTGTACCTCCAGTACATGATTCCGCTACGGAAACAGTCTTTCCGGCTCCGGAAAGCATCCTTCCTATGCAGCCCTCAAGCGTATCTTCATGGTCGGAATAGAGAGAAGAACCGAGAATAGGGCGTAATTTGGCCAATTCCGCCTCGATACGTGCCTCTTCGTCCTCTTTGTTGCCTCCGTATATTGAAAGCCTCAGACGGACTCCTGTGAGGGGATTAGGCAGGTATGCGAGATGCATGTCAGCCGGCAGATTGTCCTCCCACTCCTCAATCATCTTGGCCAATGCTGATTCCGCGATGCCGTAAGTCATTACGGTACGATGGTAAATGTCTGATAATGAGTGATGTGCCTTAATGTCTTCCATTATGTCAGGCAATGCGGCCAAAGCTTCGTAAGGCACTCCGGGAAGGGAATATAACGTAGCTTCATGGCCGAACCTGTCAGCAGGGAACCGGAAGACCATTATAGGGGCTGTACCGCATCTGTTAGGGATCACTTCACAGGTTTCGGGGACAGAAGCCTGCGCCAGATTGATGTCCAGAATGTCCAGTCCTCTGGAACTCAATATCTTATGGATGATTTCGAGCTGTCTCTCATCGGTCCTGTAGGCATCTGTTCCGGAGAGGTGGGCGAGTGCAGCCTTGGTTATGTCGTCCTTGGTCGGTCCAAGACCTCCTGTCACGATTACGATGTCGTTTTTCGAGACTTCCTGGCCCAGAGAGTTGACTATGACGTCATGATCATCTCCTATGGACAGCATTCGGGTTACCTTGATGCCTAAAGAGTTGAGAGCCTGCGATATATGTGATGAATTTGTGTCAACGATCTGTCCTATAAGGATTTCGTCGCCTATTGTACAGATTGATGCTTGGGTCATTTAGCCGTATTTTCCAGATATTTGTTGATATTCCTGATGAGAGCAGGGCCTTCATAGATGAAGCCTGAATAGATTTCTACAAGTGATGCACCGGCATCGAGCACTTCCTTTGCCTGTTCTGGTGTCATGATGCCGCCTACGCCGATTATAGGAAGCTTGCCTTCAGACTTGGCATGTACATATTTGACCAATTCGAGGTTTTTACTGTATAATGGCGCTCCTGACAGGCCTCCGTTGCCGATTTCCTCTATCTTTTCCTTCGAAATGCTTGTGATTCCGTCACGGCTTCTGGTTGTGTTTCCAGCCACTATTCCGTCAATTCCGGAACGGAGACAGTAATCGATGATCTCGTCCAGCTGCTGATGTGACAGATCCGGAGACACTTTAAGGAGTATAGGACGGTAATTGTCATAATACATCCTGAGGTCAAGCAGCTTGTCAACAATCTCAGAAAGGAATGTTATGTCCTGTAACGCGGTGAGTCCCACGACGTTAGGGCATGAGATGTTGACAACAAACATATCGACGAAATCATAAAGAAGACCGAAAGACTTCTCATAATCCTTTGCGGCATCCTCGTTTATGCTTGTCGTATTCTTTGATATGTTGGCTGCGACAACTACTTCAGGGCGGACCTTCTTAAGATGCTCTACAGCATTTCTGACTCCTTTGTTATTGATTCCGAAGCGGTTGATGATAGCCTTGTCACCGGGGATCCTGAAACATCTAGGCTTTGCATTTCCGTCTTGCGGAAGCGGAGTAAGTGAACCTATTTCAACGAATCCGAAGCCGAAATTTGCCATATCATTGTAAAATTCACCGTTCTTGTCCAGTCCGCCTGCAAGGCCGACAGGATTCGGGAATCTTATACCGAAAACCTCTCTCTCTAGAGATGGTGTATCTTTTTTATATACGGCTCTGATGATTGATTGGGCAAATGGAACGTGCCTCAGGAAGGATAGTCCTTTGAAGAGGAGGTTATGTGCCGTCTCCGGGTTGAATTTGAAAAGGATCGGCTTAAGAAAATGCTTATACATGATCTGATGTTTTATATTCATGCAAATATACTAAAAAAGTACCGCTTAAGCAGTACTTTTCTACATTTCCTGAAATGTCCCATCATCAAAAAGTATGATGATTTTTGAAACTTTCCTTTGATTTGCAATAGTTTGAACCACTTCATTTAAAGGCTTTATGTCATTTGAGGATACGACAGTCTCCGTCTTTTCCTCAAACTGTACAGGGAATTGCATTCTCGGAGTGTCTTCTTCATCGATTTCGGGGAAGAGAAGATCCTCAGGAATATCCGGTTCTGTTGCGGCTGCAGAGGAATCCTTGTACATTCTGCCTTTACCGAACATCAGCCAATCTATGTTTAGATTGGGGTAGCGCTGCATCATAGCCTTGATGAAATCGAAGCTTGGATTGTTACGGCCCGACAGGACATGGGAGACGCTTGCGCGTACAACATTGATGCTGTCTGCAAATTGTGCCTGAGTGATGTTTTCTGCGGCAAGGAATTGTTTTAAACGTGTATTCATGATTGTTTACAATGACGTTACAAATGTAATATATAAAAATGAGAAATGCAACACTTGTTTTGATTCAAAGATGTAACCGGAAGGGGAGTGCGAGGTGATTCTACTACTGAAAAATACTTTATATAGCATAGTATAAATATTTGATTATTAGTATTAAAATGGTATGTAAAATGTCTAGAATTATCATTTTTGCCCTATAAACCACCCTAAAACCATAAAGTTACTGATCGTAGTTATATAGAATGTTTATGTAGTAATATATAATATGCTGATTATTAAACAATAAGCAAGAATAAATAATAGTTATAAGAAAATATTATATCACATAAATTCATGTTGCGTAAATTATGACAAATAAGTGAATTCATTAGTAATCAAGTTACAAACATTTACATAGATAAACACAAATGTGATTCAATTATGTAAATTACATTTGTAAACAGGGACAATTTAGGAAATAAGAGTTGAATTGATTATTTTTGCAGATCAAAAGAAGAAACAGATGTTACCTGATATACGAATAGAAGATTTCACCTATGAACTGCCTGACGATCGTATTGCCAAATATCCGTTGAAATATCGCGATTCGTCACAGTTGCTTTCCTATAAGGACGGAAATATTGATAAGAGATCGTTTTCCGGAATCTCTGAATTGATCCCGGATGATTCCCTTATGATATTCAATGATACCAAAGTAGTTCCGGCGAGGCTTCATTTCCAGCGCCCTACCGGTGCTCATATCGAGATTTTCTGTCTTGAACCGGTGCAGCCTGAGGAATATGTAAGCATGTTCGCCGTTACCGGTTCATGCAGGTGGAAATGTATAGTCGGGAATATAAAGAGATGGAAGAATGACACTCTGACCTTATATAATCCGATGGCTGACAGGAGGATAGAGGAGATGGGGCTTAAGGCTGACCTTATTGAAAGAGTCGGTGAAACATCCGTTATCGAATTTTCGTGGGATATTGATGCTCCATTTTCGCAGGTACTTGAGGTCTGCGGCACAGTCCCAATTCCGCCGTATCTCAACAGAAATACTGAGGATGTGGATCTGGAACGTTATCAGACCCTCTATGCGCGTTACAGGGGCTCTGTTGCGGCTCCTACTGCCGGACTTCATTTTACTGAGAATGTGCTTGAGTCGATCAGAAAGAAAGGCGTCGTGACGGATACCGTATGCCTTCATGTGGGAGCCGGCACTTTCCTTCCTGTGAAGAGTTCGCTTGTTGCAGAGCATACGATGCACAGGGAGCCTTTTGTAGTCACTCTTGAATTGCTGGAAAGGCTGATCGAGCGTAAAGGAAAGGTTGTAGCTGTAGGAACAACGTCAGTCAGGACTCTTGAATCACTTTATTATGCAGGCGTCAGCTGTATAGAAAATGGCAGACCGGAAGATGTGGGTCAATGGGATCCGTATTCAAGAGAGTATGATTATCCTATAGATGAGGCTCTTAAGGCTATTGTCGATTATCTGAAGGCTAACGGCTTGAAGGAACTCAAGATCGGGACACGTATCATAATAGTCCCTGGTTTCCGTTTCCGCCTCGTGGATATCCTCGTCACTAATTTCCATCAGCCACAGAGTACGCTTCTGCTCCTTATCTCGGCATTCGTTGACGGAAATTGGAGGAGAATCTACGATTATGCCCTTGCAAATGATTTCCGTTTCCTGAGTTATGGAGACAGCTCTATTCTTTTCAGAAGGTAGAAATTTGTGTCCTACATGGGATAGTCTGATATTTGCTATTTTCAGAAAAGATTATAAATTTGCAGATTGTACTAATGTTTATACCTTATAATCATGGTTGATTTATCTGAATTCGAGAGCATCAGCCCCTATACTGATGCCGAAGCTGCCGAGGCGTTGAGCAAGCTGGCGGAATATCCGCTTCTTGCAGGTGTGTCTCAGCAGTTCTTTCCGGAAGAATCTCCGGATTTCCTGAAGAATCTGCTCAAAAATATAAAGACGATTGATGAATTCCAGGTACTTGTAATGCAGAAGTTCGTGCGCTGGGTGATTGAACATACGGCTCACAATTTCTCTTATGACGGAATTTCCAACATTGATCCTGACAAGAAATTCCTTGCCTTGTCAAACCACAGGGATATCATCCTTGATCCGGCGATCACACAGCTCGTTCTTTATAATAATGGTATACCGATGACTGAAATCGCTGTTGGTGATAATCTTATCACCAACAAGACGATCGAGTATCTCATCAGGTCGAACCGTATGATAAAGGTCGTACGTGGAATTACCGCGAGAGAGCTTTATCTTTCATCCCAGCTCCTTTCGAAGTATATCCGTCTGAATGTGACCGAGCAGAGAAGTTCCATCTGGCTTGCCCAGAGACAGGGCCGTACAAAGAACGGTTACGATGTTACGGAGCAGGGCCTGCTCAAGATGCTCGACATGAGCGGTACTGGTGATTTCCAGAAGAATTTCGAGGAGCTGAACATCATTCCGATGAGCATCTCATACGAAATCGAACCATGCGACATCCTCAAGGCGCGCGAGCTCGTGATTTCACGCAAGCATAAATATGTGAAGGCCGAAGGCGAGGACCTCAACAGCATCATGGTCGGTATCATGAGCCAGAAGGGCAATATCCATCTTAACATCGGCAAGCCTCTTACAAGCGAGGAGATTGCAGAAGCTGCTCTCTGCGACAAGAATGACCGTTACCAGAAGATCAGACATGCTGTCGACATCCGCGTGATCGAGGGATATAAGCTCTGGAAGAACAATTATATCGCTTACGATATCGCCAATCATTCTTTCAAGTATTCTGACAAGTACGACGCTGCTGATGTGGAAAAGTTCGTGGCATATATGGAGCATCAGCTTGATACCGTCGAGCCAGAGGTCAACAGGGATGATCTCAGAAGAGTATTCCTTGATATATACGCCAATTCTGTCGTTACCAAGGAACTCCTTGAAAAAGAAAGGATTACGGGGGGGATTCTTCTCTAAGGAAACCTTCAAGCAAAACAAAAGGCCAGCTTCGTGATGATGAAGCTGGCCTTATCTTTATTCCGGAAAGAATCAGTCCTGATGGACATGCACATCCATCTGAGGGAACGGGAACTTGATGCCGTTCTTCGGCAGTTCCTCATAAATCTTCTCGTTCATCTGGAAATTCACGTCCCAGTAGTCTGACGAGTGAACCCATCCTCTCATTACGAAGTTGATGCTGCTGTCAGAAAGGGCGCTGAGGGCTACAAACGGATCGGCAGGAGCTCCTTTGGCTATATTGAGTATTCTTATGTCGCTTTTAAGAAGTCCCATGAGCACTGTCTTGGTCTCCTCGACCGATGCTCCATATTCAACCGAAACTGTCCAGTCAACGCGTCGCATCTGATTCTGCGAGTAGTTGTTTACGGTGCCGTTAGACAAGGCTCCGTTAGGGATGATGATGCATCTGTTGTCAACTGTAGTAAGCTTGGTGCTGACGATGTTGACTTCAGTGACTGTTCCTTCATAGCCCTGGGCCTGGATGTAGTCTCCAGCCTTGAATGGCTTGAATGCAATGATCATCATGCCGCCAGCAAAATTCTGGACAGTACCGTTAAGGGCCATACCGATGGCCATGCCACCACCTGCAAGCAGTGCTGCAATTGAAGTCGTGTCAATGCCTACAGCTCCGATAGTTATGATTATAAGTATGACTGTAAGAGCGATGCTGATGATGCTCTGTACAAATGATGCGATGGCTGCATCTGTCTTCTTTCTTGCGAATACTCTGGCAACGATTCCCTTGATTTTTCTGATTGCCCAGGCGCCGATAAGGTAGATGGCAAGGGCGGCCAGTACTTTCAGTCCGAAAGAAACGGCCTTGTCCAGAAGTTCAGACAAGAGATCGGTGACTGTAGTTGTGGAGAGCTTTTCTGCTACTGCAGCAAGCTCCTGCTGAACATCGAGTGAATCGATTGGTTGTGTCTGTAATAAGTTATTGAATCTCATTCTTTTATAGGGTTTTAATTAAACAATTGCTCTACCATGTCTATTATTTCCTGTTCAGGAAGTTCCGGGTCGATCACAAGATGAGGCTTAGCGTAGAATATCTCACCTTCCGATTTTGCACGTTCCTCTCCTGCTCCTGTGATATTGAGCATGATCACGTCATCTTTTCCGACCACACCTTCCTTTGCAGCCTGTGCCAATGATGCGACAGCAACGGCAGCGGCGTTATGGATATCGATTCCTTCGAGTTCGAGGAATTTTGCCTGCCATGCATGCAGCTCGTCGTTTGTTACCTTAAAGATATCTCCGCCTGCGTCCTCAAGTGCATCATAGAGACCTCCGGCGATCGGATAAGGTGGCTTTCTGTTCGAAAGAACCTTTGCGTCGATGATGGCTGCAGCCTTTCTTGCCTCGTCCGGAGTCATTGGAACGAGGGATCTCGAATGCTTCTTCCATGAATCGTACATGATCGTAAACGGATCATTCTGAGATGGATACAGCTTCATCTTGTGGGTTCCATACCTGCCGTCTTCAATGAGCCTGAGGTTGTTCTCCCATGCCGCGATCGTACCGGTACCGCTTCCGATTGCCTGGAAATATGCATCCGGAATCTTTCCTATGACTTCGACTGCCGAGAGAAGGGTTGTGCCCATTCCGTCACGTCTGGCTACATTCTTGGCGCCGCCTTCCGCCATGAACATGCTGCTTTTGCATGCGATGTCAGAAAGAGCGATTGCATCGAAATAGTCAGAGCCTTTAGGAGATGCGATGATCTTGACGCAGTCGTTTAATGGCTTCTTGAACCACAGTGCATTGATGTTGTCTTCCGGGATAGAAAGAAGCAGAGGAATATTGTTGTCGGAACATACTTTTGCAAAAGCACGAGCTGTGTTGCCTGCAGAGGCAACCACGAGAACCTTTTCATTGTCCTCAGGCAGTCTCGCACATACGGAATAGGCCTCTGTCTCCTTGAACGAGCATGTCTCCATTCGCGCGCCTTTCTCCGGGCAATAGCCTGATACTGTGATATATAGGTTGTTTAGTCCGAGTTCTGCAGCAAGCTTTTCCGACTTGTATGTGACAGGAGCGCATGATCCAGCAAGCGTCCTTCTTACAGGAAGCCAGTCGGCATATCTGTAGAATCCGTCAAGATCCGCTCGCGGGTTGTACTCCTTGGTTTCATAGACAGCCCTGACAAGGCTTGGAGTTGATGATTCCGGGTCGGCAAGTGTCCAGCCCATGTCCTCGAATGTCCTGCCGTCAGCGCAGTTCATTAATGTGTACTTGGTCGGTTTGAATGTCATGGTTTATGTTTTTTAACGTTTTTTCTTTCTGGTAGCTTCGTCGACGATTTCCGCAATGTCCTTCACAGGGATATCCGAATATCTGTTGAATGTACTTCTGCACAAAGGACATGCTGTTACGATCGTGTCCGGTGAAGCTATGGTAAGATTTGCCAATGCATTTTCTGTCAGTGCCTTGCGCTTGTCAAATCCGAGTGTGAGGCTGCCGAGGCTTCCTCCGCAGCATATGCTTTCCTTGCCATGCTTTTCCGCCTCTACAAGCTCTCCGGCCTTTCTTACCACGTTTCTAGGCTGTTCGTAGATGCCGCACCCTCTTCCCAGTTCGCACGGATCGTGATATACATATCGCGTATCGCTGCCGTTCAAAGTGATCTTTCCTGATTCGATAAGCCTGTCGAAGAACTCTGTATGGTGGATCACTTCTATTCCCTCAAGCTGGTACTGTTCCTTGAAGATCTTATAGCATATCGGGCAGCTGAGCAGGAGAGTGTCAGCTCCGGATGCCTTGATGATGGCGGTATTCTTTTCAATCATTTCCTTCGCCTGGGCGATTCTTCCGGCCATGAACATAGGTCTTCCGCAGCATATTCCTCCGTCCTTGTCCATTATTTCAAAGCGGATTCCCGCTTTCTGAAGGATTGCCGCCGTGGATTTGCTGATTGATGGGGTCAAGGAGGTCATACAGCCTGCAAAATACATAACACGCTGATTCCTATCAGATGTAACAGTATTGTTTGAAGTGTTAACAAATTTGTTACAGCGTTCCAGGAGGGCATTTTCGTCAATATTTGCATAACTCGGAGCCAGTTTATACTTCCTGACTGACCTTTGCGCAATCCTCATCATGTCGCCCTGGACACCTACCGGGCAGACTGCTGTACACTTGCCGCAAAGGAGACATTTGTCACTGATTTCCTCGATACGTCTTTCGTTGTAACGCTTGATCTGCCTGTTGAGATATACGGTGGTATCCTTGGTGTTAGCCTTGACCGTGCTCATCGGGCATGCATCGATACATACTCCGCAGCTAGGACATGAATATACCTGGAGCTTGGCGTATCCCTTGCGCGCGTGCGTTACCTTTATGCCGGCATTCCTCATAGGAATGAGAAGTATTTCAGCCGGAATATGCATGTAGCGGCTGAAGGGGAGTATGCACATGAATACTCCGAGCGCTATCGAGTATGCCCACCATGTAGGAAGCATGTTCATCTGGTCGCTGAGGAATGAATGAAGGACCATGTTCAGCGATTTCGTGAGGAAGGAACCTCCGCTGATGTCGGCCGTAAATCCTTCAGCCAGAAGTCTTAACGGAAAGATGCACCAGAGTGAGTATAGGCCGATCAGGTCGGTGATGCTCGGGTTTGTCGTCCTGCGCATGCCGAAGAAGCGCGAGCGGGCTCTCTTTATTATCGCCAGTATGATGCCGCTCAATATGACCAGCAGGAAGAAATCCATCAGGAAGAAGAAGAAGGATCCTTTCATTGTGCTGTCCGTCACGGCCACGAAATATCGGAAGAATATCGGATACCATATCTGGTGGACCCTCTGTGGAGTGTAGAGGAACACTTCAATATGGCCGATGACGATGAGCATGAACCAGCCGAAAGCGATGCTGGAGTGCATGTATCCCAGAAGCATGTTCCTTTTCCACAGCTTTACATGGAAAAGGCAGTCGCAGAACCAGTCCCTGACGTTCTTGGCCATTATCTTCGGGTTTATCAGGGAAAGGAAAAACTTCTTCCTGTCTTCTCCCGTCAGCTGGAGGATTATCCTTGCGGCTCCGATCACGCACCATGAAAGCACGAAGATCATTCCGATCATGAAAGGGAGGACGAAATTGTTGTATCCGGAAAGGTAGATCTCTCTCATTTCTTCTCCTCCTTATCATATATACGGCAGATTGAAAGGATCAGATGCCTGGTGTTGATGCCTCTCGGACATACCATGGTGCATTTTCCGCATAACATGCAGTTGCTCATGAGCTTGAAAGCCTCTTCCTCCTTGCCTCTCTGCAGATACAAGAGCACTTTTCTCACGCTCATTCCTGAAAATCCGGCAGCAGGACAGGTCGCGCTGCATGAACCGCATGCCATGCAGCGTACAGCGTCCGGCTCGATGCGGCAAAGCTCGCGGAAGCGCTCCTTGTCGACATTGTCCAGATTTATCGCTGAACTTGGTGATATCCTGAATCCGAAAATATTCATCTTGCCTCTCCTGTTATGGTTGAATGTATCTCAAGAACGGCCGAACGTGCCTCTGCAAGCGTTTCGGGCACAGTCTTCGGGCCTGTACATGCTCCGGCGTAGTATATTCCCTTTCTTGGAGACGATGTGATGTGGAACACATTGTCGCTGCTTTTGAG
The DNA here is from genome assembly GCA_017465225.1 of Bacteroidales bacterium. Lineage (GTDB taxonomy): Bacteria > Bacteroidota > Bacteroidia > Bacteroidales > UBA932 > Cryptobacteroides. Next base: position 19,172 of record JAFTWQ010000036.1, read on the forward strand.
GAACCCGTCCGAATCGATTGGCAATGAGAGCATTGACGCAGATTTCGTGCTGTCCGGGTTGCAGACCATTCCGGACATGAGCACAAGGAGGTCAAGTGTTACCTTCAGCGGCTTTCCGGCCAATGTGTCCTCTGCTTTGACGATCACCTGCCCGTTTATGTTCTCGCTGACCTCGGAAACGCGTCCTCTTATGAAGTGGATGCCATGGTCACGCTGTGCCTTTGTGTAGAAGTCCTCGAACTTCTTGCCGAAAAGACGCAAATCCATATAGAAGCAGTATATCTCGGCTTCCGGATATTTCTCCTTCAGCTCGATGGCCTGCTTGATGGCTGTGATGCAGCATACTTTAGAGCATTGGGAGTTCCTTGCCTTCTCGTCTCTGGATCCCACGCAATGTACGAAGCCTATGGACTTTATGTCCTTGCCGCTGATCCTGTCGTCCTTATTCGTATTGAACCAATGCTCGAGGTCGGCATTGGTAATCACTTGATTATAAATTCCATATCCGTATTCTTCCTTTTTCTGGGCTTCAAAAAGCCGGAAGCCTGTAGTGTACAGGATATACTTGGATATTATCGAAATTCCGTTAGACAGCATGATGTTGTAGCTGTCCTTGAGACGGTTAATGAAAGATATCTCCGTATTGAGGAAAATGTTTGCGTCCTTGCTGGATGCAATGAGCTCCGATACGAGGTCCTGTGCAGGAGTCATATCGGGGAAAAGCCTGTTCCAGCGGGCCACATGGCCTCCAAGACGGTCGCTTTTCTCCACAATGATAGGAGAGTAGCCGAGCTTCAGGAGCTGCGATGCGGCTTCAAGACCGGCGATTCCTCCGCCGATTATTACTACTATTTCCTTCATGTCTCTTTAAAAACATTTTAGATTGGTCGGAAGTTCCGGACGCATAAGGTCTTTCTTGTCCAGACCTTTGTATTTGTCTTCAGGATTGTACTCGATGCCTATCTTGTCCAGAAGCGGCTCTGCGCCGACCTGATGGAGCTGCAGACCGAGATCCCACGGGTCATATCCAAGGACAAGTCCTGCCACCTCTTCATATGTAAGTACCGGTATCCCGAATCCGTTCTGTCCATAGGTCTTTCCTTCGGTCTCGGCAATCACATACTGCCATCTGTCGAGGAAGTAAGGACATCCCGGACAGTTGGTGATGATCATGTCCGGCTTGTACGGCTCCATGGACTCGAACTTCTTGTATGTGTTTGAAAGTGAATAGCTTCTGTTTGCCTTTACATGGTACTGGCGGAATCCGTAGCCGCAGCAGTGGCGTCTCTCCGGGTAGTCGATGACATTTCCGCCCCATGATTCTATCATTCCGGCAAGAACATATGGATATTCGGCTCCACCGACTCCTTTTGACGGGAACATCTTCGAATAATGACATCCGATATGCTCAACGACGCGGAGCGGTTCTCCTGTTTCCTTGTTGACAAGACGGAATTTTGCCTTTTCGGCAATCTCGTTGCGGAATTTGTATATGAGGTCGCTGGTATGGGCAAGATACTTCGGCTTCTTGAACTCCTTTCTGCATGATTTCCATAAAAGCTCGCGGATCTTTGTCTCGAGCTCCGGGAATTCATGCCATGTCTCAAGGATTTCAGTGTAGTTGCCGAATGAAGTGATGCATGATGCCGCATAATTCTCATATCCGGCCTCCGTCATGAGCGCAAACTGACGCGCCACGATGGTCATCGCGGTCTCCTGTGGGATGGTGTCGCAGTGATATGCGATGCCTCCGCATGTCGTATGATGCTCATTTTCATGGACATCCTTGCCGAGAACATCACGACATATCTCCAGAAACATCTTTTCCGAAGCAGGGAAGAAGTTCTGCCTGATGCAGCTTCTCACATAATACCAGTGGTCATCAGGAATCTCTTTCTGATAATCGCTCCATATCTTCTGTTTGCCTTGATAGATCATGCCTAATCGTTGTTAAAATGCTTGTCCGAGCAATGCTCGAATGTGTGGCGGTAATACTCATCCATCGTCATTCCCATCTCCTCTGCCTTTGCCTTTGAATATTTTTCGATGGTTTCAATCCTTTCTGTGGCTCCGGTCACATCGAATATGTTCTGAAGCTCGTCCAGATCCTCCTGTGGGATGGCTCTCAATGCACCGGGGCCTTTGCCCTTGTAATTTCCTCCCTGTCTGGCAAAGCTGTCTTCAAAATGTTCCGTATGCCATTTCCAGACCGGTCCTGCCTCGACGTGATCTTCCCAGCTGAATGTGTCGGGATAGATGCAGTAGCCGTAATTGAGTATGTTGCCGGTCATTATCTTTGTAAGAGGGTAGAGCTGGCGTCCTTTTTCTGATTCAGCGAAATAGCCGAGCTTTGCGGAAAGATTCCTCAAGGCCATGATCACCAGACCGGGACCATTCTTGCGGGGACATCTTGTCAGACACGACATGCATTCTCCGCAGTACCAGATCACGTCGCTCTTGAGGAGCTTCTCGATCTCCTCGTCATCTCCACGCTGGACGGTATCGACTATCTTACGGGGATCATACCTGTAGAACTCCGCAGCCGGACATATAGCCGTGCATGTACCGCAGTTTATGCAGGTCTTGAGTCCTTCCTTTACGCGATAGTCCTCGCGGAGCATGTCGTAAAGCTTTCCCATAAATTAAAGATTTGCAATGAGATACCACATGTATCCGGCTTCCATGAGCAGGAGTACGATACCTTCAAACCTGTCGAGCTGCTTTTTCTTGAACAGATATGCGCTGGCAAGTATGAAGATGGCGCCTGCAAGCACTACGCCCAGGTCTACATATGTCATGCCACCGAAAGAGAGCGGGTTTATAAGCGCCGAACCTCCGAGGATGAGGAGGATATTCGAGATGTTTGAACCGAGAACGTTTCCAAGGGCAAGCTGGCCTCGTCCCTTGAGTGCCGCTACTGCGCAGGTCGCAAGTTCCGGCATTGATGTTCCGGCAGCCATCACGGTGATAGCGATGAATTTGTCCGATACTCCGAACATCTTTGCGAGTTCTGTCGCAGAATTCACGAAAAGTTTTCCACCGGCGATGAGGGCTCCAAGTCCTGCAACGATGAGAAGTACCGAAATGCCGGTCTTGTATTCCTTGATGCCTTCTCCGTCTTCATCAGCAGTATCGGATTTGAAGGATGTGTAGAGATACCATGCGAAGATGGCGAGGAGGATGGCTCCGTCTATGCGTGAAAGCTGGTCCTGACCAAGTCCGAAGATGGTGAAATTCATTCCGAGGAGTATCAGAAGGACGGTAACAAAAATGTTTAACGGTATGTCTCTCTTGAGGTTACTCTTTGTGATGGTCAACGGAGCGATCAGGGCTGTAACACCGAGGATCATGAGGGTGTTGAATATGTTCGAGCCGACAATGTTGCCGATAGCCATGTCTGCTTTTCCCTGGAATGCCGACAGGAAGCTGACAACCATTTCCGGAGTCGATGTGCCGATGCCGACAATTGTCAGACCGATCACGAATTCACTAATTCCGAATCTCTTCGCAATGCTGGATGAGCCGTCTACGAGCCAGTTGGCTCCGAAAAGTATCAGAGCGAGGCCACCGAGCAGTATTAGAATCTGTAATGTCATGTCTTAATAGCTTATTAAAGTCAGCAAAGTTATAAAAAATATCCTAGAAAACGTTATATTTGTTCTTTCTACACAAACCCCGACGCATCATGAAGCGATTTCTGACAATCTTTTCTACCTTATTGATATCGGTTTCAGCTTTCTGCACCGATTCGCTTACCGTTTTTTATCGTATCAGGCTTGATCAGGACATAGATCCATCCTCACAGCGCCTCGTCACTCTCGGACTTGAGAAGGCGGAACAGGCTGGAGCTGACTATGTGATCCTGGATCTGAATACCTATGGAGGTGCCGTCAATGCGGCAGACAGCATCAGAAGTGCGTTACTCCGCTACGAAAAGCCTGTGGTCGCATATGTCAACATGCAGGCGGCATCGGCAGGTGCGCTCATCAGCATCGCATGCGATTCGATCTATATGAAGACCGGAAGCTCGATAGGAGCTGCTACGGTCGTGAATCAGACAGGAGATGTAATGCCGGACAAGTATCAGTCGTTCATGCGCGGAATGATGAGGTCGACTGCCCAGGCCACGGGAAGAGACCCTAAGATTGCCGAATCTATGACAGACACAGCGAACGTATTGAGCATGACTCCGACCGAAGCCATCGAGGTGGGGTATTGTGAAGGAATATGTGAATCTGAATATGAAGTTGCGGAGAAGGTAGCCGGAGATAAGGAGTTTGTAATCAAGAATATGGAAGATGATATGACATGGCTTGACAAGCTTATTCAGCTTCTTCTGAATCCGCTTCTTCAGTCGATATTCATGATGATGATAATCGGTGGAATCTTTGTGGAGATAAGGACTCCGGGCATCGGACTTCCTCTGATCACGGCATTGGTTGGAGCGCTTCTTTATTTCGCTCCAGGCTATCTTGGCCATCTTGTCGAGTCGTGGGAGATCATCCTTTTCACAGTGGGTCTGGTTCTTATAGGAATCGAGATATTCGTGCTGCCGGGATTCGGAGTATGCGGCATTTCCGGAATCATAGCTGTTGTCGTTGCGTTGGCATTCGCAATGGTAGACAACGCAGAACTTTTCCATTGGGACGGCACTCTCAATCTTCAGCCTATCATTCAGCCTTTGGGAATAGTCATATTGTCAGCGACTGCTGCCATCTTCGGATCCGTATGGCTTGTAAAGAAGCTGTATCCTACCCGTTCATTCGACCATATCGCACTCCGACAGGAAATGAAGGCCGAAGAAGGATTTACCGGTGTGGTATCCGGACTTGAAGGTCTTGTAGGTGAGACGGTTACCGTATTCACTGATCTCCGTCCCGGCGGCAAGGTCATGACAGCGGACGGCCGCATACTGGAAGCCACCCTCAAATTCGGCGGCTTCGCCTCCAAAGGCGACTCCCTGAAGGTTGTCTCTGCCGAACAAGGCCGTCTCTACTGTGAGAAACTATAGAAATCCGGCTGACATTTGTGTGTAATTGGCATTTTCCCACCCCCGGGTAGGGGGAGGGCCCCACGTCAGTGGGAGGGGGCCAATGGAACACTATGTCAGCCGGATTTCTATCTACGTTTGAGAGCGACTACATTCTCCACATGATGAGTGTGAGGGAACATATCGACCGGACGCACGGCAGTAATCACATAATCCTTGCAGAGAATCTCAAGGTCACGAGCCTGTGAAGCCGGGTTGCAGCTTACGTAGACCATACGGTCTGGAGCCGCATTGAGGATGACCTGGGCAACATCAGGATGAATTCCTGCTCTAGGCGGATCAAGGATGATCACATCAGGACGTCCATGCTCCTCTACGAATGTATCGGTAAGAATGTCCTTCATGTCACCTGCATAGAAATCGCAGTTTGTGATATTGTTGTTGGCCGCATTTATCCTTGCGTCCTCTATCGCCTCAGGAACATATTCGATACCAATGACTTTTGATGCCTGACGAGACACGAACTGAGCGATTGTACCCGTACCTGTATAAAGGTCATAGACGACCTCGGAACCGGTCAGAGCGGCATATTCACGGGCTACGCTGTAAAGCTTGTAAGCCTGCTTTGTATTTGTCTGATAGAATGACTTCGGTCCGATCTTGAACTTAAGGCCTTCCATGTATTCGTAAATCGCATCCTCACCCTTGTAAAGATGACACTCCTGATCTGAAATCGAGTCGTTCGCCTTGCCATTGATGACGTAGTACAGAGATGTTATCTGTGGGAATCTCTCTGCAACAGCATCAAGAAGGGCAGTGCGTGCTTCGGCATCCTCATGATAGAAGCAGATGATGAGCATCACGTTGCCAGCTTCAGTCGTGCGGATGAACATGTTGCGGAGGAATCCGACGTGTTCACGGATGTTGAAGAACGACAATCCATGTTCCAGAGCATAGTTTCTGATGAACAGGCGGATCTCGTTCGATGGCTCCGGCTGGAGATAGCAATGCTCGATGTCAAGCACCTTGTCGAAGAAACGGCCGACATGGAATCCGAGTCCGTACTTCTCCTGCTCTGAAAGAGCTTCGGCGTCTTCTGTATCGAAGATCCAGCGACGCTGCGAGAAGGTGAATTCCAGCTTGTTACGGTAATATGTAGTTTCGTCAGACGGTACGATAGGGGATATCTCCGGTACATCGAGATGGCCGATGCGGACGAGCTGGTCATATACCTGCTGCTGCTTTGCCTGAAGCTGCATTTCGTATGGAAGCGGCTGCCACTTGCATCCTCCGCAGATGCCGAAATGCTTGCAGAAAGGCTCAAGACGGTGCTCGGAAGGCTTTACCATACGGAGGATGAAACCTTCCATATAGTTTTTCTTCTTCTTTGTAACCTTTACGTCAACGACGTCTCCCGGAACGGCAAACTGTACGAACAATACGGTTCCGTCTATTCTTGCCAAAGCCTTGCCCTCTGCGGCCACGGCCTCGATTACAACATTCTCTAGAATGATATCCTGCTTCTTCCTTGCCATAATGATAAAATTAATGCAGCCCGACTGTTTGAAATCGGGCTGCAAAAATATCAAATAATCGTGAGATTAAGAAATCTTGAGCTTTGTTTTGTAGAGTGTCTGTGAGATATTGATCATGAAGTCACCCATAGTCTCAAGCTCAGACACGATATCCATATAGTATACGCTTGTCTGGTAGTTCTTGCGGTCGCTCTCGATGCTTTCGATCTCCTCGTCGCGGAGGTTGTTACGCAGATTGTTGATCCTGTCTTCTGCAGAGTAGGCATTTGAGATTTCCTCAAGCTTTCCGTCGAATGCAAGTGAAAGATTCAGAATCATCACATCGTAGGCATTGTCGACAAGATCCACCATGGCATTGAGCTTCTTGATTGTATCCGCATCGAATGATTTGTTGTGGATATTTCTGCGTGAAAGGATACGGCTGATGCTTTCACCGGAGTCACCGAGTGATTCGAGCTCACCGATGATCTTGTACATGGCCTTGATCATATGAGATGTCCTTTCGCTGATCTCCTCTGCAGAAACGGCATTGAGGAATGTGGCGATCTCATATTCGATCCTGTCGGAAATCTCCTCATACTTGACGAGCTTGCCACGGAGTTCTTCAAATTTGTCCTGATCTGTCTCATTGATTGCAGCTCGCGCATATCCGAGTCCGTTCTTTGAGATCTGTGCAAAATGGATGATTTCGTTGAATGCCTGTTCTGTAGCGAGTTCCGGAGTAGCAAGCGGACCTGCCTCGATATATCTGAGACGGAACTTGTTATCCTCCTGATTAACAGGCTCCTTGATGACCTTGCATACTACCTTTTCGATAAGACCTGTGAACCAGACGAGAATCAATGTGTTGATCAGGTTGAAGAGGGTATGGAGCATTGAAAGTCCATAAAGTGCTGAAGTGCTTTCAGGACCTGTCGGATCATTTACAGCAAAGCCGTCTGCTGCAGGGTTCGGAATGCCGAATACCGAACTTGTGATCCAACCGACAAGTGAAAGGAACGGCCTGAACAGAATCAGAGCCCAGATCACTCCGAATACGTTGAATATGGTATGTGAGAGTGCGGCGCGTTTTGCGGAAGAATTACCTACCGAAGCAGCGATGTTGGCTGTGATAGTTGTACCGATATTCTCTCCAAGAACCATTGCACAGGCCATCGGGAACGGTATCCATCCCATGCTGAGCATGATCAGGGTGATCGCCATTGTGGCAGATGATGACTGGAGTACGAGAGTAAGCACGGAACCGAAACCGAGGAAGATCAGGACTGACCAGAATCCGAATCCGGACCATGTCTTTACAAATTCCAATACTTCAGGTGTCTGCTTGAGATCTGGAACGGAGTCCTTCATGAATGAAAGACCGAGGAAAAGAAGCGAGAAGCCTACAACGAGTTCGCCGATGTTTCTTCTTTGGTTCTTTTTTGAAATCGACAGGATGAATCCAAGGAGCATCAAAGGAACGGCAAGGATAGAGATATCCGCCTTGAATCCGAGCCATGCCACCATCCATGCGGTGACTGTAGTACCGATGTTGGCTCCCATGATGACGCCGATTGCCTGGACGAGTGTAAGGAGTCCCGCATTCACGAAGCTCACGACCATTACGGTAGTGGCTGATGAAGATTGTATTACAGCTGTGATGCCAAGACCGGTAAGAACTCTCTTGAATGGATTCGAGGTCATTGAAGAGAGGAAACCTCTGAGTCTGTCACCTGCGGCTTTCTGAAGTCCGGAGCTCATGAGGTTCATTCCGTAAAGGAACATTCCGAGGGCTCCCAGCAGAGTGAAAATCTGTAAAATACCCATAATTAAGTCTAGAATAGTTTAATGATGGGGCAAAAGTAAGAATGATTGTTAATGATTGTAAAGGGACAGCTGTTAATTTTTTGTTAAATGAAAGCAAAAATGAAAATAGCCCGACATAATGCCGGGCAAATCCATCATGATGATTATGAATCTATACTCCGATGAAGGTGAGGAACGGTTAGTTTTACAGTACCCATTTTTATTTTTTGATGAAAGTCTTTTCAAGTGTCTGAGAGATGTTGATCATGAAGTCGCCCATCTTCTCCAGCTCGCTTACAATATCCATATAGTAGACGCTGGTCTGATAGTTCTTTCTGTTGCTCTCGATGCTCTCGATTTCAGTATCCCTGAGATTGTTCCTGAGGTTGTTGATGCGGTCCTCAGCATTGTATGCATTTGAAATTTCAACAAGAACCCCGCTATAAGCGGATGTGAGGTTGGCTATCATTGCGTCATATGCATTCTCTACGGCATCAGTCATATTGTTGAGATTCCTCAATGTCTCCTCATCGAATGTCTTCTTATGGATATTCCTTCTTGAAAGAATACGGCTGATCGATTCTCCTGAATCTCCAAGCGATTCCATCTCGCCGATGATCTTGTACATTGCCTTGAGCTTTGACGAAGTCTCCTCGCTGATGTCTCCGGTAGAGACTGCATTCAGGAATGACGCGATTTCATATTCGATGCGGTCTGAAATCTCTTCGTATTTGACAAGCTTCTCACGGAATTCTTCAAATTTATCCTCGTCAGTCGCACGTATCGCAGAACGTACATAACCAAGTCCGTTCTTTGATATCTGTGCGAAATGGATGATTTCGTTGAATGCCTGTTCGGTAGCAAGCTCCGGTGTGGCGATCGGACCAGCCTCTATGTACTTTAGTCTGAATGCGTTCTCCTCCTTGTTCTGCGAACCTTTTATGACCATGCAGACAAGCTTCTCGATGAATGGGATGAACCATATCAGGATACATGTGTTGATGGTGTTGAAGAGGGTATGGAGCATTGACAGGCCATAGAGAGCCGAGGTCTGTGAATCGGTCTGGATCGGAGTCCCGTCAGCTGCCTTTTCGACAACAACCGCGAAGTCGGCACCTGCCGGATTCGGAACACCGAAGATGACCTCTGTGATCAGACCGATCAGCTTGAGGAAATATGGGAATGAAATCAATGCCCAAATGACACCGAATACGTTGAAGACGGTGTGGGCGAGTGCGGCTCGTTTTGCCGATGTGTTACCTACGGCTGCAGCTATGTTGGCTGTGATTGTGGTTCCGATATTCTCACCGAGCACCATCGCGCATGCCATATCGAACCTTATCCATCCCATGTTGAGCATGATGAGGGTGAGGGCCATGGTCGCAGATGAAGACTGGAGTACGAGAGTGAGTATCGTACCGAACACCAGGAAGATAAGAACAGAACCGAAGCCATGTCCCTGCCATCCCTGAATGAATGAAAGCACTTCCGGATTGCTGCTGAGATCGGGAACAGAGTTCTTCATCAGAGAAAGACCGAGGAATAGAAGAGAGAATCCTATTATAAGTTCCGATATGTTTCTTCTCTGGTCTTTCTTCGAGATTGACAGGATGAATCCCAATGCCATCAACGGGACTGCGAGGATAGAGATGTCTGCCTTGAATCCGAGCCATGCCACAAGCCACGCTGTCACGGTTGTGCCGATATTCGCTCCCATGATGACGCTGATTGCCTGGGCTAATGTAAGAAGACCCGCATTCACGAAACTTACTACCATTACGGTAGTGGCGGATGATGACTGGATCACCGAGGTGATACCCAATCCTGTGAGTACTCCTTTGAACGGATTGGAGGTCATGGCAGACAGGAAGTTACGGAGTCGGCTTCCTGCTGCCTTCTGAAGTCCGGAGCTCATCATGTTCATTCCGTAAAGGAACATACCGAGGGCTCCCAGCAAAGTGAAAATCTGTAACATTGTCAATAATTGGTTAAGCTATTTGTGTGCTGAGCAGATACCAGTTGTAGCCTGCAAAACAGAGGAACATTGCAGCTCCTGCCAGCCTGTTGATCTTTCCGATGAATCCCAGAAGAAGAGGAACGATTGCTGCGCCGATCATCACGACATAGTCTACAGCTGTGATTCCAGCTGATGTGAGAGGCATTACCTGCGAACTCAAGCCGAGGATGAGAGTGATATTGAATATGTTAGATCCTACAATATTTCCCAGAGCCATCTGCGTGTTCTTCTTTACTGCTGCAACGACTGATGCTGCTAGTTCCGGCAGGGAAGTGCCGCATGCGATCAGGGTGAGCGAAATGAAGGCGTCGTTCACTCCGAATGACTTTGCGATGAGAACAGCATTGTCAACAAAGAAATCGCAGCTTGTGATGAGCACGGCAAGGCCTCCGGCTACCTTAACTATGGCAAGCCAAAGGGGAGTCTTGTCCTCTTCTTCAGACTGTGCGGCTTCCTGCTGGACTCCGGAGCCAAGGGCTGCTGTCTTTCTGTCACGGTAGAACGAATACCACATGAAGAGGATGAAGCAGGCAAGAAGTACAAGTCCGTCAATCCTGCTGATTGTAGCCGGTGTACCGTTGAAGAAATTCAAAGCGAGTACAGTGACCAGGAATGACACAAAGATGCAGAGAGGAATCTCGAACTTCATGTTCGCCTTGTCGATGGCGATAGGGAAGAACATGGCTGTAAGTCCCAGGATGCCAAGGACATTGAATATGTTCGAGCCTACTACATTTCCGATTGCGACGTCTGCATTGCCTCCTACTGCACCCAGAAAGCTTACTACAAATTCAGGCATTGATGTGCCGACACCGACAATCGCAGCTCCGATGACAAAGTCTGAAACCTTGAATTTCTTTGCGATGGACACTGTGCCGGCAACGAGGAAATCAGCTCCGAATACGATGCCGGCGAGTGATACGATCAGAATTATATATTCCATGAAACCTTAGATCAGATTGGTTACTTCAGAGAGAGCGTATTCGTACTGTTTCGAGCAAGGCTCATATTTATAAGGAATATATTCGAAAATCTGTATATATGCCTTGCCTGTCTTCCTGCTGTAGTAAATATCGAGTCTTAAAGCATTTCCCTTGTCCTCTTCAGAAAGATTTACGGTCTGAGGCTTTGATGCGATCTTTTCTGCCAGTTCAGCACGGAGAGTCTGTGAGAAGTATCTCTCTGTCTTGCAGAATTTTTCACCTGTTTCAACCTCCTTATAGCCGGATCTGAGCATAAGGAAGAGCAATATGCCTGCAAAGAGCATGAAGAATCCGAGGATGTTTATTGAGGTTGATGTTGGAAGGGCTACGAGTACGCAGCCAGCGGCTGCAAGGCCGGCTGAAATCACGATATCTTTTGTCGAACGAACTTTATTGAATGTCTTTTCCATGATGTAATTAATTGAAAATCAGTGAGATATATGTATAATAGGGTAGAGCGGCAACCAGATGGTTGTCGCCTTATATAATAAGGTATGGAAAAGACTAAATGATCAGTTTCCCTAGATATATCAGATGGTGGCTTGATTCAGCCAGTCCTGACGGGAATCTGTTTATCGATACAGAAAATAAAGAAGTCGTGTACTGATTCATGGATTTACCGGACTTTGAAAGCGTAAATCCATGTCTTGAATGATTTACCGGATGATTTCTTTTTCCTTGTGACAGCGTCCTTGTCGGGTTGATCACGTTGGATTGCCTTGGGACCCTGCATTGGGTTTCAGGCACCGAGAATGAAAAATCTCCGTTCTGGAAATGATGAGCATCTTGTGAGTCGGAATCTATCAGGTTCACGACATTATGATCGTCGTTGAAGAATGAAGACGAAAAGGAATCCGCATTGTCATTAAGCATACATGACAAGCAGAATATCAGGCTCGCGAGAATCGAAAATTTTACTTTAAGTTTCATTCTGTCGCAAATTTACAATTTAAATGCTCATTTGTACAATTAAATCATGATTTTCGTGTTAAATATTTGTTAAGCACTATCGGTAGAATTTGTTACACAATGCATATTATGTTAACTTGCGCATATAAAAATAGTGAACAGGTTGCTGGAGACGTAAAAACTTTATAATTTTGTGATGGAAAATAATCAAGGATAAATACGATGAAAAAACATTCTTTTTTTCTCCGGTCTCTTCCTGTTCTAATGATGATGGCGGCTTTCTGCTCCTGTGTGAATGAGGATTATGATCTGGACAAGGATATTGACATGAACGTTAATGTCCTTAAAAATGTGTCCGTTCCGATCGGAAGCCTGGAAAAGGTCACATTATCCGATATACTCGAGGTTTCTGACAATATGTCTTTCTTTGACGTGGACAGCGAGGGAAATCTTGCAATCCTCATCAGTGGAGAGAAGAACAAGCTGAGTCAGGAGGTCACAGTCCCCTTCCTTACCTTTGAAAACAGCTATCGCGGTGAGACCTACGAAGAATATCTCGGAGATTTCTATTTCACCTACGATCCGGTTTTCGGTGACCTCATAAATCTTGATGATATAAGGATACCGCGTGCATTCCCGGATATCCCTCTTCTCATTGAATTCGAAAAGGAAGATATTCCTGATCAGATCAAGGATATCAGATATGCTGAAGTCGATGCGACCGCTACCGTAAGCCTTTCTGTCAGAGTCAATGCCGAGCTTCCGTTTACTGCTTATATTGCTGAAGGAACCGAGTTCATTTTCCCTGACTGGGTCGTGCTTGGAGATGTATCCGGCAATATGAAGAAAGAGGGTCACACCGTCATTCTCCTTGAAGACATCGCAATACCTGTAAGTACTCCGGAATCACCTGCCGACAGTCTGTTCCTGGCGATTCCTGTCGCAGCTGTAGATGGCAATAAACTCCCTGAAGGACAAGGTATTACAGCAGACAGGAGATTCATCATGAAAGACTATATGACAATCCGTGGAAAGTCTTTCTTCACATTTGACGGCAATGTAAGTGTCGCCGGCGGAATCATTTCACCTGTTGTCACATCCATCGTGACATTCTCAGATCTTGGAATCAACAGTGTGGAAGTCAAGCTCGGTGACGATGTAGAGAAGGACCTTGTTTCCGGCCTGTCCCCTATCACTCTCGAAGATATTCCTGATATCCTCAAGAATTCAGACATCTCTCTGGACGTCAATGATATAAGGGTTGATGTAGACTTTCTGAATTCCTCTCCTTTCGGAGGATACATTTCTGCTGTTATCGAGACATCTGCAGATGGAAAGACATTGGATAATGTCAATATCGGTCCCGTTCATTTTGACGCCGGCTCATCATCTTTACCATCACAGATGAGATGGTCATTCTCTGAAGGAAAGCTTCAGGCTCCTGACGGATATGTCCTTTATACTGTCAATGACATGACGGATATAATCATGAATATTCCGGAAACCGTTGAATTCAAGGATGTTGAAGTCGATCTTGATGATGAATTCGTCCTTGTACGTCCTGGCGAGACTTATGTTCTCGAGCAGAATTACTCAATCTATGCCCCATTGGCTTTCGGTCCGGATTTTCATATTCCGTATACCTATGAAATCACCGACCTCGATCTTTCATTCCCGGCTGCGGATCTTGAATCTGCTGTGCTGGATATGGATGTTGAAAGCTCAATACCGATGAATTTCAATGCAAGTGCATATGCGACTGATGAGAACGGCGAAGTGATTGACGGATTGAAACTTACATTGAAGGATAATTCTGTTCTGAAGGCAGGATCTCTTGATTCCCCTACCCTTTCCCACCTCACATTTGTTCTTGCGAATGAGACTGGCAAGGTGATGGTCGACAATGTGGTCATCCATTTTGCAGCAACTGCACCGGGAAGTGACCTGATAGGAATTCCGCTTAACCAGAATCAGGGACTGTATTTCAAGAATATTGTCCTTACATTGCCTGAAGGTATTTCAGCTGATCTTAATGAAATCTAAAGGAGGATGAAAATGAAAAAGATATTTATATTGACAGCATGTCTGCTTGCTGCGTCATGTCTGACCCTTGGTGCACAGCAGAATCTCAGGACTGGGTATTTCATGGATGGATATACCTATGGCTATAAGCTGAATCCTGCTTTTCAGGGAGAACGTGGCTTTGTAGCGATACCTGTCATTGGCAAGGCTGCTGTAGGAGCGGAATCAAATCTCGGCATTTCTACTTTTCTCTATCCTTCTGACGGAAAGCTGGTTACGTTTCTTCACCCGGAGGTGTCGAATGAGGAATTTCTTGGAAAGATGAAGTATGGCAACAAGGCTATGGTGAATGCTGACATGCCGGTAATAGCTTTCGGATTCCGTACCGGCAAGGCATATCATACAGTGGACCTTTCTGTAAGGGCTGATGTCGGCATGAATCTTACAAAGGATATGTTTGCATTCATGAAGGTAGGTTCTTCAGAAGGCCAGACCACATGGAATATCGCTGATCTCGGGGCCAGAATTGAAGGCAGGATGGAACTTGCATACGGATACTCACGTACTATAGGTGAAAACATCAGTGTCGGAGCCAGAGTGAAGATGCTCATGGGACTTGCAAGAGCTGATGTAGCCATGGATAACCTCGACCTCAAGCTTGCAGGCGATGAATGGGCAGTGAATGCAAAGGGAACAGCCTCTGTATCGGCACCAGTAAGGATCGCCACTGATGCGTCAGGCCAGATAGATCTCAACGGACTTGACGTCTATTCAGGCAGCGAACTCTTCAGCTACCTTAAGAAGCCTTCAATGGGTGTTGCGGTTGACCTCGGTGTTTCCGCTGACATATTAGAATATCTCACTGTTTCAGCATCCATCCTTGACCTTGGAGTGATTTCATGGAAAGACGTCCTGAAGGCTTCAACACCACAGACTTCGTGGAGTTTCAACGGCTTTGAGGATCTTGATCTGTCCGGATCGGACCTTGATGAAGAATTCGGCTCAATCAAGGATGAGTTCAAGGATCTTGTCAATTTCAAGAAGGATGGACAGTTATCTAAAGCATCCTCCCCTGTTTCCGCTACAGCACATCTTGGAATCGAAGGCAGAATGCCGTTCTATGAGAGACTTTCGGTTGGTCTTCTTGGAACTCATCGTTTCGCTGGAGCATATTCATGGACAGAAGGCCGTCTTTCAGTGAACTGGTCGCCGCTCAGGTTTTTTGCCCTTTCCGGCAGCTATGCTATTTCAAATTTCGGCGGTTCGCTCGGAGCAGCAATGAATATCCATCTTCCAGGCCTTACACTGTTTGCCGGAGTGGATTCCTTCAAGCCTCTTCTTAACGTGACTCCGCAGTTCATTCCGATCGATCAGCTGAATACCAATGTCACATTGGGACTCAACATAGCCTTCGGAAAGTATAACGGACAATATCCAAAAAAAGAAAAGTAAGGGTTTAGCCCTTACTTTTCTGACTGTGTCATAACGGCTTTTGCCCGTTTCCAGTTACCGAACCCGAGATCTGATTCCTTTATAATCAGGTCGACGGTTTGGTTCTGCATATCTATACCTCCCTGTGCATCAGAGTTCAGCTGCAGAAGAGAAATGTGGTCCGGCTCTCCAGCCACTTCAGCGAGCATCTTTATGCATGCTTCGTCATTTTCACATTCGCTGAAGGTTATTTCAAGCTCCGGTTCCGTCAGCTGCTCGTCTTCATCTCCTACAAGCATGCATGTCTGGAATGTCTCGAAATTGATTGTCTTAGCATATTTGACCACGAATCTGCCCTTCGGCCATTCCCCCATCGGGTTTTCTACCGGAGACTCATATCCGATATAATCATCGACCGCGGCAAAGAAATACAGCATTCCCTCATGAGGAAGCTTTCCGTCCTTATCATATTTAGCTATATCCTCGCAGTTGATCTGGCATACGAAAGTCAATGGGTAATCGTATGTCTCCCCGTCTTCGGTTACCTGCATGACAGGATACTGCATGTTTTCGGGCATGTCCGGATCGCCCCACCATTTGCTGCCGCAGAAAAGTATTCTTTCGGTCTTGTTCAATGTCAGTCTGATTGCCATATATATCAATGTTGTTAAATGTCAGAATGTCAACGAAATGCCTAAAGACAAGGCACTTGCATACGCATTGTTCCTCCTTACCATATCATGTGATATGACCTCCTTGTCATATGTCACCTGCGGATGAGTGTATGTCATCCTTGCGGATACTAAGAAATCAAGCTTTGTGGTACGGCTCAAGGATATTCTGTATCCTCCGCCGATCTTGCCGGAAAGTATCTCCTGAACGGGTCTTTTGATGCAGATTCCGCTGCCCATATCGGCGAAAGCCAGCCATCTGTCCCTCAAAGGGTACTTTCCGAAATATCTTGTGAATCTTAATGAAACCGGTATCGCCTTGTGGATATCCCCTATCCCTTCATAACCCAGATAAAGCGACATGTTCCAATGCCTGTTCATATTCCATCCGGCATGGACATACATATCTGCGTTGTGTGCCAGTCCGAGCCTGCTGCCCCTGGTGTCGACGCGGTATCCTTCCGGAGGAAAGAACACATAACGGTATGCCGTATGAAAGGTGCCGACATATCCCCATTCCACGCCATAAGTGAAGTCCGCATACTCTTTCTTATCCCTGTCTTTGGCCATAACAGGAATGTTAAATATGCTGAACATCAGCAATATGGCAAATAGTCTGCTCATGCTAAAACAAATACTTGATCCCGACCTCCGGCATCAGTCCATAAATCAGTCCGTTCAGGAAAAGCTTCATGTGAGGCATGCCTTCACGCATGGTCACATGCGCCCCGAGGATGGGCGAAAGGCTCATTGATATGGCTACGTTCCTGTCAAACCGGCACTCGCCTCCTACTCTTCCCTTCAGGCCGAATACTCCGCCATATGGCGCACTCATGTCCGGCATATATCCGGCAATGACTCCAGGTCCGGCGAAGAATCTGATGTGATTGCCGTTTCCTGACTGAAAACCGGCAAAGTACATGTTCCAGGTCATGGATGCGCTCATGCCCGGGAACGGTGCATTCGAGTGGAAAATCTCAAATGCCTCCGCCCTCAGCTGCAGATCCATGAATGTTTCGTTGCCGAGAGGCTGCTCATAGGTCAGACCAATACCGGCATAGCTGTACGAAGTGCCGACAGCCCTCTCCTGCCCTGAAGAATCATGCAGAAACAACAAAGTCAGAATAATGACACATGATATTTTTAAGCCGTACTCCGCCATATATCCTTGCGAATTTAGCAAAAT
Organism: Bacteroidales bacterium; assembly: GCA_017465225.1. Classification (GTDB taxonomy): domain Bacteria; phylum Bacteroidota; class Bacteroidia; order Bacteroidales; family UBA932; genus Cryptobacteroides. The sequence continues at coordinate 36,701 of JAFTWQ010000036.1, forward strand.
TACACAAATTGCGGGAATTTTTCTTAACTTTGTCAGGTTGTACTAAACTTAACCATTATTTATGTCTGTTCAGATAAAGACTGTTTCCTCGAAAAAGGAGATGAAGATTTTTGCGCGTTTCGCAAACAAACTATATAAGGGAAACAAATATTATGTGCCGTCCATGCCGATGGACGACCTGAATACATTCGATAAGGAAAAGAACGGGGCCTTCGATTTTTCTGAAGCTGAATTCTATCTTGCATACAAGGACGGCGAGCTTGTCGGACGTGTTGCGGCGATAATCAACCACAAGGCAAACGATTCGTGGAATGTGAAGCAGGTCCGTTACGGATGGATTGACTTTATCGATGACCTGGAGGTCTCAGCTGCCCTTCTCGATGCTGTCGTGTCGTTTGGAAAGGCCCGTGGAATGACCCAGATCGTCGGACCTCTCGGATTTACCGACTTTGACCCTGAAGGTATGCTGGTGGAAGGATTCGACCGCCTCAGCACCATGGCTCTTATCTACAACCATCCTTACTATCCGGAACATATGAAAAAGCACGGATACTACAAGGAGACTGGATGGGTGGAATACAGGATCACCATACCTGAAGAGATGCCTGAAAAGCATGCCAAGTACGCAGAACTGATAAAGCAGAGATATAATCTCAAGGTCCGCAAGCTCACCCGCAGACAGATTAAGAAGGAAAGATACGGCCACAAGCTGTTCCAGCTTATAAATGAGACATATTGTGTGCTCTACGGATATTCACTTCTATCGGAAAAGCAGATCGACCAGTATGTGGATATGTATCTGAGCATTGTGGATACCAAGATGCTTACATTCGTGGAAAATGCCGAAGGCGAGCTGATTGCGGCAGGAATTTCCATTCCGTCGCTTTCTGAGGCACTACAGAAATGCAACGGAGAGATCTTTCCGTTCGGATGGTGGCATCTCCTGAAGACTATGTTCTGGAAGAAGCCTGACACATTGGATCTACTCCTTATCGGCATTCGTCCTGACTATCAGAACAAGGGATTGAACTCGCTTTTGTTCATGGACCTTTTCACAAATTATAAGAAGCTTGGCTTCAAGTATGCAGAGACAAACGCCAACCTGGAGACCAACGCTAAGGTCCAGGCCATGTGGGTGCCGTTCGAGAAGGAGCTTCACAAGCGCCGCTGGGTGTTCGGCAAGGATATTTAACATCGTGTATGACAATGAATGACGATAATATAGGAAGGAGCAGGATGCTCCCACCTCTCCCGGAAAGGATGAGGCCGCATGATCTGGACGGTTATGTGGGTCAGCGTCATCTTATCGGAGAAGGATGCATACTCAGGAATATGATCGAAAGCGGAAATCTTTCATCATTCATTCTCTGGGGGCCTCCGGGTGTGGGCAAGACTACCCTTTCGCGTATTGTCGCCAAGTCTCTGAACCGCGAATTCTTTACCCTTTCAGCGGTAAGCGCAGGTGTCAAGGACGTCAGGGATGTGATTGAGAAGGCCCGTTCCAATTCGTTGTTTTCCAACGGATTGTCTCCTATACTTTTCATCGATGAAATCCATCGTTTCAACAAGTCCCAGCAGGATGCCCTGCTTGGAGCAGTAGAAGACGGAACGATTGTGCTCATAGGTGCTACAACGGAGAATCCTTCGTTTGAAGTCATCACTCCTCTTCTTTCACGCTGTCAGGTCTTCGTGCTTAAATCGCTTGAAAAGTCCGATCTGCAGCAGCTTCTTGACCGTGCGCTGAAGAAGGACGAGGTCCTTAAATACAGGAATATCACAGTCAATGAGACTGATGCATTGTTCAGATATGCAGCCGGAGATGCACGCAAGCTGCTGAACATACTTGAGATCGTTGTCGGCTCATTTACCGGAGGCAAGCCTGTAGTCATTGACAATAAGGTGGTGACTTCATGTCTTCAGGAGAATACGGCCATTTATGACAAGGGCGGCGAGATGCATTATGATGTGATTTCCGCCTTTATTAAGAGCGTGAGAGGCTCTGATCCTAATGCTGCCGTTTATTATCTTGCAAGAATGCTTGACGGTGGCGAAGACCCTCTTTTCATTGCCCGCAGGCTTTGTATCCTTGCAGCGGAAGATGTCGGTCTGGCAAATCCCAATGCCCTTCTTCTCGCTAACTCTACCTTCCAGATAGTCCATACCATCGGTATGCCGGAGGCACGGATTCCACTTGCTGAATGTACCATCTATCTTGCTTCTTCAGCAAAGAGCAATTCCGCATATATAGCTATAAATGAAGCTCTTGCAGTAGCGAAGGACACGCAGATGGCCGCAGTCCCTCTCTATCTGAGAAATGCTCCTACAAAGCTTATGGAAGAGCTCGGATATGCAGACGGATACAAGTATGCTCATGATTATCCTGGACATTTCGCGGATCTTGAATTCATGCCGAAGGAACTTGCCGGACATAAGTTCTATGAACCGGCCGAGAATAAGCAGGAGGATGGATTAAGGGCGCGTCTTGAGAATCTCTGGCCGAAATATTACAAGAAACAGGACTAGAAAGGGTAACCCACTCCGAAATGCAAGGCGAAATTGTCTCTCTGGAGCCATTGGCCCGGATTGACCCATTTCTGCTGCCGTGACGGATCATGGATCTTCATACCCATGTCGACGCGCAGGAGGAGGAAACCGAAATTGAGTCTGACTCCCACTCCCCAGTTTGCCGCGATGCTTTCTGCAAAATCGTTCCACCTGAATACTGCAGGATCGTTTGCAGGAGTATCCTTATGCTTGAGTGTCCATACGTTACCAGCGTCGACAAACACAGCTCCGTCGATTTTCCATGCTATATCGAAGCGATATTCGATGTTCGCCTCGAGTTTCATGTCACCTGTCTGATTCGGAATGACGAATGTCGTGTCTCTTGGAGATGTACCCGGACCTACCGTCCTGGCCTGCCATCCCCTGAGGCTGTTTGCTCCACCTCCATAGAAATGCTTCTCAAAAGGAAGTGCTGTCGAGTTGCCGTATGCATAACCGGCTCCTGCAAGGAACCTTGTCGCGAGAGACTGTCCGTTCTTTCTTCCCCATACCCATGTGCGTCCAAGAGTCAGCTCACCTCTCACATACTGTGAATAAGGTGTGTTCCAGATCATTCCGGAGCCGTTCCCGTCTTTCGCCATAAGCGGATTGAATGCGCTCAGGAGGTTACCTGCTATGTCAAACTGCAGCCTGGTGTAGAAGTATGTCTCATCCGGAATGCTTGCCGGGCTTGTCGTATAATATAAAGTCGCACCCGAACCGAGGTCGAAGTGGTTCTGATATGCATTTCTCAAGAACGGATCGTTTGCGAGCGTCTTGTAGAAATTCTCATCAAGGTCAAGGAGGCGGACTATGTTGAGCTGTAAAGGATAAACCTGATAGAACAGACTGTTGAGATAGTTTCCGTTATATCCGTAAGATGTTGAAATTATGTTTCTTGTATACTCCGGACGGTTCTGATAATTGTATGAGACATTCACATCCGTTCTCGGAATGGCACCGCTGAAATAGCGGTATGGAAGCGGGAAGAACTTCGGGAAGCTCAATCCGGCCGAGACTCCGAATTCGTTCGATCTGATGTCGTCATTGAACTTGAACTGGAAGTTGCCCATGAAACTGAGGTTCAGCCATTCTCCGCCTCTGAATATGTTCTTGTGGTAGTATGAAAGCTGAGGTGATACTCCGAGCAGACCGGAAGAGTTGGTCGATGCTTCAAGATTGACCTTGAATCCCTGTAGCTTCGACTGCGCAAGCGAGATCGAGCAGTCGACCAGATTGGTGTCCGACTGCGTCATGCCTACATTCACGCTGCTGAATACCCTGATTGCGGACAGTCTTGAATAGGTATCATTCACTATATCAGCGCTATATGGCGTACCAGGCTTGACGGTGTTCAGTTCACGAAGGATCTTCTCCTTGATGTTCAGGGATTTAGGATATGAGATGGTCACATCGTCAATATAGAATCTTCTGATAGGCTTGGCATCCTTCGGGCTGGCATTACGGGTATATTCACGTATGCTCATGTTAAGGATAGCAGAGCCCGGATCGGTCAATGTGTCGGCCTCGAAGAAGAAATGGTTCTTGTTGAAACTGAAGAAGCCCTGATTGCGCATAGCCGATGCAGATCTCTCGGTCTCCTTTTCCAATGCTTCCTCAGACAGAAAATCCCCTTCCCTGATAGTGACTGCGGAACTGTCTGCAAGATATGCCTGCCTGAACTCCCCTCTTTCAGGAAGGGTCAGGTCGATCCTGCTGATCGGATATCTCTTGCCCAAAGTGACCTTGTATGTCACGTCTACCCTTCTCTTGTTCAGCTTTATCTGGCTTTCCGCCTTGGAACCATAGTATCCGAGGAACTCGAGATGGTTCACGATGTCCTCAATCGATTCGTCGACCATTGATGCATCATAAACGACAGGAGCCACACCTATCTTCTGTACGAGCTTGTCCCATGCCTTGCCTTTTCCGTTGGTCCAGTTGTAAACGGCAAGGAACGGAGTCCATCCGCCGCTTTTCTGCTTCAGATAAGGAGAGAGGACATTGGGATTGAATTCCTTGTCATTTGTCACCTCGATCCTGTTGCGGCGGAGACGGTATTCGCCGTCATGAAGGACACGTGTAGTGCTGCATGACGAAATGGCTGCAATCAAGGCAATCAGCAATATGACAGGGAAAAGTCTTTTCATACCTATAAAATGCAAATTTATCGCAATATCATCGTTTCTCAAAATTTTGGCCAAAAATTATTGGATTCCCCCTGTATTATTTACTGGTTTTCGATTTCAGTGATATCTGAAAATTTGCTATATTTCCTCTATAAATCCAGATCACATACTATCTATGCACTGTGAGTGGCGTTATGACTTCTCAGAAGTGCGTGAGCTGGCGCCACTACCAATGATAGCGGTGAAGATATGATATAATAATTTCCTCTGCGAAC
>JAFTWQ010000037.1 GCA_017465225.1 Bacteroidales bacterium
CATCAAATGGTATCTGTACTTCAATGACGAAAAGAAGTCCAAGAAATGAGAAGATGTTTATATTGCTAAAAGTGGTTGGTGAACGAGCTCGTTCACCAACCACTTTTGTCATGATCACCAACCAAAAATGTCAATTATACCCATAAATGCGCAATGAATGCGGCATGTAAAGATCACATTAGATTAATGACATATGAAACACAGGACCTTTATCATTTCATGTCTTTTGACTTTGTCGGCGATGCTTGGGAGTTCAGCAGCCGTCGCACAGATTACTTACAAGGATTACCTCAGGGCTGATGCCGTGATGAGCTATGCGGATTATGTGTACTCGCCGGCTGTTAATCCTCATTGGCTGGGAGATTCCCATTATTTCTGGTATGAGAACCATGAGAAGGATGGCAATTTCTTCTATCTGGTTAATGCAGAGACTGGCAGGAAGTACAGGGCGGCGGAGAAAAACGAGCTTGCGCGTTATATCCCGAAGAAGCAGAAGGATGTTGCAGAGCTTCTTCTGAATGAGGCGAAGGAGCAGGCGCCGGAGAGGTATATGAGAGGCAGGCAGGATGAGCCTCTGCGTTCTCCGGACGGCAAGTGGGATGCTTATATAAAGGATTATAATGTATACATATCACCGGTGAATGCCGACGGAACTGCATCGAAGACCGGATATGCGCTTACGATGGATGGTAATGACAAGCTTCGTTATGACCGCTGGTCATTGAGCTGGTCACCGGATTCACGCAAGATAGCTACATTGAAGGTGAACCATGTCGAAAGAAGGCGTATTCCGCTTATCGAGTCTGCTCCTTCGACCCAGAAGCAGCCTATACTTCAGTGGAGAGAGTATGCAAAGCCGGGAGATGTGCTTCCGACTTCTGTCCCTGTCCTTTTTGATGTCGAGTCACGTTCACAGATTCCTCTTGAGACCGCGATGTATGCCAACCAGTTCTCTTTGAATCTTACTGGCTGGAGAGAGGACAGCCGTGCATTCACATTTGAATTCAATCAGAGAGGCCATCAGCGCTACGTTGTAGGTGAGGTCGATGCCGAGACCGGAAAGATCACTCATCTTGCTGATGAGCAGGTGAATACATTCTTCTATTACAGACGTAAGTTCCGTCATGACCTGAATGATGGTGCAAGGATGCTATGGGTTTCGGAGCGCGACGGATGGCGTCATATCTATCTCCATGACAACAAGGGCCGGATTGAAAGGCAGATTACAAAAGGCGAGTGGGTAGTGCGTGATGTCCATTATGTGGATCAGGCAAATGAGACAATCTATTTTACCGCTTCAGGATTTGTCCCGGGAGAGGATCCGTACAACCTTCATTACTGCCGTATCGGCTTCGATGGCAATGGCTTTGAGGATCTGACTCCGGAGAACGGAAACCATATAGTGACATTCTCTGCCGACCGTGAATTCTTTGTCGATGTGTATTCCCGTCCGGACCTTCCGCCGGTAAGCCAGCTCAGACGTACCGCTGACGGGTCGATTGTTACCGGACTGGAGAAATGTGACGTAAGCGACCTGGCTGCAAGAGGATGGACCATGCCGGAGGTGTTCTGCGCCAAGGGCCGTGACGGCAAGACCGATATCTGGGGAAATATCCATCGCCCTTCGAATTTCGATCCGTCGAAGTCATATCCTGTCGTCGAGATGATCTACGCCGGACCGCATGACAATCATGTCGTGAAGGATTTCCGTCCTGCAAACCACCTTGTGACAAAGCTTACAGAACTCGGATTCATCGTCGTCTCCATCGATGGTATGGGTACATACAACCGCTCGAAGGCCTTCCATGACGTCTGCTGGAAGAATCTCAAGGATGCAGGTTTCCCTGACAGGATCGCATGGATCAAGGCGGCTGCCGATAAATATGGATATATGGACCTTGAAAGAGTCGGCATCTACGGCTGGTCAGCTGGAGGACAGAATGCAATGGCGGCCCTTCTTTTCCACAATGATTTCTATAAGGTCGCTGTCGCTTTGTGCGGATGCCATGACAACCGTATGGACAAGGTGTGGTGGAACGAGCAGTGGATGGGCTTCCCGCTGGACGAGTCATACAGCGCTTCGTCGAATGTGGACAATGCCCACCTTCTCAAGGGAAAGCTCCTGCTGATCAATGGCGAGCTTGATGACAATGTGGATCCTGCATCAACCCTTCAGGTGGTCGATGCCTTGATGAAGGCGAACAAGAATTTCGATCAGCTGTATCTCCCTGGCAGAACCCACAGTCTCGGTTCTCCGTTCGAGATCCATAAGATGTATGACTACTTCGTGGAGCATCTTTTAGGACAGCCTGTTCCGGAGTGGGAGTAGCACTCTAAAAATCCGACAGACCGGTATTCCGGTGACCCCCGCCTCCCTTTCGGGAGGCACCCCCTAGCCGGGGGTGGCATGTCACCTACATATCCGGTCTGTCGGATTTTTATCAGTATGTCAACGCGGTCTCGTAGTAGGTGGCAAAGCATGGATAGCTGTCCAGAGGGTCAGGCTGGCAGAAACCGACGCCATCAAAGAGAGGGGAGTCCTGCTGTCCGGCAGGCTCATGGACGATAAGCTCTGCGTCTATGCCTTCGAGCCTTACATCAACCTTTCCGTCTGAATATCTGTAATGGAGTGTTCCGTCTCCGATCTTGACGGATGTCTCGAGCGAGGTGATTTCTGCAGGAATGCGTGGCTCGACCACAATCACACCGTTCAGGAGGTCAGGACGGATGCCGAGGAAATGCTGGTACCATACGCGGAGATGCTCGGCATTGCTCCATGCCTGGAGGAATGTGCCGGAACGCTTCACCCAGTCCTTGCCTTCGCGAGGATGTGCATCCGCATTTTCGCTGAGGCTGCCTACAGCGCCTTCATGCAGAGCCTGACGGTTCATGTTCTTGAAGAGCTCCCATGCCTGCTCTATCTGTCCGTATTCGATCATGCGCTGCATCGCCATGCCGTTGTTCCATAGCCATATGGTTCCGTTGTGGTATGCGTCGTCCTTGTGGTAATAATGCCAGTTCTCATGCTGAGGATGGAACTGCTTGTCCCACTGCGCGAGCGAGGCCACGCCCCATGGATATACGAGCTCTTCCCATACCCTGCGTGTTACCTTCTGCTTGAATTCCGCATCGTTGATGAGGTCGAAGCAGTAGACCTGGTTCGGGCGGAACTGTAAATCAGGAGTGCCGTCCGCATTGAGATGGTCATAGATCATCGAACCTTCCTTGTCGCAGTAGTCGCTTTCGAAATTGCTCGCAAGCATCTGCGCAAGTCCGCTCCATTCTTCTGCAGAGCCTGTGTCACCCATGATTGCAGCTATCTTGCTTCCGGCTGTAAGCTGTCCGTACCAGAGCGCCTGAATGTCATTCGCACGGTTGCCACGTGGCGAACCAGGTATGCCGTTCCTCTTGACGTCCATCCATGTATCTGCGTCAGCGTGAGTCAGATAGCCCTTGCTGTCGGTATAGTTCCTGATCGATGCGTCGATGCTCATCTTTATTGCAGGGTAGATCTCATGGAGGAACTCGGTGTCTCCGGAATATTGAGCCAGCTCATAAGCCTGGATCACGAGTCTTGGAGTACCGTCGGTGGTGTTGTAAAGAATGCCCTCGAGATTGGCCCTGTTAGGGATACGGCCGTAGGTCTCAGATTCAGGATCGGTGTCCTGGAGCTTCACGAAATCCTTGAGAATCTGCTTCGCCACGTCGAACTGTCCTGTCACAAGGCATGCACCCGGCATGGAGATGAACATGTCTCGGCCCCAGTATTCATTGAACCAAGGCAGTACGGCGTAGATGCCGTTGCCCTGCTGCTCTGTGATGAGCTCGTCCATGGTGATGGTTATCCATGCCAGCGAATTGTCAAGTTCAGGGAGATTAGATTTCAATGGATTGTATTCGGTCACAAGTCCGTTGATGCGCTCCTTCCTTTCCTTCTTCATCCTTTCTCCGTCCGTACGGAATCCGGCAGCCAGCGCCTGGCATTCCTCTTCCGTTCCATATGCCAGGATAAAACCGTCAGCATCTGACGGAGCCTTGATGCCCTCCGGCAATGCCCTGAAAGGCACATCCGCTGCCGGCGCAAGCATGATCTTCATGCCCGGAGCCTCTCTTGGAGCAAAGAATACTCCTCCCTCCATGGCTTCGGCCGTCTCGATATGGCTCATGTCAAGTGAGCAGAAGATCGAATCTGCGGCGGTCTCCAGATCGATATACAACACTGGTTTTCCGTCGAGGAGTCCGAAGGTCTCATGAGCGTCTGCCCAATCCCTTTCGACCCTGTCGGGATATACGATGCATTCCAGGGCCTCGCTTCTGCGGAGAGCCTCATCGTTGATGCCGATCGTATAGTCGGCAAGTATCCTCTTCTTGGCCATGTTCCATCCGGACCACCATTCGGTCTGCTCCTGATGGGTCGTGCCGTACCAGTATCCGGCCTTCTTGTCCGTATATGAATACTCCCTGTTCTCTTCCGGAGTGACCTTGACTCCGAGATTGTCGGTAAGGTATCCTGCCTCATTGCATGATATCGCAAATGCGGCGGAAGCGACCATGATTGCTGCTGTTTTCAGTTTCATCTTCAATAAAAGTTGATTCAGTCGGCGAATTTAAGAAAAATCACTCAAATAACCCGTTGAATCTCCTAACGATGCTGTCGGATAATTCCGTATGCCCGTTTTCATGTGCCATACCTGCCAGGAGGGCCAGACAGTCGTAGCATGTCTCGAAATGTCCTTGAGCCCAGTCCGGATATTTCATGTAGAATGCCGCTGATTCAAGGAGACTTTCGCTGAATTTTGCAGCGGTTTCAGCCGCTTCCTCCGGTCTGCCGGCCTTATAATACATGTCGATCATCAATATGACATATTGTTCGTTGCTTAATCCATACGACGTCAGATCCAGCGGGATGACGCTTTCCGGGACACATTCCCTGCACATGTCAAGCAGCTCGACCGCCTTTTCAGCATCTCCGGCCTCAAGCATTATCTTCGCTGCATCTGTAAATATCTTGCGCTGGTTCTGAACCCCTGCGAAAGTATAGATGTTGTGGTAATCCACAAACCAGTCAGTCCTTTTCAGCGAATCCCATCCGTATACGGAAGTCATCTTGTGATACAGGTCTTCCGGATCAGTGAATCCGTTTTCGAGACGTGTAGTCTTGTTCCTTATCGGTATGAATCGGTATGAGAAACCGTCATACATGAGGTAATCCTTGATGCCGATGTTGATGTCGCCGCCAGCGCTCAGAAGGCTGATCGGCCTGTCCCATTCATAATTTGACAGGAGGTCGAGGAAGAAAAGCTCTGTCTTTGTGAGCAGCTCCTTGTCTTTGGGGATGGTCAGCGTAATATGGTCGGGTATTATGTCTGCATATTTCTCGTCAAGTATGCCGTATTTAAGGACATTCTCCTTGTTGACCGGAATTATGAACTTCCTCGAAGCGATGTAATCGACATACCTGCCGCTTGTGAGCGGAATCTTTGCGTCGGGATGCTTGAATACCTTCATCACATCCGATAAAAGGAATACGGAATCCCTTGTGTCATAGATGAATACGGCGTCGTTGGTTCCGTACAGGTATTGTTCCAGACCGATGCTCAGCGGGAGCGGCGCAGATTCGTTGACGGCATATTTCATCTGGTCATAATGCCAGTCGGTGCCGAGCAGGGAAGTGTTGACTATGCGTACATCTGTGCGCACATTTTCTACCTCCTGAAGGTACCAGAGAGGGAAGGTGTCGTTGTCTCCATGCGTCACGAGGATTCCGTTCCTTCCGACCGAGTTGAGGGTGTTCCTGGCCAGCTCGGTGGCGGTGTACCGGTTGCTTCTGTCATGGTCGTCCCAGTTTTCGGCTGCCATGAGTACAGGGATTCCGACGAGAAGGGTGACAAGCAGGGTGGGGATTGCCACGTCGCTTCGCTCCTCGCAATGACTTGAACGTTGCTTCTCACAATGACGAGAGAAGACGATCCGGTTGTATATTGCCGACACTCCCAGTCCTATCCAGAGTGAGAAGAAGTAGTATGACCCGGCATAGGCATAATCGCGTTCCCTCACCTGGTATGGCGACTGGTTGAGGTATAGGACGACGGCGATTCCGGTCATGAAGAACATCAGGAATATCAGCCATGACCCTCTTTTGTCCTTGCTGTATTGGAAGAACATGCCTATGAGGCCGAGCAGGAGGGGAAGCATATAATAATGGTTCTTGCTCTTGTTGTCCTTCAGGTGTGACGGCGCGTCGGACTGGTCTCCCAGCCGCAGTCTGTCGATGAATCCGATGCCGCTTTCCCAGTTGCCCTTGAGCGGGTCTCCCGGAACCGGACTGTGGATGTCGTTCTGCCTTCCTGCGAAATTCCACAGGAAATACCGCCAGTACATCCAGTTGACCTGGTAGTCGAAGAAGAAGGTGAGGTTCTGCAGGAATGTCGGTTTCAGTTCGTCCGTGCCCTTGATTCGTCTGCCGTCCTTGCCGATATATGACCTGTAGAACTCTATATATGAGTCATCCCTGTTGTCCCACATTCGCGGGAAAATCATCTTTCCTTCACGGCTGAATGCAATTTCAGGCGGGGCCTCAGTCTTGATGTATCTGCCGTTTAGAGGCGTATGATATGTCTTTCGCTTAAGTTCGTATGGCGCTCCGAAATATTCTCCGTAGATCAGAGGCTTGCTGCCGTACTGCTCCCTGTTGAGGTAGCGGACGAGGGTGAACGGATTGTCAGGCTGGTATTCGTTGGTCGGGGTCTTTACACTCGAGCGGATGATGACGATGCTGAAAACGGAGAATCCGATGATGATGACTGTCGTGCATAGGAGGACAGTGGTGTGGATAGTCTTGCCTTTCTTCAAGGTGTGGAAAAGACCGGAGAAGCATCCTCCAAGCAGCATGGTCATGAAGAAGATGGCTCCGCTGTTGAACGGAAGGCCGAACACATTTACGAAAAGAAGGTCGGCATAGGCCGCGAGCTTCGGCAGGCCGGGGATGAGCCCGAAAAGCAGGACGGCAAGGATGATGCATGAGAGGATGAAGATGCCGGCAAGTTCCTTCAGACTGTAGTTCCTGCTTTCCCTTTTTCTGTAGAAATACATGAACACGATGGCCGGGATGCTGAGGAGATTCAGCAGATGTACCCCGATCGAAAGTCCCATCAGGAAGCATATCAGGACGATCCATCGGTCTGCATGCGGGGAGTCAGCATCGTCGTACCATTTCGTCATGAGCCAGAACACCAGGGCTGTGAAGAGGGAGGACATCGAATATACCTCCGCTTCGACGGCGGAGAACCAGAATGTGTCGCTGAAGCAGAATGCGAGTGCTCCGATGGCTCCGGATCCATATATGGCAATCGCCTGGGGAATGCTGAAGACCTCCGTTTTCATGAGCCTTCTGGCGAAGAATACGATGGTCAGGTAGAGCAGCATCACGGTGAAGGCGGAGCAGACCGCGCTGAGGGCATTGACTGCCGCTGCCGCATGCATGTTGTCCGTGAAGATGGTGAAGAATCTTGCGAAGAGCTGGAAGACCGGGTTCCCTGGCGGGTGGCCGACTTCAAGCTTGTAGGACGATGCGATGAATTCTCCGCAGTCCCAGAATGAGGCTGTCGGCTCTATCGTGAGCAGGTAGACGACAGCGGAAATGATGAGGATCAGGAGGGCAATGAGCCTGTTGCAGAAATGAAACTTTTTCGTGTCCATCTGTATCGTTTTTGATACAAAATTATCCGGAAAAAGTTTTACATTTCTTTATTTGAGAAAATATTTTGCGATGTAAATTATTGGTGTGTAGGGTTTTATGAAAGAGTGACGAAAGGAGATTCCTTCAAAGTCTTACATCCCCTTGTTTTCAAGTTCAGACAGCAGCTCCCGCAGCCATATTCCTATGTTTGTGTCATGCTCGCCCAGCCCGAGCTTCTTGCGGATGTCGCTGCTTATTATGTAATGCCTCTTCTTCTTTATGTATTCGCCCACATCCTTTCCTTTGAGCCCTAAAGTGTACAGGCAGCAGTAGCCGGTCTCCCAATCGGTAAGCCCTTTCTTCTCAAGATATGAAATGAATTCAGGATGTCTTTCCTTGAAGATTATCCTGGTCGATGTGATGAATGATTCACGGTCGGAGATGAGGTTCTCGACTTCCTCTTCAGATATCCTGTAGATCCTGTCGTCCGAAGATATGTGTGATGCAAGTACCTTGTCGAGGACGGCGAGTCTTTGGGTGATGAGTTCCATTGCCTTGTCGTCAGGCTTCCTGCTGAGCTTCGCGTTTGTCCGCCGGATTATGAAAAGGCATATGAGAAGAACGATTGCCGAAAGGGATACAAGAAGGAAGATCGATTTCCTGTTGCTTTCCAGCCTCATCTTGTCAGCATATCTTTCCTGGATTATCCGGGCGTTCTGCCTTTTCAATGTGTCGGTGTCAGGAACAAGCACGGCCTTTTCATTTATGATTCCCTTCCATTTCAGGGCCTCTTCCGCTCTTTCCTTGTCTTCGCTCCCGATGTAATAGTCTACGGCGATGCTGATGATGCTGTCGCTTGTCATTTCGATGCCGACCTTGTCCAGGGCTATTGAATACAGAAGGGCATGCCTTGCTCTCTGTTCCCTGGTATGCAGTTGCCTCCTGTCAAGCGAGTCAAGGGCGACAAATGCGCTGTCGGGGCTGGTCTCCAGGCGTTCCTGAGCCTCGTCAAGAATCCTGTCCGCATCGCTTGTGTACGCACACGAAGCAAGGCAGAATGACATTATGAGTCCGAATAATATGTTCTGGAGACGATTCATAGGTTCGGGAAAATCGGGCACAATGCAAGCAAAAATCCGACCAAAGATACATAATGTCCGGAAAGTTTCGTATTTTTGGAGATATGGAAATCAAACCGATAGCTCACATATATACGGACTTCCCGGAAAAGTTCGGCATCCCGCGTCAGAGCGGGCTTGCAAAAAGTCTTCGCGGACGGATCGTGTTCGAGCCCGAATACCGTAATCCGGATGCTTTGCGAGGACTTGACGGCTTTTCGCATATCTGGCTGATATGGGAATTCTCTGCTAACCGCACTACTAGTCTATGGCAGCCCGTCGTAAGACCTCCCCGTCTTGGCGGAAACAGCTTCATGGGTGTATTCGCGACCCGTTCCCCGTTCAGGCCCAATCCTTTGGGACTTTCATGCGTCAAGGTCGATTCGATTGAACTTTCCACTCCGGATGGCCCTGTCATAAATGTCCTCGGAGCCGACCTGATGGACGGTACGCCTATATATGATATAAAGCCATACATCAGATATGCCGATTCGCGTCCGGAAGCAGTCTGCGGCTATGTTGATGCATTGGAAGAACGTTCTTTGAAGGTCGTATTCCCTTCCGGACTGTCAGACAGGATTGCCGATAAGACCATCATCCCTTCACTGATGGAGACGCTGCGTCTGGATCCCCGTCCTTCGTATCACAATGATCCCGAACGTGTCTACGGACTGTCTTTCTCCGGGTACAATGTGCGTTTCAAGGTCGTGGAGACCGTACTGACCGTCACCGACATAGAAACTTTGCACCTTAATGGTAATTGATATATCTTTGCCGATACTAATCCATTGACTTATGATCAAGCTTTTACGCTCATCGATATTTGCCGGCATCGCCATCGGAACAGCCGGATTCGGATTTCTCGCTTCAGGTGTTCAGTCTGAGGCATATGGTTCCCTTGTCGGAGCCGTACTCTTCTCATTCGGACTTCTTACCGTTGTGGGATACAGGCTGAAGCTATATACCGGTACAGCGGGATTCATAAGGAAGAACGAGGTAGGGGATCTCTTCCTGATTCTTCTGGGAAACATCATCGGATGCCTTTGTGTAGCGCTGCTTTCGCGAGTGACTCCGCTAGAGATCCAGGCTGCCGCACAGAACATCCTTGAGCTTCGACTCCGTACCGGCGCTCTCCGCTGCGGCCTTCTCGGCATCGGCTGCGGATTCATAATGACTACGGCTGTGCAGTTTGCACGTCAGAAACAGTATCTTCCGCTGCTCTTCGGTGTTCCGCTTTTCATCGTTTGCGGCTTTACCCACTGCGTGGCAGATGCCTTCTACTATCTCTGCGTGCCTGTCGCTTTCTGGAAAGCCCATGCCCTTCAGATTCTTGCAGTCTATGTCTGCATTGTCCTGGGAAACCTCGTCGGCTGCAATCTTTACCGTATTGTCCTGGCTAAGGATCAGTATGACGCTTAGCTTCTTGCCTTTTGATTATTTCACGCGGAACCAGTCCATAGTCCTTCCAACGAGTCCCTTCTTGTCGAGCGAACCGCGGACCTTGAGGACGTCGCCGTCTACCTTCATCGAGCAGTTGTAGGTCTTTCCGTTACCCGGATCATATATCTTTCCGCCGCTGTACTCGCCGCCATTCTTCTTCAGGCCGCTGAGCATGTTGAGTCCGATGAGCTTGCGGCTGCGGAGAGCCTTGTCAGGGTTGTTGCTGTCTACGGCAGGTGTGCCGTCAGCTTCGGTAGGATTCTGGAGCCATACGATCTTTCCGTTGTATACGTCGCCGTTCATGTAGACTTCCACGATTGCCGAACCGTCTTCCAGTTTCCATCTGCCTGTCACGTCCTGTGCAAATGCTGCAGCAAGGGGCATAAGCATGAAAATCATGCTGAAAATAATCTTTTTCATCATTTTGTCTGGTTTTAGTTATATGACAAAGGTATCAAATCATTATATCATAACGAAAAGATTGTTATCTTTGTAGGAATTTTGTGGTGAAATCACCGATAATAACGCTAAAAACAGACAGACATATATGGGAAAAGTAATCTTGACAGGTGACCGTCCGACCGGAAAGCTCCATCTCGGACACTATGTAGGCTCTCTCAAAAGAAGGGTAGAGCTCCAGAATTCAGGAGAATTCGAGAAGATCTTCATCATGATCGCCGACGCTCAGGCGCTCACCGACAATGCAGACAATCCGGAAAAGATCAGGCAGAACATCATCGAGGTGGCTCTTGACTACCTTTCGGCAGGCCTGGATCCGGAGAAGGTGACAATCTTTATCCAGTCGCAGGTACCGGAGCTTTGTGAGCTCGCGTTCTATTATATGAATCTCGTTACAGTCCAGCGTCTGCAGAGAAATCCTACGGTAAAGCAGGAGATCCAGCTCAGAGGCTTCTCGGACAGCGAGGACGACGAAAATCAGAACAAGAAGGGAATTCCAGTGGGCTTCTTCACATATCCTATCAGCCAGGCCTCAGATATTACCGCATTCAGGGCTACCACAGTCCCTGTAGGTGTAGACCAGGCTCCTATGATAGAGCAGACCCGTGAGATCGTGCATAAGTTCAATTCTGTCTATGGCGAGACCCTCGTGGTTCCAGAGATGGTCCTGCCTGAAAATTCGACATGCTGCCGTCTTCCGGGTACCGACGGAAAGGCGAAGATGAGCAAGTCTCTCGGAAACTGCATATACCTCTCCGACACGTCGAAGGATATAAAGAAGAAGGTCAACAGCATGTTTACCGATCCTGAACATCTTCAGATCACTGATCCCGGCCATGTCGAGTGCAACGTCGTGTTCACATATCTCGATGCATTCAGCACTCCTGAGCATTTCGCGAAGTTCCTTCCTGAGTACGAGAACCTTGACGCGATGAAGGACCATTACCGTCGCGGAGGATTGGGAGACGGCACATGCAAGAAGTTCCTCTTCAATATCATGGAGGACTTCCTCCAGCCGATGCGCGAAAGAAGAAAGCATTATGAGCAGAACATACCTCTCGTATATGAGATCCTACGCAAAGGCTCGGAGGCTGCGCGCGCTGAAGCTGCCAAGACACTCGCAGACGTACGCAAGGCCATGAAGATCGACTATTTCGATGACGCAGAGCTTATTGCCGAGCATACAAAGAAGTACCAGGGATAATTTACTGTTTCTATGAAAAGACTGTTTATATATTGTTGTATGGCATTGGCATCGATTGCTGCCTTTGTTTCGTGTGGAAAGGATTATTATGAGGATAAGTATGGGGATGATTCGGCAGAGTCAGAGCTCTTTGCGTATCTTGAGGGAGATTGGGAAGTAGTACATGAATTTGCTTGGGGATATAATGTAGAGTATTATGTATCAGATGGAATCGTCGATTTGGAATCAGGTACGTTGTTTAAGGAAACAGGAGAAGATAATGGACCTGTAAGAAAAGACTCAGAGTTGTATTATGCCGTCAGATTTAAAAATGGCCTCAGTTCAATAACTGCAACTGGCAATCCTTATGATTTGGATCTTATCGGCGCCCATACTCCATATTATATTACTGAGGGTAATAGGCTTCATGGATCATTGTTTCACAGTGATGTCGCTCAGTATGTTCAGGTAAAGATAATTGATGCTAATACCATGCAGTTTCGTGTCGATGATGTTGGTATCTTTAGAGAATATGATTGCGGGGATTATGATCATGATGGGGTTATATTAAAACATACATCTGCTTGTAAGCTGAATGGTTATAGCGAAGAGAACTGGCACCAGATCAAGACATTGAAGCGTATCAGGAAAGTTCCTGCCGTTATTCCACCTGAAGGTTGGATGACATATATAGATGACTCCGCTTTACTGACTCAGATTTCGATCCCGGGATCTCATGCCTCTGCTACATATTATGGCCTTTACAATGACTTGGCATATGTAACTCAGAGAGTCAAGCTTGAAGGACAGTGGGATGCGGGTGTGCGTGCATTTGATTTTACTGTGGCTTCGGATGGAGGATTGTCTTTCAAGGACAATGCGCTAGAGAAGTCATTCCGTGACATGGTTGAGATCCTGCAGGAGAAGCTTATGATCTGTAAGCAGGATGCTGCAATTGTCTTTGTGCGTCCGGAAGATGGCGTTTCTGAAAGTCAGCTCCAGCAGTGGAGGGATTATGTCGGTGACGTGATTTCTGATCTTGATGATGCGGCTGCAATATGGACTCCGATGATGACCATGAGGCAGGCAAGAGGTCAAATCATATTTGTTCTTGATGAGGAATTCACATGGAATGGCAAGAAAGACCAGGTTCCAGGAGTGAGAGCCGTCAGAGAGGGTAATATGGTCAGCCTGACTTCTATGTCGGGAGGAAATTCTGAAAAGATGTATGTACAGGATGTTTCCGGCGTTTCTCATACGGATAAATTGTCAGCCATTTTCGAGAACATGAAACTCTCAATGACATTTGATAACAAGGATGTGGAGGAGAATATTTGGATGGTAAATAGTCTGGCATTAGGAGATGATGGCTATTTGAAAGGTGCGATTGAGATAATCCCTATGGTATATGGTTTCCTTTCAGGTATTCAGAATTCTGCAGCAGATTCCGGTGAGAAATGGCAGAAGACCGAAGAGGGACCATTGGGAATAGTAATTATAGATTTTGTCTCTGAAGAGAGTGATGAAATATCTGCCTCAATTTTGACAGAAGAGATTATTTTAAATAATTACAATTATAAAATGAAAACCAGAAGTAATCTATAATGATGATGCTTGTAACTTTTTTATCTGTGCTCTTGTCGACCTTTAGTCCGTTTGCCGAATATGATACATGTTCGGTAGCAGTGAATGTAAATGAAAGTCAGGACGACGTGCCGGAAATTGCAGATCATGGTTATTGGAAAAAGAAGAAATACAGTCGACTATCCTACAATAAAACTCATTTCAGTCCATTGTATGTTGATGATCCTTATCCTGTAAGTCTATCTGTTGGATTAGATAATGGACGCAATTATTACTTGCACAGTAAACCTATAGCAGGAATCGCCAAATTTGGAGTTGATGTCGGCTTTGACTTCAATTACACAAGATTCAATCAGGTAGATGATCTTTCAGATTACGAAGGTCCGAGTGGATATACTGGATCGTCAGATTTGGAGGCAAATGACGATGATGTTGATACAATGCTACGTCTGAGTGGTAATTTTTTCAGTTTAGGACTAGCTGTTGGACCTTCTGTGACATTGAACCCAGTTGAGAAACTTCGTTTATGCGGTTATTTTCATCTAGTACCTACAGGGTCAATTTTTGTTCAAGGCTTTGGCGCTTACGCCGGGTATTCTACAATGCTGAAGTATGGTGTGGAACTGAGTTATGGCTTTGTCGGTCTTGGCATTCAGAGGCGAACAGGTATGTCTTCATATACTGATCTGGTTTCTTATTATATGGTTAAAAGTGCTGACGGCGATGTGGGATCTATAGGTAAATCCAGATTCTTCACTGATTCTTTCCAGGTCTACATTTCATACCGCTTCGGAAGGAAGTAGTTTGCATTTCAGTCAAATAATCGTTTATTTTGCATTATATTTAATAGCCTATTAAATAAGTACTATAAACCTACCTTATCATGAATAAAGACCGTAGAATTTCTAATCTTCTCAGAACGGAAGACTGGCTGTCGGTATGGATCGGAATCATTGTGATCGCTCTGGGATGCGTGGCAGTCCTTACCGGATGGTTTGATTTTTCAGCCTTAAGCTTCAAGACCTGGACGGCTGGTGAAACTCTTGCTGCAGCAGATGCTGCCAAGACCGTTCCGCTCGGCGAACAGCTGGGAACATGGGCATTCTGGGCAAAGTGTCTCAAGACTGTCCTTATACTCGGAGTCCTTTTCGGAGCCGGTGTGAAACTTCAGGGAGAGAAACTCCGCAATTTCATTCCAGCATTCATCGCATTGTTCGTGATTGCCGTTATAGTCAGGATGGTCAGTGCGGAGTTTACATTGAAGAGATATCTTGAATGGGCTTTCTGGGCACTTCTCATAGGCCTTCTGATTGCCAATACAGTCGGAGTACCTAAATGGCTCAAGCCAGCGATCCGTACTGAATTCTATATCAAGACGGGTCTCGTGATCTTCGGATTCTCGATCCTTTTCTCGAATATCGCAAAGTTCGGCCTTTATGGACTCGGTATCGCATGGGGAGTGACTCCGATTGTCATCATTTTCATGTGGTGGTTCGGCAACAGGATCCTCAAGATCAAGAACAAACCGCTTCTCATCACCGTGTCAGCAGCCACATCAGTCTGCGGTACTTCTGCAGCGATTGCTACCGGAGCCGCTTCCGGCGCCAAGAAGGAAGACCTTTCAGTAGCCATCTCGATCTCCATCATATTCACTATCATCATGATGGTATTCGAACCTATGATCATCGAATGGGTCGGAATGGATCAGATCATGGGTGGTGCCCTCATCGGAGGTACAGTCGACTCTACCGGTGCCGTGGTGCTTGCCGGCAGTGCCCTCGGCCCTGAGGCTGAGCAGGTTGCGTCTCTGGTGAAGATGATCCAGAACATACTTATCGGATTCATCGCATTCTTTGTAGCCATCTTCTTCGCCAGAAAGATTGACAAGACCGGTAAGTCTGAGGTAAAGGCTGTTGAGATCTGGAACAGATTCCCTAAGTTCATCCTCGGATTCATGGCTGCTTCAATCATTGCATCTGTGATCTTTGTCCCTGCAGTAGGCGCAGAGAAGACCGGAGCGATCAACAAGGTTCTCGGCGGTTTCAAGGACTGGGCTTTCGTGCTTGCGTTCACTTCAATCGGTCTTGACACCAACTTCAAGAAGATTGCAAAGAGCATGCAGGGCGGAAAGGTCCTCTGGCTCTACATTGTCGGCCAGACCTTCAATATCATACTTACATTCGCTGTAGTATGGCTTCTTCTTTCAGGAAAGATCTTCCCGCAGCCGGACATCAAGACCTTCACTCATAAGGAAGACAAGATAAAGGCAAAGAAGGAGATCGTTGTTGATGCTCAGCCTGCTGAAGTGCAGATGGTTGAGGAAATAACTCCTGAAACAGCTCCTGCAGATGAAAATAAATAAAGAAATAGTGTTCAAGGTAATCACCGTCATTATGGCGGTGATTATCATTGTCGGGGCCATATATGTCATGGTGAACCGCCTCGGGCTTATCGAAGGCTATGATTTTGGTGGGGGAGCCTACTATTATGTTGATATCCCTGATTTTGACAAGGTCCTGCCTTCCGATGCCTATCAGGCCAGTACTCCGGTCTGGGTGCATGTGGCTCTTTTCATAGCCTGGGGATGGCTTATGTGGCGTCTGTGGCTGTGGATTGACAAACGTTAGAATGCAAGCCTTGGATTGCAGGAATGTAATTCTTATATTTGTGCGTTTACGGACGCACGATGGAAAAGAACAATAACATAGAAAAACGAATCTTATGGGTCGCTGAACGCCTTTTTCTTGAAAAGGGGTTCAGCGGCACTTCTACTACAGAGATCGCCAAGACTGTAGGATGCAACCAGGCCCTTATCCATTATTATTTCAGGACAAAGGAAAAGCTTTTC
Source organism: Bacteroidales bacterium (assembly GCA_017465225.1). Classification (GTDB taxonomy): domain Bacteria; phylum Bacteroidota; class Bacteroidia; order Bacteroidales; family UBA932; genus Cryptobacteroides. The sequence goes on from JAFTWQ010000037.1 coordinate 16,311, forward strand.
TGGGATGTTTTCGCTCCTAAGGTGGAGCAGTTTGTGGAATATCTCGATGCCCCTCTCGACGAGTCAGTCGATTTCATGGAAAGGATAAGGAATGTCATTGATTTCTATTTCGGAATCCTGGAGCTTGATGAACGTCTGGCGCCTTTCATCGTCAACGAGCTTATCATGAATCCCGGACGATGGGACAAGTTCCGCGACCGTTATCTCAGAAACGAGAGCAGAAGCCGTGCATTCAACAGGTTCGAGAACATGGTCAATGTCGAGATAGATGCCGGAAGGGTGAGACCTATGCGCCCGATAGACCTTCTCATGAACATCATGTCCCTGACATTATCCGCATTCATTGTCGCTCCGAAAGGTTTTGCAAATGGAGAATGTGATTCCAGCCTCAGGAAATCATACCTCGATCTGCGTAAGGAAGATATCAAGGAACTTATTATCCGTGGAATGAGTAAATAGAAAAGGGCCTCCATAATGGAGACCCTTTCATTTTCAGGATATGATCCTACCTTTCGTACTCGACCTTTGCGCGAACTTCTGCAATAGTCTTTACGTATTCTATAACGTTGCCCCTCAAGGTATCTGCCTTGTAAGCTGCGAGAGCCTCCCAGCTATCAAAGTCTGCAAGCATCACAGCGTCGTATGAAGTCTTTCCCTCATTACGGTTAACGCCTACTTCAATGCATTTAAGACCTGGCACGAGTCCCAAGAGGGACTCATATTTCTCCTTGACGTCTTCTGCGAGTTCTTTGGAAGTCTTGACATCTGATGGCTTGAACTTCCACATTACACAATATCTTACCATATCTGCTTAGTGTTTAGTGTTCATAATCGACGACTAATTTAAGAAGAAACATTGACATTACCAAAATTATCGGAACAATGTCAGAAAATATTTGGGAAACGGAATGAAGTATCGCCCGTTATAATGAATTGTAGGTAAAATTTACTACTTTTGCTTTTCTATAGAAACCGCATACGGATGGAACAGGACAACTCGGTAAAAAGCAGGAGAATAGCGAAGAACACCCTGATGCTCTACGTCAGGATGTTCGTGCTCATGCTCGTGGGTCTGTATACATCCCGCGTCGTGCTCAATGCCCTTGGAGAAAGCGATTTCGGTATATACAATGTCGTCGGCGGTGTCGTGGCGATGTTCTCGATCATTTCCGGAACACTCAATACAGCCGTGTCCCGTTTCATCACTTTCGAGATGGGAAAAGGGGAGAATGCCCAGCTGAACAAGGTGTTCTCAACATCTGTAACCATACAGCTGGCTCTGGCTGCAATCGTTGTGATTCTGGCAGAACCGGTTGGTCTCTGGTTCATCGACAACAAGATGACCATAGATCCGTCCAGAATTCCTGCAGCGAAGCTGGTGTTCCAGTTCTCTCTCTTCTCGTTCGTTGTCAACCTGATGAGTGTGCCACAGATGGCTTCTATCACAGCTCATGAGAAGATGTCGGCATATGCCTGGATCGGGCTTCTGGATGGATTCCTGAGGCTTGGTGTGGCCTTGCTGATCAGAAGCTCCTCTTCGGACAGGCTTGTGCAGTATGCCGCCCTCATGGCCTGCGCTGTACTTGTTGTAAGGATGGCATACGGTATCTATTGCCGCAGAAACTTCCCGGAGTGCAGATATCGTCCTGTGTTTGACAAGCCTCTTATAAAGGAGATGTTCTCGTATTCTGGATGGAATTTCATCGGTACATTGGCAGGTGTGATGAGGGACCATGGAGGCAATATCCTCGTGAATCTGTTTTCCGGTCCGGCTGTAAATGCCGCCAGAGGTGTCGCTCTTCAGCTCAATGGCGCCGTCCAGGGCTTTGTGACCAATTTCATGACTGCCGTCAATCCGCAGATAACCAAATCGTATGCTGCATCTGAAAGGGAGTATATGTTCTCCCTGATGAGGAAATCCTCGTCAATGTCGTTCTATATGCTTCTGATTCTGGCTCTGCCGGTTATATTCAATACTGAATTCCTCCTTAAGCTCTGGTTGAAGGAAGTGCCTGAACATACGGTTCTTTTCGTGCGTCTTTTCCTTGTCTTTGCCATGAGTGAGACTTTCGTGGGGCCGCTCAATACAGCCCTCCATGCTACAGGAAAAATAAGGAATTTTCAGATTGCGGTAGGCAGTCTTCAGCTGCTCAACATACCGGTTTCGTATATCCTTCTCCGGCTCGGGGCAATTCCGGAAGTGACCGTCATGGTTGCAATATCTCTTTCCCAGATCTGCATGTTTGTACGCCTCTTCATGCTGAAAAACTGCATGTCTTTCCCTGTCGGAATATATTTAAGAAGGGTATACCTGAAGGCATTGGCTGCTACTGCAGTTGTGGTCGCGGTTTTCTGGCCGATATGGAAATGTGTGCCACAGACTCTCGCAGGTTTCATTGCGAATGTGTGCATATGTGTCGCTTTGACTGCCGTTTCAGTATATGTGGTCGGATTCAACAGGGATGAGAAGGAAATGGCCCATGAATTCGTATCAAAAGCCTTGAAGAAGTATGGAATCTTAAAGTCATAGCTGTCATGGATTATTTGTTGACCGTCATAATTCCCAACAGGAACATAACCGATCTTCTGCAGCGTTGCCTGGATTCCATCCCGAGACGGGATGATATCCAGATAATAATTGTCGACGATGCCAGCGATATTCCGCAGGAACAGTTTGACTCATATCCCGGACTCGGAGAGAAGAACGTCGAGGTGATCTTTACGAAAGAGGGGAGAGGGGCTGGATATGCGAGAAATGTGGCATTGGAGCATGCCCGGGGCAAATGGCTGATGTTCGTTGATTCCGATGATTTTCTTCTGCCTTCCGCCCTGTCTCTGATCGACAGGCATGCCGGTTCTGACAAGGATATCATTTATTTCAATATTGAAAGCCGCTATTCGGACAGTATGCTTCCGGCATCGCGTCACGAGAAGTTCCATAAAGCTTTTGCGACATATTCCAAAGAGGACGGCCAGCTGGAAAAGTTCCTGAGATTCGGCTATACCGAGCCATGGGGTAAGCTGATAAGGAGAGAACTCGTATCAAGGCATGGAATCCGTTTTGATGAGTCGCCTGTGGCCAATGACTATATGTTTTCGGTAGTTACGGGCTATTATGCAGCCAAGGTGGAACTATGCATGGATGCCATCGTATGCGTTACCATGAGGGACGGATCTCTTTGTGCGGATTACTGGGGATCGGATGAAAACACCATGAGCCGTCTGAAAGTATATGTCGGAGTCCAGAGATTCTTTGATGATCATGGGATCGGACTCGAGCCTTTGTTCCGATATATGAGGGGATTGCGCACAAGCAAGAAGGCCCTGTTCGGTAGAGCCCTTGAGGAATGTTCATTGAAGGGATATTCGAAGCTGACGGTATTGTGGCGCTGCCTTTATGGCTATGTCTATTCCCGTATCAAGCCTCGGAAGAAGTTCTGCTGATCTTCAGATAAAGTTCTGTAAATATTTCTTTCGGCATTTTCGAAGTGAAGATGCTTCTGCGCACATTTGCAGCTGTGTCGCGCATAATCCTGTTCCTGCGGCTTCTGTCCGTCGTGCCGGAGCAGTCGCAGAAAATGTATTTCAGCCCTCTCAAAGCTTCATAACACCATATGAAAGCCCCCAGAGCGAGATACTTCGCCCTGTTTATGCCTTCGGTGCCTTGCGGGTTGTCAATCGCCTGAAGGTTTGAATAAAGTATCAGAGATCCCCTGACTCTTGTAGGCTTGATCGCGGCTTCGATACGCGAAGCTGTGGCGTTGGCAATATGGGTTATCCTGATCCTGGAGTCTGCATATACTTTGTAGCCTCTCTTGTTGAGGAGCATGCCGAGAGCGATGTCTTCTGGTGTGAAAGTATATGTCTCGTCAAACCATCCCGCTTCCCTGAAGATGCCGGTTCTTGCAAGGAAACATGCGCCGTTCAATGTGTATGTCCTGAAAAGTCCCTCCTGCATAGTCCACCTGGTCTTTCTGGTCTCGTCTACAAGATGCAGATAATGCCTGATGTATTTCCATGCACTCCATGGGCCTCTGCCGCAGGTCTGCACCCTTCCGTCCGGATAAACAATATTCGGAGATACGGCAGCGACGTCTTCCGGAAGCGATTTCATGTCGGCTACAAGGCTGTCGATGACAGGCTCGTCCATGAAAGTATCGTCATTGACTATGAAACAGAATTCTCCCTGTATCTCTTTCAGCGCAAGATTGTTGTTTTCGGCAAATCCCCGGAGCTCGTTGCTCTCTATGACCATGACCCATGGGTATCTTTCCTTGAGAAGCGACAGATTGTCCGCTGTGAACATGTAGGCAACCACATATGTCTCGTATGATACGGAAGTGTATGCCCGGATGCTGTCCAGGCAAGGGAACAGACAGGCTGTGTTGTTCATGCTGACGATGACTATGCTTACTTCCGGTCTCATAATGAATTCAAAGATAGGATTATTTTTTTAAATTTGCAGTCCTAACGTCAATTTGCTGGAAATGCAGGAGAACCGTATTCTTACGATAGTCGTTACCTACAACGGTATGAAATGGATAGACCGATGTCTCGGAAGTGTTTATGCGTCCGGGATGCCGGCCGATGTCATTGTCGTTGACAACGGGTCGTCTGACGGCACTCCTGAATATGTGGGGAAGCAGTTCCCTGAAGCTGTCCTGATCAGTACGGGCGAGAATCACGGTTTCGGAAAGGCGAACAATATCGGATTCTCATATGCCTTGGAGAAGGGGTATGATTATGTGTATCTGCTGAATCAGGACGCCTGGATCTTCCCTGATACATTCTCACGCCTTGTGGATGCGATGGAAAAGAATCCTGATTATGGAGTGATCAGCCCTGTCCAGATGGCTGCATCGATGGAAAGACCGGACCCTCGCTTCGCTGTGAAATGCCTTGACCGTCCATTGGCTGAATATGTCGCCGGAAATGTCTATGAGGTCCATTTCGTGATGGCGGCCCATTGGATGATAAGCCGCAGATGTCTGGAGACCGTAGGTGGCTTCTCGCCGGCATTCCGTCATTATGGAGAGGATGACAACTGGCTGCATCGTGCCTCATTCCATGGCTTCAGGACCGGTTTCCTGGCCGGATGTGAGGCTGTGCATGACAGAGAGATGAGACCTTTCGAAAAGGCCGCGTCCATGCGCCTGAAATGCGTCGCTTCGGTGGTGAAGGTCAGCAATCCTTTGAACTGTCTGCCGTGGAGGCTTATTGTGCAGCCGATGGAACTTCTTGCCATCAGCATTCTGCGATGCTCTTCTGATGTACTGAAATTCATTGTTCCTTTTGTCCGTTCATATCCTGAGCTTATTGACTTGAGGCGCAGGTCGAAGGAAAAACGTGCCTTTCTCTAGCCTATGATCAGGATTACCGACAAATCACTCTGCTGCGGATGTACGGCGTGCATGAATGCATGCCCGGCGCAGTGCATTGTCATGAGAAGGGATCGAGAGGGCTTCGATTATCCTGTAGCGAATCCGGATCTGTGCCGGAATTGCGGGAAGTGTACCGAAATATGTCCTATGCCTGATATCAAGGCTCATGTCCATGAGGAAAGCTTGTCGCAGGAACAGTCAATGAAGGTGATTGAGGAAGGCAGAGTCATATATGCTCCGTCGATCAATCCGGATATGACCGTAGGATATGCCGAGGTCCCGGATGCATCGGAACAGGCCGGTTTAAATGATGATATATGCGTCCAGAGCGATCTGTATGCCACTTTTGAAGATGTGAAGTACTATCTGGAAGACGGAAGGAAGGTCGTATTCAAAGGCGTTCCGTGCTATATTGCCGGACTCAAGGCCTATCTTGGTGGAGAGCAGGAGGGGCTGACGCTCGTTGAATGCGGATGTCATGGCGTAGCAAGTCCAGGTCTTTGGGAGAGATGTACCCGTCAGCCGGCAGCAGACGATCCGTATAAGGCTCTCTTCATGCAGCACATGAACCTCAGGCCGTCATGCTACAGCTGTCCTGCAAGGATAGGAGGCAAGGCGGAGATTCCGGAAAAAAGAGCGGAATTCTTCAAGGGATATCATTCCGCTCAGGATATCACGAAATATATGCGAGGCTTCATTTCAAGCCCGCTTTCATTGTCTTCTTTTCTGAAAGGTGTCGGAATCAGGCTTTCACGTACCAGGAATTCAGGACGTTGAGTATGTCATTCCAGACCATCTCTTTGCCGGTCTCGTTGAGAATCTCGTGACGCAGTCCGTCATATGTATGCGAAGTCACATTGGCATATCCGACCTTTGTCATATGCTCGGCAGCTGCCTTGAAATCCTTGAGACTGGTGATGCACGGGTCGTCTGATCCGGCGATGAAATGTATCGGAAGACCTGCATTTGACGGAGCCCATCCCTTTGATGAATATGTGTCCAGCATCAGGTCGAAAAGGCCGATGAATCCGTTGGCAGTGAACTGGTAGCTGCACAGCGGGTCGGCGTTGTATTTCCTTACATTCTCCTTCTCGGTCGAAAGCCATGCATTTCTGCCTTCGTCCTTGAAATTCCTGTTGAATCCTTCGAATGCGATCTTCTGTATGATTGCCGGACGATGACGGTCACCCTTGAAAGCGGCTATGACCTTCGCCAGCATCCTTCCTGCTCCTGCAGCCGGGTTCCTGCTCGGACTACCGCACACTATGAGACCGTCGATCAAGCTGTCGTATCTCTTTGTGAATGAGCGCACTGCGAGAGAGCCCATGCTATGGCCGAAAAGATAGACTGGACTTTCCGGATACATCTTTCTGATCTCCTCATTTACCGTAAGTATGTCGCTTACGATGCCGTTCCATCCTCCGCCGTAGAAATAACCCAGGTCATCGGCAGACTTGACGGAAGCTCCGTGTCCTCGATGGTCATGAATCACGCATGCATAGCCTTCGGAACATAGGAATTCCATGAACGGAACATATCTTTCCTTGTATTCGCACATGCCGTGTACCAGCTGGATTATTGCCTTCGGAGATGATTCCGGGGTGACTGCCATGACGCTTATGTCCAGGTCGTCATGAGCAGATCGGAGGGTAAATGTTCTTGTATCCATAGTTATTTAGCTGCTGAAATTCCTGCAAGATATCCTGTTGAGAAAGCGGTCTGGAGGTTGTATCCACCGGTGTCCGCATCGAGATCCAGAACTTCCCCGGCAAAGTAAAGACCCGGTATGAGTCTGGATTCCAATGTTTTAGGTGTGACTTCTTCAAGGCTTACTCCTCCAGCTGTCACAACACATCTTTCGTATCCTACGAATCCTGTGATCTCCATCTTCCAGTTCTTCAGCACCTTGGCGAGAGTCTTATGGTCTGCATTAGGATTGAGCTTCTGGAAAGCCGGAATCAGAGACATCGGAAGCACTTTTGTGAGCAGGATCCTGAACCTGTCCTTATAAAGCTTGTTTGCACTTCTCTTGTCCTTTGATACTTCGTTCCATAAGGTGTTTATACGGACGGTAAGGTCCTCGATATCGACAGCCGGCTTGAGGTCCAGCACGACGCTGACCTTCGATCCGTTGATGATCGCATTGACACATTTTCTGCTGACCTTGAATCCGATAGGACCCTCGATTCCTCCGTCTGTGAAATCCAGGTCTCCGAACTCGTTCTGTGCCTCATTCCCGTCTACGATCAGGCTGATTCCCACGTTCTTGAGCTGGTTGCCGCAAAGGGATTCTCCGATCTCGCTGAGCTGGACATTTCTGTTTATATGTCCCTTCATTTCAGAGTCAGTGCTGTCATGCTTATATCCTTTCGGAACGATGGCTGTAAGCGATGGGAAAAGAGGCCTGATGCTGTGACCGAACTCCTTTGCCCACTCATATCCGTCGCCCGTAGAACCTGTCTTGGGGTAAGAGAGTCCGCCTGTACATATGATGAGCTTTCTGCATGTATATCTCGCGCCGTCGGCACATTCTATTGTGAAAGATCCTTCGCTTTGCTCCGGATGACAATCGTCATCGTTTCGAGCTTGTCGAGAAATATCTCGTACCTCCTTGCCGCAATGAATCTTCGCCCCTGCGTCTTCAGCGGCCCTTACCAAGGCGTCCACCACATCAGAAGCAAGATGGGAAGTAGGGAATGCCCTGTCTCCACGCTCTATCACAGCTTCCATTCCATGGTCCTGAAGATAGTCCACCATCTTTTCTGAAGTGAGGTTGTAGAACGACGGTTTCAGGAAATTCGGCTTCGGATGGATATGTCCGTTGAACTCGTTCCATGACTTGACATTCGTGAAATTGCATCTTCCCTTGCCGGTGATCATTATCTTTCGGCCAGGTCTTGGCATCTTCTCAAGCACGATGACCTTCCCGTCAGTTCCGTTTTTTGCCATAGTCTCTGCGGCTCCTGCAGCGGCCATAAGGCCTGCAGCTCCTCCTCCGATGATGATTATGTCAGCTGAATGCATAGAATTTGTGATGAAATTACGACTACAAATTTATAAAATTATCTATATTTGCAGTCCCTTTACATAAAGGAGTTTCGTTGCCACTTTAGCTTAGTCGGTAGAGCATCGCATTCGTAACGCGAAGGTCGTGGGTTCGAATCCCATAGGTGGCTCAAAAAACGGTCAGAATCTTTCAGGGATTCTGACCGTTCTCTTTTAGTCCTCATTCATCAGAAGTGTCTTTATCTCCTGTTTGAACTTTTCCTTTCCTCTGGCTCCGATCGTCATTGTCGGGTCGCCATCGAGAGGGATGTACATGACGGCTGGTATCGAGCTGACATTGAACGCTTTGGCGAGCTCTCTCTCCTTGTCGATGTCGACCTTGTAGATCACGATGTCTCCTTTGTATTCCTCTGCGAGTTCTTCAAGGATCGGAGCAATCCTCTGGCAAGGCCCGCACCATGAGGCCGTGAAATCCACGATGGCCGGCTTGTCTCCCAGATATGCCAGCTCCTCGACGGTCATGTCATATACCTTGTCGTTGAATGTTTCGGCATTGAGCTCCACGACTCCTTTTGCCTTTTCCTTTCTTTCTGCGGTCTTTGCTCCTGCATTACCGCATGCAGCCAGCATGAGCATTGCCGCTACGGCTGCGATGGCAGTCTTGTATATCGCTTTCATGTCTTTTATGTTTTATGCAAATCTAATAATAAAAATCGTGTTTTTCAGCAGGATCGGGTGCAATCAATGCTTCTTCCAGGCTGATTCCTAATGCGGCAGCCACTCCGGAACCATATGCAGGGTCTGCCTTGTAGCAGTTCCTGACATGCCTCTGCTTGATGAAGAGCAGGGCGTCGCCCATGGCCCTGGCCGTATTCTCGCATGTAGCCTTCTGATCCTCAGGACTCATCAGCCTCCACAGTTTCCCCGGCTGGGTGTAATAGTCATCGTCATATTCCCTTTCGTTGTAATTGTAGGCCGGGCCTCCGTCCATCGGAGGTTCCTTGAGTTTCGGCGAGTCCTTCCATTCACCGAAACTGTTAGGCTCATATGGTGTCGTGCCTCCGTAATTTCCGTCCGTGCGCATCATTCCGTCGCGATGGTATGAATGGAACGGGCATCGTGGCTTGTTGACCGGAATCTCATTGTGGTTGACCCCGAGACGGTATCTCTGGGCATCTCCATATGAGAAAAGCCTTCCCTGAAGCATCTTGTCAGGTGAGAATCCTATGCCTTCGATGACGTTCATAGGATTGAATGCCGCCTGCTCCACTTCAGCGAAGAAGTTCTCCGGATTGCGGTTCAGCTCGAGGATGCCGACGTCCATGAGCGGGAAATCCTTATGGTACCATACCTTCGTCAGGTCGAAAGGGTTGATATGATATTCCTTTGCCTGCTCCTCTGTCATGAGCTGGATCTGCATCTTCCAGCGAGGATAATCTCCGCGCTCTATCGCTTCATACAGGTCTCTCTGATGTGATTCCCTGTCCTTCGCTATCACAGCTTCCGCTTCCGCATCAGTCATGTTCATGATGCCCTGGAGCGTGCGGAGATGGAATTTCACCCATGTGCGCTTGTTGTCTTTGTTGATGAAGCTGTAAGTATGGCTCCCGAATCCATGCATGTGCCTGTATGACAGCGGAATCCCTCGAGGGCTCATTGTGATGGTGACCTGATGGAGCGCTTCCGGAAGTAGGGTCCAGAAATCCCAGTTGTTTGTTGCGCTTCTCATTCCTGTGCGTGGGTCTCGCTTGATTGCATGGTTGAGGTCGGGGAATTTGAGCGGGTCACGCAGGAAGAAGACAGGAGTGTTGTTGCCTACCAGATCCCAGTTGCCGGTGTCAGTATAGAATTTCATGGCAAAGCCTCTGATGTCTCTTTCTGCATCGGCGGCGCCTCTTTCTCCGGCTACTGTAGAAAACCTTACGAAACATTCGGTCTGCTTTCCGACTTCCGCGAAAATCGATGCTCTGGTCCATTCGGTGATGTCATGGGTGACGGTGAATGTCCCGTAGGCTCCCGAGCCTTTTGCATGCATACGCCTTTCCGGAATCACTTCCCGGTCGAAATGTGCCATCTTTTCCATGAACCATGGATCCTGCATGGTCACAGGTCCGGGGCGTCCGGCAGTCTGGATGTTCTGATTGTCCGCAATCGGTCTTCCGTTGCTGGAAGTCAGTCTGTGGGGATTCTTTTTGTCGTTCATTGTGGATTGATTTTGAGGTTTGTGTCTATATGTTGTCCGTAAATGATTTCTGATCCACAGCTCCGCCTGATTTCAAATCAAATGCCAATTTTACTATCTTTGTAAGATATTCACCGGAGTTTCATGGTATGAAAGGACGATTGCTGATATTTATAAGCCTTATGCTGGCATCATGCAGAGGCACGGACAGAAACATAGAGGAAAATTCTTCCGCCTATGCAAGGTATTTCGACATACTGGACAATCCTGTCCGCGTGGTCGTCATGTCGCCTTATGATGCCGCGGCAGATACATTGATGATTGACAGGCCATTGGATAATCTTATCTGCATGTCGTCTTCTCATGTGGCTGCGCTTTCCGCCATAGGAGCAGATTCTGTGATAAAGGCGGTCTCGGGGATAAGGTACATTTCTGATCCGGCCATCCGTCAGCGATGGCGTGAGACGGAATCAGGAATGTCAGGGAATCCCTTATATGATATAGGATATGAGGCTGACCTGGATTATGAGAGGATAATGAAGCTCAAGCCGGATCTTCTTCTTACTTATACGGTTTCAGGTGCTGAACCACAGTATATAATCAAACTCCGTTCTCTCGGCATTCCGGTCCTTGTCCTTCATGACCATCTGGAAGACCATCCGCTTGCACGTGCCGAGTATCTGCGGCTTTTTGGAGCATTGACCGGACGTCAACAGCAGGCAGACTCGCTTTTCAATATCGTCTCCGAGAGATATAATGAATTATGTGATAATGAATTGGAATCTTCAAAGAGGCTGCTTCTGAATATTCCGTATGGTGATGCATGGTATATCCCGGGAGGAGAAAGCTATATGGCTCAGCTGGTCCGTGACGCGGGTGGGGAAGTGCTGGGCGCTGTGCCCGGTGCCAGCCGTTCAAGTGTCATAACAATGGAACAGGCCTACATCCTCTCGCAGGATGCGGACATATGGCTCAATCCCGGACACTGCAGGACGCGTGAAGAACTGTCCCGCATCCATCAGCTTTTCCCGAAGTTCGGACCTCTTGCCGATGGACTTCCAATATACAACAACACCCTCAGGACAACGCCCGAGGGTGGTAATGATTTCTGGGAATCCGGTGCTGTCCGTCCCGATCTGATCCTTGAGGACCTCCGGAATATCATCTCCGGCAATCAGCCTGACAGCCTGAATTATTATATAAAGGTGGATTAGAAGGGATTATGCAACGATTCCGTTGTATAGCTGCATGAGTGGAAAAATCATATCCCAGTTCTTCCCCCAAACGACATTGCCATTCTCAATGGTAAATTTCTTGAAGTTTTTAGGCTCGATATAGCGATTGTATTGCGGGTGTGGGTTATCAAGGATAAATGGTTCGAAATCCACAATTCGGGATGTACCATCGCTGAAGAATAAACGGAGGGTCAATCCTCCGGTATATTCAGCCCGTTCAATGTAAATTCGAGTGGTTTCCATTTTTCTGTCATTTAACTTTTTTCGTAATCTGTGTACAACGAACCCTTTTCTTAAGTACAAAGAAGTTCATCCACTTCTCCACAATATTCTTATAGTATGCCCTGATGAAATCTTCGGCAGTCTTAGCATCTTTTTCTCCAAGTGGCTCATATCCGGCTTCAGCACGCGATCGGATCTCCACTAAATCTCCATCCATCAGTATAAGCTCGAATACAGTCTGCTGTCCACTCTTTGTAACATGGACATGTATGGGTTCATGTTCATTTGAGAAAAAGAAAAAAATGAATCCGAAGTATTCGTAAATCTTTGGCATTTCACAATTTATTGTTCAAAGGCAAATATACAAAAATTCTGCAAATTGAGTAGAATCATCTACAAAACCAGTTCTGTATTTTGATATTTTCTTACTATGCTTTATTGAAGTCAGCTCTATGACCGGATCTTTACGGACATTCTATGGGTGGTGTAATTAAGTGAGCTCGCATTCGTAAAAGATATTACTATGTTATTTGAGAAGATTGTCCGTGTGCGAAAATAGAGTTCGTTAAGCCCGTTTACCTTTGCAGACAGATACTAAGTTTAACCCTCAAAAATGTAAAGCTATGGGATATTACGATGACGACGAGACTTATGAACAGTACAACGGCACATATGTGCAGGATGTTGAAGGATGGAGCGATCAGATGATTGACGATGCTCTTGATGGGGAACCTGATGCATATTGGAATATAGACTGATTTATATACCTAATTAACTATACATATGCGTTCCTAAGGTAATATAAAAAGAAATAATACTCATGACAAAGAATAACATCAGCATTTTACTTCCTGTGTAAGCTTCCCCTTTTTCCGCAAGGCCTTTGAGGCTTACTACACAGTATTGATTGAGTTGTTCTGGAGTAAGGAACGGATAATGGAAGTATATCTCAATATCGCTGAAACCGGTAGGGGACTCTTCGGAGTGGAAGCGGCTTCATGGGAGTACTTCGGAATACCGTCGTCTGAACTTACCTTGTCAGATGCAACAGGTCTTGCCTGCTGTCTGCCAAAGCCCCTTGCCAGAACACCCGACATAATCTCTCGTATAATGCCGAAATATAAGGAGACGATGGTCCGGAGAGCTTTGATGACTCCGTATGTCGTTTTATAATTCCTTTATTGCTTGCTTTAAACTGATCAGGACATCAAAATATATACCCGTAATGATACAGCCTATGTTGTACCATTACGGGTAATTGGTCTCAGGTGATAGTGTTCGTCTAGAATATCACCTTCATATCGTAAAGCTCATTTTCGCAGTATGTGGCTTTGAACGCGACTTCTCCTTCCTGTCTTGAGGCAAGGGGACAGACAGGCGTAAGCTCGACGGCAACAAAGTCACCGATACGCAGCGAAGTGAGGCGGGATGCCTTGCATACGGCGTCTTCAACCATCTCTTTCAATGGGGATTCTGACGGGGCCATGCCTCTTGCGAATGCCACTCTCGGAAAGCCGAAGACGGTCTCTCCGTTTTTCTTTACCTCATATACATTGTCGCTGCCCTCCATCACCACTGGGTTGTAGAGCGGAGCAGGGAGGAGTGACGAGTGGTCGACGCATGATGTGAATGCGGTCTCTCCCTGATTGCAGTACATGAGCGCTCCGAAATTGAAGGCGTCGTAGTAGCGTGAGGCGAACTTCTCGCCGATGCATTTGCCAGCCTTGCTGATACGGACAAAGATGATCGGAGCCCAGTTGATTTCGTCAATGCAGTCAGGGACATAGAAATCCTTGTTCTCCCTTTCCCATGTCGTGTCCGGACGGCAATAGCAAAGCTCGCTTCCGAATGGCTTTACAATTATGTTCATCAGTCTTCCTCCTGTGAAAACAGACTTCCAAGTTCCTCAAACGGGGTGTAGCCCTTTGTGCGAGGTACAAATGTCGTTGTCTTCTTCTTTTCAGCGACAGCAGCCTTCTTCTCTGCCTCGAACTGCGCTTTCAGCTGTGCGAACTGACGCTTTGTGTCGAGGGTGAAGTCGCCGTTGTCGATCCATGCGAAATATGACGGTTCGCTGAAATACACCTCGCGCGCGGTCTTGCCTTTGTGCTTTCCGAAGCTGACAGTCGGCTCGTCCTTGTCGTTGAGGATGAGTCTTCCGGCATAGTCCACGGTCCTCTGCTTGGTCGAGAATTTCGCAAGCTTGTCGATGTTGTTCTCGATGCGCGGGTCTCCCGCATATCTGTCAAGCTGGCCCTTGAGCACTTCATATGTGGCAAGCGTATCTGCCTCTGCAGCATGAGCGTTTTCCAGCTCCAGTCCGCAATAGAAGAGGTACGCGGCCTTAAGTGTACGTGGTTCCATTGCGTGGAAGATGTTCTGTACATCAACCATCTTCATAGCATGGAGGTCGATTGCAGGCTGCTTGTCGGTGTATCTGCGTACTCTTTCGATCTCTTCCGCAAGCATCGGAAGATCGAATTTAGCCGAGTTGAATCCGGCGAGGTCGCTGCCTTCAAGCCACTCTACGACTTCTTCCGAAATCTGATAGAATGTCGGCTCGTTCGCGAGGTCTTCTGCGGAGATTCCATGTACTGCCTGGGCAGACGGGTTGATCGCTCTCTGGCACTGACGCTCATAGTCCCAAGGCTTTACCCTCCATGTCTTTACTCTCTGCTCTCCTCCTGGAAGTATCTTGACAAAGCAGAGCTCAATGATCGAGTCTGACGCGATATTGAGCCCTGTGCTTTCTATGTCGAAAAATAATAATGGTCTTTCGAGATTAAGTTCCATGATCAGCTTATCATGATAGGCATAATGATTCCACAAATCTTCTCGCTCTCCTCCTCGTCCTCTGCAGGTACGACGAGTGCTGCACGCTTGCTGTCGAGGAACTTCATCACGAGCTCTCCGCAGTTCATGTTCGAGAGGATCTCGATGATGAATGGAGACTTGAATCCGATGGTGAGGTCTTCTCCGTCGTACTGGCACTGCATTGTCTCATGTGCGGCGATAGAGAATCCGAGGTCCTGTGCAGATACCATGAGGCTTCCGCTCTTGAGGTCAAACTTGATGTGGTTCGATGCCTTGTTTGAGCAGACAGATACACGGCGTACTGTGTTGAGGAGCTGCACGCGGTTGATTCTCAGGATGTTCGAGTTGTTCTGAGGGATCACGTCGCGGTATTTAGGGTATTTGCCGACTACGAGGCGGCAGATGACCATTGTGTTGCCGAATCTGAATACGGCGTTCTTTGAGTCGAATGAAATCTCGACAGTCTCCGCATCCTTGCCGATGATGGCCTTGAGGATGGCTGCCGGCTTCTTGTGAAGGATGAATGATGCCTTTTCCGAGGCGTTCACGTCTGCTGTGGTGTAGCAGATGAGCTTGTGTGAGTCGGAAGCTACGAGAGTTGTCGATGCGAGGTCGATGTCGAAGAGGATACCGTTCATTGCAGGACGGATCTCGTCATCGGCTGTTGCGTAGATTGTGCTTGAAATACCGTCCACGAGGCTCTGTGCCGGGAACTGGAGGGTCACGGCTGTATCATCAGTGCCTGTGATCTCCGGGTAATCCTCTGCAGGGAAGTAAGGGAGTGTAGACTCTCCGCTTGCCCAGCTGCATACGAATGAGCTGTCGCTTGAAGTGCTGATAGTGAGTGGCTGGTCAGGAAGCTCCTTGAGGAGGTCCATCATGTGCTTTGCAGGCACGGCGATCCTGCCCTCTTCAGCAGTATTCTCTACTTCGATCTGAGTCTTGAGGGTGAGCTCCGAATCCGAAGCGGTGATCTCAAGCATGTTTCCCTTAAGGTCGAACAGGAAGTTCTCAAGGATTGGGAGCGGAGACTTTGCCGGAATGGCCTTTGCAACAGCCATTACTCCTCTGAGCAGCTCTGAACTTGAAATGATAAGTTTCATGGTTTATAGTGTTTATTGTATATTCATGTCTTGTGCGGCAGAAACATTACCGCATATTAAGTGAACAAATATAGAAAATTTTTCCGAGCCATTGGCATATTTTTTGATTTTTTCACCCAGGTATTTGAATTGTGACAGAAGTGTCAGCAAAAACCACGCACGAACCTACATTTGTTGAATAATAATTTTTACAGACAGAAAATATGAAAAGAGGTATTTTGATTGCTTTGCTTTCCGCACTTGCCGGAGGGCTGACAGCTTATGCTGTAGTGAATGTTATGACAAAACCGCAGGTGCAGACTGTCCAGTCAGTTGACGGAGCGCAGTTCAGGACTGTCAGTCTGTCACATGACAACTGGCCGGACTTCACATATGCGGCAGAATCTGCCGTTGATGCCGTCGTATATGTAAAGGTGGTTTCGACACAGACACAGCAGCAGGCTCCTAGCTCCATCTTCGACTTCTTCTTCGGATTCCCGGAAGGGGGAGCGCCGCAGCAGCGTGAAAGGGTCGGCAGCGGTTCGGGTGTCATCATCCGTGAAGACGGATATATCGTGACCAACAACCATGTCATTGACGGTGCCACCAGAATCGAGGTGACGCTAAACAACAACCAGACATATCCCGCAACCCTTGTCGGAACCGACCCTGCAACCGATGTCGCTCTCCTTAAGATCGAGGCTTCAGGTCTTCCGATCATTCCTTTCGGAGATTCGGACAAGCTCCGTCTCGGAGAATGGGTAATCGCCATCGGATCGCCATATGATCTCCGTTCGACAATCACAGCGGGAATCGTCAGTGCAAAGGGCCGTTCGATGCCTAACTATACAGGTGAATTCAAGATCGAATCCTTCATCCAGACCGATGCTGCCGTAAATCCTGGAAACAGCGGCGGCGCACTCGTGGACAAGGCCGGTAACCTTGTGGGTATCAATACCGCCATCATATCGCAGACTGGCTCATATGCGGGCTATTCGTTCGCCGTGCCATCGAACATCGTAAAGAAGATCGCTTACGATCTCATGGACTTCGGAAGCGTTAAGAGAGCGGTACTTGGCATCTCGATGAAGCCGATTGACGATAAAATCGCTGACGATTTGAAACTTTCTTCAAGAAACGGCGTATATATAAGCGAGGTTTCCAAGAGCGGAGCAGCAGACAAGGCCGGTGTAAAGGCCGGTGATGTGCTCATCGCTATTGACTCGACAAAGATCACCACTCCGGCATCCGTACAGGAAGCGGTCAGCAGATTCTCTCCTGGAGACACTGCTGTGCTGACAGTCATCAGAGACGGAAAGGAGCTCTCGCTTGATGTGACATTCAAGGGTACATCGCAGGAGAACGGCACTTTGTCGGACGACGGTTCTGTCGCATTCTACGGTTCGTCAATCAAGGCGGCTGATGAAGAGGCCCTTGCCAAGTTCGGCATAAAGAGCGGCGTGCAGATCGTTGAGCTTGGTCCTGGAAAACTCATGGAGGCCGGTGCTGTGGAAGGATTCATCATCCAGTATGTGAATGACCACCCTGTAAAGACTCCTCAGGAAGTGATTGACATCGTCAAGAAGTCGAAGAGAACAGTCTTCATCGAGGGTATCACTCCTTCAGGAAGAACAGGTTATTTCGGCTTCGGTGTATAGAAGAAGGAAAACTTAAATTATACGAATGAGACAGTTAAAGATTACAAAATCAATTACCAACCGCGAGAGTGCATCGCTCGACAAGTATCTTCAGGAGATCGGACGAGAGGAACTCATCACTGTTGAGGAAGAGGTGGAGCTTGCCCAGAGGATCCGTAAAGGAGACCAGCAGGCTCTTGAAAAACTGACAAGGGCGAACCTCCGATTCGTGGTGTCTGTCGCAAAGCAGTACCAGAATCAGGGCCTCAGCCTTCCGGACCTTATCAACGAGGGTAACCTCGGTCTGATCAAGGCAGCCGAGAAGTTCGATGAGACCCGAGGCTTCAAGTTCATTTCATATGCCGTGTGGTGGATCCGCCAGTCGATCCTTCAGGCTCTTGCAGAGCAGTCCAGGATTGTACGTCTTCCGCTCAACCAGGTAGGCTCGTTGAACAAGATCAACAAGGCACTCCAGAAGTTCGAGCAGGAGAATGAGCGTATGCCGTCAAGCGAGGAGCTTTCGGAGATGATCGATGTGCCGAAGGACAAGATCGCGGATACCCTCCGCGTGTCAGGACGCCATGTGTCGGTTGACGCACCTTTCGTCGAGGGTGAGGACAACAGCCTCCTCGATGTGCTCGTGAACAATGATTCTCCGAGCGCAGACCGCGGACTCGTGAACGAGTCTCTCAACAAGGAGATCGAGAGAGCGCTTTCTACTCTTGCTACAAGAGAGAGGGAGATCATCAAGTCGTTCTTCGGAATCGGCTGCCAGGAGATGACCCTCGAGGAGATCGGAGAGCGTTTCGGACTGACAAGGGAGCGCGTACGCCAGATCAAGGAGAAGGCGATCCGCAAGCTCAAGAACAATTCAAGAAGCAAACTTTTGAAAAGCTATTTAGGATAATGACTCCAGAAACATTCATCATAGCTAAAGCGTCTGAAGCAATTCAGGCGCTTTACGGCGTTGAAGTACCGGCTGCACAGCTCCAGGTACAGGTTACACGCAAGGAATTCGAGGGTGACTATACATTGGTGGTCTTCCCTCTTTTGAAAGTATCAAAGACAACTCCGGAGAATACAGGAAATGCAATAGGAGAGTGGCTCAAGGCAAATGTTGCCGAGATCGCGGCTTACAATACCGTGAAGGGCTTCCTCAACATATCATTCTCGGAGGTATATTGGAACAATGTATTCGCCGAGATCGCGGCTGCAGAGGATTTCGGACAGCTCGCTCCTACCGGCAGGACAATCATGGTTGAGTATTCTTCACCGAACACCAACAAGCCTCTCCATCTCGGACATATCCGTAACAACCTTCTCGGATGGTCTGTTGCAAAGCTCCTCGAGGTATGCGGACATAATGTGATGAAGGTCAATCTCGTGAATGACCGTGGTATCCATATCTGCAAGTCCATGTATGCATGGAAGGTGCTCGGAAACGGCGAGACCCCTCAGTCAAGCGGAAAGAAGGGTGACCACCTCGTGGGAGACTACTATGTGGCATTCAACAACCTCTATAAGAAGGAAGTCGACGAGCTTGTTGCCGGCGGCATGAGCAAGGAGGATGCAGAGAAGAATGCACCTTCTCTCAAGGCTGCGCAGGAGATGCTCTTCAAGTGGGAGAACGGAGATGCAGAGGTTGTGGAGCTCTGGAAGACCATGAACGGTTGGGTTTACGAGGGATTCGACAAGACATATGCCGACCTCGGAATCAGCTTCGACAGGACTTACTATGAGTCACAGACATACCTTTTCGGAAAGGCTCTCGTTCAGAAGGGACTTGATGCAGGTATCTTCGAGAAGCAGGAAGACGGATCTGTATGGTGTGACCTTACAGCGGACGGCCTCGACAGGAAGCTTCTTCTCCGTGGCGACGGAACTTCGGTATATATGACCCAGGATCTCGGAACAGCGGAGCAGCGTTTCGCTGAGTACAGCCTCGACGAGCATATCTATGTTGTAGGTAACGAGCAGAACTACCATTTCCAGGTGCTCAAGCTCATCCTCGGAAAGCTCGGATTCGACTGGGCAGACAGCATCTATCACCTCTCATACGGAATGGTGGAGCTTCCTGAAGGCAAGATGAAGTCACGCGAGGGAACGGTCGTTGATGCTGACGACCTTATCGCTGGCATGTACAATACAGCAAAGGAGACATCTCTCGAGCTCGGTAAGATCGACAACCTCAGCGAGGAGGAGCAGGACGCTCTCTTCAAGATGATCAGCCTTGGTGCGCTGAAGTATTTCATCCTGAAGGTGGATCCGAAGAAGACAATGCTCTTCGATCCGAAGGAGTCAATCGACTTCAACGGCAACACGGGTCCGTTCATCCAGTACACCCATGCGCGTATCAAGTCAATTCTCCGCAAGGCTGACGAGAAGGGTATCGCTCATGCTGCAGATGCAGTCAAGGCTGACTCGGAGCTCACTCCAAAGGAAGTGCGTATCATCAAGATCCTCAACACATTCCCTGCAAAGGTCGCAGAGGCCGGCGCTGCTCATTCACCAGCATTGATCGCAAACTATGCATATGAGCTTGCCAAGGAGTTCAACCAGTATTACCATGACACTCCTATCCTCCGCGAAGAGAATCAGGCGCTTCTCCAGTATCGCCTTGTCCTTGTCGAGACCATCGCAAAGATCCTCACCAAGGCCATGTCGATCCTCGGCATCACGCTTCCTGAAAGAATGTAAACCTCTCCTTTCGTGCTTTTGAAAGGTGAAAATACGGCCGAAAGAACAGAAATGCGCGTTTTTGTTCTTTCGACCGTCTTTTTTGATGTTGAAAGCACGAAATCAGGCCTTTTTGTGCTTTTGAATCAGATTATAATGATATCGAATCCATGTTTGCGCTGACTTTCAGGGTGTTGGATTCGGCGTTCCGGATGATTTCGTCCGGATATCCGCAGTTCTTCAGGATGGATATGGCGTTCCTGGTGTATTCGACGCCGGGGGTGAGCCTGTAGTTGAATACTAGCTTGCCGTCATGCATGCTTTCGCTGAAATGATATGTGTCTAGGGTCTCGCGGAAAGATCTGGCGAGCTCGATGTCATGTGTCGAGACCAGTACGTATGTCCCGTCCAGAGCGGACAGATATCTGATTACTGCATCGGCAATGGAGATGCGCTCAATGGTGTTTGTGCCTTTGAATATCTCGTCTATCAGCACGATGTCCATGAGACCGTTGTTCTTTGTGCGGCATCTGTCAATGATGGATTTGATCCGGAGAGCCTCGCTGTAATAGTAGCTTCTGCCTTCCCCGATGTCATCGGATACTGAAAGTACGGTATGGAGCCTGCTGTATGGCATTTCCAGGGTTGTCGCGAAGCATGTCCCGAGAGCATAGGAAGCGGCAATGTTGATGCCGATTGTCTTCAGGAAGGATGATTTTCCGGACATGTTCGATCCGGTGATTATCACGGACTTGTCGATGGATATGCTGTTTGCGACGCAGCCGTCTATCAGAGGATGGCTCATGTCTTCGATGTGCAGATCCAGCCTGTTACGGTCAAATATCGGGCGCGACCATCTCATCCTTTCCGAATCCATCCATCGTCTCAAAGATGCTATAGAATAGGACGTGTCCCATTCTCCAATGTATCCGATAAGCCTTCTTGCGCTTCCGCTGATGTCTTCGATATCCTTCAGGATGGCATAGGTGTATAATGGCTCGACAAGAAAGATCATCTTGCCTAGCTCGATGAGTGAATTGAACACCATCATCAGGTCAGACTCCATTACCCTGCCCATTCCGAATATGCTTATCTTCCTGCTTAATGCTGACATCTCATCCGTCTGACGCTTCACGTCTCCAAATGTGCCTTCCGGGGTGAGTGACGATAGCTTTACAGATGCCTTCCGGAGCTTCTCCAGCTGGACGAGAGGACGGAGATAAACCTCGACATATGTCTTGTTCCAGAAATGTACCGCAGCGTTGGCTATGGCCAGCATGACGGATATGATTATGGCAAATGCAGGGGGCAGGAATATCCATGATGAGACGATCGCTGCGATTTCTCCGGCAAGAAGCAGACGGAAGAATCTGTGGTATCTGCTGAGGCTGACCTTCATGCCCAAAAGGTGCCTTACTGCATCTCCTTTGCGTCCGGCCAGGTCTGACAATGAGGATTCCACGTCTTTTCTGAACTTTTCATCGGAATCGATTCTTTCAGCAGTCAGCTCTCTTTCATCTGCATAGGGGTCAACGTTCATGTGGTGCAGCTTGCTGTACAGGAGCATTTCCCCGACGGGTGTTATGCATCTGTCGGCAAAATCAAACAGGTCGTCCATGTCGAGATCTTTCCATTCGGATTCATCAAGACAGCAAGGCCCTTCATGGAAAAGGTCATGGTATGTCCTGATGTCGCGGATCTCGGACAGGTCCGTCTTCAGTTTTCCGTATTCTATGCTGCTCTGCCGGCTCATGGGATCATTTTCTTGCTTTCCTTGCGAACTCGAACAGTTCGAGGGGGAGGTGGCAGTATCCGTCCGGATTGTTTTCGAGATAGTCCTGGTGATAGTCTTCAGCCCGGTAGAAATTCTTCAGCGGTTCCAGCTCTACCACAAGAGGGCTTTCATACTGTCTTCCGATTTCATCATAGATCTTCTTTATGCATGGGAGTTCCTCTGCGTCAGTATAATATATCCCCGTACGGTATCTGGTGCCGACGTCTTCACCCTGCCTGTTGAGGCTTGTCGGGTCTATGGCCCTGAAGAACATGCGTACCAGGAATTCAAGATCTATGACGTCGTTGTCGTATTCAACGTGTACGGTCTCGGCATATCCGGTAGTGTCGGTGTATACCTGCCTGTATGTCGGATCTGGCGTGCTGCCGTTGGCATAGCCGGTTTCGGTGAACGTCACACCTTCGATCTGCTTGAAGAAATGCTCCGTTCCCCAGAAACATCCTCCGGCGAAATATATGCTCTTTATCATTTTTCCTGGTTTTTCCTGTACTCCTTGTAGTAGACAAATGGAACCACTGCGGAGAGGACTGCGCAGATAAGCGCAAGGATGACGCGGAATGTGAATTCGCCTGCCCTCATGTAGGTCATGCAGCCTGTCCATCCCCAGAATACTGCCAGAACCGTGAAGATGACGCAGGCAGTGATGAGATTTTTCTTGCTCATATATTATTCGCTTTGATGTAAGTATCGCAAAGATAGAAAATATTGACTACTTTTGCCATGATTATGGCAGAAGACAATTCATATATGATTCCGACCTCTATCAAGGAGGTCAAGGCATTGGGATGGGATTACATAGATGTGATCCTCTTTACCGGTGATGCGTTCATCGATCATCCTTCCTTTGGAACGGCTGTCATTGCCCGCTGGCTCCAGAAACATGGATACAGGGTGGCGGTAGTGCCGCAGCCGAACTGGCGTGACGATCTCCGTGATTTCCGCAAGCTGGGAGCGCCTAGACTTTATTTCGGCGTGAACAGCGGTGCGATGGATTCGATGGTCAATCATTATACAGCGGCCAAGCGTCTGCGCTCGGACGATGCATATACTCCGGAAGGCAAGGCGGGCCAGAGACCTGATTATGCGGTCACGGTCTATACGAGGATACTGAAGGAAATCTACCCGGACATACCGGTCGTGATCGGCGGCATCGAGGCTTCGCTCAGGCGTGTGACCCATTATGACTATTGGCAGGACTGCCTGAAACCTTCGATTCTTGTGGACAGCGGCGCGGACTGGCTGTGCTACGGAATGGGGGAGAGGACGATGATCGAATTCACCAGGGCCATCGAGGCAGGCAGAAATCTCAGCGACATAAGGAAGATACCGCAGCTGGGCTTCTATATGGACGGAAAATGCAGGCTGAAGGACGCCGTGATCCTGAATTCATACGAGCGCTGCTGCAAGGACAAGGTGGCGTTCGCCGAGAATTTCCACGTGGTCGAGACATATGCCAACATGCTCCAGCCTCCGGTCCTTGTCGAGCCGGTAGGCAAGGGATATGTGCAGATCAACCCTACATGGCCGCCTGCGACGCAGGAAGAGATGGACTCTTTCTGGGATCTGCCTTATACGAAACTTCCACATCCCCGATATAAAGGGAAGCATATTCCCGCATTCGAGATGATCAAATTCTCCGTCAACACCCATCGCGGATGTTTCGGAGGCTGCAATTTCTGCACGATAGCTGCACATCAGGGAAAATTCATACAGTCGCGAAGCGAGGAATCCATCATCAGGGAGATCACGGCCCTCAACAAGCTTCCGGGCTTTGCCGGCAATATCTCTGATGTGGGCGCTCCTACGGCGAACATGTACGGAATGAAGGGAAAGGATCCGGAACTGTGTGCGAAATGCCGCCGCAAGTCCTGCCTTTTCCCGGGGCCATGCAGGAATATGGACCGTTCTCACGAGCGTCTGCTCAAGCTTTATGAGAGGATCGCGAAGGTGAAGGGCATACGCCATGCATATATCGGCAGCGGCATCAGGTATGACCTTTTCCTCGATGAGAAGGGCTTTGTCGACGACACATCATATCCATATCTCAAGGAACTTATCCTCGAACATACTTCCGGCCGTCTTAAGGTGGCTCCTGAACATACGGAGGACTCGGTTCTGAAACTGATGGCGAAGCCTTCGTTCAGACTGTTCGAGCGTCTTCGTGTGGAGTTTGACAATATCGTCCGCAGCAGCGGCAGGAAATGCGAGCTCGTGCCGTATTTCATATCCGGTCATCCTGGGTGCGGAATGCGCGAGATGCAGCGTCTGGCCCGCAATCCTGCGCTGAAGGGACTTTATATGGATCAGGTGCAGGACTTCACCCCGACCCCTATGACGACCTCTTCGGTCATGTTCTATACAGGTCTCGATCCGAAGAATCTTGATAAAGTGTTTGTCGAAAGGGACTTGGAAAGGAAGAAAGAGCAGAAATCCTTCTTCTTCCGTCGTGGCAAGTAGATTTATTTTCATAAAAAAAGTGCCTTCAATGTTGCTCAATTAAAAAAAATGTCCTACAATTGCACCGTAATTCAAGTGCAACCAGAATAAAGTTATTATAGATATGTCAACAACACCAAAGAGGAGAGCGGTATGCAGTTATGAGAATATGTCGGAAGAGCTGGCAGCCGCATTTGCAGAGAAGTATCCTAAGGGATACAGCGATTATTTCCCTGATCTTGTGAAGTATGACAAGCCTGACGGAACCAATTTCTATGCTGTTACAATAGAGATTCCGGATGCTATCTATCTCGTGAAGATCAAGGTAAAGACTGACGATGCCGAGGATCTCGAGCGCTGGCTTGACGGAGATGACGGTGATGATTCTGACGGAAATGATGGCGAGAGCCTTCCTGATGACAACATCTCGCAGTATTCAAACGGTGATGATGACGGCGCAGACGGTGAATAAACCATAAGAATGACCATATGACCGACCGGAAACCCGGTCGGTTTTTTTTGACTGATGTTCCTATTTTCCTATCTTTGCATATTCTGACCTGAAAGACATGCGCCGCAGTTTTGTAGTAAAAGACATATTGGCTCCGCTCAGACGTCTCCTGAAGAAACTCTCGGAGAGGGATGTGATGATCATCCTCTCTCTGTTCGTGGGAATCTGCTGCGGACTGGCTGCCGTGCTTCTCAAACTGTCCATCGAGGCCATCCACCATTCCCTCACGTCATGGTTCGATCATGAGGCGTATAATTTCCTGTATCTGATCTACCCGGGTGTCGGCATGCTCATAGCCATGCTTTTCGTGAGATATGTGGTCAAGGACAATATCGGCCATGGAGTCACGAAGGTTCTTGTGGCCGTCTCGAAGAACGATTCGAAGATACGCCCTCATAACATGTGGTCATCGATGCTGGCTTCTTCCGTGACCATCGGATTCGGAGGATCCGTGGGAGCCGAGGCCCCTATTGTATATACGGGTGCCGCCATCGGTTCGAATGTGGCCAGGTACATGGGCCTGTCATACAAGAACATGACCATCCTTCTGGGCTGCGGTGCGGCAGGAGCCGTGGCCGGAATCTTCAAGGCTCCGCTAGCCGGAGTGCTCTTTACTCTTGAAATCCTGCTGTTCAATATTTCGATGTCATCTATCCTGCCGCTTCTGCTTTCGACGATCTCGGCGACTGTGATATCGTATATTTTCCTCGGTGACAAGCCTCCTTTCGAATGTACCCTGTCGCCGTTTGCAATGGGAAACATTCCATATTATATCATCCTGGGCTTGTTCTGTGCGGCATGCTCGGTATATTTCACCAGGATGACATTGTGGCTTGAGGACAAGATAAAGAGCATTCAGAAGCCTTTTGTGAGGTGGGGTATATCCGCTTCATGCCTCGGACTTCTGATCTTCCTTTTCCCGCCTCTGTTCGGTGAGGGCTATGAGTATCTCCATGAACTCCTCAATGGAGGAACCATCAATATGGATGGCCAGACCATTCTTGCCTTCTTCCTGAAGAAGGCCTGGCTTGTGCCTGTATTCTTCCTTCTGGTGCTTCTGCTGAAGGTCTTCTCCATGTCGTTTACGAATGCAGGTGGCGGTGTCGGAGGTACATTCGGTCCGACTCTTTTCATCGGAGCTATCGCCGGATTTGTGGCTTCGAGGACCATCAACCTGATTGCCGGAGCGGGCTTCGTACCTGAACAGAATTTTGTGCTTGTAGGAATGGCCGGACTTATGGCTGGCGTCATGCAGGCTCCTATGACTGCGATCTTCCTTATCGCGGACATGACCGGCGGATATGAACTTCTCATTCCTCTGATCCTGACTTCTACGATTTCATATGCGGTATCGCGTGCGATAGAGCCTTATTCGATCTATACCAAGCGAATCGCAAAGAAGGGCGAGCTTCTGACACATGACAGCGACCAGGCTGTGCTTACTCTGCTTAAGACCGGTGAGCTCGTGGAGTCGGATTTCACGACTGTCCGGATAGATGCGACCCTCGGGGAACTTGTCGAAGTCGTGGCCGAGTCAAAGAGAAACATATTCCCGGTAGTGGATTCCAGGAACCATTTCCAGGGTTTCGTTTCTCTCGAGGATATCCGCAGGGACATGTTCAAGAAGGATCTTTGGGATACAGCCCATGTGTTCAATTATATGAAGTCCGCTCCTGCATATGTCTACGTCGATGAGAAGATGGACAGCGTGATGATCAAGTTCGAGCAGACGGATGCATGGAACCTTCCGGTGATCGAGGAGGACAGGACATATGTGGGATTCGTCTCGAAATCAAATATTTTTGCCGCTTACAGGAATCAGCTGAAGCAGGTGTCACATGATTGATAACACAACATATGAAAGAAATATACATTAAGGCTATCGCGGAGAAGATCGGGGTGAGGGACTGGCAGGTGGAGAATTGCGCGAAGCTTTTCGAGGAGGGTGCTACCATTCCTTTTGTGAGCCGTTACCGTAAGGAAAGGACAGGCGGTCTTGATGAGGTCGCCGTGGCTGAGGTCAGGCATTGGACTGATGTCTATGCTGAACTGGAGAAACGTAAGTCTACCATTCTTGAGACTATAAATCAGGCCGGGGGATTGACACCGGAGCTTCGCATGAAGATTGAGAATAGCGTGGAATCCCGTGAGGTGGAGGATCTTTATCTGCCATTCAAGCCTAAACGACGTACAAGGGCTACGGCTGCGAAAGAGGCTGGTCTCGAGCCGCTTGCGGACAAGATGTATAATGTGTCTCTCGCTGATCCTGTACCTGAAGCACGTAAATATGTAGGTGATAAGGTCCCTTCAGTAGAGGATGCACTTGCAGGCGCACGCGATATCATAGCGGAACGTTTGAGTGAGACGGCTTCAGTCCGTGAAACACTTCGTCAGATATTCAAGACCAGACGCATCGTGACCAAGGCTACAAAGAAGGCCACAGGTCCGGAAGCCATGAAATACAAGTCGTATTTTGATTATTCCGAGTCGCTCGAGCGCATCGCCCCTCATCGTCTTCTGGCCATTCTCCGTGCAGAGGATGAGGGCTTCATCAATGTGAAGATAGATGCAGATCTGGAGAGATGCGGCAAGAAGATATATTATGATTTCTGTCAGGAAAGAAGGTATCCGGCCCAGCCTCTTGCAGAACAGATCCACATGGCGTTCGATGATGCATTCAAGAGATTGCTCGAGCCGTCGATTTCCAATGAGGTCCTGAAGGAGGCGAAGGAGAAGGCGGACGTGGAGTCGATCAGGATATTCGGAGAAAACCTCCGCCAGCTGCTCCTGGCTGCTCCTGTCGGCCAGAAACGCGTGATGGCCATCGATCCGGGATTCAGGACAGGCTGCAAGGTCGTATGTCTTGACGAGCAGGGGAATCTTCTTCATAATGAGGCAATCTTCCCTCATCCGCCGGCAAGCGAAAAGATCAGATCGATCCAGGCTGTATCTGCCATGATCCAGAAATATGGTGTGGAGGTGATAGCCATCGGTAATGGCACGGCGGGACGTGAGACTGAAGAATTCATCAAGCGTGTTCCTATGCCGAAGGAGGTAAGGGTGTTTTCGGTAAGCGAGGATGGAGCTTCTATATATTCGGCTTCAGAGGTTGCGCGTGCTGAATTCCCTGACTATGACGTGACTGTTCGTGGAGCGGTTTCAATCGGCAGACGTCTTATGGACCCTCTGGCTGAACTCGTGAAGATCGATCCGAAGTCTTTGGGAGTAGGGCAGTATCAGCATGATGTGGACCAGACCCTTCTCAAGGAGACTCTCGACAATACGGTGGAAAGCTGCGTGAACAATGTCGGAGTGAATCTCAATACAGCGAGCAGCTATCTCTTGAGCTATGTGTCCGGTATCGGACCTGCTCTGGCGGAGAATATCGTAGAGTATCGTTCAGTACACGGTGCCTACAAGTCAAGAAAGGAACTTCTGAAGGTCAAGAGGCTTGGCGACAAGGCTTTCGAGCAATGTGCCGGCTTCCTCCGTATCCGTGGTGCCGCAAATCCGCTTGACAATTCTGCGGTTCATCCGGAGGCTTATCATATCGTTGACAGGATGGCCCGTGATCTGTCGGTTTCAGCGCATGAACTTGTCGGTAATGCCGAGCTTTGTTCGAAGATCGATGCGTCAAGGTATGTGGAGGGGGATTTCGGACTTCCTACCATCAATGACATTATCGCGGAGCTCCGCAAGCCGGGGCTCGATCCGCGTGAGTCTGCGCAGGAATTCGAGTTCGCTCATGACATCAAGACCATCGAGGATCTCAAGACGGGCATGGAGCTTCCGGGCATAGTCACTAATATCACGGCCTTCGGCGCATTTGTGGACATAGGTATAAAGCAGAACGGCCTGATCCATGCTTCCCAGATGGGAGTCAAAGGAATGGCCGATCCGTCAAAGATCCTCAAGCTCCGTCAGCATGTGAAGGTCACTGTTCTCTCCGTAGACCTTGACCGTGGCAGGATCGGGTTGAGGCTTATGAAGTGATAATCAATTATTTCCTGGCTTTTTTCAATGTATATTGAGATAGGATCACACCCAGCGTCGATATGGCTATTCCAATCCATTGGCGCTGGTTCAGCATTTCATGGCCAAGTATCCATGCGATTATGGCTGCGGCAACCGGGATGAGAGCCGAGAAGATGCTTGATTTGGCTACGCCAAGATTCTTGATAGTGCTGACCCAGAGGGAGAATGCGAGGCTTGAGCAAAGGACTGAAAGGCATATGATCGGATACCATACGTCAGGAGTGAAATGAGTCTCGATGCTGAATCCGTCAAGTCCCTTCCAGATGAAAAGAGGAAGGAGATATACCGACCCGATAAGGAACTGGTACATCACGATTATCTGGCTTGAGTAGTTACCTGAAAGGCTTTTGGTGATTGATGCATGTCCTACCTCTGAAATCACGGCTATGAGAAGGAGCACGACTCCCCATATGAACTGTTCTCCAAGCTCTCCCTTTGCCATGGCCACCATTACGATTCCGACCAGTGAAAGGAGTATACCGATTATGTTCACGAAGTTGATCTTTTCCTTGAAGAAAATCATTCCTGCTCCGATAGAAAAAATAGGTATTGTCGCAATGACAAGCGCGCTTAAGGTCGGAGATCCTGTGAGTTTAAGTCCGAATGTCTCGCAGATGAAATAGATGAACGGCTCGAAAAAGGCCAGCAGAAGGAATTTCGGCAGGTCTTTCCGTTGTATCCTCTTGATTCGTGCATAAGCGGTATTGAACAGGAACAATACTATTCCGGCCAGGAATATCCTGACGAATACAAAATAGAATATCGGGATATTCTGGGCTATCAGCTTGTCTGTCCATATATAGGACATTCCCCATAAAGTTATCGCAAAAATGGATGCGATGTAGATAAGAATCTTGCTAGGTTGAACCTTCGGTGACATTTATCAGTCGGTTAGTGGTTGATAATCAGGGAGATTATTTGTTAAGGTCCGTTTGATACATTCTAATCTGCTATCTTTCCGTCTTTCAGTACAGTCTTTCCGTCAATGAGTACGGTCTCGATCACTCCTCGCAATGTCTCTCCTTCATATGGAGTCCATCCGCATTTGCTGTACTGGTCTTCCGCCTTCACGACGAATTCACTGCTGTTGTCGAAAATGACAAGGTCAGCATCATATCCGGGAGCGATCTTACCCCTGTTCAGACCATAGATTTCTGATGCTTTTTCAGAGAAGACGGAAGCGATTCTTGTAAGTGGAATCTCTTCTTGTGCAGCTATGGTGAGCAGGACTGGAAGACTCTGCTGGATGGAAGGAAGTCCGGAAGGCGCTTTTGTGTATGGTCCTTCTTTTTCGCTGAGAAGGTGAGGTGCGTGGTCTGATCCGATGGTGTCGATCATTCCGTCAGCCAAGGCCCTTCTCAAGGCATTCCTGTCGTCGATGCCCTTGACAGCAGGGTTGCATTTTACTCTGCTTCCCATTCTGGCATATGCTTCGTTGCTGAACCACAGATAGTTGCAGGATGTCTCTGCGGTGATGTCAGGGTTGCTGATCTTTGCGGCACGGACCATTTCAATCTCTTCCTTTGTAGATATATGGCACAGAGTCAGTCTTGTGCCATGCTTTATGGCCATCTCCAGGGCCTTTATGCTTGATTTTATGCACGCCCTGCGGCTGCGTATGTTCTCATGTTCGGCGAACGGGATATCCTCGCCATATTTCTCTATGGCCGCTGCAAGGTTTGCCTTGATCGTTTCCTCATCCTCGCAATGAACGAGTATCGGCTTTTCCTTGATGTCGAACAGCCTGTCAAGTGAATCTCCTTTGTCAACGAGCATGTTTCCGGTTGATGATCCCATGAAAACCTTCACTCCCGGGATGTCGTCGGCTTTGACTCCGCATGATGCGTCACCCTCCTTTACGAGCGAGCATATCATGTCGGCGTTGCTGTTTGTCGCTCCTATATGGAAACCGATCCTTGTCAGGGCACGGCCTTCCGCCAGGTTCATCTTTCCCTTAAGCGCTTCTGCGGTAACAGTCGCCGGATTGGTGTTAGGCATGTCGAAGACAGTAGTGACACCTCCGGCAACGGCTGCGCGTGACTCTGTCTGCATGTCAGCCTTATGGGTCAGCCCGGGCTCCCTGAAATGTACATGGGCATCTATGCCTCCGGCCATGATATGCCTGCCTTCAATGTCCCATACTTCAGCGCCCGGATGCTCGTTGAGCATCTTGAAACGTCTGAAATCATAATCCTCGGAGTCCGACCAGATGACCGAACTTATCTTCGTTCCTTCAATAAGGATTGTTCCGACAGCTTCCTTCTCTGCTGTCACTATGGTCGCTTTGTCAAGAATGATCATGCCTTTCTTGGTCTTATTTTTCTCATCTTAAGCTTCATGACACCCCAGAATGCCTCTCCGAATATTCCGCTGCTCATCTTTGATGTGCCTTCCTTGCGGTCCACGAAGATGATAGGCACTTCCTGTATCCTGAAGCCGAGCTTGTATGTGGAATACTTCATCTCGATCTGGAAACCGTATCCTTTCATCTTAACCTTGTCGAGGTCGATGGTCTCCAGTACCTGTCGTCTGTAGCATTTGAATCCGGCTGTGCAGTCGTATACCTTCATGCCGAGGACAGTACGGACATAGACTGAAGCATAATATGACATTATGACACGTCCGATAGGCCAGTTGATGACGCTGATGCCGTTGCAGTAACGTGAGCCGATGGCAAGGTCGGCCCCGTCCTTTGCGCATGCCTCATACAGTCTCGGGAGGTCTGCCGGGTTGTGAGAGAAATCCGCATCCATCTCGAAGATATAGTCATACTTATTCTCGACTGACCATTTGAAGCCGGTTATATATGCTGTGCCCAGACCGAGCTTTCCCTTGCGCTCTATCATGAAAAGTCTTTCAGGAAATTCTTCCTGGAGCCTTTTTACGATGGCGGCAGTTCCGTCAGGTGAGCCGTCCTCGATGACGAGGATATGGAAATCTCCCTCAAGCGCGAAAACCGCCCTGATTATGTTCTCTATGTTCTCCTTCTCGTTGTATGTCGGGATTATTACGATCTTCTTGTCCATGTTATCTGCTTTCAATTGTCTTCAACATTTCCTTTACTGCTGCTTCAAGCTGCTTGTCCTCTCCACGTAGAACGGATGCAGGGTCATTGTATACCAGGATGTCCGGCTCTATCTGCATGTTCTCGAGATATCTGCCTTCCTTGACTCCGAGCGCGCCCACCTGCGGGATACCGAAGACGATGCTAGGGTCGATCTGGTTCTCCCACCATACGGCAGTCATTGTGCCTGGAACCGGTGCTCCGATGAGCTTTCCGATGCCGAGGGTCTTGTAGACATATGGGAATCCGCATGCATCGGAGTAATTGTCCTCTCCGATGAGAACGCATGACGGCTTTGTCCACTTGTTGTATGGCTCGGTGCCGATGTACTGTCCGCGAGGCTCGAATCTGATGTATCCGGTGCCGTCGAGAAGGGTCGCGAGGTCATCATGGAGCCATCCGCCTCCATTGTGGCGTGTATCCACGATAACAGCCTCGCATGTACGGTATTTTCCGAGAAGGTCAGAGTAGACTCTTCTGAAGCTCTCTGAATCCATGCCTTCTACATGGACATATCCTACCTTTCCACCTGAAAGTTCCTTTACCATCTGTGCCCTCTGCTCGACCCATCTGTTGTAAAGCTGTCTGTAGTCGGTATATCCGGACTCGATCATGAGATCCTGCTCTTTCCTGCCTTTCTGCTTTACGGTGATGAGGATCTTCTTTCCTGCCTTGCCTCTCAGCATATGGCTCCAGTCCTCTCCTGCCTTGATCTCTTCACCGTTGATTGCTGTGATGACGGTTCCGGCCTCGATTTCAGGATACTGGAGGTAAAGTGCACCTCCCTTGATGATCTCCTTGATCTTCAGGCCGTCTCCCTTGTAGTCGTTGTCGTAGAACGCTCCAAGAGTTCCAAGGGTGTAACCGCTTCTGTATGAGTATCTTGCTCCAGTGTGGGAGCCGTTGAGCTCGCCGAGCATTTCTGAAAGCATCTCCTGAAAATCGAAGTTGTTGTCGATGTGAGGGAGGAATTTCGCATATGTCTCTCTGTATCCTTTCCAGTCGATTCCATGAATAGCAGGATCATAGAATTTCTCGCTTACCTGCTTCCAGATATGGTTGAATATGTATTCACGCTCCTGTGCCGGCTTGTATTCGAATTCACCGCTGAATGATATGCTTTCTCTCTTACCAGAAGCAGTATTGATCCTTGATACACCGCTTCCTGTGTGGAGGAAGATATACTTGTCGTCGGCGCTTGGATAGAACGAGCCGGTGAGCCCCTTGAGCAGCACCTTTACGCTGTTGTCTTCAATGTCGAGAACGCAGAGGTCTGTGCTTCTTTCAAGTCTTACCGAATAATAGAGCTTCTTGCCGTCCTGTGTGAGGTAATGGTCTCCCAGTCTGCCGGAGAATCGGGTGAGCTT
Source organism: Bacteroidales bacterium (assembly GCA_017465225.1). Classification (GTDB taxonomy): domain Bacteria; phylum Bacteroidota; class Bacteroidia; order Bacteroidales; family UBA932; genus Cryptobacteroides. The sequence goes on from JAFTWQ010000037.1 coordinate 49,754, forward strand.
GACGATCCTGTCTTTCCTGTCGTCAAGGTCCAGGACAAGCTTTTCTTCCTTCTTCTCTACCTTGGCACTGTCTTTCTTTTCCTTCCTGTTCTTCTTATCATCGCTCATCATCTTGTCGATCTCCCTGTCCTCCTTGTCCTTGAGGAAATCGGCATATGTCTTGCCGTCGAAGAACATGATGTATACATCCTTCTCTGCGCCCCAGCTTCCATGGCTGCGGTATCCGTTCTTGTCCGATGTCCATGTCATGGCCTTGCCCTTGAGAGCCCATCTGAATCCGCCGTCAGTATATCCGCTTTCGGTGAGGTTGGTGATCTCTCCGCTCTCTACGTCGATCACAGCCACATCCTCGTTGTTCCATCCGCCGTTTGCCTGGTAGTTGCAGAGAATGTAACGGCTGTCCGGACTCCACTCGTATGCCTGGTCGCCGTCGGTATATGAATAGTTGACCATACGGTCGAGAACAATCTTTTCCTTTCCGCTCTTGATATCCATTACCGCAATCGCAGTCCTGTCCTTCAGGTAGGCGAGAAGTTTTCCGTCAGGTGATACCTGCGGCTGGAAGCATGTCTCTCCCGGCTTGGTCACCATTTCCTCTTCCATCTTTACGGCATAAGTGAACATTTTGTCGTCCTTTTCGGCCAGAGATGTCTTCCATATACCCCAATGTCCGTTTCTTTCTGCCGCATAGTAAAGTGTTCTTCCGTCCTTCGAGAAAGTGAGGCCACGCTCCTGTTCAGGAGTGTTTGTGATTCTCTGCGTAGTCTTGTAGTCGATGGATGTCACGAATACGTCGCCTCTTACGGTTATGGCGATCTCCTTGCCTTCCGGTGATATGGCCATACGTGTCGCTCCTGATGTCAATGTCTGGATTTCCGATCCCTTCTCTATCTGGTCAGTCACGATCTGGATGTCAACCTTTTCCGGCTGACCGCCACTTTTTATTGTATAGAGCTCTCCGTCATATGAGTAGCATAATGTACCGTTATGCGAGATTGACAGGTATCTTACAGGATTGCCTTTGTAGAATGTGACCTGCTTCGACGTGATGCTGCCACCGTTGAAAAGCTGATCATGGAGTGAGTCGGTGTAATATATATTAAGTGTACCGTCCTGCTCGCTCAGGTAGTAATATGCATTACCGTCCTCAAATACAGGGTTCCTGTCTTCGCCGTTGAATGACGTGAGCTTCGTGAATGTGCCGTTTCCGTCGATGCGGAAACCTTCTGATGGATCTATTGACGGAACATACATCCATATGTCGCGGGTCACCGATGAAGTATGATGCTTTCTCAAAGGATCCTCATATCCTTTATAATCTTCATAGATCACGGTGTTGTCCAGCCTTACGCTCATATTTGATATCTGCATCGATGTCACCATCTCAGGACGTCCTCCGTCAGGGCCGATCATATATACCTGTGATCCTCCAGGGAAGTCTCCGTACCGGGCATCCTGCTGTATGCTGGCGCTGAATATTACGCTGCCGTCATCCAGTACCGTCATCGGAGTCTCGTTGCCTGGATGAGATGTCAGTCTTACAGGAGCTCCTCCTGTTGCCGGAATCCTGTAGATGTCCTTGCTCTTGTCCCTGTATGAAGCGAAGATGATGGATTTGCCGTCAGGTGACCACAGAGGATCTGTGTCATATGCCGGATTGGTAGTTATCTGTCTTGCCAGTCCTCCGTCGGAGTCCACAACATAAATATTGCCTTTGTATGTGAAGGCTATCTGTTCGCCGTCAGGTGATATGGCGTTCTTTCGGAGCCAGAGAGGGGAGTCCTGTGCGAATGCAGATGCTGTCACCATTAAGAATGCAGCAAGAGTCATCAATTTCTTTTTCATGTTATAATGTGTTTAGTTCTGATTATACCTATATAATATATGCAAACATGCAAATATAATAAAAATGTCGGCTCGTTCAGCTATCCCTGCTAATATAATAAGGATGATTTTTATCGCTTTGACTGGTTTGTCTGGACTTTCCTGAGACTTAATTATGTCATCATGACCGTTATTTTGTCATTAAGAACGTGTTTTTGTCATTCTGAACGCAGTGAAGAATCTTTTAACAAAATTGTAACAGCGGGTGTACGGCATTGGATATGAGCGTGTTGCTTGTCCGGTGCCGTCATTTTTTGTCCTTCCGTGCCTTTTCCGGCTGAAAATAAATTTGGAGGTAACGGAAAAAAGCGTACCTTTGCAGTCCCAAATGAAAAACGGGTGG
>JAFTWQ010000038.1 GCA_017465225.1 Bacteroidales bacterium
CAAATGGTATCTGTACTTCAATGACGAAAAGAAGTCCAAGAAATGAGAAGATGTTTATATTGCTAAAAGTGGTTGGTGAACGAGCTCGTTCACCAACCACTTTTGTCATGATCACCAACCAAAAATGTCAATTATACCAAAGCTACCAGCCTTTGGCTACGTTCTCCGCCATTATATCCACCAGGCGCTTCCGGGCCTCAACACTTGCCCACGCGACATGAGGGGCGAGACGCATACGCTCCGGATGCTTCATCTTCAGATATGGATGATCCTCCGGGATCGGTTCCTGCACGAACACATCCATTCCGGCACCGGCAATCACGCCGTTATCTACAGCTTCGGCAAGATCCTCCTCAATGACAATCGCACCTCTGCCTACATTGACAAGGAAAGCCGACGGCTTCATGAGAGCCAGCTGTTCCTTTCCGATCAGATTCTTCGTCCTTTCATTGAGCGGAGCATGAATGGAGACAATATCCGAAACCCTGAGAAGTTCTTCGAGAGAAAGACACGGATAATCCTTGCAATGTCCTGTTCCGGAAGTAGAGAAATAGCAGACCTTCATGCCGAAAGCTTCAGCAATCCTTGCCACCTTGCTTCCGATATTGCCCATGCCGATGATGCCGATGGTCTTGCCGGCAAGTTCATTCCAGTTCCAGTTCGGATCCGTAAACATGCCGCTACGCGAATAGCTCCCGGACTTTACGCTATGGTCGAAATATGGAGCGCCACCCACAAGAGATAGAATGTGCATATATGTGGCCTGCACAACCGAATCTGTAGAATAACCGACGGCATTACGTACCGGTATGCCCTTCGATGCGGCATATTCCACATCAATGTTGTTCACTCCGGTGGCTGCGATGCATATAAGCTTCAGGTTCGGAGCGGAATCGATCAGTTCCTTGTCCACCAGGACCTTGTTGATCAGCAGTACATCCAGGTCCCTGACCCTTTCGCGAGCCTCTTCTGGAGTGGAATTTTCATATTTTACGAAATCGCCGAGGCGTTCAAACGGCTCAAAGGACACATTGCCCATTGTGGCCGCATCAAGAAATGCTATCTTCATAATCGAATATTTCCGTAAATATACAGAAAAATTCAATCACAGCATACAAAAAAAGCCCGGTCAACAAGACCGGACTTCTTATGTGCCCATGATAGGAGTCGAACCTACACGCCGTGAAGCACTCGCACCTGAAACGAGCGTGTCTACCATTTCACCACATGGGCTTCAGTAAAGTGGGGCAAAGATACAAAATGTTTTTAAATTATGAACTATTTCCTACTTTTTATGATCAGATGACTACATCAAACTCGTACTCCTTGTCCCACCCACTTACCACAAGAGAAATCCTCGTCATCGCAAAATCCAGTTCGATATCGATGTCCTGAAGATCCGGTGCGGTCCAGTCATACCCGATTGAGGCAATATATGTGCCTAAGGCAAACCTTTTTACGACACCACCGCCGTCATCTATCTCCAGCATCATCCCATCCCCGGTCTGCCGTGGAACTGTCACGGAACAGCTTCCGGAAAGATCCGGCCGGGTCTCATATCCGAAACCGCCGTTTTGAGGCTTCCCTGCCACATCATAGCCGCAAACATCCGACACGACCTTCAGATCCGGCATATTGCCGCCATCGGTCTTCAGAGTAATGTTCATCCGGCAATGATTCTTCCTCATCCGGACAATCTCACGCCACATCTCGCAATCCGCATCTATGTACGAAGAATGCATATAGACCGGCGGACACTCCTCCCCAAAGGGTATCTTCAGTCCTTCGGCAGAAGACATCCCTTCATCCCCTTTTACCATACTCACGTAAAGCCATGTCCTGGGAACATATACGGAATACCCCCTCCGGAAAAATTCAGAACCTACACGATCCGTGAAGACATAGCCGCCCGGCACTGTCACATACAGGTCGGCAGACCTGACGGCCAGAGTATCCGTCTCACTGAAATCAAGCACAAGCCGGCACGGACACGACTCCCTGTATTCCTTGACTGAACATCCCGCAGACAGCAGGACACCGAAAAGCAGCGACAGCGCTTTGGACGACATTTTATTCATGACTGCAGTTCTTTAGATTGTCTCGTTTATTGTTCCGCCATCTACCCAATCCTTGACCTCAACGGTAAATGAAGCCTCGCCTGTAGTGACAGGAGTATCAGGATCAGGTGATCCAAGTCTGGTGACGGTAAGATTGATTATATATTCTGTATTCCTCTGCATCTTGTCCAGAGTCACAGGATAATAGCACACTTCTCCACCCAAGGTAGCCTCAACCACAAGGCGTGTCTTTCTAGGAGTCCATGATCCGGCATTCGCATCCGTGGTCACAGGATTCGGATAGCCATAGAAATGATGCTTTACTGAATATGTAGTATTATATGTCAGCTTTGTCGCAGGCTCGTCATGAAGGAAAGGAAGAGTATTGCTGGACTCATACATCATCATGTCGTACCATTTTGACGGAGTCGAATCAGACAGATACAGCCTGTCTCCCGCCACATTGATCAGATATACTGCCTTGATCGTAAAATCCTTCTCGCGATCGGCCTCAAGAGCCATGGCATTCTTCACCGAAGCCAGGACTACCTTGGCTGCAAGTCTTTCGACCTCAATAGTCATGCTGTTGTCCTTGTCTGCAGTCAGTGTCTCGGAGATGACTTCGCTGGCCATCACAAGCTTTCCTGTCTCATTGTCCGCAAGGGATGACTTGGCTTCCTGAAGTTCAGTAAGAGTAGCTATTCCTGACAATGAAGGGGCATTCACCAAAGCGACTACGTTTTTGCTGCCAGGAACACATGTGAGGTTGAGGGACTTCGATGCCGCATGTCCGTATGCTTCAAGCACACCGGAGCCATTGAACACAAACACCTGAAGATCAGCCACATTGTCTTCACCGGTTGCCGACCCCTTGAGTCTTGTCATGACTGCAGGCACATTGACCTCAAGCACCACGGTTTCATTCTCTACAGGAACCTGCGGAAGATCCGCATTCTTTTCATTGCAGCTCACCAGAGCCATAGCGGCAAAGGCCGCCAGATAAAATCTTTTTTTCATAATGTTATAATATTAAGGGTTGTATTCTCTTTTCTTAACCAGCTCATGCATCTCGGGATCAAGGTTCGCACGGTGGCGCATATAAGGGTCGTATGCGAGACAGAGGTCGTAGTATTTCAATGCCTCGTCATGAAGACCGAGACGCGAAAGGACCATAGCCTTCAGGTAGCAGACCTTCGGATCGGTATCATCCAGTCTTCCAAGCACATCCAGAGCCGAATGGTTGTAATCAGCCGACATGAATGCCAAGGCTGCATTATAGTCATCATACGGTCGCAGGATGGACACGGCCTTCTTATAATCAAGGTCTTTGAGTGCCTTGACACCAGCCATATAAGCCGTATCTAGCTCGGTGGTATGAACGGTATCCTTGATCATTCCCGGCCTGTGCATATGGAAGTCGAACCGGACGCTCCTAAGTTTTGGATATACCTTCTCACGCAGATATCTGTATTCCGGCATAGACGACATCCTCCTTTCCACCACATCCGGATCCGTCATTCCCTCCATCATCTTCAGTATGCTCTCCCTGGCCGATGGCCTCATCACCGTATCGTTGGCCACAAGCTTTCCAAGCTGCTCCCAGTTTTCAGGGAGTTCCGAAGCCTTCAGACTGTCTCTCCATTCTTCCGGCACATATTCTCCGATGTACCTCCTGACTGCCTCCGATCTGGCCGCGGAAAGCTTCCGGTTCAGGCTGTATGCCCCTTCCGGAGAACATGAAGCCACAATCACAAGCGAATCAAGCACCAGGTCCTCGCGTGCGCTGACGTCATCTATGCACTTCAGCACTCTGCGGAGTTCGGACGCATTATCGCCCAAGGTTGTATCTACTACCGAACTTCCCTGCCGGAAATCTATGAAGGCCTTCGTATTGTCATACACGCTCCTCTCCAGCACGAACATTCTGTATTTCGGTCTGTCATCTGCAAGCGAGGCCAAAGAGCTGATATAGAACGTAAGTTCATCAGGGAAAGGGAATTCGTGTATGCATTCGCCGTCCTCATAAAGCTTTCCGTCCAGCGAGACGGTCACCTTTCTCAAGCCCGGTCTGCTCCGGAATGTATGCACATAGCGATATATGAAATCGCCTCCACTCGAAGTCAGCACCGTGTCAAGCCTTATGCCTTCAGTCACGATCGGATCCTTCACATACTTCTCATACATTTTGCCGATCCTGCCTTTCCTGCGCTCATTGAGATGCCATTTGAGATGCTTTGTATAATGTATCAGGGCTTCCCTCTGTGTCACGCCGAACAGGTTTTCCGCCTGCGGAGCAGGAATTATCGAAGAGTCTCTCTTCATTGCATATGTCTCCGGATAATGGCGTTCCAGGAATATCTCCAGCTGGCCGAGACGGATGAAATCAGTAGTATCCGTGATAATCGAAGCAAGGAAAGCACGATATCTCTGATATCCCCGGAGCTGCTCCTCACGATATTTCCGTCCCGTGATATAAAGGGCATCCAGCGAGACGGTATCCTCCTGTATGGCCATGAAAGGCAGGATCTTCAGCTGCCATTTCGAGTCTGACAGAGCTGCAGGGACATTCACGTCAAAGCTTATCGACACATATCCCGCCCTCTCGGCCACATTGCGGAATCTTGCCGTCACCTTTGAGGCATTGATCACGTCAGTTGCCACCATTTCTCCTGTCTCCGTGTCCTTTATGGCATTCATGATGATCGGTTCATCGGACAACGTGCCTCTGATGCTGTCGATCTCCACCTCTTTGTCCTCTTCTTCCTCTACCGGAGGTTCATCAGGAACTGAAAGGCTCATGGATACCGTTCCGGACCGTATGTTCTGCATCTTCCTGAACGGAGAGCACGAAACTACAAAGCATAGGAACAGTATGATGAAAGATATATTTCTATCAGAACACATAGGCCAGCGAAATCATTATGTCGTCCGGAAGGATGAAATGAGTCTTTCCCGATTCAAGAGTCACCCCGCATACAGGACACGAATAACATCTGTAGACATCCATACCGGACCACAGGCCGAGGCCGAACTCGATATTGAGGTGAGAAGTCAGCATGTATGTATATCCCGCATAAAGCCCTGCTCCGAACCTGTCTCCTTCTCTTGTTTCCAAAGACCTTATGCCTCCTGAATTATATTCCTGGTAGCGCAGCTTTCCGGCAAACCACCAGCCGGACCATGTGTGCCAAGGCCATAGCCTTGCACCAAGACTATATGACTGCTGGCGCAGCTGGAACTGCTTGTCGGGATCACCTTCCCTGAATGTAAAAGGATTGTAACGTGCCCCGGCAGTAACGCTCCATCTCCTTGACAATGAATATGATACATCCGCATTAAGAGTACCCAGACAGGCATAATCAAGAATATTCGTCGACAAGGACACTGTCTGCGCTTCGGATTTCAGAGATAATATGGCAAAGGCGGCAACGGCAAGAATGATTGCAAATCTTTTCATAGCGGCTAGTATCTGCTGAATATCTGTTCGATCGTCTCCTTCTTCTCAGGACGGGACAGTATGAGGGCTGACTTCAGATCACTCTTCGAAGTGACGGTTTCATCAAGGACCGAGAATATGTCTGATCGGGAAAAGCCTCTTTCATCAAGGAAACGGAATATCTGTGGCCTGAACCAGTAGCTTGTTCCGAAAGTCGGGAAGCCTCCGCCGTATCTTTCCTTGTACATCTTGCTCTCAAGGTAGTATGCCCATGTTTCACCTATCTCGCAATGCCCGGCATTCTCGCCCTCGCCGTCACCGTAGGTCATGCCTCCGGTCTTGATATAAGACTCGATAATATATAGGATATACTTGTTCCAGTAGTCAGTCCCAACCTTTGCGAAATGGCTTGCATGAGCCAGTTCATGGCATGTGGACGAATATATCCTGGCATAGTCGGCAGCACCTTTGGTTCCGATCGTTATATCTGGAAGGAAATATTCTATTAGCGGATAAAATCCGCCCAGGAACCTCTCCAGATACTCGTTCCTGACAACGGCACCGTGATGCAGCATGACTGCGCTGCTGGACTCCAGGCCATTGAATATCCAGAATCTGATGTCCTGAGGAGGGGCAGCGATATCCATATCATCTGGATTGCAGCGGGTGATATAGTCATAGGCGGCATTATTGACGACACATCTGCGGAAAAGCTTGTCCTCCGAATCCTCCGTAACGGTCACGCTGACTCCTTCAGGAGAAGACTTTCCCAATGTCGATACCGAAGCTGGTACAAGGACAAGGTTGAATCCGATAGAGAAGCCCTTTTCATTCTTGAAGATCAGCCTGTAACGTATATCCGAAGAAAATGACTTTTCCATCTGGTAATATCCGTCACGATCAGTATATGCCTGATCGAACTTGACGAATGAATTGCACGAGACCCTGACTCCGGAGACGCCGAACGGCTGTCCACCCTTATAATCCTTGTCCTCAATGGTAATACGGCCGGCCGGAACCATCTTTCCGGAGGCTCTGGTCAAAGGTTCAGCCAATCTTCCTTCATTTCCTGTCAGACGATATGCCTCTCTTTCAACCTCCTGCCAGTCTATGCCGTCAGCTCTTGTACCCGGGTCATTTTCAGCTATATAGCACTCATCGATAAGTTCATACCTGATATCCGGGAAATCAAATCCATGAGGTACGACAGCATATTGCCATGTCACCTTATTCTCCGGTACGGAAGGGTCATGATACCAGTCACCCTCAACCGCGATATCATAATCCAGAGGATGGTCCATCATGTCCAGTCCCAATCCCCGAAGCTGTTCATATTCCGAATCATCGGCCGGGAGAAACCTGACATACAGATTTGTAGCCTTGACATCCACCCTGTCCGCCCTTGTCGGATACAGGGACTGCAAGGCCTTGGACATATTCTCAGTCGTGTATGGGTTCTCCAGACGATCGCCCAGAACGATCATGTTGTGCGGGATATCCCGTCCATAGGAATAGTCCAGTCCCCTGCCGGTCCTGAAACTTTCCTTGCTGCATGACATCAGAACGATTGCCACGAGCACTACTGAAATCTTACCTCTCATAATTCTTTCATTTAATTACGGAGGCAAAGTTCCCGACTATTATCCGTTGAATGAAATTGTCAACGGATAAAAACGAAAATCGCCCTTCCACGCATCTGGAAGGGCGATCTGCACCTTAAAATTTATTCTACTTTTATAAAAAGTGAAATAAAATTCCTAGAAATATCCGACTGTCTTCTGTTCAACTGCAGAAAGAATGCTGTTGGCCACGCGGCTGACACCGAAGCGGAACATGTTCTTGTTGAGCCACTCCTTGCCAAGAACGGATGCAACAATCGAATAATAGCAGAGGGCGTCACCTGCTGTAGATATGCCGCCTGCCGGCTTGAATCCGATCTTCTTACCTGTCATGGCGTGGAACTTGGCGATGCATTCACACATCACATATGCAGCTACAGGAGTAGCATTCACATCCACCTTTCCGGTAGAAGTCTTGATGAAGTCTGCACCTGCCTCCATCGCAAGGAATGACGCATTAGCGATGTTTTCGGGAGTCCTGAGCAATCCTGTCTCAAGAATCACCTTGAGATGCACTTCCCTGCCCTGTCTTCCGGCAACCTCATCGATCACCCTTCTCACCTCACGGATCTCCTTTGATGCCGCCTCATAGTCGCCCGCAAGGAATGCATTGAGTGCAAGCACGATATCCACTTCATCCGCACCCTGCTCTACAGCCATCTCGACCTCCTTGAGCTTCACCTCAAGAAAGCTCTGCGATGTAGGGAAGCATGCAGACACTACCGTGATGTTGAAATCAGCAGTCCTTGCAGCCTTGACTACCGAAGCGAAGTTCGAATACACGCAGACAGAAGCCGGGAGAGGCCACTCAGGATATGTCTCCTGAAACTTGTTGACCTTGCCGACAAGCTTGGTCACTGAAGCCGGAGTATCATCCGTCTTGAGTGTTGTAAGGTCCATCATTGAGAAGCACTCCTTATAGACCTGTTCCGATGCCACATTCTCAAGGTTAGCGGCAATGATATCCAATGCTCTTCCGATTGCATCACGATCCGGAGCATAACCATATCTGTTCAAATAATCAACCATATTATATATTTAAAATTTCAACTTTGAATCAACTATAATCGTCACGGGGCCGTCATTGACCAGGGACACCTTCATGTCCGCCCCGAATATACCCTTTCCGACCTTTCCGCCGAAATGCTCTTCCAGCTTTGCCAGAAACTTTTCATACAAAGGTATTGCCACATCAGGCTTTGCAGCCTTTATATATGAAGGACGGTTTCCTTTCACGGTAGAGGCATACAAGGTAAACTGGCTCACGGCAAGTATCTCACCTCCCACATCCTTCACTGAAAGATTCATCACACCTTCAGCATCATCGAAGATACGCATCGCCGCGATCTTTTTCGCCGTCCATTCAAGATCATCTTCTGCATCTTCATCAATGAACGCCGCAAGAACCAGAAGGCCATGACCGATCCTCGATTCATATCCCTCTGCAGGCACGGCAACGCATGCCTCAGTAACCCTTTGTACAACGACTCTCATTATCCTCTTATCTGAATCCTGAATCCCTCATCAATGAGCGGCTGCACGAATGCAGTCATCTCTTCCACCGTATATTTAGCAAGACTCTTGTCCGGAGTCTCCCTGTCTATCGTATAGACCATTATCTCGCGCGGCTTCACCTTCCTGACGATCTCCATCCACTTCTCCAATGCATCCGGCTCAGCCGTATCGAAATCCGGCGACTTCAGGAACATGGTCTGAAGCACAAACCGGCCTTCGAACTTCATCATCGCCTCAACAACCTCATCAAGTCTGTAACGTCCTACAGGCTTGTTGATCTGAGCTATGAGACTGTCAGATGAGGCATCTATCTTCAGGATCGGATTGTCGACTTTCATCAATGCCTCCGCTACTGCAGGTCTTCCTATCAACGTCGCATTTGAAAGGACGGACACTTTCGCATCAGGAAAATATCTGTCACGAAGCTCCAGCGTCACATCGATTATCTCCGGAAAATCAGGATTCATCGTTGGTTCGCCGTTACCGGAGAATGTGATGGAATCCACAGGGACGCCCTCCGACGCAGCCTTGGACATCTTTTCCTCCAATGCCGCCTTGACTTCCTCCAGTCTCGGGAACACCCTCTCCGCGATACCGTCCTTGTTCCAGCCGCATTCGCAATATACACAGTCGAAGTTGCACAGTTTCCCTTTCGAAGGAAGAAGATTCACTCCGAGAGAAGAACCGAGCCTACGGCTGAATATCGGTCCGAACACTATGTCGTCAAAATGCAGCATATCAGATTATCATTCTTGACTTGCTTTCCGATGTCACATATCCGTCGGCATCAATTCCTGTAACATGAACTATTCCAGGACGTTTTCCTGCCGACAATGATCCCAGTCTGTCTTCTTTTCCCAAAAACCTCGCACCATTGAGACATGCCCATGTCAGGATCTCATCCATAGGCACTTCTGGGAAGTTTTCATGAAGGCATGCCATTTCCTTCACCATGTCCAGGTCATCATTGCTTGAAAGGGAATCGGTACCCAAAGCGATGGCCAGGCCATTCTCTCTCATAAGGCCGATCGGAGGCAATGCATTGTGTATAAATATGTTCGATAACGGACATATCGCAAAGAACGCATTGTTCATGACCTTTCTGAGGGCATCTATATCACTCTGCTGAAGGCATACATTGTGCACCAGCAGTATATTTTCATCATATGGAGCAGGCTTCGCCGCAGCCAGCCTGTCTATAAAATACTTCAGAGACGACTCTCCTGTTACAGGCGGAGTGCTCATACCTGACCTTTTCCTGTTCTCGTACATGGCTCCGGAGCCGCTCATAAGCAGGTCTTCCTCCTCCTGGCTCTCCTGCGAATGGTAAGAAAGGTAGCCCGACTCCAGTCCTGCAGCCGAAGACGCACTCAAGAGCTGAGGGCTCATCGTATAGCATGAATGCGGAGTCGGAGCGGCATCTATACCGGCCTTGTCCGCAAGATCCTTCAGGGCTCTTACGTCATTCATGACACCTTCGCACATTTCCGGTTCACTGCCGAAAACCTCAAGGAAGGTCCTGGTATACATAGGATGAGACTTCTTCACGTCAAAAGATGCATCATCGTTGCTGATGTCGGCCATCGCCGAGACTCCATCATTCCACATCTTGTCCATCCACTCGCGCACAAGCTGCTGCTTCACCTCAAAGCCCGCCCAGTCACGGAGTTCGTTGATCTGGTCGATGAATCCGGCCATCCCGGTACCCTTGCGGAACTTCTTGTGAAGGTGTGACAATTCAACATGGCAATGAGCATTCACGAAGCCTGGAACAATAGCTCCGGGCATGACCTCTTCCTCAGGACCGCTCTTTCCGGTCCTGATTATCGTTCCGTCATCCTCATATTCAACGAATCCGTTTCTTATCGGCTCGGAATCGAGGCTATATACAAATTCTGCTGTTATTCTGTTCACACCCATACCTATTTTTCCATCAACTTCAATTCACCTGTTTCCTGCAGCTTTGTGCCTTCTCCAAATTTCTTAAGGCCAGTCCTTGCCTGTCTCTGTGGCCTTTGTGGCCTGCCCTCTCTTTTCTTCGGTTGAGTCACAACCTGGAGAGTATCCAGAGTTACCTGTCTGACAGTTTCCACAGGCTTTTCTACCGCCTTTGCAATACTGTCCGCCAAGGCCAGGGAGTCTGCCAATGCCAATGAATCTGCCAAAGCCAGAGAGTCTGCCGGAGCAAGACTGTCAACAGGCGGAAGAGTGTCCCGGATTATCATCCTTATACGGTCATATAAGGTATCCGCCGTCTCGATCGACACGAACCTGTACTCCCACTTCAATGAATCGATCTCAATTCCGAGACTGTCGTAATAATGGACATACGGCTCGTCAAAAAGATAGGCGAAGTACTCCTGCGGCTTGAAATCTGATTTGAGCTTCGGAAGTTTTGCAATCTCATCCAGGATATACTGCTGCTTCCTGAGTTCCTTCAATCTTTTCTCTATGATTTCTCCAGAAGTCCTCAAAATCCTTGAAAAGCGTTCCGGATCATTCATATAATTGTCGACACTTAGGAGATAGTCCTCTATATCATAACCGTACTTCTCAAGTATCGGTTCGTAGACAAGCGAAGTATCAGCGATCATCCTGACCCCGGGAGTCGATGTGACCCACTGGTCCGTAACCAGCATCTCAGCATAGATCTTTGCGAGCTTGGCGCGTGGAATGACCTCGGCCTCGTCCTTGCCGCATGAAGAGAGGACAAGGACAGATGCCGTCAGGATCACTATATATCGCAGGATACTTCTCATATTTATCTCAATACTGCTCCGAATTCGTTCTGGAATGTAGAGAGAAGCTTGCTCATGACTCTCTCCACATCATTGTCTGTCAGGGTCTTGTCAAGGTCCTGAAGCACGAAGCTGAGTGCATACTGCTTCTTGCCTTCTGCAATCTTGTCACCTCTGTAGACATCAAAGAGACCGACCTGCTTGAGAAGCTTCTTGCCAACGCGGAATGCGCTCTTGCGGAGGTCCGCATAGCTTACAGACTCGTCAAGGAGGATCGCAAGGTCACGCCTTACCTCCGGGAACTTTGGAAGTTCCTTGTACTTGATCTTGTTTCTCTTCACGAGCTCGAACAATGCAGGCCAGCTGATTTCAGCTGCAAATACCGGCTGCTTGATGCCGAACTGCTTCAGTCTTGCCGGAGCGACTGTTCCCATCACAGCGAGAGGCTGGTGCGAACCAGGGAGGTTGTATGCAAGTCCTTCAGAGAACAGGTCTGCAGGAGCAGCCTCTGTCTCAAGAGAATAGATATCACAGCCGAAACGCTTGAGCAGAAGCTCGAGATATCCCTTGAGCTGGAAATAGTTGCCCTTGCCCGGATCAACTCTCCAGGACTTGTCCGGCTGACCGCTCATGAAGAGAGCGTAGCATGTATGTTCCTCATATGAATCGAGAGTCTTTCCATCCTTTGATGGATCGAAAGAATATACCGAACCATACTCGAATGTCTTGATGTTATTGATCTGGCGGTTGATATTGTATGCGATCACCTCGAGACCGTTGAGAAGGAGCGTCTGTCTCATCACATTGAGGTCTGAGCTGAGAGGATTCATGATCCTGACGCACTTATCTTCAGGGAAAGTCTTGAGCTTCGAATAATAATCCGACTTTGTAAGAGAGTTGTTCATGGTCTCCACGAAACCGTTAGCAGCAAGAAAGTCTGCGATAGACTTTCTCACCTGCTCAGGTTCAGGCTTCTGAGGAGCATTCACAGACATACGCATCGCCTGCGGAAGCTCGATGTTGTTGTATCCGTAGATGCGGAGAATCTCTTCTACCACGTCACACTCACGGTATACATCGATCATATATGATGGCACCGCAACCTTTGCCCCGTTTTCAGTCTTCTCGACAAACTCATATGCAAGAGCCTCGAGAATGCTCCCGATGACCTCGTGGCCGATCTTCTTTCCGACAAACGCCTCGATACGGTCATAGTCCAGATCAACAACCTTCTTCTCAATCTTCTCAGGATAAGACTCCTGTACCTTTCCTACGATCTGTCCTCCTGCAAGCTCCTGGATAAGGAGTGCCGCACGCTTTGCTGCATACTCCACGACGAGCGGGTCTGCACCACGCTCATAGCGGAAAGACGCGTCAGTCTTGAGGCCATGTCTCTTGGAACTCTTTCTGATAGATACCGGATTGAAATATGCGCTCTCGAGGAACACGTCTACAGTCTCCTCTGTCACGCCTGACTCCTCTCCGCCGAATACACCGGCAAGGCACATAGACTTCTCTGCATTTGCGATCATAAGGTCGGCAGCGCTGAGGGTGCGCTCAACTCCGTCAAGAGTCACGAACTTCTCTCCCTCCTCTGCACGACGTACGACTACCTTTCCGCCTTTGATCTTGGCAGCATCGAATGCATGAAGAGGCTGTCCGATCTCATGAAGAACGAAATTGGTGATGTCGACTACATTGTTGATAGGTCTGAGTCCGATGGCAAGGAGCTTCTTCTGAAGCCATTCAGGAGAAGCAGCCACCTTGACGCCCTTGATTGTGGTACCTGTATAACGAGGAGCGCCGTCTACAGCCTCTACCTCTACAGGTATAGCCTCGCCTTCACCCTCTGCGAATGCAGAAACATCTGGAATGTTCAGCTTGCAAGGGATATTGTTATGCTTGAGATATGCATAAAGGTCACGAGCCACACCGATATGTGAAGCCGCATCCACGCGGTTTGCTGTAAGGCCGATCTCTATAAGGGCATCAGTTGCAAGACCGAGATAATCCTTTGCAGGAGTACCTACGACAGCCTCCGGATCAAGCACCATGATTCCGTCATGAGACTCACCGATACCGAGCTCATCCTCTGCGCAGATCATACCGAATGATTCTACGCCACGGATCTTTGACTTCTTGATCTTGAAATCTTCGCCAAGCACTGTTCCTACAGTAGCGAGAAGCACCTTCTGGCCGGCAGCCACATTAGGAGCGCCGCACACCACCTGAAGAAGTTCAGGCTCACCTGTATTCAGTTTTGTGATATGGAGATGGTCCGAGTCAGGATGCTCCACGCATTCCACAACCTCTGCCACGATTACTCCTGCGAGACCTCCCGGGATCTCCTCAATCTGTTCGAGAGAATCAACCTCGAGTCCGATCGAAGTCAAAGCCTCTGCTACGGCCTCTGGAGCGAGGTCACACTCAAGATAATCCTTGAGCCAATTGTACGAAATCTTCATATATCTTTTTACTTTTAAATTTCTTTAGATCCTTCACTTCGTTCAGGATGACACTGAAGTTCAGGATGACACTACTCGAGATCTGCCTTCGAGAAGAGCGACTTCACGAACTCACGCTTGTTGAACACCTTCAGGTCATCGATTCCTTCACCGATGCCGACGAACTTGATCGGCACGCGGAACTGATCGACGATTCCTACTACCACGCCACCCTTCGCCGTTCCATCAAGCTTGGTGATGGCAAGAGCAGAGATATCGGTAGCACGTGCAAACTCCTTGGCCTGCTGGAATGCATTCTGGCCGGTAGAGCCGTCAAGCACAAGAAGCACTTCATGCGGTGCGTCCGGAATGACCTTCCTCATGACATTACGGATCTTTGTAAGCTCGTTCATGAGGTCGATCCTGTTATGGAGACGGCCTGCAGTATCGATGAGCACGACGTCAGCATTCTTGGCGACAGCAGACTTTACAGTATCAAAAGCCACAGAAGCCGGATCAGAACCCATATCCTGCTTTACGATATCGACGCCTGCGCGTTCAGCCCAGATTGTAAGCTGGTCCACTGCAGCGGCACGGAATGTATCCGCCGCACCGACCACCACCTTTTTGCCCTGAGCCTGAAGCTTGCTTGCGAGCTTGCCGATAGTTGTGGTCTTTCCTACTCCATTCACACCGACTACCATGATGACATATGGTTTCTTCGAGAAGTCAAACGGCTCCACGATGTCATCGGAAGTCTCACCCTCCTTTACATTGAGAAGGGTCGCGATCTCGTCACGAAGGATATCAATGAGTTCATCAAGAGAGACATACTTATCCCTGCTCACTCTCTCCTCGAGATTCTCGATGATCTTGAGGGTGGTGTCCACTCCCATATCTGTTGCCACAAGAGCCTCCTCAATCGCATCAAGCAGGTCATCGTCAACCTTTGCCTTGCCTACGATCGCATGGGAAAGCCTCTGGAAGAAGCCCATGTTGGTCTTTTTTACGCCTTTATCAAAAATGCCCATAAAACATGATGTTTAACTTGCAAATATAAGCCTTTTTGGGCGCATAAAAAAGCGGCATGGCTGAATATTTTCAACCATGCCGTCCTTTTATCGTACTATTCGGAAAGAATTATTTCTTTGCGAAGAAGTCCTTTGCCTCTGACTCCTCAACAAGCTGCTCTGTGAACACATAAGCACCTGTCTTTGGAGACTTGTCCATACGGATACACTTTACCATCTTCTTGAGTGTACCTGCCTTGAAGGTTGCGACTGCTTTCTTTGCCATTTCTAATTCCTCCTAATTATTTGATCTCGCGATGAAGAGTTACCTTCTTCAGGAACGGATTATACTTCTTACGCTCCAGACGCTGAGTCGTGTTCTTCTTATTCTTTGTAGTGATGTATCTTGAGATACCTGGTACACCGCTCTCTCTCTGCTCAGTGCACTCAAGGATGACCTGCACCCTGTTACCTTTAGCCTTCTTTGCCATAATTCAAAAAATTAAACAAGGTTAATAAATCCTTTCTGCTGAGCGTCCTTGATAACAGCATCAAGACCATTCTTCTCAATTGTTCTCATACCCTTGCAAGACACCTTGAGGGTGATGAATCTCTGCTCTGCCTCTGACCAGAACTTCTTGGTCTTGAGGTTGAGAGCGAAGACGCGCTTTGTGCGTCTCTTAGAATGGGAAACGTTGTTTCCTACCATTCTCTTTCTTCCTGTAACTTGACAAACCTTTGCCATTGTATATAACTTTTTTAATTAATTCATAATTAGCGGGCTGCAAATATCGCATAAAAAAATCGCAATTGCAAAATTTCTATACAAATTTGAAGAACCTGCGCCATCTGATATTTTGAGGGAACTTCTTGTTCCCATCGATTGAGAGCCAGATCAATGCGGGTTTCCCGACTATATGATCTTCAGGTACGAATCCCCAGTATCTTGAATCGAGAGAATTGTGCCTGTTGTCTCCCATCATAAAGTAATAATCCTGCGCGAAAGTATAGCTATGAGCCTCTTCTCCGTTTATGTATATCTTTCCGTCCTTTACCTCGAGACTGTTTCCTTCATAGGAAGTGATTATCCTCTGATAAAGCGGGAGGCTTTCCATTGTCAGCTCCACCGTCGTTCCCTTCTCAGGGATCCAGAGCGGACCGAAATTGTCCCTTGTCCATCTGTAGTCAGGCGAGAACGGGAAGATGGTCTTTTCCGAATCCGGATAATCGGCCGGCCAGACATCTATGTTCTGAGTCACCGAGACTACATTAGGGAAAGCTTTCACAGCATCCAGCATCTCTGCAGTAAGCGGCATTGCCGGATAGCCAGGAAGCTGCTGGTCAAACCAGATCTCGGAAAGATTGATCCCAAGCTTTTCAAGGTTGACGGTATTGATTCTCTGCCCTGTCGTAACGACCTGATAAGAGTTCTGGACTCCCGGCCAAACTGTCTGAGGCTTTGAATTGACATATACCTGTCCGTCCCTGATCTCAAGCGAATCTCCTGCAACTGCAACACATCTCTTGACATAATGATCCTTCTTGTCAGAAGGTCTTACCTTCACATCACCATACATCCTGTACGCATAGTCGCGGCCGTATGTCCTGATGATGGTATGGTAGTCAGCGGCCGGTTCGCGGACGAACACTGTGTCACCGTGAGGGAATCCGAACACCACACAATCGCCTTCCTCCACATTTCTGAATCCCTTGAGCCTCTTGTAATCGTTCTGGATCAATGTCGAATAAGACTCGGTCCTTCCGATGATGTTGTGAGTGAAAGGGATGGTCAGAGGTGTCTGCGGCATCTTAGGACCATATGTGAGCTTGCTTACAAAGAGGTGGTCTCCTGTGTAGAGCGTGCTCTCCATTGAAGATGAAGGAATCTTGAAGGCCTGGAAAAAGAACGTATTGATGAATGTTACTACAACGACCGCGAAGATGATGGCGTCAAGCCAGTCCAGGAGGGCGTTTCTTTTCTCTCCTTCCTTGTATTCCTTCTTCCAGAACAGCCACTTCACCTTACGGGTGATATGATGGTCGAAGATAGGGACAAGTCCGAAGAGCCACCAATAGTTTCCGAGCCATATTACCCACAGGATGTAGAGGACTGCCCAAAAGCCGAACCTCGCCCATTTATTGTGGTATAACTCCTTCAAGCTCATCAGCTCAAACTATTTTACAGAATTGATGATAGCCTCAAATGCCTGAGGATTGTTCATGGCAAGGTCTGCAAGCACCTTACGGTTGAGACCGATGTTCTGCTTTGCGATGCGACCCATGAGCTGAGAATAAGTCATACCGTACTGACGTGCGGCTGCGTTGATTCTCTGGATCCAGAGTGCGCGGAATGAGCGCTTCTTGTTCTTACGGTCACGGTAAGCATAGGTAAGACCCTTCTCATAGGTGTTCTTTGCTACCGTCCAAACGTTCTTTCTTGAAAGAAAATTACCGCGGGTTCTCTTAAGAATCTTCTTGCGGCGTGCCCTAGAGGCAACTGAATTTACCGATCTTGGCATAAATTTAACTGGTTTATGGAGGCAGTGTCCTTTCTTTCAGGAGCTTTTCGACTGCGTTCCAAGTTTAACTTAAAATAACTTTGTAATTAATAGAATTACATACCCAACAAAGCTTTGACTCTCTTCTCGTCAACACTTGCAACGATAGCGATGTGAGTCAAATTTCTCTTCTGCTTCTTGGTCTTCTTTGTGAGAATGTGGCTCTTGTAAGCGTGCTTTCTCTTAACTTTTCCCGTTCCGGTAAGCGTGAAACGCTTTTTTGAACCGGAGTTGGTCTTCATCTTTGGCATAGTTAAATTTGATTTAGTTAATAATTATTATCTTCTGAAACCTCACGGTCTCGCGATTTTACTTCTTTTTAAGAGGGGCAATCATCATGATCATCCTCTTTCCTTCAAGCTTAGGCATCTGCTCTGCCCTTCCGTATTCCTCGAGCTCTACAGCGAAACGGAGAAGAAGCTTCTCACCGTGATCCGCATAGATGATCGAGCGTCCCTTGAAGAAGACAGAAGCCTTCACTTTAGAGCCTTCCTGCAGGAACTCCTGAGCATGCTTGAGCTTGAACTGGAAATCGTGCTCATCCGTATTCGGTCCGAACCTGATCTCCTTGATGACTATCTTGGCTGCATTAGCCTTCATCTCCTTAGCCTTCTTCTTCTGCTGATAGAGATATTTCTGATAGTCCATTATTCTACATACAGGAGGATCGGCTTTCGCACTAATCTCCACCAGATCGAGCTCCTGTTCATCAGCCATTCTCAAGGCATCCCTGAGCGAAAAGACTCCCTGTTCCGGGATGTTCTCTCCGACAAGACGTACCTGAGGAGCTGTGATCTCCTCGTTGATTCTCAATCCGTCGTCGTCCTTCTTAGCTTGGTTAGGCCTCTGGCCTGGACGACCATTAGGTCTTGGACCGCTCGGGCGTGGACCTGGTTTAAATGGTGCTGCGATAAATAAATCCTCCTATAAGTTAAGTTATTAATATAATTGCGCTATGACAGCTGCTCCTTTATCTCATTGCTTACCAATGCGACAAAATCGTCAACCGGCATAGATCCTGCGTCAATACCGCCCTGCCTTCTGACAGAAACCGTGCCTTCGGTCATTTCCTTTTCACCTACAATCACGAGGAAAGGAATCCTCTTGAGTTCACTCTCACGGATTCTCTTGCCGAGCGTTTCATTTCTATCATCAACGGCGGCGCGAATATCGTAATTATTCAGCAAACTGCAAACTTTTTTTGCATATTCCTCGTATTTTTCGCTGACTGGCACGATGTTAACCTGATCCGGAGTAAGCCAGAGAGGGAGCTTTCCGCCTGTGTGCTCGAGGAGCACAGCCACGAATCTCTCAAGGGATCCGAACGGTGCACGGTGGATCATCACCGGACGATGCTTCTGGTTGTCGCTTCCGATATATTCGAGCTCGAAACGTTCAGGAAGGTTGTAGTCAACCTGGATTGTACCGAGCTGCCACTTTCTTCCGATCGCATCCTTCACCATGAAGTCGAGCTTAGGGCCATAGAATGCAGCCTCGCCATACTCTACGACTGTATTGAGTCCCTTCTCTGAAGCAGCCTCGATGATAGCAGACTCTGCCTTTGCCCAGTTCTCGTCAGAACCGATATACTTTTCCTTGTTGTCAGGGTCACGGAGAGAGATCTGAGCAACATATTCCTTGAAGTTCAATGTCTTGAACACATAGAGGATGATGTCGATAACCTTGCAGAACTCTTCCTTGATCTGGTCTGGACGGCAGAAAAGATGGGCGTCATCCTGCGTAAAGCTGCGGACACGTGTAAGTCCATGAAGCTCACCGCTCTGCTCATAACGGTACACTGTACCGAACTCTGCAAGTCTGAGAGGAAGATCCTTGTAAGAACGTGGTTTTGTCCTGTAGATCTCGCAGTGGTGAGGACAGTTCATTGGCTTGAGGAGATACTCCTCGCCCTCCTGTGGAGTGTGGATAGGCTGGAACGAGTCCTTGCCGTATTTTGCATAGTGACCTGAAGTCACGTAAAGATCCTTGTTTCCGATATGAGGAGTGATCACAGGGAGATAGCCGTATGACTTCTGGAGCTTCTTGAGGAAGTTCTCGAGACGCTCGCGGAGAGCTGCACCCTTAGGGAGCCACAATGGAAGGCCCTGTCCCACTCTCTGCGAGAATGTGAAGAGTTCCATCTCCTTTCCGATCTTTCTGTGGTCACGCTTCTTGGCCTCCTCGAGCATTGCGAGATACTCGTCGAGAAGTGACTTCTTAGGGAATGTTACACCATATACACGGGTAAGCATAGGACGCTTCTCGTCGCCTCTCCAGTATGCACCTGCGATTGCAGTAAGCTTTACAGCCTTGATCACAGATGTGTCCTTGAGATGAGGTCCGCGGCAGAGATCGGTGAAATCACCGTTGCTGTAGAAAGTGATGGTACCGTCCTCAAGCTCGCTGATGAGCTCGCACTTGTACTCGTCGCCCTTCTCTGTGAATGTCTTGAGAGCCTCTTCCTTCGAAACTTCTGTCCTGATGAAAGGATTCTTCTGACGTGCAAGCTCGATCATCTTGTCCTCGATCGCCTTGAGGTCAGCCTCCACGAGAGACTTTCCGCCGAAATCCACGTCATAATAAAAACCGGTCTCGATTGCAGGTCCGATACCGAACTTCACGCCTGGATAGAGGGCCTCGAGAGCCGCTGCAAGAAGGTGTGATGATGAGTGCCAGAAGACATGCTTCGCCTCTGCATCCTCCCACTTGTGAAGACGGATAGCCGCATCCTCTGTGATAGGGCGTGTAACATCATATACTGTACCCTTTCCTGTCGTATCAGCTGCTGTCACAACAGTTGCAGCCAAAACGTCAGCTGCAAGTCTCGGGCTGATACTCTGTGCAATGTCGAACGCTGAGACGCCGCTTTCGTACTGTCTCACGCTACCGTCAGGAAATGTAATGTTGATCATATCTATATCGTATTTTTAATTTTCTTACAGGTCTTGTAAATCCAAGAATGCAAAGATAGGAATTTTTTCTATCTTTGTAGCACATAAGCGAATGAATATGGAACAAAATGTATTTCAGAAGAATATGTGGAACACTGCCGGCAAGGCAGGACTGGCGTTAGGCGGCCTTTCAACGGCATATCTTTTCCTGACCCAGTGGATCGGACAGGCTGAAATGCCTGCATTCATCTCAATCGTCCTGAACATGCTGCTTTGGGCGGTGAAATTCGGAGGATGCATCTGGTTGATGATGTTCTTCATGAAGGCATTTGCCGCAGAGAATCCCGAGACCGACAATTCCGGCACATTCAAGCTCGGAATGGCCATGGCATTCCTGTCAGCACTCGTATATTCGGCGTTCTCCTTTGCCAATGTCGCATTTATCAATCCCGATCTCTTTACCGAGCAGATGGACATGATGATGCAGCAGATGGCACCGATGCTCGACTCAAATACAGCGGCCGAGATGGACAGGACAATGCAGAATCTGCCGCAGATCACTTTCTTCTCGAATCTGATCTACTGTTTCATTTATGGAACAATCCTTTCCTTTGCATTGTCACGTTCAATTCCAAGCAAAGACCCGTTCGCAAACTACAGACCTGAAGAACAGTAAGTCATGACATACAATAAAGATCTTTCAATAGTCATTTCACTCTTCAACGAAGAGGAATCTCTTCCCGAACTTGTAAGCTGGATCGAAAAGGTCATGGCAGCTGAAGGCTTCAACTACGAAATCATAATGGTTGATGACGGAAGCCGCGACAAGTCATGGAAGATAATCAAGGAATTGTCTGATAAGAATCCTTCAATCAGAGGCATCTCATTCCGACGCAACTACGGTAAGTCTGCAGCGCTTTTCCATGGATTCAAGGCGGCAGAAGGCCGAGTGGTAATAACCATGGATGCAGACCTTCAGGATTCACCCGACGAGATTCCGGAACTTTACAGAATGATCGTCGAGGAAGATTATGACATCGTATCGGGATGGAAGAAGCAGAGATTCGACAACAAGCTGACAAAGAACCTGCCGTCAAAGCTATACAACTGGACAGCGAGAAAGATTACCGGAATCAAGCTCCACGACATGAACTGCGGCCTCAAGGCATACCGCAACGAGGTAGTGAAGCACATCGAGGTATATGGCGAGATGCACAGATACATCCCATATCTCGCGAAGAATGCAGGATTTGACAAGATAACGGAAAAGCCTGTCCAGCATCAGAAGAGAAAATACGGAAAGAGCAAGTTCGGACTGGAGCGTTTCGTAAACGGTTTCCTCGACCTTATTTCATTGTGGTTCCTCAGCACATTCGGCAAGAAACCGATGCATTTCTTCGGCTTCACCGGCATACTAATGTTCCTTGCCGGAGGAATCCTGGCAGTATGGATCATTGCAGAAAAGCTGATCCAGCAGGCACATGGCCTGGTCTACAGACCGGTTACCGACCAGCCGCTATTCTATCTCGGCCTGGTAGCGGTTCTACTCGGATTCCAGCTGTTCCTTGCCGGCTTCATCTGCGAGATGGTATCACGCAACAGCCAGGAACGCAATCACTACAATATCAAGGAAGAAATCTGATAATCATAGATTAAATACTTAATATTCAGTCTCCTGATCATTCAGGAGGCTTCTTTTTGTGGATAGCGTCAGCGGAAGGACATAGATATAAACAAAACACCCCGTCATCTGTTGATGACAGGGTGTCGTATAAGAAAGTGGCAGCTACCTACTCTCCCACCTGGTGGGGCAGTACCATCGGCGATGGTGAGCTTAACTTCTCTGTTCGGAATGGGAAGAGGTGGATCCTCACCGCTATAACCGCCACAGTATG
>JAFTWQ010000039.1 GCA_017465225.1 Bacteroidales bacterium
CTGTTCTATATATGCCATGCTAAAACCATTTTCAAGCATATGCATATACTTCAGCCGTTCTGCATACCCATGTTTTCTGTACTTTTTAGACATAACAAAACCCCGAAAGTTTTTTGTCTAACTTTCGGGGTTCATGTCATACAGGAGCGGGACTTTTTTATTTTATTTTACTACCTTTGTAAGATAAGGACTTATATTGACGAACCTGCAAGATTATGAAAAGACTCCGAATTTCAAGTGTAGTGACCGCGGTCATTTCAATCATGCTCATGGCAGCATGCGACCGTCACGAACCGGAACCGGTTCCTCCTACTCCTCCAGCCCCGACTCCACCTGTCGAAGAAGAAGACGACGTTGTGACTTC
This sequence comes from Bacteroidales bacterium, assembly GCA_017465225.1. GTDB lineage: Bacteria > Bacteroidota > Bacteroidia > Bacteroidales > UBA932 > Cryptobacteroides. Next base: position 365 of record JAFTWQ010000039.1, read on the forward strand.
TGAAGGATATCCGGTATCCGACAACACATATGTAATCGGGAAAAAGGATGAATATCCATTCAAGAGCACGGCTCTGATGATGATAGGTGAGAACATCGCCATTGCGGCATCAGCGGATGAAGGATTCACCGATGTCACATCAATCATGGAGGAAAGTTCCGAATTCTTCTACGCGGCGCTTTCACCGACGCTTCTTGACAGGGAAATTGACCTCAAGACTGAAGAATCATTGTTCACCGTCATCAGCACATTGGCAAAGGCAAGGATGGAGACAGTCGCTCCGGGAGAGACATCCGAAATAACAGGCGGAAAGTGCAGGGCGACATTGAAAGACGGGACATTCACATTCAAGGCAGAGATCATCCTGTCGGACAAGACCTGTCTGGCCGTCAGCTTGACTGCCGAAGGAAGCGATGACGCCCCTATCGTCATAAATGAAAACCTTATAGGACGCGGGGAGGAAGTCAAGCCGTTGAGGGCCGCATTCCATAAAGAAGACGAGGGCCTGACATACCTGTTCTTCACGCCCGGCAACATCCAGTACTTCGAAGAGCTGTCCATTGTCACATGGTATTCATACATAGTGCTTCCGACAAGCCTTGTCAACGGACAGACGATTGAAACCACCTCAATCACAGAAGACAGGACATTCCTGTTCGGAATTGTCGACAATGTCAATGAAGACAAGAGCTTTGACATAGACAACAGCTCATTGGAAAGCATCGACGGCTCATTCAACATCACATGCAGCGATGAAGGGAAATGCCAGGCGCTGATAAGCTTTGACATTGACGGCACCCGTTACTATGTGGCATTCGACGGAGAATGCATCAGTGCCGACCTGATAATGCCGGAGCCTGAACGCGAGAACGAATTCACTTATGACGGAGAAAAGACGTCAGTATCCTCCGCAAGACTTGAGAAGGGTGACGAAGTATGGAAGCTCACTCTGGATATAGGTAATGGAAAGCAAGCCGTAATATCCATGTCAAAGAAATTCTTTGAGATTGGAGGTACATTCGGATTCTCACAGGACCCTGCCATGAGCGTTGAATACGACGGAGTCATCTACAGCAAGGCAAACGGCTATTCCGGCACACTCACCATGCACCTTGACGAAAAGGCCGGCATCGTTGAAACGGAATTCACTAACTACAAAGGCCTGGGCTTCTATTATAAAGGAGAATACTCCCTTTAAGACACCTTAAGACGCGAAAGCTTTTCCAAAGTCGACTCTCCAAGAGCCGACTTGTCTTTTATATGCTCCTTTACCGACCTGACAAAAGGATCTGCCTCAAAGAAAGAGCCTCTCACATTCATGAAATCCAGTTCTCTCTCGGAAACGGTGCCGTCTGCACCGAAGCTTGTCATTGCACTCAAAGAGAATTCCTTTCGTGCATCCTCATATATGAGCTGATCCAATGAAACCACAGAATTCTTCCAACGGCGGACAAGATCAGACAGATCCTCAACAGTCGCTTCCGACAGCTTCATGCCGTAATATTCCTCCATTGCCTTGCTTGCCCATTTCCACTCGAACCTGTAATATTCAGAATGGAGCTCTGCAAAACGACGGTTCAACGAATCCACGTCAGTGATCTCTCCATTCTCTATTGCATCAAGAAGGTCAGATATAGCCATTTTAGGGACTATCATTCCGGCAATATCGACCCAATCGCCTTCTCCGTATGCGGAACGAGGGACAAAAGCCTCACGCAATTCTTCCAAGGTGCTGAATTCCGACCCCATTATTCTGGTAATCAAGGAATTGCCGAAGAACTTGTCAATTGCATATCCGTAATATTTCAGCCCGTTCACAAGAGAGGTGCTCTTGATCTTGCCGCTCTGATAAGAATACGTATCGGATGTCAGGCCGGACACTCTCTGCAACTCTTTCAAGACACCAACTCCCTTGAGCATCTTCTGGATGGTATATGGACTGAGGAGATTGTAATTGATGCAGTCCATCTTGTCCGGGTCCAGTCTGCGGTCACGTTGAGGCCATTTCTTTGCATCGCGGATAGTTCCGACGCTCTTGAGGTTGGCGCCAGGCATTATATAGGATGTGCTCTGCTGCTCGATGAGATATGAGAACGGCAGATCGGATGTATCCTGATGGCTCACATGACGGCCCATCACCAGGGAGAATGCCCCGACCTTGGCCGGCCAAAGGATATATGAATCCGAAGCGGTCTTCGCTCCCCTCTCCATGATGCCCTGATGGATCGGACCAAGCTTGTACATATGGTTGCTCTGATTCGAGCCTGATCCGGCATTCATGAACGAAAACATTCCGGCAATAAGAAGAGTCGACTTGTGATGGGTCACAGTATAAGGTCCGGCAAAGATTGCACACGCCTCTCCGTTCTCACCCTGACAATTGCTGAAGAAAAGCGAATCCGTTGCAGAATAATTATGTCCCAGCTTGCAGGCCTGACCCACAAAACAGCGCGAGAATGTCACGCCATCCTCAACGCTGGAGCCGCTTGAAATGATGAAATCATCTCCGATCACACCGACCCCGACATGAACCGGAGCATGCATGTTGCTGTTTATGCTTCCGTTCTTCAGGCGTGAGGCCCCTTCGATCTTGCAGTAATCTCCTATCTTGACATTCTTGATGTAACCGGCATCAGCGATAGTGACGTTACGGCCGATATAGCCGACAGACGATGTTACAGAAGACACATGGCTGCGTATCATCTCCTTCAGGCGGGAAATCATTTCAGGACGATGTCTGTACAAGGCCATAACATATGCCGTCTGGGCTGACAGACGGTCATAGATCATTATCTCCCTGCCTCCGGTCTCGTTCAGCACCGACACTTCGACTCCGTTGCCGAAGCCTGTCGGACCGTCCGTAATGATGATGTCGACGTTCTCAATGAATGTCCCTTCACCGATTTCATAATTGGCGATATAATTCTTGACATTCTCTATACAGCAGTCATCACCGACAGTCACATTGTGCAATGTGGCATAATAGATTCCCGAATGCTTCTTCATTCCTCCCGGAAGGCAGAACTCCTTATTGAAGGCACCAAGCCTGATGTGTCCTGACATCCTCGCCCATCTGACATAATTTGGAGCGAACCCTTCCGCAACCTCGATTTCATTCCAATCCACAGCCGTACACATCTGAGACTTCAGGGTCTCGATCTCCTGGGCTGTAAGCTTTCTGTATGTGTTGTTCATAGTCTACGTTCAATCTCTTTCATTCAACAATCTGCCTATCACTTCCGCCGCCTCATCGTACTGATATCCTCTTCCCAAAGCGAATCTCAGCAGCTTCATACGGCATTGAGGGTCATCTTTCAAAGACCGCACCTTAGCAGAGAGAAGCTTCTCCAGCCGGTCCGAAGCTTTGCCCTCGTCAACTTCCTGCAATGCAGCGGCAATCGTCTCACGGTCAATTCCCTTCGCTGCAAGCATGTATCTTATCTTGGTCGCGCCCCATCCGGCTATGGAAGACTTGTCACGGGCAAATGCAGAGGCATATCTCAGATCATCGATATACTTCTCCTCAACGAGCCGGTCCATTATTCTGCCGGCCTCATCTGCATCGCCTCCCAGAGCCGCAAGGACCTTCTTCATGATGTCCTGACGGCAATACTCACGCCGGGAGCACAAGCCCCTCATCCTGTCCGCAACCTTCTGCGGATCCATAATCTTCTCTCCCATAGTCTAGAAACTGTATCCGGCACTCAGATAGAATCCCACTTTGTGTGTTATGTCCGACCAATGAATATTCGCACTCAACGGGCCGAAAATAGTATCGAAAGAATACTCCAATGCCGCTCCGAAATATCCCGGTCCATACGCATATTCCCTGAAATCATCGCAGTCACGGGCATAATTGACAGTTGCCGTCAGATAATGGTTCTTCGCTAGGGTATAGCGCAGGTCAGCCCTGTAGACCGTAAGGAAATTCTTCATCGCCGACAGATTGGTGACGCCCAGGAACGCCATCTGCTGATCCATATAACGGCCCGGCAGCGAACCGCCGACTGCATTGAAATAAGCGACCGGAATATCTTTGCCCAAAAGGAAACGGAAATTGAAGGATGGTATGAAAGCGAGACGTTCGAATACCGGAGCCACGACCTTTGCGTCCATCTGCAACGTATGGAAATTATGCACCTTGCTCGGGAAGCCGGCGAATGTCCAGTCATATGACAGACCAGCATTGACACCTTTTGACGGGAAATATCCGTCATCGAAAGTATCGGTACGGCTATCAAGGAAGACAGATACGAAGTCATTGGACAGCTGGTCGAAATCATAATCTCCGATGATCTGCGAAGACTTGATGTTCCTGATGTCGAATATCTCGTTCCTCAAGCCTCCCTTGATGTCGAGCTGCCTCCATTTGATATTGGAGAGCCAGACTTCCTGCTTTGTGCTGAGATAGCTGAGGCTCAATCTGTTATTGCCGAAATTCAGCATATTGAGGTCGGTCCATCTCACAGATGCCATCGCATTGACGGTAGGCATATCAGGCAGGTCATATGACCAGTGAAGCTGCACATAAGGATTGGCGCTGATCTTGGCTGTAAGGTCCCACATATGTCCATAAAGATTATGGACATTGAAGCCGAGATTGAACAGGACAGAAACAATCTCTTCCGTATCAGCACGGACGCCCAGCCCAAGCTGATGGATAGGGCCCTTCCTGCAGTTGAGCACCAGTCTGAAAGGCTCGCTGTCGCCCTGGAGTTCATATGTGACATAATCATATGCCTGTGTACCGAAGATCCTTGCCACGATATGGTCCAGGTCCGCCTTGCTGATCTTCTGCCCGAACTTGAGGTCGAGCTTATCCTTGAGAAGCTCCTTTTCCTGCGGGAGGACTCCTGTCACCTCTACTTCCGCGATAACGAGCGAGTCGGTCTTGAAGCCGTATGCCGCCTTCTTTCTCGGCGAAAGATATCCCACCGTGGTCTTTTCCGCAACCTCGCGAAGCAGAGAATCCTGGGCCACAGCAGCTTCGTAGCCACGCACCATGATGGTATCTACGCTCCTTGCATTGAAGCTCATCATATTGAACTCCTTGAGCTCAGGCCTTATCTTCACATCCGGGATGTTCACATTCCTCTCGAAGGCATCACGTCCGAGCATATCGATTCCCTGTCCGATGATGTCACCGATATTGTTCACATCCATATATGTACGGCGCACATCAGACAGGTCAACACCGATGATGATGTCGGCTCCCATCTCACGGGCCAGCGCCGTAGGATAGTTATCCCTCAATCCTCCGTCCACGAGGACCATTCCGTCCACCCTGACCGGAGCGAATATTCCCGGAATCGACATCGTAGAGCGCATCGCATCATTGATCTTTCCGCTATGCCATATCTTCGCCTTGCCAGATACCATATCGGCTGCCACGCACACAAAAGGCACAGGAAGATCCCCGAAGTCCATAGGGTCCTGATAGCCTACTGTCAAGGAGCTTATGAGGTTGCTTACATTCTGGCCATATATATATCCGGAAGGAAGACTTCCAAGCAGGTTCTTTTTCAGGAAATCGGCTCCGTCCTCATTATCGGCTCCGATATGGAGGATATCATGCTTATGTACAGGGTCGAAACGGTTCTCGTCCTGAACCTTCATCCTGAAATAATCCTTGTCATAGAAGAACGGGATCGAAATGAGATACTTCTCCTTGTATTTCATGTCCGAATAGGAAATGTACTCCCTCGAGAGCTTGTCGCTCAAGGCCCAGTTCCAGTCCATGTTACGGACAATGGTGTCCATCTGTTCGGTCGTGTAGCCCAAGGCATAGAGGCCGCCGACAAGGCCGCCCATGCTTGTACCCAGCACCATATCAACAGGAATTCCGAGTTCTTCAATACGTTTTATAACTCCGACATGAGCCGTACCTTTGGCACCGCCTCCGCTGAGGACAAGGGCTACAGTAGGGCGATACTTGCGTATTTCATCCATCCTCATCCGCATTCTTTCGAAAGCGGCCGAATCAGCCGCAGGATCGATGCCCTGGGCATGAAGACGTCCGCTGCCTGCTAAAGCAAGCAGAAGCACCATAAGGATATGCAGGAGTCTCTTCATTCAGTTATCTGCGGACATTAAATGTATCCATAAATCATTCACGATGCTGGCCGGCAAGCATACCACATGCCGCCAGGATGTCTTCACCACGCGATGCCCTTATCGTCGTAGTCAGGCCGGAATTGTTGAGACGGTTCCTGAAATTCTCTATGATCACATCAGGAGAAGTCTCATATGGGAAATCCGGTATCTTATGGAAACGTATAAGGTTCATCCTGCATTCCAGGCCTTTCAGCATCCTGATCAAGGCATCGGCATGCGCCTTGGTATCATTGAAGCCTGCGAACATGGTATATTCGAAGCTTACACGGCGCTGACCGGTGAAATCATACTGCTTTATAAGAGCTATGACCTCCTCTATCGGCCATGCTCCCTGCACAGGCATCACGCTCAAGCGTTCATGAGGCAGCGGATTATGCAGACTGACGGCTAGATGGCACTTGCACTCGTCAAGATACCGCTTCAGATTCGGCAGCACACCGATTGTAGAAAGCGTAATCCTTTTAGGACTCCATGCGAAACCCCAGTCAGCAGTCAGGATCTCTATCGCGCGCATCACGTTGTCATAATTGTCCAGCGGTTCTCCCATTCCCATGAACACCGCATTTGTCAGCTTGTCCGACTCATCCACAGCGATGAACTGGGATATTATGTCAGCGGCCGACATATGTCCATGGAAACCCTGACGTCCTGTCATGCAAAATCTGCACCCCATGCGGCATCCGGCCTGGGAAGACACACATAAAGTCGCACGGTCGGCATCAGGAATCATCACCGCCTCTATCGCGCTCGTCTCAAGCTCGTCTTCACTTACCCTGACATTGAGTCCGCGCTTATGCGGGCAGCTTACCGGGAACAGATATTTCTTTGTTCCGTCCGATGAGATCTGCAGTCCGGCATACGGCGTCACACCCACCTCATATTTTTCAGAAAGCCTTGCTCTGGCAGCCTTGGACAGGTTGGTCATATCATCAATAGAGCGTACTTTCTTCACATAAAGCCATTGGGCGATCTGCTTGGCTGTAAAGCCAGGCAAGCCCTCTTCAGCGACAAGCTTCTTGAGCTCATCAAGATTCTTTCCTATGAGTCTGATCTTCATATTCACAAAAATAAGGTTTTTTTCCGACATTATTTCACTTGTGCCACCCCTTGGCACAAAGCTTATGTTATTTTGCACCAGAAAAGTTGGAGAAGTTCCTGATTTTCTATATTTTTGCTTTGCTAACATTTAAACTTTTAAACATTTATGGCTAAAGAAGTAGTACAGGAAGGTACCGGCATCAATGCTGCGAAACTCAAGGCATTGCAGGCGACGATTGACAAGATTGAGAAAGATTACGGCAAAGGTACGATCATGAAGCTGGGAGATCAGCCAAAATGGGAGGTTTCGGTCATTCCGAGCGGCTCCATCGCACTTGACGCAGCCCTCGGCATCGGAGGCTATCCTCGTGGAAGAGTAATCGAGATCTACGGTCCGGAATCAAGCGGTAAGACAACCTTGGCGATCCATGCGATCGCGCAGGCACAGAAGCAGGGCGGCATCGCGGCGATCATCGACGCAGAGCACGCTTTCGACAGGACCTACGCCAAGAACCTCGGCGTTGACCTCGAGACATTGCTCATCTCGCAGCCGGACAACGGAGAGCAGGCGCTCGAGATCGCTGACAACCTCATCCGCTCCGGAGCGATCGACATCATTGTCATCGACTCTGTAGCAGCCCTCACTCCAAAGGCCGAGATCGAAGGAGAGATGGGAGATTCGAAGATGGGACTTCAGGCTAGGCTCATGAGCCAGGCCCTCAGGAAGCTCACCGCAAACATCAGCAAGACAAACACCTGCTGCATCTTCATCAACCAGCTCCGCGACAAGATAGGAGTGATGTTCGGAAATCCGGAGACGACGACAGGAGGTAACGCCCTCAAGTTCTATGCATCCGTACGCGTAGATGTACGCAGGACGACACAGATCAAGGACGGAGACGAGGCTCTCGGAAACCGCACGAAGGTGAAGATCGTCAAGAACAAGATGGCTCCTCCATTCAAGAAGGCCGAGTTCGACATCGTCTACGGTGAGGGTATCTCGAAAGTCGGAGAGATCATCGACCTTGGAGTCGAGTATGAAATCATCAAGAAGAGCGGCTCGTGGTTCAGCTACGGGGAAAGCAAGCTGGCACAGGGACGTGAGGCTGTAAAGCAGCTTCTTACAGACAATGTCGAGCTTTGCGACGAGATCGAGGCAAAGATCCGTGAAGTGCTCCAGAATGTAAATGACTGATAATATCTTTATTCTTTCAAGATGAAAAGATTACTTGGAATACTGACAGCAGGGATATTGGCCCTGCTGTCTTTCAATTCCTGCGAAATGGCAGGAAGCGAGTTCGATGTGAAGACCTGCGAGGCATATCTCACCTGTTTCTATGCAGGCGGAATACCTCCGGCAACCCAGCAGAAAAGCTACGAAATCGAAGGCAGGCTCCACGACAGGGACATCGAGGACATCTTCTATGACCTCAGCAGCGGTGTCGCCCCAGGATTCATTTCTGCAACACTCGAAATAGATTTCTATGACTGGATGGACAATTACGACTATACCAGAGCATATGATTTCTGGTGGGAAACTACGGACCTGATGTCCGGAGACGGCTATTATGCATGGGAAGAACTCATTGACTAGGAGCTTCTATCAGACATTTTACCATCTTGGCGGCATTCTCCGAATCCAGAATGCCGGTTGCGATCAATGACTCCATCGTCCACTGGCTGACCGGAGAGTTTTCTCTATAAAGGACTATGGCCCTGGCTGTTTCCATATCTCCTATATACGGATGTTTCTGAAGGGAATCAGCCGGAAGGGTCCATAAAGGGTAAGGGGTCATATGCTCGGGCGAAACGGCCACCAGATCCCGGAGGCCGTCATATTTCTCCTGATCGAAACGGTATATATCCATAAGCTGCTCGGGATAGGAATACCCGCCGAGAGCATTCCTATGCTCAATCATCTTCGAGGCGAACCAGCCGCCTATTCCCGGAAGAGCGTCAAATGCCGCAGAATCGGCCGCATTGAGATCCACAAGAGGGATATCGATGAAACTTTCCAGCCTCCTGTAGATGCTGTCCGACACCACATACGACCTGGCAAAATCTGCCTTTCTTCTGAACCTTCCACCTTTCTTCCTGTAGTTATCTATACTCTGCGCCTGCTTGAAAGTGAATCCAAGGCGGCAAAGATCATCCACGGAAACCGTATTGGGATCGAAGCGGAATGACTCGACCTTCCTTCGTGGAGTCTTTTCACGGACAGCCTCAGCCCTTTCGGAATGGATTGAATTGTTCCGTACGTATCTCTCCTCCCTGATTCCATAGCCTTCAGAAGAATCCTCCCCATGACTTTGATATACATACACAGTATCAGGTTCATCCCTGCCGGCCGCAATCTTCACCACCGCCGCACGATGGATGAACATTGCGACCTGAAATCCTATTATAAGGAAGACTACAGCTATGACTCCTGTAATGAATGATTCCGAAGGTCTGTTCTCTGTTTTCATGTCTGCCGGATATTGACTCCGACAAAATTCCATAAATCAAGAAAGCAAAACAATGCATGACGCAAAGTTTTGCTTTTTTTGAAAGAAAATATTTCTCTTTTTTAAAAGTATGTAACTTTTTTTAATCATCTTCGTCTGCCTTCCGGTAGGATTTCTTCTCCTTTTTCTTCTCTGGAGCACCCGCGACTATGATGACGATCTCCCCTTTGGGCTCATGTTCCTTATACCATGAGGCAACTTCCGCCAATGTCCCCCTCTTATGCTCCTCGAACTTTTTGGAAATCTCACGGGCTACCGAGCATTCACGTTCAGCACCAAAGAATTCGGCAAACTGCTCCAGCGTCTTGACCAGACGGTATGGAGATTCGTAGAATATCATGGTCCTCGTTTCTTCCGCAAGCTCTGTCAGACGCGTCTGCCTTCCCTTTTTCTGTGGAAGGAACCCTTCAAAGCAGAACCTGTCACATGGATAGCCCGAAGAGACCAAAGCCGGGACAAATGCAGTAGCACCCGGAAGTGTCTGGACCTCGATACCCTCCTGTGCACATGTACGGACAAGGAGGAAACCCGGATCTGAAATACCCGGAGTACCTGCATCGCTGATCAAAGCCACATTCAGGCCTGCCAGAATCCTCTCCTTGATCATTGAAGCTGTCTTATGCTCATTGAACTTATGATGAGACTCCAGACGGCCCTTGATCTCGTAATGCTTCAGCAGCACCGAACTCGTCCTCGTATCCTCCGCAAGTATGAGATCCGCTTCCTTCAGCACCCTTATGGCCCTGAAAGTCATGTCCTCGAGATTGCCGACGGGCGTCGGCACAATATAAAGAATGCCAGCCATGCCTATCTTACCTTACGGCGGACAGCCATCATGAAGCGGTATACGAGTTCAGAAGAGAGGTCCCATTCAGGGAAAGATGCGCATACAAAGCCGACAGCCTGATCAAGAGTTTCCATGGCATTTATCTTTGACAGCGTATCGACGAATGCCTGAGCATCCTCCTTGAAGAGCAGGTTTATGAAGATCACCCTGTCATTGAGAGAAATAGCGCTTCTGATATCTCTTACAGGAGTTCCCGGCATATCCTTTCTCCATGCATAATCGGCCGTGATGACCTCATTAAGGATAGGTTTCGCCTCTACAGAAGCCTTGTCTGCCACTGTGACCGGCTCCGGAATATCGAAAACTCCCGGAAGATCATCATCTTCCTCCTCGACAGATTCCTCCTCAACGGATTCCACCTCAACGGCAGCCGGAAGATACCTAAGAACGTCTTCTATGCTTTCCGGAGCTTCTTCAACCTGTATCTCTTCAAACGGTATCTCTTCAACTAGTTCATCTTCCAGAACATCCTCCGGAGTCTCCTCTAGCGGAAGATCGTCCTCCACTTCAAGCGGAATCTCCTGAACCTCAACGGTCTGCGGTTCTTCTACAGGTAAACCGGCTACAGGCACAGTCTCGTCAATCTCTATATCGATCGGAGTCGAATCAAACTCTTCAGGATCAACAACCTGCTGAAGTTCTGCCATCTTGGCATCCAGTCTTTCCAGCTGGCTCCTGATCGAAGCCATCATAGATTTGATTTCAGATAAAATCTGCTGTTCTCTATTTTCCATAAGGCAATAAATCACTATATTTGCATCCCCTCGAAACCAGGGGTCAAAGATTAATCTTGTGGAGTCAATATACAAAGTAAGGAAATGTTTTTAGAAATCGCAAAAAAAGCAGGTTCAATCGAAGTTATCTGCGGATCAATGTTCTCGGGAAAGACAGAGGAACTCATCAGAAGAATGAAAAGGGCACAGTTTGCAAAACAGAAGGTAGAGATCTACAAGCCTTGCATTGACGTGCGCTATTCCGAGGACGAGGTTGTCTCTCATGATGCACACAGCATTCCTTCCACCCCTATCGACTCCCCAGCAAGCATGCTTCTCCTGTCAAGCGACGTCGAGGTAGTCGGAATCGATGAAGCACAGTTCTTTGACGAGACATTGGTAGAAGTCGTGCAGACTTTGGCCAACAGAGGCATCAGAGTCATCGTCGCAGGCCTTGACACAGACTTCATGGGCAAGCCTTTCGGCCCGATGCCTGCGCTTATGGCAGTAGCTGAAGACATCCAGAAGGTACATGCGATATGCGTGAAATGCGGCAGTCCTGCGAACCACTCGCACAGACTTTCAAAGAGCAGCGAACTTGTAGTCCTTGGAGAGACTGACATATATGAGCCTTTGTGCAGACATTGCTACAATGAGGCCATGAAAGAAGAAAAGGAAGCGTAACAGCTTCCTTTTCCCGTTTATTTCAGAGCCTTGAGCACTCTCGCCAGCTGATCAGGGCAGGACGTCGGACGTTTGCCGCACTTGATTCCTTCCAGACGACGGATGGCTTCATCCACCTTCATATCCTTGATCAACGCTCCGATACCCTTGGCATTACCGTCACATCCTCTGGTATACACGACCTTCAGGATAACATCGTCCTTGATCTCTATGTCGATCTGCTTCGAGCATACTATTGCGCTCGGAGCGGCTGTGACATATCTTACCCCATCAACTACCTCGTCCTTGACGATCACGAAATCTTCTCCTGTTGAAACCATGGCATTCTGTTCCTGCGCCATTGCCGTCATGCTGAAAAGCATGATTGCAAATGCTGTAATTATTCCTTTCATGTTATAAATTGTAAGTTATCAGAATAAAGTAGGGTGATTGTCATCCAGTTCAGACAGGACCTTTTCCATTATCGCTTCACGGAAAAGCACTGCCTTTGTCCCGACCCGGAACTTGTCGCAATAATGTCTGATCGCCGCCATCTCACTGTCATTCAGATAGATAACCTGTCTATGCTTACGCACAAGAGCCTCTTTCTGTTTCTTGAGATATTCCGGATCGATACCTGATGCGCTATTTTTCCTTTTCTTGGCCACGTGGTAAAAAGTTAGAAATTTCGCCAAAGTTAACAATTTATTGATAATTTTTATATCTTTGTACTCATTATGGCCATTTTCAAGCAAATATTCGTCCGACTTTAGGAGGGGCTCTCGAAGCATTTCCCTCCCAATTGCAATTGACAATCTCGGTTTGTCTTGCCGTTAGGGCCATATTCTTTTCCCGTGATCCGGGACATTCCGTATACTAACAATTTATAATCAGACATCCATGAAGATAGATGTTATGGTGGCTGATGCCAGCCATGTCATGTACGCAGACGAAGTCTGTGAAGAAATACTTATTTCAGCCCGTGAAAGAGGAACGGGTATCGCAAGAAGGACACCGGAATACATTTCCGAAAAGATATTGGCAGGCAAGGCGGTAATCGCCATTGCCGAAGACGGCCGTTTTGCAGGATTCTCATACATCGAGACCTGGGGAGGCAAGGAATACGTCGCCAATTCAGGACTGATCGTCGCCCATGCATTCAGAGGCATAGGGCTTGCCATGAGAATAAAGAGAAAGATATTCGAGCATTCACGCACAATGTTCCCGAATGCAAAGATCTTCAGCATCACTACAGGTGCTGCTGTGATGAAGATGAACTATGAGCTGGGCTTCCGTCCTGTCACCTTCGCGGCACTTACCGATGACCCTGAATTCTGGAAAGGCTGCCAGGGATGCAGGAATTATGAGATCCTCGAAGCCAACGAGCACCGCATGTGCCTATGCACAGGCCTGCTTTACGATCCGGCGGAACATATTGAAGTATTGAGCCCGGCCCATCCGGAGCTTGTCAATCTTAAAGATGGAGAACAAAAGAAATAATCATATGAGCAAGAAAGTAGTACTCGCCTTCAGCGGCGGACTGGACACATCATTCTGTGTCCCTTACCTCAAGGAACAAGGTTATGAGGTGCATACCGTAATGGTAAATACAGGCGGATTTTCCGAAGCGGAAGAAAAAGCAATCGAAGAGCGCGCCCTGACTCTCGGAGCGGCATCGCACAAGAATGTGAATGCCGTCGACACATATTATGAGAAAGGGATCAGATATCTTATCTATGGAAACATTCTGAAGAATGCGACATATCCGTTGTCGGTAAGTTCAGAGCGTGTTTTCCAGGCTCTTGAGGTGCTCAACCATGTGAAGGCTCTCGGAGCTGATGCGGTAGCTCACGGCAGCACCGGAGCCGGCAACGACCAGGTTCGTTTCGATATCGTTTTCGAGATTCTTGCTCCGGAGGTCGAGATCATCGCTCCTGTCCGTGACAACGGATTCACCCGTCAGTTCGAGATTGATTTTCTTCAGCAGCATGGCTTTGATTTCACATGGGAGAAGGCGAAATATTCGATCAACCAGGGACTCTGGGGCACAAGCATCGGAGGCGTAGAAACCTTGTCATCAGACGGTTACCTTCCGGAGGAGGCATATCCGACAAAGGTGACAAAGACAGAGCCCGAGCATATCAGGATCGGTTTCCGCAAGGGTGAGCCTGTTTCATTCAATGGCGTGGAGATGAGCCCGGTAGATGTCATCAAGGCCGTGCGCGACGTTGCTGGTCCTTTCGGAATAGGCCGCGACATCCACATCGGAGACACCATCATCGGTATCAAGGGACGCGTGGGATTCGAGGCTGCGGCTCCGCTCATCATTGTCAAGGCTCATCATCTTCTCGAGAAGCACACCCTCACCAAGGGGCAGCTCTACTGGAAGGAGCAGATTGCCGGATGGTACGGCCAGCAGATGCATGAGGCTATGTATCTGGATCCTGTCTGCAGGGACATGGAGGCGATGATGGACAGCATCGAGAAGAATGTGACCGGTGAGGTGGAGATCGCTCTCATGCCTTATCATTTCTCTGTGCTCGGATGTACAAGCGACCATGACCTGATGAGTTCGAAGTTCGGAGCTTATGGAGAGGTGAACAATTCATATACAGGCCGTGATGTTGTGGGATTCACAAAGGTCATTGCTAATCCATTGAAGATTTACTATTCGGTGAATGGTTCCATAGAGGAGTAGCCGAATGACTTTATGCTCCATTGGCCCCCTCCCACTCTGCGAGTGGGCCCCTCCCCCTACCCGGGGGTGGGAAAATGCCAATTACGCATTTAAAGTCATTCGACCAAAGCAGCATGGCACGATATGGACAGAATAACGACAAAGCAAGTAAATATGAATGAAAACAATAAAATCCGCGTAGCTATTGCCGGAGGAACAGGATATACTGGAGGTGAACTGTTCAGGATATTGCTGAATCATCCGGATGTGGAGATTGTGGCGGCTACTACGACTTCTTCCGAGGGCACACCGGTGGCTTCCGTCCATAGGGATCTTATCGGAGAGACCGATCTTTGCTTCGGTACGGAGCTGAACGATCCGGATGTGATTTTCCTGTGTCTTGGTCATGGCATCTCACGTCAGTTTGTTGACACTCATGACATAAAGCCGGAATGCAGGATCATAGATCTCGGCAATGATTTCAGACTCGACGGAGAGTATGCCGGAAGACATTTCGTGTATGGTCTTTGCGAAAGTGCACGCAAAGAGGTGCGCAAGGCGCATGATGTTGCCAATCCGGGCTGCTTTGCCACTGCTATTCAGTTGGCTGCATTGCCTTTGGCTGCGGCAGGGCTTATAAATGATGAGATCCACGTTACTGCTATAACCGGTTCTACAGGGGCAGGTAAGAAACCTGGAGAGACTACGCATTTCAGCTATAGAAGTGATAATATTTCGATCTATAAGTTGTTTTCGCATCAGCATCTGGCAGAGATCAGGAAGAATCTTCAGAAGGTTCATGATGCAAAGGGTTCGCAGGCTGCGGCCTCCATTGGCCCCCTCCCACTCTGCGAGTGGGCCCCTCCCCCTACCCGGGGGTGGGAAAATGCCAATTCCGGCCATCAGCCTTGCTCCCTTTCAGATCAACAAGAACTTTGTACAGGTGAAACGCGAACTGAGATAAAGGTGAATTTTGTGCCGTTGAGAGGTGATTTTGCGAGGGGAATATTTGCGAGTGTGTATACGAGGGCTGCCGAGGGGATGAGCCAGGAGGATTACCAGAGGATTTTCGAGGATTATTATGCAG
This sequence comes from Bacteroidales bacterium, assembly GCA_017465225.1. Classification (GTDB taxonomy): domain Bacteria; phylum Bacteroidota; class Bacteroidia; order Bacteroidales; family UBA932; genus Cryptobacteroides. The sequence continues at coordinate 16,011 of JAFTWQ010000039.1, forward strand.
AGTCGCCTTTTGTGTTCCATAGCAAGGAGGGTATCTCGATGAAGGAGGTAGTGAATACTAACAAGGGACTTGTGCATGTGGAGGTTCATGACGGATATGTGCATATTGCTTCTGCGATCGATAATCTGGTGAAGGGTGCGGCAGGTCAGGCTGTGCAGAATATGAATCTGATGTTCGGGCTGCCGGAAGACAGCGGTCTTCGTCTCAAGCCTTCTGCATTTTGACGGATTGAATCATTGTATTCCGAAGACCCCCGTCCTCGCTATGCTCGGACACCCCCTAGCCGGGGGTGGCATGTCTTCTCCACACAATAATTCAATCCTCCCATCCAAAAACAGAATTTTGAGACGATGACCTTGGGACGCGGAGGGTGATATTAGAGTAAAAGCACGAAAAAGGCTGGATTTGTGCTTTTGAGACCATTTTTAGTTGTTAAAAGAACGAAAACGGGCATTTTTGTGCTTTTGATTAAGGGAAAGAGAGATTTTTATGAATTTATTTGATGTTTACCCTTTATGGGATATTGAGCCGGTCAAGGGACTGGATACGACACTTTGGGATAAGGATGGGGTCGAGTATACCGACCTTTATGGCGGACATGCCGTGATTTCGGTGGGACATTGCCATCCGCATTATGTGAAGATGCTTTCCGAACAGCTTTCAAAGCTGGGATTCTATTCTAATGCCGTGCAGAATTCACTGCAGAGGGATCTGGCCGCACGTCTGGGAAAGGTCAGCGGTTATGATGATTATGCGCTTTTTCTCTGCAACAGCGGCGCCGAGGCGAATGAAAATGCATTGAAGGTTGCGTCCTTCCATACCGGGAAAGCCAAGGTCCTTGCATTCCGTAAGGCATTCCACGGAAGGACTTCCGGTGCCGTTGCGGCGACAGACAACCCGAAGATTCAGGCTCCGTTCAATGAAACCGCCAATATAGTTTTCGCTCCGCTCAACGATCTTGAAGCTGTTGAACGTGAACTTTCTTCAGGCGGATTCGCAGCGGTCATCATCGAGGGCATACAGGGAGTCGCCGGCATATATGAGCCGACAGGCGAATTCCTTCATGGGCTCCGTTCACTCTGCGACAGGTATGGATGTGTCCTGATCCTTGACGAGATACAGTCAGGATATGGACGTACCGGCCGTTTCTTCGCGCATCAGCACCATGATGTACGAGCAGACATCATAACAACAGCAAAGGGAATGGGCAACGGATTCCCTATCGGAGGAGTCCTGATCAGCCCTTCGATTAAGGCATCATACGGCATGCTCGGAACCACATTCGGCGGCAACCATCTCGCATGCACCGCTGCCATTGCAGTTCTGGACATCATTGAAAATGAACGCCTTATAGAGAACGCCGCCAAAATCGGCGAATACTTCAGGACCGCATTGGAGGGAGACAAGGCGATCAAGGAATATCGCGGCAAGGGTCTGATGATCGGTCTCGAGCTTAACGAGGAATATATCGGTCTGCGCAACCGTCTTCTGTTCGAAAAACACTTCTTCACTGGAGCGGCCGGTGCCGGCGTGATCCGCCTCCTTCCATCACTAACCATATCACAGGCGACCGCCGGATCATTCGTCACCGCCTGGAAAGAACTCACCGACCTGTCACCCCGAGCTTGACCAGGGGTCTAAAAATGACATTATGAGACATTTCACATCGATAACCCAGCTTCCGGACCTCAAGCAGGCCCTTGAAGCAGCAAAATACGTAAAGGAGAATCCTTTTGCAGACCAGGAACTCGGCAGGAACAAGACCCTGCTGATGATTTTCTTCAACTCAAGCCTCCGCACAAGGTTAAGCACTCAGAAAGCGGCCTTGAATCTCGGCATGAACGTAATCGTGCTCGATGTAAATCAAGGAGCATGGAAACTGGAGACCGAACATGGCGTGATCATGGACGGCGACAAGCCCGAGCATCTGCTTGAGGCGATTCCGGTAATGGGCAGCTACTGCGACATCATCGGCGTACGTGCATTTGCCGGTCTGCAGAACAGGGACCACGACTATAACGAGGTCATAATCAACCAGTTCATACAGCATTCGGGCAAACCGGTATTCAGCATGGAGGCTGCCACAAGGCATCCCCTGCAGACCCTTGCCGACCTGCTCACAATCGAAGAGCACAAAAAGACGGAGAAGCCGAAGATCGTCATGACATGGGCTCCGCATCCGAAGGCATTGCCTCAGGCTGTTCCGAATTCATTCGCCGAGGGCATCAACATGACCGACTATGAATTCGTGATCACTCATCCTCGCGGATATGAGCTTGACCCTGCATTTGCCGGTCGCGCACGGATCGAGTATGACCAGCGCAAGGCCTTCGAGGGAGCGGATTTCATATATGCAAAGAACTGGTCTGCATACAGCGGGGAAAACTACGGAAAGATTCTCTGCACCGACCGTGACTGGACGGTTGACGCCGAAAAGATGGCCTTGACCAACAATGCATTCTTCATGCACTGTCTTCCGGTACGCCGCAACATGATAGTGACGGACGAGGTCATCGAAAGCCCGCAGTCCCTCGTCATCCCTGAAGCCGCGAACCGTGTCGTTTCGGCGCAGACTATCCTGAAGGAAATTCTGCGTGGACTGCAATCCCCTGAATAACAACCGCTTACCACTACCCACGTGCCGTCATCGGGGAGCACGCAGATACATATAAGTCACTAACAATCAAACAGATACATTCCACGCCAAATGATAAAGGTAATCAAGATAGGAGGAAACGTAGTCGACAATCCGGAGCTGCTGGGAAGGTTTGTCAGGGATTTCGCGGCGATGCCGGGAATGAAGATCCTTGTGCATGGAGGAGGCGTCATGGCCAGCCAGATGCAGAAGGCCATGGGCATGGTTCCGCAGATGGTGGAAGGACGCAGGGTTACGGATGAGGAGACCCTGAAGGTGGTGACCATGGTGTATGCGGGATGGTGCAGCAAGCATATCACTGCCCTGCTTCAGGCCAATGGTTGTAACGCCATAGGTCTGTGCGGTGCTGACGGGAATGCCATCAAGGCAAGGAAGAGGGCTCCGTTGTATGTGGAAAGCCTCGGGAAGGAGGTTGATTACGGATATGTGGGAGATGTCAATGCAGAGTGCGTGAATGCCGGATTCATATATTCACTGCTTGAAAAGGGCATCGTACCGGTATTCAATGCGATAAACCATGATGGGGAAGGCAACCTGCTGAATACCAATGCAGATACGATAGCATCGTCTGTAGCTATAGCCATGGCGAACTACAGATACCGATCGCCGAGAGAGGTCTGCAGCCGATGTGAGGAATGTACCCACTGCAGCGATGACGGCAGACTGACTCATGAGACCGAGCTCATCTATTGCTTTGAGAAGGACGGCGTGCTGTATGATAAGGATGATGACAGGAGCGTCATCGGCGAAATCACGCGCGGCAGGTTTGAGGATCTCAAGAAGGAAGGCATCGTTGCAGACGGAATGATTCCGAAGCTTACGAATTCATTCAAGGCGATTGACAGCGGAGTGGCAAGAGTTGTCGTCAAGCACGCAAGGAACCTGCTCAATGACATGGGTACGGTTTTGATATAAGTGATTTAGTCCGTAATTTTGCCTTTATTACGGACGGGACATACCCAAAGAGTGGTATTGTCCGTAAAAACATCAGATTTACGGATGGGAGACAGATTAAATATCGACAGGCTGACAGCAGATGCAGTGGAGCTGCTTAAGGGGATGATTGCCATACCGTCACCTTCATTCGAGGAGGAAACGGTATGCAGCTATCTATGTTCCTGGCTTGAGGCCAAGGGAATCGGGCATCAGCGAAAAGGTAACAACATTATCGCGGAGCATATGACGGATCCATCAAGTCCGACTCTTATGCTGTGCGCCCATATCGACACTGTAAGTCCCAGTCCGGAATACAGTTTCGACCCATATACACCTGATTACGAGAAAGCTGCGGAGGCTGTGAGCGACATCATCGGCAGGCAGACAGGTGCATCGGAGATTGTGGCCGGTCTCGGCAGCAACGACGACGGAGCCTCGGTTGTCGCCATGATAGCTGCATACAGGTACTTCTGGAATGTTTCCGGTGGTGCCGGTGGCTTGCAAAACCGTGCTACCCCCCTGGCCGCAGGGGGAGGGGCCCACGACGAAGGAGTGGGAGGGGTTGTTTTGCAAGCCACCGGCACCACCGGAAACGTTGAAAGTCCGAATATGATTCTGGTGCTTACGTGTGAGGAGGAGAGATCCGGGAAGAACGGGATGACGGGATTGTGGCCTGAGCTGGCCTCAAAGGTCGATTTCGCCATCGTCGGAGAGCCGACCGGCATGAAGGCGGCGACGTCCGAAAGAGGGCTGCTGGTCATAGATGCCGTAGCACATGGAATCAGCGGCCATGCCGCGAGAAACGAGGGCAGGAATGCATTGTACATCGCCCTGGAAGATATCGACAGGCTCCGCAATCATACATTCAGCAAAGTCTCTCCACGGATGGGCAAGGTCAATCTGAATGTAACGCAGATCAATGCCGGAACGGCACATAATGTCATTCCGGACACATGCAGTTTCGTGATCGACATACGTCCGACAGAGCAGTACACCAATGAGGAAATCCTCATGGAGCTGCAGGAGATCTGCGAAAGCGAGCTGAAGCCCCGCAATCTTGCAAACAGGTCAAGCGCCACTAAAGAAGGATCGTCACTCCTGAAGGCAGTTGAAAATATGGGCATAGAGACATTCTCGTCTCCGACTACATCCGACTGGATGAGAATCAGATGTGATGCGATAAAGATGGGACCTGGAGAGTCGTCACGTTCGCACAAGAAGGACGAGTTCGTTTTCGTCGAGGAAATAAGAAACGGTATAGAAACATATATTGAATTTATAAAGACAATATGAGTACATTATGGAGTAAAGGAACACAGGCCACGGATCTTGTAGAGGATTTCACAGTAGGAAACGACCGCATACTGGACATGCGTCTCGCAAAATATGATGTGATAGGTTCAAAGGCACATATCAGGATGCTGGAATCGATCGGTCTTCTGACAGCTGAAGAGCTGGAGACTCTGACAGATGCGCTGGATCAGATACTTGGAGAGATCAATGCAGGGGAATTCGTGCTTGAAGATGACGTGGAAGACATCCACTCTCAGGTGGAGCTCCTGCTGACCCGACGTCTTGGGGACATCGGCAAGAAGATCCATTCGGGACGTTCACGCAATGACCAGGTACTTGTGGATGTGAAGCTCTTCCTCAAGGACGAGGTCATCACTTTAAGAGATGAGGTTCTTGCCTTGTTCTACACCCTCCAGACCCTCAGCGAAAAGCATAAGGATACTCTTATGCCTGGATACACTCATGGCCAGGTTGCGATGCCGTCTTCATTCGGACTGTGGTTCGGAGCATATGCAGAGGCACTCGCTGACGACATGTACATGCTCAAAGGGGCATTCCATGTCACCGACCAGAATCCTCTCGGATCCGCTGCCGGCTACGGAAGTTCATTCCCGCTTGACCGCCAGATGACGACTGAACTTCTGGACTTCGGAAGCCTTGACTATAATGTGGTTGCCGCACAGCTCAGCAGAGGCAAGTCAGAACGTGCCGTCGCCTCGGCTATGGGAGCCATTGCGCTCACCCTCAACAAGTTCGCAGCTGACTGCTGCATGTACATGAGTCCGAATTACGGTTTCATTAAGTTCCCTGACGAACTTACTACCGGCTCCAGCATCATGCCTCACAAGAAGAACCCTGACGTATGGGAGATCATGAGGGGAAACTGCAACAGGATAATGGCCACGGAAAGCCAGATCAGCATGCTCTGCAGCAACATGCCGCATGGATATCACCGCGAATTCCAGCTTCTGAAGGACATCCTCTTCCCTGCCCTGGAACTCATGCACAAGTGCCTCTGTATGGCAGATTACATGCTTCAGCACATCATGATCAATGAGAGTATTCTTGACGCCTCGATCTATGACTATCTGTTCACTGTAGAAGAAGTGAACAGGCGTACACTTGAGGGGATGCCGTTCAGAGACGCCTACAGGTCGGTCGGCATCGAGGTAAACGAAGGAAGATTCTCATATCAGGGAGCACCGGGAAAGACAAACGGCCAGCTTACGCCGGCCGATCTGAAGCATACTTCCCTTGGCAGTCTCGGCAATCTCTGCACTAAAGAGATCCGCACCAAGATGGAGTCTGCCGCTGCATTTATCTGATCCCATATTTGCGAAGGATCTTCAGGATCTTCGGTGATATGCTCTCCAGCATATATGTAAATCCGAGATCCGTAGGGTGAGACCCGTCTGATGTCGCTATATGCTCATCTCCGAGAAAGTCGTCCGAAGGTATGAAATAGATATGCTTGTCTTTCTTCATCCTTTCACGGACGGCTTTTTCTGCCGCCGCCTGCTTCTCGGCCTCAAAGTCTTCCCTCCATGTATCGAAATTGCGGCTTTCGCGACGCTCTGTCTGCATGAAGATGAGCGGAACATCAGGATGAGCCTCACGGATCATGTCCACGAAACGGTTGAAATTCTCATTTATGATCTCGGCTGAAGGATTGGAAAACGCATCAAATATGAACGCATCAACATCTTCTATGTCAGCGAGATACCTTGCATATTCCTCCTGCAGCTTTGACTTGCCGCTGAAGCCGAGGTTGAAGCAATAGAATCCGTTATCCCTTCCGAACCTGGCCGCATAGCTCATTCCGGGACGTGATGCAGCCAGACCATGTGTGACGCTGGATCCCTTGACCACTATACGATACTTGAAAGGATTCTCCAGAGGCTCCATATACGAGCCTTCCTCCACTCCGATGAAAAGCGAGTCAAGCCTGTCATACAGAGGCAGATAGAGAAGACATTCCTTTCTGCCGGGAGCCATATCCTTGACTATCGTCCCGGAATGCATGGCATACTCCGGTCCCTTGTCCATCTTTGGCCTTCCGACTCCGGCGAAGACCCACTCCCCATCCTGCCTTATATACAGATCAAGTCCCTTCTGGGCTATGGCCGTCATATTCTCGCTCGCATTCTTCGGCGAAGTCTGCCACTTTGCCTTGATGAAAGGACTGTCGGTGGCAAACAGCACCGCAAGTCCTGTCGAATGGCAGGCATATTCATCTATCACCTTATCATTGAACCTGTAGGCCGATGTATCGATCCTGGTGAAATCCTTTGACGTCGGTATCGCCTTGCCGATGACATTGAGGTCTGCGGCATTGTGGTAACGGGTCTGCTGCGCACTCAATGAATGGCACATGAGTACGGCAATGGCAACAGAAAGTATCTTCTTCATAAACTATGCGTTTGAGTAGGGCAAAGATAAGAAAGATCAATTATTATTTCTATTTTTGTAATCATTCAGAAATAATCTTTAACCATATACACTATGAAACATCTGACATCTTTCTTCATCTCACTGCTGATCGCGACATGTTCATTTGCACAGCAGGCACTCTGGAGCGGTTCACAGATCATATCTCCGGAAATCAATCAGGACAACAGCGTGACGTTCCGTCTTCATGCCCCAAAGGCTGTAAAGGTACTGGTGACCGGAGACTTCACAGAAGCCGGATATGCCGAACTCGTTGAAAAAGACGGCATATGGACATACACGACAGCACCGTTAAGTCCTGAACTTTACAGCTATTCATTCGTTGTGGACGGTCTGACAGTAAGGGATCCGTCAAATGTGTATATGATCCGCGATGTCGCAAGCGTCACGAATGTATTCATCGTCGGTGGCGGCCGCGCAGATCTCTATAAAGTCAACGATGTCCCTCATGGAAGCGTGTCAAAGGTCTGGTATCATAGCCCGACACTTGGCATGAACCGTAGAATGACTGTCTATACTCCTGCCGGCTATGAGCAGAACCGCAGGCAGAAATATCCGGTATTCTATCTGCTTCACGGTGCAGGAGGAGATGAGGAGGCATGGATGGATCTTGGAAGGACATCGCAGATCCTCGACAACCTTATCGCCCAGGGCAAGGCAGAGCCGATGATCGTGGTGATGACAAACGGCAATGCCGGAGAATCAGCAGCACCGGGACAATGTCCGGATGGTTTCGAGCGCATACCGGGATTCCAGCAACGTGGCATGATGGAAGGTTCGTTTGAGATGCACTTTCCTGACGTTGTGAAATACATCGAAAGTAATTACCGTGTGTTCAAGGACAAGAAGCATAGAGCGATTGCAGGCCTCTCGATGGGAGGTTTCCATTCTATGCACATATCGAAATACTACCCTGACATGTTCGACTATGTCGGCCTCTTTTCAGCAGCTGCAAGATTCCACGAGAACTCTGACTGCCCTGTATACATGAACGAAAAGGCGCAGATAGACGCCCAGTTTGCAAAGAAGCCTGCATTATACTGGATAGCCATCGGAAATACCGACTTCCTTTATCAGGAGAATGTAAAGTTCCGCAACTATCTGGACGAAAAAGGATACAAGTATGAATATGTTGAATCCGAAGGGGGCCACATATGGAAAAACTGGAGGATCTATCTTACTGAATTCGTACCGAAGCTGTTCAGGTAGTCTGAACTGATACCTATTTATTGCGGCCAGAGCCGGAGAAGCAGAACGTCAGTGCGACTCCGGCCATGGTCCTTGAATAGGAACCAGTGAAGGTATCCTTGACCATCGGCCAATAGTCATATGAATACATAGCGGCAAGTTCGAATCTGCCGTATCCCACACCAACGCGACCTCCGAAGGTAAGAGAGTTTGCCTCATACATCCTTGTGGCATGCATATCTATAGGATATCCGTAGCTGGCTTCCGGTGCCACATACATATAGAACGGACTCTTCTTCTGCCTTACGAGATTGAATTTCGGAGCCACGAAGAGGCGCAGCTGATGGAAATCAAAGTCATCCGAAGCATCCTGCACATTCACGAATGACCAGTAACGGTATTTGACTCCCATTTCAAAATTCATGAAGTTGCGGTAATCCCCTATACTGTAGAAGATATGTCCGCCATATACAGGACGGAACGATTCCACAGGAGTCTCAAGACTGACACCGATACCGCCATTGAATCCAAGTCCTGACTTCCTGTTTCTTCTATGCTTTACCTTCGCAAACTGGCGGGTCTGCTTCATGACATACTCCCTTGTCTTCTCTGTCGTAGCATAAGTCAACATGATTTCAGCAGACGTACCTGCAAGATACATAGGGGATGATGCCAGAAGGTATGCCACCTGATCAGACACCTCGGCACGTCTCGAGCTGCTGAGATATGTATTCACGAAATCCATTCCATGCCTGATCTTCTCCTCACGGTTTTCCTCATTGGCAAACCTGTCATACGCGATACCTTCTTCAGCCTGTGCCCTGAGGTCCATTGCCTCCTTTGTCAAAGGAATATGGTTTTCAGCCTTGTCCAGAGCGCTCAACGCAGCATAATGATCGCCTTTCCCCTCCGCTTCAAAAGCTTCCAGAAGCTTCACCTTTCCTTTGGCCTCATTGACATACTTTCCGGACGGGAATTCCGAAATATACGAATTGAATGCCTCCTTGGTAGCGATATATGTAGCCGTATTCCACTTGTCCTCCTCGATGTTTTCCGGAGTGAATTCATCTGCTTCCAGAGCATGGATCATTTCAAAATCAGCAGGAGAGATGCTGCCGTCCTTGAGATAGACTCCCTTCAATCTGCCTGACATCAGGCTCATGTAGAAGACACCGACGGTCTCACCACCGGACTGCTCAAGAAGACAATACTGATAGTCCGAATCAAATCCGGCAGTGATATTGTCATCAGTCACCATGTCCTCTGCAAAGCAATGGAGGAAATATATCATTCCTGCCTTGTCGAGTTCTCCCACAGCTGAAGATGTCTCCTCCATCTCGAGAGTCATGGCCGCATCAACACCACCGACCTGTCCTTTCCAGGTGCCGCACAATTCACTCAATCTGCCGACTCTGGCCTGCGCGCGACGGCTGGCAGATGACAGATCCTGTGCGTATGTATCATTGATATAGAGAGACGGCAGAACTGCCATCAGAAAAAAGACAAATAACTTTTTCATAGTCTGCAGAAAACAAATTTTCTGCAAATATAGTAAAATATAGCATTATGCCACGCTGACGAAGCTGCTGACATGAGGAGAATCCTCTTCAGCTTCGCAAAGGACCATTTCCTGATACAGATGGAATTCAGGAGAAGCTATCTCTTTATAGATGTCTTCAGGATTGAAATCATTATCCCAGAATCTTTTGTAAGCCTGTAAACGGGCATCAGCGACAGCTTGAGCAGGATCTGCAAGATAATCCTCGATGAAAGTACGCATGGCAGTCATTGTTTAGAAGGTTTTTATTCATGTCATGACTCATGCACATTTCAAAGGACGGACCAAACTACACTATTTTTGTAATGATTTCACAAAATTTGTTATTTCACAAGGGTAATATACCTCCTTAGAATGATTCCCTTGCGATCCGTTTCCAATACGAAAGGCAGGGCAGACAGGTCGAACTCATCGAAAAGGCCATCAGCCAGAGACGGGTCATCCGAAACTATCTCATCCACATTGACCATCAGGACACGCACTTTACGGTCAGAAGCAGCCACTACAGATGCCGCAGCCTTTTCCGCCTTGCATATTTCACATTCCGATGTATAGAAAATGATGTAATTCTTCTGTCCGCGGAGCTTCCGGAGCCTGAACCATCCGTCCCTGGACTTTTTCGATTTAAGAAGTTTTCCCGGAACCTTGACATCGCATATCTTCTCACCTGGCGAAGCCTTAGAAAGAAGTTCATCCATCATCTGGGCGAAGCCTACCACCTTGAGCGAGTCATCCTTTGAGCGCCATATATCTCCACGCGAAAGTATCTTCTCATCAACAAGATACTTCATTCCCTCCTTATATCCTTCCCCTCTCTGACCTGCAAGATAATAAAGAAGGTCTCCCGTAAGCTGACGGAACATCACGGTATCTGCCCCGCTCAATGTCGCGGTCTCGATATAATCAGCCACATCAGTAACGGCCTTCCTGTCCGGCGAGCCTTCCTGACCGTCAAAAAGTCCCTCGAAAAGAGCATGAGACTCTTCCCCGCCATATTCCAGTTCCACCTCATCAAAGATTCCATGAAGCATCGCCGACAATGCCTGGGCATCGAGCCCCCTGCCCAGAATCTTTCCCTCAGGTGACATCAGGAACATCATAGGAGTCTTCAGGACACCGTATTTCCTCTGAAAATCGGAATCGATCTCCGGATCCCACAGATGGACAACCTTCGTACGCGAGACATCGAAAGACAGTCTGCCGGCAACATATTCCTCCCATTTCGCCTTGTCATCACCGGCATATACAGCTATGAAATCTATAGGGAAATCCTCTGTTTCAAGTACATTCGAAAGCATTATACTCTCAAGCTTACACTTCGCGCAATCCACGTCGTAGAAGAACAGCACGCGGTATCTTCCAGACTTGGCATCATCTGCAAAAAGCACGGTCTCTGTCCCGTCCATGGACTTCATGACAAGTTCCGGAGCTATCTCGCCTATCATAGACTGACGGTTGAAATCGGCGAATATCCTGGCATTCAGAAAATCCATATCGCTACGCATCCTTATCTTGCCGTCAGAGAACCATCTGTCGAACACATGCAGGGCCACTGCTTCGGAACCCATCACCGGCGAACCGATGTAATGGTCATATACAGTACATGCAATGAACTGACGTACAAGCGGATCGGAGGAGCTCTCTATCAGAAAATCCGCCTCCTCCTTCTGCACCTCGGGGCCTTCATACTCCAAAGCCATGAAAAATTCGGCCAGTTTGGAGCCGAGAGCCGCCTGTACCGCAGAATCCAATTGCTGGGCAGCCCCTGATACACAGAACAGGAGCAACGAAACAATCAGACCTGCAAACCTTTTCATAATTCCACGCCTTCCGGTACAAAGAGAGATGTATCGCCACCATGCTTGAGGAGATCACGCACGGCAGTCGAAGAAATATGAGCGAATTCCTGGGCGGTCGGGATGATTATGGTCTCGATCTCCGGCGCGAGTTTCCTGTTCGCATCCGCAATGGACCTTTCGGTCTCGAAATCGATCATGTTCCTGACGCCTCTGACAATATGACGCACTCCGAGTTCACGGCATTTGTCAATGGTAAGATTGTCATACTGTATGATGCTCACACCCTCAAGGCCTTCAGTCGCCTGCCTGATGATGTCCATCCTCTTTTCATTCGGGAAGAATCCCCTCTTGTCTATATTGACTCCCACAGCGACAATCACCTCATCGAACATTGTCAACGCCCTCTTGAGGATATTCAGATGGCCGGCTGTAAACGGATCGAACGATCCGGGAAATAATGCTGTTCTTTTCATATCAAAGTGTCCAGTCTATAGGCTGACATCCTCGCGATGCGAGAATGCTGTTGGCCTGTGAAAAATGTCTTGAACCGAAGAATGCGCCACGGGCCAGAGGTGAAGGATGCGCCGCTTCGAGTACATAATGGCGCGAACGGTCAATAAGGTCTCTTTTGCTTCGTGCGAAATTGCCCCATAACATAAAGACTACACCTTCGCAATTATCAGATATATAACGGATTACCGCATCCGTAAACTCTTCCCATCCGATCTTGCTGTGCGAGGCAGCCTCACCGCATCTCACCGTAAGCACCGCATTCAGGAGAAGCACTCCCTGGCGGGCCCATTTCTCAAGATTGGGATATCCGCTCATCCTTACGCCAAGATCAGACTCTATCTCCTTGAAGATGTTCTTCAGGGAAGGCGGAGCAGGCATATTCTCCGGAACAGAGAACGAAAGTCCATGAGCCTGTCCCGGTCCATGATAAGGATCCTGACCGAGTATCACGACCTTTACATCCTTCACCGGAGTAAGGTCGAATGCCCTGAATATCTGGCTTCCGGGAGGGAATATCCTTTTTCCGTCAGCCTTCTCTTCATGAAGAAAACGCACCAGCGATGCGAAATATGGTTTTTCAAATTCGCCCGCCAATGCGTCCTTCCAGCTCTGTTCTATGCGTACATCCATAATAAAAGGTCTATTGTTTATTATTTTAATCGGACATGGATGTAAGCGACATGCCACCCCCGGCTAGGGGGTGCCTGCCGTCAGGCAGGCGGGGGTCGCTGGAATCCATACTCGATTAAAATATGTATTCGATTACCTCCTGAATATTCTTCACATAAACAAAGGTAAGACCTTTTATGTAAATTTCCTTGATATCCTCCACATCTTTTCGGTTTTCCTCCGAAATCACGATAGTATGGATACCCGACCTCTTGGCCGCCAGGATCTTCTCCTTGATGCCTCCGACCGGGAGTACACGTCCTCTCAAGGTCATCTCGCCGGTCATCGCTATACCGCTCTTCACCTTCTTTCCGCGATATGCCGAAATCATCGAGCTGACCATGGTGATACCGGCAGAAGGCCCGTCCTTCGGCACTGCTCCCTCAGGAACATGTACATGGATATCCTTCTCGGCAAACTCCTCGTATGTCATGCCTGTCAGTTCCGGATGAGCCTTGATGTACTGGTATGCGATCTGTGCGGACTCTTTCATCACGTCACCGAGGTTTCCGGTCATCGAAAGATTGCCCTTTCCCTTGCTCACCGAACTCTCGATGAAAAGTATCTCGCCACCCATCGCAGTCCACGCGAGTCCGGTCACGACTCCCGGAGCCTCATTGCCCTTCTGCATGTCATGGGAATTGGTCGGAAGACCGAGATATTCCTTCAGATGCTCCTTCCTGATGGTGGCCGGATATTCATGCTCGAGAGCGATCTTCTTCGCTGTGACACGGGCCACCTTCGCGATCTGCTTCTCGAGGCCGCGGACTCCCGACTCATGGGTATACTCGTCGATGATCTTCGTAATGGCTCCCTTGTCAAACTTGAGCTGCCCCTTCTCGAGACCATGCTCGGCAATCTGCTTCGGCACGAGATAGTTCTTCGCGATCTCGTACTTCTCTTCAGCAAGGTATCCGCTGACATTGATCATCTCCATACGGTCCTTGAGAGCCGGCTGGATCGTATCGATGTTGTTTGCGGTAGTGATGAAAAGCACGTTCGACAGATCGTAATCAATGTCGAGGTAATTATCATGGAACGCTGTATTCTGCTCTGGGTCAAGCGCTTCAAGGAGAGCCGAAGATGGATCGCCCTTAAGGTCCTTGGTAAGCTTGTCCACCTCGTCGAGAACGATTACAGGATTAGAAGTACCCGCACGGTTGATACCATTGAGGATACGTCCCGGAAGCGCTCCGACATATGTCTTCCTGTGACCGCGGATCTCCGACTCGTCGTGCACACCACCCAATGCGATACGTACATATTTACGTCCGAGGGCCCTTGCCACAGACTTTCCGAGGCTGGTCTTGCCCACTCCCGGAGGGCCGTAAAGGCAGAGGATAGGAGATTTCATGTCACCCTTCAGCTTGAGGACAGCAAGGTATTCGATGATTCTGTCCTTGACCTTCTCGAGACCGTAATGATCCTCATCCAGAACCTTCTGCGCATTCTTCAGGTCAAGATTGTCATTCGACATCTCGCCCCAAGGAAGGTCGAGCATGAACTGTATGTAATTGTACTGAATGCTGTAATCCGGCGAGCTTGGGTTATATCTCTCGAGCTTGGCCATCTCCTTGTCGAAGATTTCCTGTACTGATGCAGGCCAGAGCTTCTCCTCGGCACGCGCACGGAGCTGCGAGAACTCCTCAACATCATCCATTCCGAGCTCTTCCTGAATGGTCTTGAGCTGATTGTTGAGATAATATTCCCTCTGCTGCTGATCGATCTCGCTCTTAACCTTCTGATTGATCTCCTGCTTGATCTTCTGGAGCTCGACCTGGGTGTCAAGGACAGACAGCAGCTTCATCGCACGGGCACGAAGATCGCCATACTGAAGCAGCTCGACCTTATCCATGAAATTCTCGACCTCGATTGTCGTAGCTATGAAGTTCACGAGGAACTCGAAGCTTTCGATTCCCTTCAATGCGCTTGCCGCCTCCCTAGGCACAAAAGATGACGAACGGATGATCGATGCAGCCTTGTCCTTAAGTGACTCCGCAATCATACGCACCTTCGTGTCCTGTTCCGGTACGATATCATCGAGATATCTTACACGGCCCAGCATATAAGGCATATATTCGACAACTGACTCTATCTCGAATCTCTTGTAACCCTGAAGGATAGCAGTGATGGTTCCGTCCGGCATCTCAAGAGTCTTGACGATCTTTGCGACAGTACCGTAACGGTAAAGATCCTGCTCCGAAGGGTCTTCCACGGCAAGATCATTCTGCGGAACAGCACCGATGAAGGTGTTGCTTTTCTCCGCGTCCTCGATCAGACGGATGGATTTTTCCCTGCCGATGGTGATCGGATATACCGTTCCCGGGAAAAGGACGGCATTCCTCAATGCAAGTATCGGAAGAGAATCCGGAAGCTGATTCTCATCAAGCTTCATCATCCCCTCTCCCTGCATGACAGGAATTATACTGACTTCAGCGCCACCTGCTGAAAAAATGTCGTTCATAATGTCTTTCATAAGCATAGAATAGTCAACATCTGCCAAAATGGCAGTCTTCTGCACAAATTTATTTCCTTTATATATATGGTCAATCTTTGTGCCAAGCGGATCAGTCATGCCATATGTATGGAAATTTATGCCAAATACAGGATGTTGATAAGTTTTTCGCTGAAATTTAAGCACTTGATTTGTCTAATTGAAAAATTCAGTCTATCTTTGCACGGATATATCGACAATAGTTTTTGATTTATATATAAAAAGGAAATAAGTTATGACAAAGGCAGAGATCGTAAATGAGGTTGCAAAGGCAACCGGAATTGAGAAGGCTACAGTTCAGATTGTTGTAGAGTCTTTCATGGAGAGCGTAAAGGGCTCACTTGCAAAGGGTAACCCTGTATACCTCCGTGGATTCGGCAGCTTCATCATCAAGCATAGAGCAGAGAAGGCAGCAAGAAACATCACAAAGAACACAACGATGACTATTCCTGCTCACAACATTCCGGCTTTCAAGCCAGCAAAGGTATTTGTTAACGAAGTAAAGTAATATCTATAATAATTTAAAAACCAAAGTATTATGCCAAACGGAAAGAAGCATAAAAGGCATAAGATGGCAACGCACAAGCGCAAGAAGCGCCTGCGCAAGAACAGACACAAGAAGAGAAAGTAATTTTCTCCCAGTGTCTGCCATTTTAGCAGTCCGCTAAAGAAGGCCGACCAGGATGGTCGGTCTCTTTTTTTAAAATTATCTTATCACTGAAATTCCTGATGGAGTCTGAAAAGGATCTGATCGTTGATGTGAATTCAACGGAAGTCTCGATAGCACTGATGGAGAACCACAGGCTGATCGAGCTGAACAAGGAGTCCAGCCAGGGTCACAGCTTTTCCGTAGGAGATGTATATCTCGGAAAGGTGAAGAAGATTCTTCCGGCCCTGAACGCTGCCTTTGTCGACATCGGAGACGAAAAGCAGGCATTTGTCCATTATCTTGACCTGGGATTGTATTTCGAAGCCTTCGACGAATTTGTAAGAAGGATGAATCCCAACACGGATGCCAAGGGGATCTACAAGCATATCAAGCCTGACCATATCCTTGAAAAGGAAGGCAGGATCGAGAATGTGCTTACTCCGGGACAGATGATCATCGTCCAGATCGTCAAGGAGCCGATCTCGACAAAAGGTTCAAGACTGACTGCAGAAATTTCATTGGCAGGACGAAACATTGTACTGCTTCCCTTCGCAGAGAAGGTAAGCGTATCCCAGAAAATTTCCTCCAAGGAGGAGAAAAGGAGACTGGAGACACTTGTAAGGAGCATTCTCCCGAAGAATTACGGAGCCATCATCCGTACGGCAGCAGAAGGCAAGAACGCCGCTGTCCTTGATGCGGAAGTGATGTCACTCATCGAGAAATGGGAGAATTCCTGGAAAAAGCTGGCCAAGTCCAAGGATGTTCAGCTGCTCTTCACAGAGTACAGCAAGACCACGACAATCCTCAGAGACCTTCTCAACGATTCTTTCACAAACATCTATGTGAACAACGAGAACATCTACGAGGAGACCCGGAAGTACATCTCGCTGATCTCACCGGAACAGGAGAAGATCGTCAAGCTCTATAAGGAGAAGACGCCTATCTTTGACCATTTCGAAGTAACGAGACAGATCAAGAGTTCATTCGGAAAAGTGGTTCCCATCAAGCAGGGAGCATACCTTGTGATAGAGCACACTGAGGCACTGCATGTCATAGATGTGAACAGCGGCATCCGCTCAAAGAACAAGGAGCAGGAGCAGAACACATTCGACATCAACTGCTTCGCAGCCGAGGAGATCGCAAGACAGCTCAGACTTCGAGACATGGGTGGCATCGTCATCGTTGACTTCATCGACATGGACAGCAACGAGCACAAGAATGCCCTCTTCAAGAAGATGCAGGAGCTTATGGAATCCGACAAGGCAAAGCACAACGTGCTGCCTCTCACAAAGTTCGGACTCATGCAGATCACCAGACAGAGAGTACGCCCTGCGACCGAGATCAACACCACAGAGGTATGTCCGGTCTGCAACGGTACAGGAAAGATAGCATCAAGTGTCGTTATTGACGAGGCGATCGAAAGAAGGCTCGCGTTCTATGTGACCGAAAAGAAGATCAGCAGCCTGACCCTCAAGGTCAACCCGATTCTCGGCGCATACCTCACAAGAGGCATATTCTCCTCAATCGTGGGAAAATGGAAAAAGAAGTACAGATGCAAGATCGAAGTTGTCGAGACAACCGACTTCACAGTCCTGCAGAATGAATTTTACAATGAAAAAGGAGAGAAGCTTGATTAGCTTCTCTCCTTTTTCATATATCTATTCCTCCTCAAGGAACTGGGTCATGTTTTCGGAATATTTGCGCCATTTGTCGATCAGGGCCTGCATGTCGGCAGGGAGCTGGGAGTCGAAGCGGACCATCTGTTTCGTACGAGGATGGACGAAACCGAGTGTCTTGGCATGGAGGGCCTGACGAGGGAGAAGCTTGAAGCAGTTCTCGATGAACTGCCGGTACTTGGCGTAGATGGTTCCCTTGCGGATCTCCGAGCCGTCATAGCGGCTGTCATTGAAGAGCGGATGACCGATCCAGTTGAAATGCACACGGATCTGATGGGTACGCCCTGTCTCAAGACGGCATTCCACAACGGTGACATAACCGAAGCGCTCAAGGACACGATAATGGGTCACTGCATGCTTTCCATGATCACCTTCCGGGAAGACCTTGAAACGCATACGGTCGTTAGGGTCGCGGCCGATATTGCCTGTGATCGTGCCTTCATCATCCTTGAGATTTCCCCAAACGATAGCGACATAGCGGCGTTCTATCGAATGTACGAAGAACTGCTTGGCAAGATCGAGCTGGGCCTCATCATTCTTGGCCACGACAAGCAGACCTGACGTATCCTTGTCTATCCTGTGGACAAGCACGCCCATCCTTTCATCCTCTGCATCAGGTCCTTGCGAGATACCGAGATGGTGTGCAAGAGCATTGACCAATGTACCTGAGAAGTGTCCATGACCCGGATGAACGACCATTCCAGCCTCCTTGTTGAGCACGAGCACGTCCTCATCTTCATGAACGATGTTCAGCGGAATGTCTTCAGGAAGTATTTCAAGCCCCCTGCGCTGATAAGGCATCACGAACTTGACCACATCGCCCGGACGGATGACATAGTTAGCCTTGACGATCCTGTCATTTACACGAATATATTCGGCCTTGATTGCAAGCTGTATGCGATGACGCGAGGTATACTCCATATGGGTGGCCAGATACTTGTCCACACGCATCGGAACCTGACCGGCAGAAATGTCGAAACGGTAATGCTCGAACATTTCCTGCTGCTCATCCTCGAACGCCACCTCGTCACCAGCCTGTGACGGATCAAAATCCTCTATCGGATCTTCATTGAAATCAAAGAATCTGTCCTGGCTCATTATCTTGAAGGTATTCTGTCAGGATTTACAGTAAGGTACAGCGAAAGATCACTTCCGACTGTAACTGGAATCTTGGATGCCTCAGGAGACTGCCTGTAAACCACGGCATTCAGGCTGTCCTCATAGTCCTTTACACTGTCGTCGAAGCGAAGTGTCTTGATATTAAGCGACTGCTTGTGAACAGCGTCGACGGCTGTCAGATACATCTTTCCTACAACATCCGGAACATATGTACTGGCATCACTGTCATGATTGAGTCCTAAAACGAGATCAATGACGGTATCCGCATCCACAGTCCTGCCCGGAGCTATCTCACGATTGCCTCTAAGCTGTCTGAGGACATTATTTGTAGCCATATCCTGGACATAGATAAGCTTGCCCACGGTCAGTCCTCTGGACTGAAGCTCCGCAATGGCCTGACGCAAAGAAAGGCCGACGAGATTCGGCACAGTCACCTTCTTTGCATTCATCGCATTGATGGTCAGGGATATGCGCCTGCCTTCCTTCACCTTGGCGCCCGGCTCCGGATTCTGGCTGCGGACTGCGCCCTTCTTCATTCTCTTGACAAATACCGAATCGGTAACCTCCACCCTCATGCCGGCCTGCGAAGCAGCTGCGTCAGCCTCCGCCACCGTCATGTTGGTGAAGTCTGGCACGACAATCTCCTGATTGTGCTTGGTGACAATATTCAGAAACACCATCGCGCCTACAATAAGTACGGCAGCGATGATAAACGCTGTCAAGAGGTTACGCACTATCCAGTTGCCGAAAAATCCTTTCTTCTGTGTCTTTTCGCTCATTATTATCTTACATTAATCAATTCATATGAACGGCATCCGAGGCCGATCTTTTCTCCGTACTCGACGCCGGCCTGCCAGTTGGTATCCGGATGTACGATACGGAACTTGTCCTCGCCCTTATGATGATGATGGCCGCAGCCGCATTCACCTTCATGGTGATAGTCCTTGTCAGAGATTGCATTGCCCTTGAGGCTCGGAGCCGCGATCACGAGATCAGCGCATGCGCAGTCGAGAGCGACAGGGTCGAAAGATGCAGCGATTCCGATGTCCGGAACAAGAGCCGCATCGTTATGGCCCCAGCAGTCGCAGTTCGGCGACACATTCATGATGAAGCTGATATGGAAATTAGGCTTTCCGTTCACAACCGCATATGCATATTCAGCGATCTTGCTGTTGAGCACGTCAGATGTATCGTAATCCTTGATCACAGCTGCAGACTTCTGGCACACAGCCACACACTGACCGCATCCTACGCACTTGTCATAATCGATGACAGCCTTCCTGTCAACCACCTTCACGGCATCGTGGCGGCAGTATTTCTCGCAGATACGGCATCCGATGCAGTTGTCCAGGTCGATGCAAGGCTGCGACGACGAATGAAGCTCGAGCTTGCCACCGACACTTGCCGAACCCATTCCGAGATTCTTCAATGCACCTCCGAAGCCGCTCTGCTCATGACCCTTGAAATGGTTCATGGAGATCACGATATCTGCATCTGCGATGGCAGCACCGATCTTTGGAGACGGGCAAAGCTTACCTCCTGAAGGCACTTCCTTGTAGCTGGTTCCCTTGAGACCGTCGGCAATGATCACATCCGCATGGGCTCCGATCCTGTTGAATCCGTTCTCCATCGCCGCATTCAGATGATCAACGGCATTCGAGCGGCCACCTGTATAGAGAGTGTTCGAATCAGTAAGGAACGGCTTTCCTCCAAGCGAACGGATCACATCCACAACGCGCGCCGCATAGTTCGGACGGATATAAGCCATGTTGCCAGGCTCACCGAAATGAATCTTTATGGCAGTGAACTTGCCTTCGAAATCAATGTCACCGATTCCTGCCCTTCTGATAAGTTTCTCAAGCTTTGTGAGAAGATCGTTGCCCGGTACGGTCCTGAGGTCCGTAAAGTATACCTTTGATTTTTCCATAGTTGTTTTTTATGCTATAGGCATGCCCCTGAACACGACATTGAACAGTCCTTGTCCGAGCAGTGATATGCCTATGATTACTATTATCGCTCCTGTGATCCTGCTGATCCACAGTATCGTCCTCATTCTGAAGTTCTTGCGGAAACGGCTGAGCAGCCATGACACACTGAACCAATACGACACGGAGCCCACGCTTACTGAAAGAATGATCGGGGTCACGCTCCAGTTGTGCGGCGCATCGTTGGCCAGTCCGAAGAAAGCGAAAAGCGTGAACATCACGAAGATCGCCATCGGATTGGAAAGGCCCATAGCCACCGCCTGCCCGAAATCCTTCGGAGAAACCGATGAATCTCCATCGGCCTTCATCTTCCTGAACGGGTCAGAAAAAGCCATATGAATGCCAAGAAGGATCAGTACGGACCCGCCGACAAGAAGTATCAGGTTCTGATGGTCATCGATGAATTTCTGCGCGAATGCTAGGGCAAAGATTGCGATGAAGGCATACAGCGTATCGACTACACTTGCTCCCAGACCGGAAATGAAACCGGCCTTATGGCCCTTGCTCAAGGATTTCTGCACGACAAGGATGGCTATCGGACCGACAGGCGCCGACGCACATATTCCCACGAGGAAACCTTTGAGCATATCCATTACCATAAATGCCTCTTTTAAGAAAATGCAATCAAACAAAGGTAGTAATAATTTTCATATATTTGCATTTCATAAAAGACCGCGGATAATGAAAAAGGAAAATATACTTCTCTGGGGACTCGTCCTGCTGTTTGCAGTCATGATGTCCGTACCGTTCCTCATACCACACACAGGCCTTCTCGCCCTTTTCGGCCTCGTACCTCTGCTCTGCATGGAGCGGATAGCCGACCTCAGCGGCAAGAAAAGGATATGGCTTTATCATTATTCCGCCTTTGTCATCTGGAACGCCATAACGACATTCTGGGTATGCAACGCGACTGTAGGAGGAGGAATTTTCGCCGTACTGGCAAATTCGCTGCAGATGTCCCTCGTGTTCGGACTTTTCCGCCTGAGCAAGAAGAAGTTCACAGGCTCGCTTCCTTACATCTTCCTCGCTGCCGCATGGATCGCATGGGAAAGATTCTATTTCGACGCGGAGATCTCATGGCCATGGCTTGTGCTCGGAAACTCATTCGCACGCACGACATGGGCGATCCAATGGTATGAGATCACCGGAGCCCTCGGCGGTTCGCTCTGGATATGGGCATGCAACCTTGGCATCTTCGGTCTGCTTGTCAGCATCTCTGACGGCAGCATATTTTACTGGAACCGGAAGGCAAAAGCTGCCGCTCTGACCGGCATCGTCCTCCTTTTCGCAGGTCCTCTTGCAGCTTCAGGAATCATCGGAAAGGATTACAAGGATTCAATGGAATCCCCTGATCAGCTTCCTGTCGTCATCGTACAGCCGAACATCGACCCGTACAACAAGTTCCAGGCTATGACCCAGGACCAGCAGAACGCCCTTCTTGAAAGCCAGATCGTATCCGCGCTGAAAGACCGCAGGGCAGACAGCATCACCTCTCCCCTTCTTGTCGTAGCGCCGGAGACATTCACAAGCGACATCGTCTGCGGAGACTACCCGAGAAGCAGGACATGGAGACGTTTCACCTCCCTCCTTCAGGAGTATCCAGGCGTTAACATGCTCTTCGGAGCGTCATCATACGACTACCTCTATCAGGAAGAACGTCCTTCATATACGGCACGTAACCTTCGCGACGGACTCTGGGTCGAGTCCCATAATTCCGCACTTATGATTGACGGCACATCACGCACCGACATCTTCCACAAAAGCAAGCTGGTGGTAGCTGTGGAGCACACCCCATATCCGAGGATATTCTGCCCTATCGACGACCTTCTCGGCGGAGTCATGGGAAGATGCGTCGGACAGGAAGAAATCAACATTCTGAATGTGAAAGGCATTGATGGCCAGAATATTCCGATAGGCTGCGCAGTATGCTATGAATCCGTCTACGGCGAATATTACACCGACTACGTCCGCAAGGGAGCGCGCGCGATGACCATCATAACAAACGACGCATGGTGGGGTGACACTCCAGGCTACAGACAGCATTTGAGCTATGCTTCATTGAGAGCCATCGAGACCCGCCGCGCCATCGCACGATGTGCCAACACCGGCATCTCGGCGATCATCGCCCCTTCCGGAGAAATACTTCAGCCGACCCCCTGGTGGGAGCCGGCTGTTATAGAAAGCAGCATTCCGCTGCGTGATGACATCACATTCTATGTATCTCACGGCGACATCACAGGCCGTGTCTGCACATTCATATTCATTCTTCTCCTGCTTGCGCTGTGCGTGAGATTCGTGACGAAGAAGTAATTGCTACCTCATCATTCCCGGAGGAGGGCCCATCGGGCCACGTCCCATTCCGCCAGGACCGCCGCGCATTCCGCCAGGGCCGCGACGTCCGCCGCCGAATGTACCGAAACGGTATGTGAACGACACGATGATGTAACGTCCGAGGGTGTTGTTGCGTACCTCGCGGTGGATGTTTCCGTTATCCGACACCGAGAGATTCTTGGCCTGGTTCAGGATGTCATAGGCTCTCAAGGCAAGCGTGCAGGTCTTCTTGAAGAGAAGCTGTGTGATCTCCGCATTCAGGATGAACTCCGGCTCCTGCTGGCCGGTATAACCGTTGTACCAGTTATAGTTCATGTCGCTGATGAGGTTCATTCCGAAAGGAAGGGTCCAGTTCATCTCAAACGAGACATTGTTGTTCCATGTAGCGTCTGCATTCTGCTTTGTCATGGTATACCATGATTTGTTCACATTCGTACGTCCGCCTGCAACGAGCTCGACAAAATCGTTGCGGTATGTAAGACGGAGCATCTGCATCACACCCATAGTCTGGGTCTTGTTGGTTATAAAGGCATCAGCCTTGCCGAGATCCGGGAAGTCCTTGTGGAAAAGTTCATAGTTGAAGTCCGCGTTTGCCGCATCGTAATATCTGTCTGTACTGAGGAGTTCGTTACCCTCATACGATGTAGACTGGTTGTAGCGGGCGTTTGTCATTGACATTATTGAAAATCCTGACATGCCGAGAGGCGCATTCACCATCAGGTTTCCGTTCAGTGAGCCTGTTCCAGGTCCGTTTACAGGGATTGAATATCTTGTACCTGCCTCATACCACTGGGCATTTGTGATGGCATCCTGGACAAGGCTTCCGTTGATACCGGCATTCACGGACATGAATGTCTTCTTGTTGGTATATCTGAAGTTTGACCTGATGTTGTGGTTGAAGTATGGCTCAAGGTATGGGTTACCGAGAGAGATGTTCAGAGGGTCGGTATTGTCAGGCACAGGCATGAGCTGTGAGGTAGAAGGCTGTGATGAACGTCCGTTGTAGAACACCATGATGTTGGCGTTGTCATTGAACTGATACCTCACGCGTGCCTCCGGAGACCAGTTGATCACCTTGCTGTCATATGACTCACCGTTTGTCTCATTATGAGTATCTGTAGGATTGATTCTCGCTCCGACCTGGGCGTTCACCTTATCCTTCTGCCAGCTGAGGGTAAGACCTGCGTTCTGGTTGATGTAGCGGTTGAGGATAGAGCTTGAGTATGTAGGGTCATACACCTCACCGTCATAGTCATATATCATGCTTGAAGCATCGAAGACATTGCTTCCGCTCTTATATGTGTCCTTTCCGCTCTTGTTGGCATTCCATGTATACTGGTAGTTGGCCTCGAGGAAGAGGTATTCTGTGAGAGGCTCGGTATATACGAGGCGTCCGCCGAACGAAGAGTTGGTCGAGAGCTGGTCGAATCTCTGATTCACGACATCATTCTCATAGTTTCCGTCCTGGTTGACATCAGTCTGGGTAAGAGACTTGTTGAAACCTGCCATTTCATTATTGCTGAAGCTGTAATTGATGTTGGCAGAAATGGTTCTGCCTGGCTTTCCAAGACGCTGTCTGAGCAGGAGGCGGCCGGTTGCCGACCAGTTCCTGTTATCACCTGTATTGTCTGTGAAACCCTGATTTGTAAATGTTGTATCTGCGCCTACCGCTGTACGGCTCAGGAAGTCAGAACGCTGCGAATAGCTTCCTCCTCCGAAGTTGAACTGTGGTTCAAAGAGGATTGATGTATTCTCCGAGAATTCATGATCGAGTCTGATTCCGAATCTGTGTCCCTGCGATCCGTTACGGCTTGAGCCGGTATTGTCGCTGATAAGGTTGCTGCCGTCCTGTCTGAAGGTGATGCTGTGGCTCTCCTCCTCGACAAAGCTGTCAGATCCGTTATAGAGATAGTTGCCGGAAAGTTCCATATCCCCGTCAAAGAGATCGAATGCTCCGTTGGCACCGCCCATCCATGAACTGGTGATACCGTTGCCACCGCCGAAACCACCCATGCCGCCACGGCCCATCATTCCGCCGCCTCCCATCATTCCACGCATCATTCCGCCGGCAAGGTCGTTGAATCCTCTGTTATTGGTGTTGTTCGCATTCAGGATGATGCTTATCTGGCTGTCCTCCTTGAAGTTTCCGATGATTCCAGCGCCCTGGTAACGCCATCCTTCATCCATGAACTTATGGTCATCATTATAGTAGCCCTTGTCCGGTGCATCATGACCGCCTCCGGCCATCACATTTCCGAACCAGCCGTTCATCATGCCTTTGTAGATCGAAAGATCGATGATGGTCTCCTCATTACCGTCATCAATGCCGGTAAACCTTGCCTGCTCCGACTTTCTCTCCACAACCTTCACCTTCTCGACGATCTTCGCAGGAAGGTTCTTTGTCGCAAGCTGAGGGTCGTCGAGGAAGAAGGTCTTGCCGTCGATCGTGATCTTCTTGATTGTCTCTCCGTTCGCAGTGATGGTACCGTCAGAGTTCACCTCCACACCCGGAAGCTTCTTCAGGAGGTCCTCGAGCATATCGTTGTCGGACGTCTTGAACGAAGAAGCATTATACTCGATGGTGTCCTTCTTGACGATGATAGGATTTCCTACAGCAGAGACATTGGCTGCATCAAGGATTTCAGCATCCTCCTGCATCTTCACGACGCCAAGATCGAGATTCTTATCAACCACGATCTCCTTCTCATATGTCTTATAGCCAAGCAGCTCGGCCTTAAGGACATATGTACCCTTCCTTACCTTGGCAAGCTCTACCGCTCCCTCATTGTCGGCAAGAACATATTTCGCAGCAGACTTCTCTCCCTTGACGGTCAGAGAGGCTGTAGCGAACTCTACGGGTTCATCGGTCTTTGCATCGACCAGTTTCATCTTTACGGTAAACGAGTTCTGCGCGAAAGCAGATACACTAAACATCATCGAGAAGCTTACTAAAACAAGCTTGAGAAGGATATGACCAGGTTTCTGTACCATAGGAACAATTTTTTAATAAAAAAACACGGCGGCATTTTCCTGCCACCGTGTATATAGACACTTCTGCCATGCGAAAGTTTAATCGGAAATGCATTTTATCTGCGATGAGGACCGCCCGGACCACGTCCGCCGCCCTGCATACCGCCGAAATTACCGAAACGGTAGGTAAGCGAGAGGATCACATAGCGTCCGAGGGTGTTGTTACGGACCTCCTGATGGTAGTTGCCGGCGTCAGTCACGGAAAGGTTCTTTGACTGCCCGAGAATATCGTACGCCTTAAGGGCCAGAGTGAACTTGTCCTTGAAAAGAAGCTTCGTGATCTCCGCATTGAGAATGAACTCATCCTCCTGTGGAGTGGTATAGCCGTTGTACCAGTTATAATCGAGGTCTGCGATAAGGTTTATGCCTCCCGGAATGGTCCAGTTCATAGATCCATCCACCTGATTGCTCCATGTCGGATTTAGATTGAGGTTTTCCATGGTATACCATGACTTGTTCATCCTCGTACGTCCTCCGACCGTAAGCTCCACGAAATCATTCCTGTATGTAAGACGGAGTCTCTGGGTGAAGTTCATGGTCTGCGTCTTGTTGGTCACGAACATGTCGCTCTCTCCAAGATCAGGGAAATCCATATTGAAAAGACCATAGTTGAAGCTTGCCTGCTCGGCATCATAGTATCTTCCGGTATCGAACGAATCCGCTCCGATATACGATGTAGACTGGTTGTAGCGGGCATTTGTCATAGAGAATATCGAGAATCCAGACTCACCGAAAGGAGAATTGATCATGATTCTCATATCTGCCGAACCGGTGCCCGGGCCATTTACCGGAATCGAGTATCTCACGCCCGCATGATCATACCACTGGGCATTCGTGATGGCATCGTCAACCATGCTCGCTCCGAAACGGGTGTGAACCGATGTGAATGTCTTCTTGTTGGTATAGCCGAACATGCCTCGGATACTATGGCTGAAGTACGGGTCGAGGTTCGGGTTACCGAGAGAGATGCTCAACGGATTCGAATTGTCCGGCACAGGAAGGAGCTGCGATGTCGAAGGCTGTGCAGAGCGTCCGAAATAGAAGAACCTTATATGGGTGTTGTCGTTGAATTCGTAGTTGAGCATAGCCTGAGGCGACCAGTTGATGACCTTGCTGTGGTAAGGATCATGTCCGGTAGTCTCATTGTATGTATCGGTCGGATTGACCGAAGCACCGAGCTGGGCGCGGAACTTCTCCTTCTGATAGCTGAAGTTAAGACCTGCACGCTGCGTGATCGAGCGGTTCAGGATCTCATTTGAATACCTTGGATCTGGAGTCTCGCCGTTTTCGATGTAGTCCAGAAAACCGTCTGTCATCAGATTATCTCCGCTGTTGTAGGTGTTCTTGTACGAAGTGTTCCTGCTCCAGTTGTAAGAATAGTTCGCCTCCAGGAAAAGGTACTTTGTCAATGGTTCCGTATAGACAACCCTTCCGTTGAGGGATGAATTGTTCGATTTCTGGTCGAATCTCTGATTGATGATCTCATCCGACCATGCCTTGGTCTCTACATCCTTCACTGAAGTCAACGACTGGTTGAGACCTTCCATCTCGTTGTTCCTGAAGTTGAAACGCACGTTTGCCGAAATCGTTCTTCCCGGCTTTCCGAGGCGCTGTCTGAAAAGAAGGAATCCGCTGGCTGACCAGTTGTCATTGTCGCCCACATTGCTGTTGTAGCCATGGTTGGTCGAATCACGCACCTCTCCTATTTCCGTATCGGTCCTGAATTCCGAGAATTCGCTGTATGAACCTTTTCCGAAATTGAACTGCGGCTCGAAAAGGATCGAAGTATTCTCCGAGAACTTATGCTCCAGACGCATTCCGAAACGATGGCCGAGAGAACGGGTGGTGCTGACTCCGTTGTTGTCATAGAACAGGCGGGTATCGTCATTGACGGACTCGATTCTGGATGTCTCCTCGATCACGTCCCTGACATTGCCGCTATGCATGTAGTTTCCAGCAAGTTCCATATCACCGTCGTACAGGTCGAAGGCACCGTTGAGACCTCCCATCCACGATGTGGCGATGCCGTTTCCACGGCCCCAGCCGCCCATTCCCATACCCATTCCGCCGCCTCCGCGCATGCCCTGCATCATACTGCCGGCCATATCGTTGAATCCACGGTTGTTGGTATTGTTTCCGTTGAGAATGATGCTTATCTGGCTGTCATCGGTAAATCTGCCGACCATTCCGGCACCCTGATAGCGGAAGTCATTCATATCGGAACCAGCTCCGGGGACATCATGTCCGCCTCCGGCCATAAGGTTTCCGAACCATCCGTCCATCATGCCCGGCTTCATCGAAAGGTCTATCACAGTCTCTTCCTCACCGTCATCAATGCCGGTGAACAATGCCTGGTCGGATTTCTTCTCCACAACCTTGACCTTGTCGATAAGCTTTGCAGGGATGTTCTTAGATGCGAGCTGAGGGTCGTCAAGGAAGAAAGTCTTGCCGTCGATGGTGATCTTGGTAATAGTCTCGCCATTGGCTGTAATCGTTCCGTCCGCCTCAACCTCGACTCCTGGAAGCTTCTTGAGAAGCTCCTCGAGCATGTCATTGTCGGATGTCTTGAATGACGAAGCCGAATACTCGATCGTATCCTTCTTAACGACGATAGGATTTCCTACTGCAGACACACTTGCAGCATCGAGGACCTCGACATCCTCATTCATCTTAATCTCGCCGAGATCGATGTTCTTTTCGACCACGACTTCCTGCTCATGAGACTTATAACCCATGAGTTCAGCCTTGAGGACATATGTGCCCTTCTTCACCTTTGCAAGGGTTGCAGCACCTTCAGCATCGGTAAGTTCATATTTTGCTGCAGTCTTTTCTCCCTTTACTGTAAGGGATGCGGTAGCGAATGATACCGGTTCGGATGTCTTGGCGTCAACGAGTTTCAGCTTGACGGTAAAGGAATTCTGAGCATACGCCGAGAATCCCAGAAGGAATACACATACAGTCATTATCACTCTCCGGAGAAGAGTAATACGGTTGTTAATCATAGTTATATAAAGTTATGTTATACTACTTTTTAATCCTGTCCGGATTGTTCTCGATGAATTTCTTCCAATCGGCCTTTCCGGACACACCCGCAAGCGGGTTGGACATCTGGTAATGGTGACAGAGAGCTATGGCAAGTGCATCCGTCGCATCCAGATATTTCGGATCCAGCTCGACCTTCAATGTCTTCTGGATCATCATCGACACCTGTTCCTTTGAAGCTGCTCCGTTTCCACATATCGCAATCTTCGCTTTCCTTGGAGCATATTCGGCCACAGGTATACCACGCATTATGGCAGCTGTTATGGCAGCACCCTGGGCTCTTCCGAGCTTCAGAACCACCTGGGCATTCTTTCCATAAAACGGGGATTCAACAGCAAGTTCGTTCGGTTTATACTCATCAATAAGCTCACCGACACCTGCAAAGATGTTGGCGAGTTTCTCGAATGGGTCCTTGATTTTTCTCAAATCAAAGACTCCCATTGTAACAAATTTCGGGCCAGACGTACCCACACGAATGATCCCGTAACCAAGAATATTGGTTCCGGGATCAATGCCTAATATGGTCTTTTCTTTAGTCAATATAATCGAAGCCTGTGTATGGACGGAGCGCCTCCGGAATCTCGATCCTGTCACCCTTCTGATTGTTCTCGAGGAGGGCTGCCACGACACGTGGAAGAGCGAGCGAGCTACCATTGAGGGTATGCGCGAGCTGAACCTTTCCGTCAGCATCCTTATATCTGAGTTTCAGACGGTTAGCCTGATAAGACTCGAAGTTTGAAACTGAAGAGATCTCAAGCCAGCGGCCCTGTGCTGCAGAATAGACCTCGAAGTCGTAAGTGATGGCAGAAGTGAAGCTCATGTCACCACCGCAGAGACGGAGAATCCTGTATGGAAGTCCGAGGCTTGAAACGAGCTTCTCCACATGAGCGATCATCTCATCAAGAGCAGCATATGAATCCTCCGGCTTCTCGATACGCACGATCTCGACCTTGTCGAACTGATGGAGACGGTTAAGTCCGCGTACGTCCTTGCCATATGAACCTGCCTCACGACGGAAGCATGGGGTATATGCTGTCATCTTCACCGGGAAGTCATTGTTTCCAAGGATCACATCCCTATAGATGTTGGTAACAGGGACCTCAGCCGTAGGCACAAGGTAGAAGTTGTCAGCTGTAGCATGGTACATCTGGCCTTCCTTGTCAGGAAGCTGACCTGTACCGAAGCCTGAAGCCTCATTTACCATTACCGGCGGCTCGACCTCAAGATATCCCACCTCTGTATTCATGTCGAGGAAGTAGTTGACGAGGGCTCTCTGAAGCCTTGCACCCTTACCCTTGTATACAGGGAAACCGGCACCTGTAAGCTTCACACCAAGGTCAAAGTCGATGATGTCATACTTCTTCGCAAGTTCCCAGTGAGGAAGATTGTTTTCACCGAGCTCCGGAATCTCGTTTCCGGTCTTTACAACCACATTGTCCTCTGCACACTTTCCTTCAGGAACCTGGTCGCATGGTATATTTGGAAGGAGGACGAGCAGCGAGTTGAACTCGTTGTTGTTCTCCTCTGATGTCTTCTCAATCTCTCCGGAACGCGCCTTGAGAGCAGCCACCTCGGCCTTTACAGCCTCAGCATCTTCCCTCTTGCCTTCCTTCATGAGACCGCCGATCTGTGCGGCCTTCTTCTTCTGTTCTGCCAGGCAAGCGTCAAGCTCTGTCTGGAGAGCACGTCTGTTCTGGTCAAGAACGTTGATCTTCTCAACGATCTCCTTTGCGTCAAAATTCTTGACTGCAAGCTTCGAAATCACGAATTCCGGATTTTCACGAAGCAGTTTTAATGTCAACATCTTTATTTCTGTTTAAATGTTATTTCAAAGATCCTTCACTTCGTTCAGGATGACAGAAAAGGATGATAGAAAAAAGAGGACCGAACCCTACTCGGGAAACAGTCCTCTATCTTTGTCATACAAATCCCGAGTCTTAGTTCTCAAAAGGGAGTACCGAAACGTAAGATTTGTTGTCAGCCTTCTTGCGGAAGCTTACCTTACCGTCAATAAGAGCGTAAAGAGTGTGATCCTTACCCATACCCACGTTCAGACCTGGGTTGTGGACAGTACCTCTCTGACGAACGAGGATGTTGCCAGCCTTTACTGCCTGATCACCGAATTTCTTGATACCGAGTCGTTTGCTATGTGACTCACGACCGTTCTTAGAACTACCGACGCCTTTTTTATGTGCCATATTCTGTTCCTCCTCAATTAATTAAGCGATCGCATTGATC
>JAFTWQ010000079.1 GCA_017465225.1 Bacteroidales bacterium
TATGGAGACGCGATGATGTCCCCTGCGACTACGCCTAGCATGGTTTAAGGATTAGTGGATTATCGTTTGATCCGACTCAAGGAGAGCCGTTCTATCTTTTTACTTGAGCTGCCTTCTTTTTCTCCTGCTTCACCTCCTTCAGAGGCTTCTTTTCCTGTTTGTTCTGTTGCCCTAAACCCAGGTCCGTTCCGGTCTTCTGGGCCTCCTTGAGCCAGGCTGGATGGCATGCCACGACCTGACGCTGGGCTGCGTCGAACTGGACATAGCAGCTAAAGGTCTGGCCTTCCTTGTTGCGGCATCCGTCAAGGCGTACTGCATGTCCCTCGGCTAGACCCTTTGCCTGCTCGGGTGTGAACTGAACGCCATACATACCTCGGCCCCTTACGTTGCCATCCTTGTCGAACAGATGGGCCTTCACCTGATCGACGGACATTCCCATGACCGTATTTGTCGGTTGGTGGATGGAGACCAGAAACTGCTGTTCCCTGCCGTCGATAGTGAGCTTCACAGGCTCACCGGCATTGGCGTTCGCCATGCCGTACTTCTTCTTGCCGTCATTGCCTATCCAGTCGGTCTTGGCAACAAGCGCATCCCTGACCCTGTCCGGGAGCGGCTGATTATACAGGGTGAGCGTATCGTGCCTGGTCTTCTCCTGCTCCATGGTAATGACCTTCACCTTCCACTCAGGCGAGTCCTGCACGGGGTATGCGCGCAGCGATACCATGCCGGAGAACTCGTTATTCCTGGCAGGGATGAGATCGGTAGGCTGACCATAAGCCAGCTGCGATGCGATTGAAGGATTCGAGTAGACGTAGTCCTTGTTGATTCCGTACTTCTCGTTAAGAGATTCCCAGTTGATGTTGTCCAGCTTCTTCTGAAGCTCTTCTGAAATTTTGTAGTCCATGATATTAAGTATTAAAGTGAGTTCTAGTCATGACCAGCATTTCGTTCAGGTCCTTGTAACCATCATAAAGACCTGACATTTCACTTATACTTACATCTGTTGTCTCCAGGGCCTGAGCCAGCTGCGAGAAGGCCCTTAGTCCTGCATCATCATTGTCAAGGAAAGTCTTGACAGTTTCATATTCCGCCGCCTTGGCGATTATCTTTCCAAGATTTGTCACGCTGTTAAGCACACAGCAGTCATACCTGTCGAAGGTAAATTCGTCCATCATCTTCCATGAAAGGAAGTCCATGAATCCTTCGAATACATATAACGTATCAGCTCTCTTTACATCTGATACTTTCTCGTTGGAGTCAATCCATGTCGGTGCGTTCCCGGTGCATCTCTTCTGCTTGGTAGAACGGAGCACATATCCTCCTTCACAATTGGGGAAACCAATCGCATGAAACCTGTGGTTCTTTTTGCCCTTGATCTCGTATACCACTTCCTGACAGTATCTGTTCAGTATCTCACTACTGATGCAACGATTGAGGGCGTATGCCTTCAGAGTCTCATTCTCGACAGGGGAGTAGGTCTTTATGATGTTGATCATAGGCTCCTTCTGTGACTGGCAAGATGCTCTTGTAACATTTACGTTCTCCGGTATGACACCCTTGATGCTTGCCAGAAAATCCAGCCCTTCACGTACTGAGCAATTCGTCAGCAGTCTCACCAGATCCAGGACTCCACCTCCGACACCGGTACCATGATCATACCATACGTTTGCCTTATGGTTGATATGAAACGACGGACTGACCTCGTTCCTGAAAGGGGAGTAGAACATGTCCCCCTGATGTCTGTCGCTGTATCCAAGGTGTGACAGTATGTCCGCTACCGGTACTGTGAACAGTTCGATGATGTCCGGATTTCTATATCTCATGCCTCAATATGTTTACGGTTAAAAATTATTATTACTTGCGTTAAATAAAATTATTTTCATATCTTTGCTTCATCGCAAGGATAATTAAGTAGTAAAGTAAGAACCGTCACGGGCAAAGTTAAAAGAAATTATGATTTATGACAAATAATTATATGATTATTTGTTTATCATGAACTTTTGCCGGTGACACAAACAAATTGGCTATGCCTAAGGATGGTATCAGGAATCCTGAGACACAGGTGGTCCAGGACGGCAAATGGGAGCTTCAGAACATGAAGTTCGTGGGCGAATTCATGGAAGTCAACGGACTTTCCATAGCAATGATCGCCGAAAAGTTAGGAATCTCGCGTCAGAGCGTATACTATTGGCTCAAGAAGGATGATGCAATGATGTCAAACATCTATGCGATCTTCGAGACCTACGGCCTTAAGATCCGCTTTGAGCTTGTGGAGAAAGGAGTGCGTGA
>JAFTWQ010000040.1 GCA_017465225.1 Bacteroidales bacterium
AATAAGATGGTGCGGATTTCTTACGAAGGCGATTTTTATTATTTATATCTGACATTATAATCGTTTCTGTATAAATATCAGATAAAAAGAAAAACGCACTCAAAATGAATGCGTTTTAGTGTAAACACGTATATCGTTCCCAAAAATAGAGCAAGACAAAATGTTATATTTGAGCATGGCTATTTTATTGGAAAATTAGGCAGAGAAAGAGTTGTTGCTTTGGTAAAGGGAGATTTAGAACTGCCATCCGATATAAATGGAATACTGTATTTAGGCATCGATCCTAGTGATTCATGGAAACTATATTTAGCAAAAGAGATGAAAGTTGCAGGATATAATATTGATTTAAACAATTTGGTATAAAGACTTGAATATTGCACGAACAATTAATAAGTTACTACATACAGCTCAACAATTGACTCGTTGTACATCTTTATATCAATTACCCCATAGAACATATCACGATAATTACCGATCTCAACTTCATGAATTTGTCACATGCAAATTATTTAGAGGAATAATACAAATTTGATTCACTCATCTTTACTAAGTTTTTTTGCGAAAATTGTGTGAAATTAGAGAAGCGCAAATCTTGTGCGCTTCCTTTTTTGATACTAATACTAATTTCATGTTTTATGACCGACAGATTAAATACAGATAAGGCTATAGTTAATAAATGCCTTGCGCTTTTGGAGGAAACTGTTGAAGAAACTATAAACGTCTTATATTCTTCAATTGATAACTTTTTATTCCAGGACATAAATTTCTCAATAGTTTCATCTAATATGCCTAAATGGATTCTGGATGAAGGTATCTCGCCTGAAGGAGTCCTAACTAAGGATGCTTATGAAATATGTAGAAGAAAGGTAACTCATCCTATCTTTGGACTTTACATGTATTACTATGAACTCTGGACTATTGTAGCTGCAATTCAAGATCGATTGCAGGCAGTGAGTATGTTCTTGACTCAATTCTACGATAATATACCATGTATTGCTAAGTTTACAAACAATCAGTATACGTCGGGCTCAAGACAATGTGGTGAATTTGAAACATCATTGCATGTATTGCTCAATAGTATCTTTATTTCATATGCATCTGTGTTTGATTTATTATCCAAAGTGGCAAGAGAGGAATATGTCTTTGATAAATATGACTTTACATCATACAAAGAGATGAAATCTAATTCTGTCCTATATAATTTCAATATGAGGGATATTGCTCAGTCATTGAAAGGGGAGGGAATGTTGTTTTCAGCTCCACTTGTGGTGCGCAAATTTTGTACATTTAGAAATGAATACGTACATAATGGTCCTTGGGATATGAGAGCTTGCGTATATTACATGGCTGTGAATGGAGAGCCTGCAGATGTTATTATTTATTCGCCTGACATGGATGATTACGGTAATTTTATCAAATCTGGATCTCGCAATAAATTTTACTCTCAATCCAATAGAATAAACATACAATTACCGGATATGATAATAGAATTAACGGAGATCATCAGAAATAGAATTACCGAATTATCAAATTTATATCAGGCCAAAACAGTAAGAACTGTCAGTTCTAAATATACTGCAGAATGCATAAATGCAATTATGCAATACTATAAATCTTTATGATTATATAATAAATTGCTATGTTTGCCAAAAATTATTACGCTTAGTCGTAATCACCAGCTTAATCAATTGTGAGCTCGGATTTGTACTACCCACTTATTTCCAGCTTGTTCTGGGTGGATTAACAATTTTTAAGTAAGGAGGACATATCTATGAGCAAAACGATTACGAAGGCGGTAGGGGCCGTTGCGGTGGGTCCATCAGAAAGTTCACAGTTGCTAACGTTGGTGTAACCATTATATTACGATGAAGGCCCTTGGGTTCGAATCCCGCCCCACCTCTAAACTTGAGACCGCTTAGACGGTCTCTTTCTCTTTCATATATCTAATCCAAATATTTGGCAGAATTATAATGGATATTAATGAATATTAATGAATTATATGACTTGATATACAAACAAATAGACTCAATAATTGCTTTGTCTTATACTACGGAAAGGTATCATCAATACAAGTATTAGAGGACGTTATACATAAACAACTTATGTCTGTTATCTTAGCAAACACTGGTTTGCATTAAATTGAAATAATGCTGAACGTCAAGAGGTGCTAATAGTAGGAGTAGAGTTGAATAGAAGTCCATATTATTGGTGCAATTGGTTTAGTATATAAATCTCTAAAACATTATAGAGGCATAGATTATGATATGTCGAGCACAAAGTTATTTTTCTATAAGTATATATGCAAATCCCAGGAATATTTATCATTGTGAAGGACAAGGAATCTTCGCTTGAGCAGTTCAATAAATTGAAAGAAAGATATGGTAATCTTCATGGAGGATATAATCTTCATCAAGAGGTTAGCTTGTGTAAAGCATATTGCCATGATCTTCAATCTGCGATTAGAGAATGTTTTGAATCAGAGATGTATGGACCTCAAAATTGCTTGAAGAAGTTGGCTCTATATCAAAAGAATGATGATCCAAGCAAAGTATCTGCAATTTCTTTATATGCTGCAGATATTGCTTCGGGATTATATACAATCATCCTAAATTCCGTACCTATTAAGGACTTTCCGTCATGTAAAAAGCTGTCTGAGCTTTCAGCTGAAGATGCACTTTCTGTTATCAATGACTTAGGAAAGTATAATATTGTTAAGGCTACTGTCGGTTCAGTCTTATTAGGAAAGAAGATTAATGATATGATCCAGTTATCAGATATAGAGTCATTCTATGAAGATCAAATCAAAGAACTAGAAACAGAGTTACAGCAAGTCGGAAGACCACCAATTGAAATGGAAGAGTATCTTTTGAATAAGTTTAAGGCGGAATTGGGATATTGCCAAAGAGCTCGAATTAAAACTGGTTTTGGCATAGTTAAAGAGATTGTCAGTATAATTGGTAATATTGATGAGGCAATTAATAAATATGAGGAATCTGAGAATATGTCATTTACAGTGAAATCATAAGTGATATTGATGTCTCGTTTTTTTGCAAAAAGAACGGGACATTTTTTATGCAAGAATGAATCAGTAAAATAGTGGATAATGATAAAGATATGTCAAGATTTTATCCGAATGGTAAAGATAATTTCAGAACGTAATGGACCGCATGATTGAAGTATGCGAAATGTAAATATCATGATGCAGTAGATTTATTCTAAAGTAGATTTTGAAGGAGATGCATAGCATTTAAGTGGGATTTTCAAGTCTAAAAATCCAATTGGAATTTTATGAAAAATAGGGGATTGTTACGAGAATGCGATGAGAATGTTTTCCGATTGTGGTCTGATGTTTTCCGAAGTCAATTTGTATGAAATCGTCTCTGAAAGGTTTCATAGCAAGACTTTGGCTTCCTTTATAATCATCATATGTTACAAAATGTACAATATTGCTCTAGCTAGCTTATTGAAAATCAAGACAATAATAAAAAGTTGTAATTTCGTGTCAGTTATTTGCCGATAGTTTCTTACCTTTGTGACAGGCTTGACAGATGGTAAGAAACATTGGTTATTCATATCCGCTAGCAACCAAATTTTTATACCGAATTTATGCGGAGGTTCATTTAAGTAATTGATAATCAATTTAGTATGCCTTCTGGAGCGCTAATCAGACATACAGCCAGTTAGTCGGCTTTGACGCCATCTCCGACATGATCGGGGATTCCGATATAAGACCGTCGGAACAGGAAAGCTTAATTTCTTGTTCCGACGGTCTCTTTTATCGACACTTATATCCGGTTTTATGCAGCGTGGGTACACGGATTTGCTGTTCCGTGTCACTCTGGTATAAATTATCAGGTACGATGGTGTTATTATTGGAACATAAACATCTAGAAGGATGCGGGCGGTTTTCTAAAGACACGCCTTAAGTCCTTTGATGACTGCCGAGGTGAAGCCTTCGTGTTCCATTTCATTCAGGCCCTTGATGGTGATTCCGCCGGCTGTGGTGACCTTGTCGATTTCTTCTTCGGGATGGCCGCCGTTTGCGAGAAGAAGTTCAGCAGCACCTTTGACTGTGTATTCGACGATCTTTCTGGCTTCTTCAGGGCGGAATCCTATCTCAACTCCTCCTTCAGATGCCGCCCTTATGTATCTCATTGCGAATGCGATACCGCATGAGGCAAGGGCGGTTCCTGCCGGGATGAGTCTCTCTTCTACATACATGGTGCAGCCCATCTCGTCAAAGATGTCTGTTACGAGCCTGATCTGTTCTGCATCAGCATTTGCGGATGCAATGAAGGTCATGCTGGCAAGCACTGATGCCGCTGTATTCGGTATGGCTCTGAAGGAGCATACTTCGGATGGACACGCAGGGGAGATCCATGTGCATAGCTGGTCCAAGGTTATACCGGCCGCAACCGATACGAAAATCTTTCCTGATGGTGCCGCATGCTCTCTGAATCCGGAGATGACATTTTCCATCAGCCATGGCTTTACGGCTAGGATCACTACATCAGCTTCCTTTACAGCCATGATGTTGTCTGTCGTAACGGCTATTCCCGGATCTATGGCTTTGATCTTGTCTAATGTCTTCTGTGTCCGGGCTGTACAGATGATGTTTCCCGATTTGACAATTTTACCTTTGGCAAGGCCGGCCGCAATGGCTCCACCCATGTTTCCTGCTCCGATTATCGCGATCTTCATATTATTCTTTTTAAATGCTTGCAGAGCCAAAGTTAGAAACAATATGTCGGAAAGCAATTTAAAAGATTACTTTTGTATATTTGTAAATCTTACAAACGGGCTGGCCATGAAAGATTCACAGATAGTAATGGGTATAATGCAGAATGATGAACGGA
This sequence comes from Bacteroidales bacterium, assembly GCA_017465225.1. Classification (GTDB taxonomy): domain Bacteria; phylum Bacteroidota; class Bacteroidia; order Bacteroidales; family UBA932; genus Cryptobacteroides. Next base: position 4,857 of record JAFTWQ010000040.1, read on the forward strand.
CGTGGAAGCATATCTGCAGGAAGATTAAACCAAGTTTCATATCGATTATATACAAGTTGTTCTCATCTGGAGGAAAGCTGGGCTTTGAAATAGAGGATTTGTTTCAGGACACATGCATAACACTGATGCAGAAAGTCAAGGAAGGCAAATTTGATCTGACCAAAGAGGGAACATTGTTAAGCTACATGGTGCAGATCGGTAAGAATATTGCGCTGAATCAGATCAGAAAGACTTTCAAGCCATCAAAATCAGAAGATGATGCGCCGAATATCAATCCGCTCTTACCATCTGTCGGCAAGCGGATTCCAGATTTGAACAGGGAACGGGAAACTGAACCTGATAAAATCTCAATTTCTGATAAGCAGCTGGCTCAGAATGAGTTTCTGGACAGGGTGTTTGATTCCATCCCGACCGAATGCAAGAGGATCATGAAGCTGTTCCATTGGGATCATAAGCCGATGGATGAGATTGCAGGTATACTAGGAATGAAGAATGCCGATTCGGCAAAAACTAAAAAAAGCAGATGTATGCAGAAGTTCAAGGACATAGCAAAAATGCTTGTTGAAAGTGAAGAATTCGCAGAGGAATCTGTACGTGCGGCAGTTGAAAGGGCTGCGCTCAGAGAACTGCTTGAGAGAGAAAGGATATATGCGGAAACCGGAGTGAAGTCCGCCGCACTTGATGTTGAAACTGATAAAGAAGATGAATAAACTGGGAAAGATAGGGTACATCGCTTCGACTGCCTTGTTCGGCATGCTGTCCGTTCTTTACATCGGTGTGCTCGCGATATCAGTATGCAGTAATGCAGTTCCAATGTTAAGCATCGCGAAATGGGATTGGAGTCAAGAAGGTAACTATGTAGGTCTCATAGCCGGATTCCTTGCGTATGGAGTGTTTCTGCTTTTTATGATCATTCCGAGAATGCGCCATAATGTGAACTGGATCATGAAGTTCACACACGAACTGACCCATACACTTGTGGCCTTGCTTTTCTTCGGAAAGATCCGGGAATTTGTCGTTAGGGACAGGGAATGTTACGTGAGCTATCAGACCGGTCCTATAGGTTATGTGCCAATTACATTATCTCCCTATTGCATACCGATCTATACCTTCATGCTTTTCCCTTTCAGGTTCTTCGGCAATAATGAATACATGATCATCTTTGATGTACTTATTGCCTTTACATATGCATTTCATGTGCATTCATTCATCAGGCAGACACGCTTTTCGCAATCAGATATCGAGAATTGCGGCAAGGCAAGGTCTGCCGCTTTCATATGTTTTGTGCATCTTGCCGTGTTGTCGCTGATAATGGCAATACCAAGAGGTGGAGTGATGAATGCCCTTTACAGAGTGTTCTGGGAATATCCGACAGGAATTTTAAGTTAGGTTGATTACCTTTTCTTCATAGCGACATTATTTAGTGACAATAAATCAGAGCAAACGCCTTATCCGTTCATAGGTAAATGACACAGATCAAACTCATACAGCCCTTGATGCATATGCGTCCTATGGATACGCACCTGAAGAACAGGATGTCTCCTCCATTGGGGCTGTACACGATTGCGGCAATGTTCCGAGACCAATATGAGGTTGTCGTTGAAAATGAGAATGTGCATGCTGTCGATATGACAGACTGTCCGGATATCGTTGGAATCTCTGTCAATGTCGACTCGTTGCCTAGATCTCTGGAAATAGCTGAAATATATCTCAGCAGAGGGATCCCGGTAGTGCTTGGAGGGATACTTTCTACAACTGCTCCAGATGAGATACCTGAAAAAGAAAATCTGATCATTTGTATTGGGGCAGCCGAAGGGACCTGGCCAGATATCATGGAAGACTTTCATAAAGGGACGCTAAAAAGAGTCTATACTTGCCCTCATTCGTTCAGCGGTGACAAGATAATTCCTCCAGCATATGACCTTATGCCTAAAGGGGATTATCTATACCGCAATATTTACCATACCAGCAGGGGATGTCCTTTCCGGTGTGACTTCTGTTACAACAGTTCCAAGGAAAGATGGTATGTGAATCGGCCTGTGGAAGATGTCATTTCAGAGGTAAAGGCATCTGGAATCAAGCATGTAATGTTCATTGACGATAACTTCATCGGTAATCTCAATTGGACACGAGAACTTATGTCCGAACTGAAGAAATCAGGTATCCGTTGGAATGCAGCTGTGTCTATAAACGTTGTGAATATCCCTGGCCTGCTGGATGAAATGAAGGATTCGGGATGCAAGGGTCTATTCATTGGCTTTGAGAGCATCAACCCCTCATCTGTCAGCGGCGTTCATAAGGTGCAGAACGATGTCGCTAAATACGAATATGCGGTCGAGGAAATCCACAAGCGTGAAATAATGATTAATGCAAGCTTCGTTTTCGGTCTTGACAGCGATACCAAGGAAACATTTCAGGCGACGTTGGACTGGATTGTAAGGAACAGGATTGAGACCGTTACATCTCATATCCTCACGCCGTATCCTGGCACAGCCTTGCATCAAAGGATGGTGGACGAAGGCAGACTCCTTACCAGAGACCTTGGCCTATATGATACTGCCCACGTTGTGATACAGCCTAAGAATATGACTCCTGATGAACTATATGCGGGATACTTGTGGATATATGATCAGGTGTATAGTTTCAAAAATATACTGAGAAGGATGCCGCGGTCTCTCTCACAGGTCCCGGCATACTTGATGTTCAATTTTCTGTACAGGAAGTGGGGACGATTCACTGATTGGCTATGCAGAAAGGTGACATATGAGAGAATTGGAAGATGGGGAGAAAAATTGTCTAGATATATCTGATTTGATTGCACAATCTGATTACCTTTTCTTAGTTGTGACATTATAGAGTGAAAACAAATCAATAACACTCTAAAGTACAACGTTATGAAGAAAATCTTTTTTGCAGCGATCATTTCGCTCATCACTGTCCTCTGCGTTTCTGCAACTGTCGCCAGCATTCCCGCCGGCAATTTCTCATCATCGGTAACCGCCAGAATCGCTGGCTCGGATGAGGGTATTGACTTTGACACCAAGACTTTGGTGACCATCTACAATCTTATGCCTCAGAAGGTCAAGGATCTTTGTGTAGCAAGTTACAAGGACATTGCTCCAAGAATTGACGCGTCCGGTTTCAAAGGTTTCACCTATGAAGGAGTTGCGATCCGTCCAATCAAGACGGATGATGGAGTCGACCTTAAGTTCACTTGCGGAGGCCATACCATTGTAGTCGAGAACTATACACGTTCTGAGTTTGATTCAATTTTCGGACTCTAAGCCATGAGATGGATGCATATCCTTTTATCTGTGCTGTTGCTGTCTTCGTGCAACAACAGCACTGATATCACAGATCTCCAGGAAGGGGATGTTGTGTTTATCGAAGGACAATCGTCACAAGCTCCATACATCAAGCTCGGGACGATGTCGAAATGGACTCATTGCGGGGTAGTGGTTGATACTCCTGACGGTTTGAAAGTTCTTGAGGCTTCAAAGACTGTAAGACTCACTCCATTTGCGACTTTCATCAGTTGGGCAAAGAATGAGAACTGGTGCGTCAAAAGGCCTTCGCGACGCCTTACGAAGCGGATTCCATACAGTAAATATCTTGGACAGCCATACGATCTTGAATTCAAGTTCGATAATGGAAAGATGTATTGTTCGGAGCTGGTTTGGTTGATATATAAGGAGCAGGAAATAGAATTGTGCAAGCCCAGAAAAGTCTCCAGTTTCATGTTCTCAAGAATCCCGAAGGTGAAAAGGCTGATGGATAAGAGAAAGATTTCTATGGAACAATATGTCGTCGCACCGGTTGATCTCTATAATGCCATCTGACATCATGAAAATCATAAAAGTCGAAGGCGTAACGGATATAATGCCGATTATGACATCCATGTGACTATAGCGGGCATTCATTTCAGAAAAGGCTTTACAGGATTGGTAGAAACCGAAAAATGTTCCGAAGCCCGGTGCCCGCATTTGAGCTCCACGGACTGCCGGTCACAAATTATTACAAGGCCTCAAAATGGCTGAAGACTATGCCGCAGAATGTCATCTTATGGGCATATGCATAATAAGATTTATTCTTATTTTTGTCATAATATTTAAACAGACATGAATATGATACCTGATTGGGCAAAGGAAATGAATTGTGCGGTCACAGTGTGTGACAAGGAAGGCATTGTGCTTTATATGAATGACAAGGCGAAGGAGACATTTGCAAGGCATGGAGATCTGATCGGGAAAAGTCTGATCCCATGCCACAACGAGCGTTCGAGGGGAATCATTGCCGATCTGCTCGCTGGCGGCGGATCCAATGCCTATACCATCGAGAAGAACGGCTTGAGGAAGATGATCTATCAGACCGCGTGGAGAGAGAATGGGGAAGTGGCAGGCCTCGTGGAGATTTCGATGGTCATACCGGAGGAGATGCCTCATTATGTAAGGTAGGGGTTACCTTATTGTCACGATGGTGACTGCTGGGTCGCCGACTGAATAGCTGCATCGGAGAGCAAGGACTTCGTCCAGTTCCTTCCGGATTGCAGCTTTTAGTATGCCGTCTCCTATTCCATGAATGAAGGTGATTGTCATGCCTTTATGTGAGAGGTTCTGACGTATGACCTTTCTGAATGTGTCCAGCTGGAATTGCAGTTGCTGTCCTTTAGGGATGCTCCTGCCTCCTGGAATGGCTTCAATATGCAGGTCTACGGAAATGGACCCTCCAAAAGATGCCGAAGCACCTGACGAAGAAGTCTTCCTCACATCAGCCTTCTTCGCCTTGACCTTCGTCTCCTTCAGAGAAGACAATTCGGATAGGGAAGTGACGGCGAATTCTCCATATGAAGCCTCTATCACAAGTCCGTCTTCCAGCTCGATGCCGACCTTCCTGCCTATGGAGACTATTCTGCCGCGGAGGTCGGAATCCATCAGGACAACACTTTGTCCGATCTTCAGAGAGCTTTCATTTGCCGTCGTTGCCGATGCTGGCCTGACTGATGGCTTCCTTTCAGGTACAACAGGCTTCCGCTCCTGGAAATTCACCTTTCCTTTCAGAGCAGAAAAATCATTTATGAGTGTTTTCTTTGCCACAATCAGCCGTTGATCTTATAAACCAGATGCTTCATACGGTGACCGAAGAAATCCTTGTCATCGACATAATTGAAGCCTAGCCTATTGTATAATGCCTCAGCCTGCGGCTTATCCTCATCTACGATGAGCCCGACCTTAGAATGTCCCATGGAAGCGGCACGGGTAATCTGTGCCTTGAAAAGTGATGATGCAATCCCTCTGCCTCGGTATCCGGCCATGACTCCGACAGAGTCAAGATAGAATTCACCTGCTTCAGTCTCAAGTAGTTCCGCAAATCCGGAATCATTGCCCAGCATGTCCACGACAGGCTGTTTGAACCTCTGATAATCAGCCCCGTCATATCCGCACATTGCTCCTACAACAATCCCGTCAGCCTCTGCCACGAATGTATTCTCATAGCTGTAGATGGTCTCCGGCATTTCTACAATTGACTTGATAGCCTCATGCAGTTCCTGATAAGCGATGCCATTGGACTCCAGAATCTGCTCTACCGGCCATGCCAGCATGATCAGTTCTGCAATCTGTCTTGCTTCCTCCCTGACGGCCTTTCTTATAATCACTTCATCCATGTACCTGTAATATTTATCTATTCCGCCATATCCTACAATCAGCTTATTATGACGGGTCTTATCGATGAAATTCCGGAGTCTTCGCTCGAATTCTTCAGGTCGCTTCCTGGCAGCATCAATATATGCCGTCCGGATTCTTTTATATGGTTCGGTAAACGCCTGGTAGTTTTTCCAGACAGTTTCATCAGCCTGCAATGCCTCGATTATATCACCCGGATATATGAACGGTTCATTGATGATGTCTATGACAGCACTTCGCACAGAAGGATGAATGATTCCCTGTTTATCCAGCCATATAAGTCGTTCGATATTTGGTCTGGAATAGCTGCTGCCTTTGCGTCTGGGAGTGAACCGGCGAAGCATATGCGTGCTGTCAAATGTTCCAGCCACACCATCGATCCATCCGAAGCATAGAGCCTCCTCTACAGCATCATTATATGACACACTTTCCTCATGTGCTTCATTGGTCGGGAAAACGAACCAGATCTCTTTTGCTGTGTCATGATTTTCTGCCAGCCATTCCCGCCATTCCCGGCGGTCAGAACAAAATATTATCGGACGAGTTTCAGACATGGTGCAAAAATACATAATATTCCTCTGACAATTTTGAATAGAGAGAGATAAAAATCACCTGAAGAAGGTCTGTATGCTTATCTGATACCTATTCGTAAATGGTTGCAACAATTGTCCTGGAACCTCCGTAGTTGCGGAATTCGCAGAGGTAGATACCCTGCCAGGTGCCAAGATTGAGCTGCCCGTCAGTGATAGGGATGGTAAGGCTGACACCGAAGAGGGAACACTTGGCGTGTGCAGGCATGTCGTCTGATCCTTCCATCGTATGCTCGTAATAAGGTTCCCTCTCCTTCACCATATGGTTCAGGATAGCCTCCATATCAGTACGGACATCCGGGTCGTAGTTCTCGTTGATGGAAAGCGCACATGAGGTGTGCTGCACGAAAAGATGCAGCAGTCCAGCCGCCGGAAGGGGCTTCGGAAGATGCTCCAGAATTTCCCGGGTCACCAGATGGCAGCCTCTCTTTTTCGCAGAAAGATGAAATGTAGTCTGTCGTATCATGTGTATTCAGTCAGGCTTATCCCAGTCTTACGGCAGTTCCGGATGCTGTCACCATAAGCATTCCGCCGCCTTCGCCAAGGACTTCATAGTCAATATCGATTCCTACGACTGCATCGGCACCTATAGCCCTGGCCCTGTCTTCAAGCTCCCTCAATGCCTTTGTTCTTGCAGAGAGAAGCTCGTTCTCGTATGAACTTGAGCGTCCGCCGATGATGTTGCGGATACTTGCTCCGAAATCCTTAAGGAAGTTGACTCCACTGATTACCTCTCCGAATACTATTCCCTTGTATTCTACTATTTTGCGTCCCTCAATGGACTGTGTTGTTGTAAGTATCATAATCCTAATTTCTTTAGACGTGATATGATTGCACTTGATTTTCTTCCGAAATGATCGGCAATTTCAGCGACTGCCATTCCCTCTGCCCACATCCTTGCCAATTCAGCATCAGCCTCCTCGTTCCATGGATCATATGCGTTAGGGTGTTCCTGACGAGCGGCATATACGGAATATACCGGCTCGCCGGTAAGCCGCTTGTAGGCCTTCAGATATTTCTTCAGCCGCTTCACATCCTTGTCGCTGAGATAGGGGAGACGGCGTATGTCCATATTGTCGGTAAGGTCATTGATCTTCACCGCAACAGCCAGCGGATTCTTCTTCACCCTGTCGATGAAGTCATCGTAATTCTCATTCTCCGATGTCTTTGTAACACACTTCAATGCTGCAATGACCTCGTCAGAGAATCCTTCCTCTGCAAGTCTCTCAAAAGTCCAGTCCGTGTCTTCAACGACATCATGAAGCACACCAACGATCTTTTCCTCCTCGGTCTTTCCCATCTCCATCACTCGGAGAGGATGACCGATATATTCCTTGCCTGATTTGTCTACCTGCCTCTTGTGGGCTTCAGTCGCGATTTCTATCGCTCTTTCAAGTGTACTCATATCATGCGGGTCATAACAGGGAAACGATCTTCTCTAGCCACAGACGGTCGGTCTCGTCAAATGTCGCCAGTTCCTTGCTGTCTATGTCAAGTACAGCCTTTACCTCATCTCCGGCGAATAGCGGCACGACGATCTCACTCCTGGATAGGCTGCTGCATGCGATATGACCCGGAAAAAGTTCCACATCCGGCACCACGACGCTTTCACGTCTTTTCCATGACGTTCCACAGACTCCCTTTCCGAAAGGAATGCGTGTACATGCCACAGGGCCCTGGAATGGCCCTAAAACGAGCTGCTCTCCTTTGACAATATAGAACCCGGTCCACCAGAAACCGAATGTCTCATGGATCATTGCTGCACAATTAGCCATATTGGCTATCTCGTCAGATTCGTCTTCTATAAGCGAGACAATCTGTCTGTAAAGAATCTCGTATTTCTCATTTTTCATATGTGCAAAATTACAAAAATCCTTAAATTTGCAGAGAAATAACATTAATGATTATGAAGATAGCAGTACCTACCAGAGACGGCCGTGTTGATGATCATTTCGGCCATTGCGAATATTATACGATTTTCGATGTCATCGACGGCAAGATTACAGGCGTCAGCAAGATGGCATCGCCAGAAGGCTGCGGATGCAAGAGCGGGATCGCTCCCGTGCTGAAGCAGATGGGAGTAGCAGTGATGCTTGCAGGAAACATGGGCCAGGGAGCGAAGAATGTACTTGAAGCCCAGAGGATCGAGGTCATAAGGGGATGCAGCGGAGATGTTGAAGAACTCGCAAAAGCATACCTTGCCGGCCAGGTCAAGGACAATGGAGAGGCTTGCGACCATCACGACTGTCATTAAAGATAACCGCCGTTGCAGACAATGCGACGGCGGTTATTTCTTAATATGTTCCGGTAATCTACTTTACAATGATGTAAGTCGTTTCAGGCTGCGCTGTTCCCTTGAGGACACCGGCCTCCACAGTAAACGGTGTGCCATATACTGTGTCCTTGTACTCTCCGTCCGGAAGTCCGACAGGTAGTTCTACGGCATTCTCCTCGAGCGCAAAGTTGATTACGGCAGCACCCTTGTCTCCACGTCCGACAACGATCACCTCGCCGTCCTCGGAGATCCTGATGTCTTCAACCTGTCCGTTCATCGCCTGTCGGAACTTGTTCACAGCCACAACTTCCGGATGGAAGAATTCATCGTTTCCACGTGCTCCAAGAAGGTTGTCGCCGAAGTAATTCTCGCGTGTAGAGTTCATCGGACGGCTGTAGAAAAGCGGAGTACCGTTCTGACGGGCTGTAAGGAATACCCATCCAGTGCGGATCTGGGCGTCGGTAAGGCCCGCACTCTCATTTGCGTTGCAATATGTGTCGTGGCTCTCGACCCATGTAGTAAGGTATTCCGGAGCCGCTCTGTGATACCATGAGATGAGGTCGATGTCCTTTGCGCTACGCTTTGCGAGAGCCTCACGAAGCACATGTCCATAGCTTGATGCTGTCTGCCCGAAATAGCTTGCATATTCCTCTTCCGGCACGTTTCTGTCCTGAAGGACCTCGCCATATACGAATAGGCTGTCATATGGAATGCAGAGTGACACTCCGAGCACTTCCTTACGGCCTGTCGCCACATCCCAGAAATCATTCTCAGTAACTCCGGCTTCTGCATCCACAGGGTCCGAATGTACTCCGATATGCTTTGCTGTGTCGTAACGGAAACCGCGTACACCCATCTCGATGAGCTTGTTCACGAACTGCATGTAGTACTTCTGGAAAAGCGGATTCTCTGTGTTTACGTCAGGAAGCCCTCCGACACCCTGATGAGTACACTGCGTGCGATCGTTGTAGTCATTTATTCCGTCAAGTCCATGAGTATGGAACATTTTCTCGCGGCCGCCAACTGCTTCATAGAATTCGTCAGTCACAAGGTCGATGTCGAATGCCGTATGGTTAGGAAGCACGTCGACGAGGACACGTATATCATATTTCTTCGCAGAGTCCAGCATCACCTTCATCTCTTCTTCTGTACCGACGATATTATTTCCTACAGTCCAATCGGTCGGCTGATAGTAATGGTACCAGTTGCCTTCCTTCTCATCGAGAATCCTGATGTTTCCGCCTTCAGGGCTGAAGCATGCATTGACCGGTGAGGTCTGGAGCATGGTAAATCCCGCGTCGGCAATCTGCTTCATGTTTTCAGCGATGGTAGGGAAGTTCCAGCTCCATACATGGAGGATTGTCTCTGTGTTGGTGCAGTTCGGATCGTGAGTCATACGATCGACTGTCTTTGTCGTTGTCTGCGAAGCACATGCCGTAAGCGCAAGGCACGCAAGGATGGTAAGAATTCTGTTCATATGATTAGATTTTGATTTATTCCATTATAAATGATACGGTGCAGGGAAATGCATGCCGTATACCTTCAGATTGCCCTCCGAAGCCATCTGAAGTACTGCTTTTCTTGAATTCACCGCAGCCTCGCTGTCCATATCGAACCTTGCGCAGAATTCAGGGTGTTCCCTCTGAAGAGCGACGCCATGCATTATGTCACCGGCAATAAGGATGTCGTCCAATAAATATATAGTATGGCCAGGAGTATGTCCATATGCAGCTAACGCCTTTACTCCACATGGGAGAGAATCTTCCGGCATGAATGTGACGATACGGCCGTCATAAGCATCGGCTATCATCTGAAGCCTTCCGTTTCCATCCATAGATATCCACGAATCATATTCGATCTTGTTTATATATATGACTGCATTAGGAAAAGCAGCGGCATCGTCCTTGAGAAGACCACCGGTATGATCACCATGCAGGTGAGTGATGAAGACATAATCAATATCTTCAGGTGCTGTTCCAAGCGAATCGAGAACAGGCATAAGACGTGAATCTTCAGCACCATTAGCCGCATCGAAGAGAATCTGCCTGCCTTCTGTACGGACCAGGAATGCACATACGGAAGATGGTACGCCATCATTCAGTCCGAGTGCCACAAATAGGCTGTCAGGAGCATCTGCGAAAAGTGCGCGCGCCATAAGCCTTGGAGCGGGATTGTCCTGGATCGGATAAATTTCAGTCTGCGACCCTTTGGAAGCGCATCCGGATATCAATGTCCAGACGACTGCTGTAATGAAAATGCCTTTGAATCTCATAGTGATCAGGTTTTATGTTCACGTGCAAATATAACCATTTATCATATCACACGAAAAATTTCATAAAGTAATCCGTATATAAAAATATTTGCTAAATTTGTATGTTTTGAAAATTCATAAAACAAGTAAATATACCACTATGTCACTTATTGAAAGCATTATCGCACGCGCAAAATCGAATAAACAGCGCATCGTGCTCCCAGAGTCACTTGAAGAAAGAACCCTTACTGCAGCTGACATGTCTCTCGCTGACGAGATCGCTGACATCATCCTTATCGGCAATCCTGACGAGATCAATGCACTTGCAGGCAAGCTCGGCCTTAAGAACATCGGCAAGGCTACAATCATCGACCCTGCAACAAGCGAGAAGACTGCAGAATATGCAAACCTTCTTTACGAACTCCGCAAGAACAAGGGCATGACTCCTGAAAAGGCTGCACAGCTCGTTCTCGATCCTCTTTATTTCGGATGTCTCATCATCAAGAGCGGAGATGCTGACGGTCAGATCAGCGGTGCTCTTTCGACAACAGGCGAGACTCTTCGTCCTGCACTCCAGATCATCAAGTGCTCTCCTGGCATCACATGTGTAAGCGGCGCAATGCTCATGATCACACAGACTCCAGAGTATGGCGAGGATGGCGTTCTTGTAGTAGGTGACGTTGCCGTTACTCCTATGCCAGATGCATCACAGCTTGCACAGATCGCAGTCTGCACAGCACAGACAGCAAAGAGTGTCGCAGGATTCGCAGATCCGAAGGTCGCAATGCTTTCATTCTCTACAAAGGGATCTGCAAAGCATGAGGTGGTTGACAAGGTTGTGGAGGCCACCAAGCTTGCAAAGGAGCTTGATCCGGCAATCAAGATCGAAGGTGAGCTTCAGGCTGATGCCGCTCTCGTTCCTTCAGTAGGCCAGAAGAAGGCTCCAGGTTCAGAGATCGCAGGACATGCAAACGTTCTCGTATTCCCATGCCTCGAGGTAGGAAACATCGCCTACAAACTCGTACAGAGACTTGGAAACGCTGACGCTATCGGCCCTATCCTTCAGGGTATCGCCCGTCCTGTTAACGACCTCAGCCGCGGCTGCTCTGTAGACGACATCTACAAGATGGTTGCGATTACAGCTTGCCAGGCAATGGACGCGAAGTAATCAAGGTTATAATATAGATTCAGATCCCCTGTTCCTTCGGAATGGGGGATTGCTGTTTCCGCCTGCTACAGACTCCATCCAAGTCCGAACATCAGGCAATGCGTCGAGATCTTGCTGTTGAGACGGTAGCCGACATTGAGATAGAATCTATCTGACATGAAAGTCTTCATGTTGAAGATGAAATATGTCACATCAAGTTCTGACCCTTTATGGCAGAATGAATATCCATATCCTGCATTGACTGCGACAAAGGCCATCCTGAATTCCGTCCTCAATGATATTCCCGGTGCCATCTGCTTCCACCACTGCGGCTGATCATATCCGGTCATCTCCTTCTGCCCGTTGATCTGCGGAACAAGGTCTGCGCTGCTGTCATATATGAAATCCAATGACGGGCCGAGGCTCACATACCTGTTGAAATGATAGAGAGGATTGAATGTGATGCCGCACACAGGAAATTTCCTGTTTATGACATATATCCTGTTGTCGATGATGTTCCTGTCCGCTCTCCATGCGCCATGGAATGTGAGGTCATAGCTCATTCTTTTTGAGAATGGTTCCTCCTTGCGCAGCAGCCTGTCTGTTTCCGGAAGCCTTTCGCAGTTGCCGGTCCTCACAGACATTCCCGCCCGAAGTCCTACCGTGTTTGTGCCGCCGTTAGGAAACTTCGTGTCACCGTTGGAATAATGTGCAAACTCCGGTCCGACTGACAGTTTGAAATGTCTGCCGGCATAAAGAGAAAGATACATGCCGATGCTCAGATAAGCATTTGTTTTCGTGGACGTCAGCTTGCTTTCTTTGTTCTGCCAGCCATATGACAGACCTAGGTTCCATCTATAGTCCAGTGTCGCCCATGAACCCATTTTTGCCAGACTGGCTCCTTGCACGAAATATAATGAAAGGGGAGTGCCGATATACTGATGGGAACCGAACGAGTGGATTCCGGCACCAATACCCTGGTATGAGTGGTAGAGGCTTTCCGAAGGATATGAAAATGTATATTCGAGGTGGCCGGACATGCTCTGCGTCAGCGGCATGCCTGTCGGGTTGGAACCGCAGAAATATCCGCTGGTGGGTAATATGTAGGATGACCTGCCATATGCCGAAATTTCATGAGAATAACTGTTCTTCTGTGCATGCAGAAGAAGTCCGGATGTCATGAAAAGGGCCACCGCTGTTGATATGAATATGGATACTTTCATGGAAAACGGCGTCAAAGATAATATAAATTATGTCAATCTCATCTTTCCGCCAACAATCGTCATTTAGTCTAATTCTTTCAAATTTGATTCAATAAGCCCTTATAATGACTTCCGGTATTATATTTTGAGATAGAATAGTTATATTTGGTTGAAAACAACTATCTGATCATGAAAAAGTTATTCTATTTCCTTCTTCCATTGCTGTTTGCAGCATGTGCACAGCAGCAGGAAAGTCCTATCCTTACAATCGAAGGCGGACAGGTTCAAGGCGTAGCCGCTGACATCGAAGGTGTCACAGTCTACAGAGGTATCCCTTACGCTGCACCTCCTATCGGAGATCTCCGTTGGAAAGAGCCGCAGCCTGTAGTTCCATGGGAAGGCGTGAAGATCGCCGACACATTCGGCCATCCGGGCTATCAGGCGGTTCACTATCCTGGTGGATATACAACCGAATGGGGTTATGGCAAGGAATCTCCATACAGCGAGGACTGTCTTTACCTTAACGTATGGACACCTGCTCCCGGCAAGACAGATGCGAAACTTCCGGTTGCATTGTGGATCCATGGCGGCGGATATCGCGAAGGATGGGGCTCGGAGCCTGAATTCGATGCACAGGAATGGGCGGCAAAGGGCGTCGTTCTTGTTTCCATCAACTACCGTCTCGGTGTCTTCGGTTTCCTTACACATCCTGAACTCTCGGCTGAAAGCCCACATGGAGTATCAGGAAACTACGGTATCCTCGATCAGATCGAGTCTCTCAAATGGATTCAGAAGAACATCGAGCAGTTCGGCGGTGACCCTGCAAACGTGATGATCTTCGGTCAGAGCGCAGGAGCAGGCAGCGTGAAGACTGTATGTGAATCACCTCTTTCAAAGGGTCTCTTCAACAAGGCAGTCATCATGAGCGGTGGCGGAATCACCAATCCGAATGCAGCTCCGGCAGCACCATCTGGCAGAATGGGCCGTTTCTATTTCCCTACCACCCTTGCTGAGGCTGAGCAGGCTACAAAGAAGGTGATGGACTGGGCCGGCTTCGACAGCCTCGAGAAGATGCGCAAGGCTTCTACCGAGATGCTCTACACAGCAGGAAACTTCTATGCGACTGTTACAGGAGACCGTACAGGCGTGGTTACAGGCCGTCCAATCGTGGATGGATACGTTTCACTCCAGAGCTTTGACAATGCGGCATATGCTGACGCTCTTCCGAACATTCCTTATATGATCGGTTATACACAGGACGACATGGGTGACATGGCTCCTGGCATCGCCGAGTTCTGTCTCAACAGGGAAAGTGTTGGAGGCAAGGCTTATGCATATGAGTTCGCACGTCCTCTTCCTACCGACCATCGTCCGAATGTACTTGAGGGTGCATTCCACTCATCAGACCTCTGGTATGTATTCAAGTCTCTCAAGCATTGCTGGCGTCCTTGGACACAGGGCGACTGGGACCTCTCGGAAGTGATGCTTACCGCATGGACAAACTTTGCAAAATATGGCGATCCTAACGGACCAGACGGTGGCGAGTGGGCTCCATATACAAAGGACAATGCAAGCTTCATGCTCTTCAAGCTTGATAAGAACGATCAGGAAAATTCAGAAACAGGTGATCCGATACCATCACAAAACAGAAGATTCCCGTTCTAGATCATTAAGGAGTGCCAGCCAAGGCACTCCTTTTTTGTCGATAATGTATCATATGATGTCAGTTTTATTTCCAAATTGAAAATGACGTTTCAAATCTCGGAGGTAATTCATATTTTTACATTACCGAAATATCACTAAAACCCAAAACATGAAAAACATTAATCTGCTGCTCGCATCTGCTCTGCTTCTGGCATCATGCAGCGGCACCACAGACCAGAACCTTGTTCTCAACGACTCCGAGTATTTCGAACGACAGGGCGTCAATGTCCTTGTATTCAGCAATCTTTACAACGGAGGATTCAACGACGAAAAGAATTCCGGCATCGAAATCATCCACCACGGTGTCAGAACCGTCCAGGGAGGAGCCGTAAGACTTTCAAGCACACCTGAACAGTGGGACCTCGTGCCGGCTACTCCGTCCAGGACCATAAACAAAGAAGACGGATCTATTGAAGTGGCATTGCGTTATGAGGACTATGACTTCGATTCAAGGGTTGTAGTTACCGGAAAGGGCGAGGCGGTAGAGATTGCCGTCTACCTTGACGAACCGCTTCCAGAGAAGCTTGCCGGACATGCCGGATTCAATCTCGAATTCCTTCCGTCACAATATTGGGCTAAGACATATCTTGTAGACGGCAGGCCTGACAGATTCCCTCGTTATGCAGCGAGTGAAACCGTGACAAGGCCTAACAGCGAAAAGCCAAGACAGTACAAAGGTTACAAGACATATGATGACCGTGGTACTGACCGTTATGTTGATCCGCTTCCGCTGGAGCAGGGCAGGGAATTCATCCTCGCTCCTGATGCTCCGGAGAGAATGATCACCATCTCATCCGATGATTCAGACATCATGCTTTACGACGGACGTATGCTTGCGCAGAACGGATGGTTCGTGTTCAGGAGCCTTATTCCGGCAGGAAAGACAGGCAAGGTGATCACATGGACCGTCGAGCCTA
The DNA here is from genome assembly GCA_017465225.1 of Bacteroidales bacterium. Taxonomy (GTDB): domain Bacteria; phylum Bacteroidota; class Bacteroidia; order Bacteroidales; family UBA932; genus Cryptobacteroides. The sequence goes on from JAFTWQ010000040.1 coordinate 20,624, forward strand.
ATTCCGTTGAAGGATGGGTAAGGGAACCTAACATCGGATTCTCGCAGGTCGGTTATCTGCCTGAGCAGCCGAAGATCGCGGTGATCGAGCTTGACAGGAACTACAAGCCTGAAAGGAATGCCAGGATCATCAGAGTAAATTCCGACGGCACCGAGACTGTCGCGTATACCGGAAAGGTCGTCAACTGGGGCCCATATTACAAATACAATTACGACAGATTCGACTTCACTGATGTCACAGAGCCTGGCGTATACTATATACAGTATGGCGAGACCAAGACAAACAACTTCATCATCAATGAGAATGTCTATGACAAGATAACAGACGCCACAAGCGACATCTGGATTCCTATCCATATGAACCATATGTTCGTGAACGAGGGATACCGCGTATGGCATGGCGAGCCTTTCAAGGAAGGATACCGTCAGGCTCCAAGAAACACTGACCACTTCGACCTTCATTGGCAGGGCCCGACAACTGATACAAGATTCAAGGACCTTGAGCTGATTCCTGGCCTGAATGTAGGCGGATACTTCGACGCAGGTGACTTTGACATCGAGACACATTCAAACATCAGTGTAGTCCAGAACCTCGTAAGGGCATGGGAGCTCTTCAGGTCAGACAGAGACCAGACCTTCGTGAGCCAGGAGCAGCGCTATGTTGACCTTCATCGTCCGGACGGCACTCCTGATATCCTTCAGTACATCGAGCATGGAGTGCTCAATCTCGTTGCCCAGGCGGAAATTCTCGGACACATGTCCCAGACACTTTCGAACTCAGTCCTTGACAACTATCATCATCTCGGTGATGCCGGTTCTCTTACAGACGGACTTCCTTACAATCCGGCACTCAAGCCTTATGAAGTGGCGAAGGACGGCAAGTCAAGCGGTACTCCGGATGACATGTGGGCATTCACTTCACGTGATCCTAACCGCGATTTCAGCGCCGCGACAATGTTCGCTGCAGCAAGCCGCGCACTCAGGGGCTATAATGACGAGCTTGCAGACAGAGCATTGAAACAGTCTAGAAGGCTTCTTAAGGAAGCTACCGAGCTGATGGCTGCACAGCCACAGGACGGTTTCAGAAGACGCGGAGGCGGCGGAAACATCTCTGCAAACCTCCAGCTTTATATAGCTACAGGAGAGCAGCAGTATCTCGACCAGTTCGAGGCTATGCTCTGGCCTTCACTTGACAGAAACGTGAATTTCTCCCTCCAGACTGCTCTGGATGCAATCCCTTATCTTGGTGATGAATATAAGGAGAAACTTCGTCCATATGTAGAGAAGTTCAGGACATATGTAGAGGAGCTTGAGGACAACAATCCATATGGAGTTCCTATCGGCCTGGGCAACTGGGCAGGAGGAGGACAGATCCTCAGCCATGGCACAACAGTATGCTACGCAAGCATCTATTTCCCTGACATCATGGACAAGTCACATGCCTATAAGGCAGCCGAGTGGCATTTCGGCCGTCACCCATACCACAACTACTCTCTGGTAGCGGCAGTCGGAGCGGCTCGCCCGAAGGAAGTGTTCTACGGCAACAACCGCGCAGACTTCTCTGCAATTCCTGGAAATGTGGCACCGGGTCTCCTCTTCAGACATCCAGACCACTTCGAGAACTACGACGACTGGCCGTTCTTCTGGGGACAGAATGAAGGAACCATCGCCGGAAACATCAGCTACCTGATCTTCGGATCAGCATTCAAGAATCTGGTGACAGAATAACAAACACTACCGGACGGGACGAGGCTTCTGCTTCTTCCCGTCATTCTTTAAAAATGGGCCTGCAATGCGCTGTAATGCGCATGTTTAAAACTCTGTTGATAACTAGCTAATACATTGTTGTCCGGATAGGATAAATAGAGTTACCTTAGCGGTCTCGAAGTAGAATAACCATTTATTGACAACACTATATGAGCAGCGCAGAAATCACCATCATCAAAAGAGATGGAAAACGTAAGACATTCTCCGTAGAGAAGATCAAGAATGCTATCCGCAAGGCTTTCCTTTCTGTCGGAGCATTTGCAACGGAAGAAGATCTTGTCAATATCCTTTCCCATGTACGTATAACGGAAGGCATGCATGTGGAGGAAATCCAGAACCAGGTAGAGGTCGGTCTTATGGCCGAGCAGTACTTTGCAGTTGCAAAGGCGTACATGCTTTACCGTCAGAGACATAGTGAAGACCGTGAAGTACGCGATCATCTTGACTTCCTTATCCAGTATTGCCAGGCAGAGAATGCCGCGACCGGCAGCAAGTACGATGCAAACGCGAACATCGAGAAGAAGAACCTCGCTACCCTTATCGGTGAGCTTCCAAAGAAGAACTTCATCCGTCTGAACCGCCGTATCCTTACCGACAGGATGAAGAAGATGTACGGAAAGGAGCTTTCTGACAAATACATCAGGCTCCTCAAGAACCACCACATCTACAAGAATGACGAGACATCTCTTGCAAACTACTGCGCCAGCATCACCATGTATCCTTGGCTTCTCGAGGGTACGAAGCCAATCGGAGGCAACTCGATAGGCCCGACAAATCTCAAGTCCTTCTGCGGCGGATTCATCAACCTCGTGTTCATGGTTTCCAGCATGCTCAGCGGTGCCTGTGCGACACCGGAATTCCTTATGTACATGAATTATTTCGTAGGTAAGGAATATGGTCTCGATTATTGGAAGAATCCTGAAAAACAAGCTGACAATTCGACAAAGAAGCGTTCAATCGACAAGGTCATCACAGACTGCTTCGAGCAGATCGTTTACTCGATCAACCAGCCTACAGGAGCACGAAACTTCCAGGCAGTCTTCTGGAACATCTCATACTATGACAAGAACTATTTCGAGAGCATATTCGGAGAGTTCCGTTTCCCTGACGGATCAAAGCCTGACTGGGACGGTCTTTCATGGCTCCAGAAGAGATTCATGAAGTGGTTCAACGCAGAGCGTCTCAAGACTCCTCTTACCTTCCCGGTAGAGACTATGGCTCTCCTTACGGAAAACAATGAGGTAAAGGACAAGGAGTGGGGAGACTTCACAGCCGAGATGTACTCGGAAGGCCATTCGTTCTTCACATACATGAGCGACAACGCTGACTCCCTTGCTTCATGCTGCCGTCTGCGCAACGAGATCCAGGATAACGGATTCAGCTATACCCTCGGTGCCGGCGGTGTATCTACCGGTTCAAAGAGCGTGCTTACCATCAATCTCAACCGCTGCATCCAGTACGCTGTAAAGAACGGACGTGATTACCTTACATATCTTGCAGAGGTCGTGGACCTTGTCCACAAGGTACAGCTCGCTTATGACGAGAACCTCAAGTCACTCAAGGAGCAGGGAATGCTTCCGCTCTTCGACGCAGGCTTCATCAATATTGGCCGCCAGTACCTCACAGTCGGCATCAACGGTCTTGTAGAGGCCGCTGAATTCCTCGGAATCGAGATCAATGACAATCCTAAATACGTTGAGTTCGTACAGAGCACACTCGGTCTCATCGAGGAATACAACAAGAAGTACCGCTCAAAGACAACCCTTTTCAACTGCGAGATGATTCCTGCGGAGAATGTAGGCGTGAAGCATGCGAAGTGGGATAGGGAAGACGGCTATTTCGTTCCTCGTGACTGCTACAACAGCTACTTCTATATCGTAGAGGACAAGTCGCTCAATATCATTGACAAGATGCGTCTGCATGGCCGCAAGTACATCGAGCATCTTACTGGAGGATCCGCTCTTCACCTCAATCTCGAGGAGCATCTTACCAAGGCCCAGTATGCACAGCTTCTCCGTGTAGCTGCACAGGAAGGATGTAACTACTTCACATTCAATATTCCTAACACAATCTGCAATAAGTGCGGCCACATCAGCAAGCACTATCTGAAGGAATGTCCTGAATGTCACAGCGAAGACATTGACTACCTGACACGTATCATCGGTTATATGAAGCGTGTAAGCAACTTCTCTATGGCCCGTCAGGAAGAGGCTGCAAGACGCCACTATCACCGCGACGAAGGAAAGCATCTATGCTAAAGTGCTATAGTTACGATATTGTCTGCCAGGAGATCCCGGATGAGATCAGCCTGGCAGTCAATATTTCATGCTGTCCCAACAGATGCCCCGGCTGTCATAGTCCATGGCTTTGGGAAGAGGCAGGGGAGGAGATGACCGAGGATATGCTCACCTCGCTCATCAGTGGATACTCTGCCGCAATCACATGTTTCTGCTTCATGGGAGGCGACGCCGAACCATCAGAAGTGGAAAAGATTTCAAGATGGATCAAGTCCAGATGGCCGCATATCAAGACTGCATGGTATTCCGGCAGGGCAGAGCTGCCTGACGGATTCGACGTCAAGGTTCTAGATTATCTCAAGCTCGGTCCGTATATAGAAGAACTTGGCGGACTGAAGTCACCCGATACAAATCAGGTCTTCTACAAAGTGTCTCCGGACGGCACTCTGATTAAATCCCACATTTAGCCGTTACCGTTAACGGAATTCGAAAAAATGTATTAGATTTGTAAAAATTTACAAAAGGAATAATATGGCTAAAGTCATTACTTTCGGCGAGATCATGCTCCGCCTTTCAACACCTGGATATCTCAGATTTTCACAGGCCAGGCAGTTTGAGGCCACTTTCGGTGGCGGTGAGGCCAATGTGGCCGTTTCTCTTGCAAACTACGGAATAGAAACTGAATTCGTGACAAGACTTCCGAAGAACGACATTGCAGCAAGCTGCATCAAGGATCTCAGAAGTTACGGCGTAGGAACCAAGCATTGTGTCTACGGAGGCGACCGTCTCGGAATCTATTTCCTTGAGACCGGTGCCGTGGCTCGTCCGAGCAAGGTTGTCTACGACAGGGCATACTCTTCGATCGCGCAGATCGAGAAGGGAATGATCGACTGGGAGAAGGTTTTCGAGGGAGCGGACTGGTTCCATTGGACAGGTATCACTCCTGCCATCAGCCAGGGTGCTGCCGACGTTTGTCTTGAGGCTATCAAGGCTGCAAACAGACTCGGTGTGACTGTTTCATGCGACCTCAATTACAGGAAGAATCTCTGGAAATACGGAAAGACAGCATCTGACGTGATGCCAGAACTCGTTGAAGGCTGCGACGTCATCCTTGGTAACGAGGAGGATGCAGAGAAGGTATTCGGCATCAAGCCGGAGGGCTTTGACGTGACTGCCACAAAGGGTGAGGTGAATGCCGCTGAATTCGAGAGCGTATGCAGACAGCTCATGGACAGATTCCCACGTGCGAAGAAGGTGATCATCACTCTCCGTGGATCGATCAACGCCAACCACAACACATGGGGCGGAGTCCTTTACAGCGACGGCAAGCTCTATCAGTCTCCAAGATATGACATCACTCATATCGTTGACCGTGTCGGCGGCGGCGACTCATTCATGGGCGGTCTCATCTATGGACTTCTCACATATACCGGTGATGATCAGAAGGCACTCAATTTCGCAGTAGCGGCATCATGCCTCAAGCATACCATCTTCGGTGACTTCAATCAGGTGACAGTCGCTGAGGTTGAAAACCTCATGAAGGGCGACGGTTCAGGACGTGTATCCCGTTAATTGATCAATATGGCAAAATACAGCAAACTACAGGTAATAGCAGCGATGAAGGAGACCGGAATGGTCCCTGTATTCTATAACGCCGACATCGAGACATCAAAGGCCGTCCTCAAGGCATGCTATGACGGTGGCGTACGTGCATTCGAATTCACCAACCGAGGAGATTTCGCGCAGGAAGTATTCGGCGAGCTCGTGAAATATGCCAACAAGGAGCTTCCAGGCATGATCATGGGTATCGGATCGGTAGTGGATCCGGCTACTGCCGCACTTTATCTCCAGCTTGGAGCCAACTTCGTTGTAGGCCCTCTGTTCAACCCTGAAATCGCTCCGGTCTGCAACCGTCGTCTTGTGCCTTATTGCCCTGGCTGCGGAACAGTTTCAGAGGTAGGAAAGGCTCAGGAACTCGGCTGTGACCTCTGCAAGGTATTCCCTGGAGATGTCCTTGGCCCTGCATTCGTCAAAGGACTTCGTGCTCCGATGCCATGGAGTCAGATCATGGTGACAGGAGGCGTTAAGCCTACAAAAGAGAATCTCGAAGGCTGGTTCAAGGCAGGTGTGACATGCGTCGGAATGGGCAGCAACCTCTTCCCGAAGGAAGCTATCGCCGCCAAAGACTGGGATGCCATCACCAAGCTCTGCAAAGATGCCCTGGATATCATCAGAGAAGTACGATAACAAAAAAACTGAGCGAAAAGCTCAGTTTTTTTGTTATCTCATTTCAGTGTAAGGTATCTCATCCTTATCACCATAATTCAGATTCTCACCGCCCATTCCCCAGATGAACATATAGTTGCTGGTTCCTGCCGCTGCGTGGATTGACCACTCTGGTGAGGTGATGGCCTGCTCGTTCTGCATCCATACGAGGCGCTGCTGCTTAGGCTCGCCCATGAGGTGGCAGATCGCGTTGCCCGGAGTCACGTTGAAGTAGAAGTATGCTTCCATGCGGCGTGTGTGGGTATGAGCCGGCATTGTGTTCCATACAGAGCCAGGAAGGAGCTCGGTGAGACCCATCTGGAGCTGGTTTGTTCCGCCTCCCTTCTTCTTGCCGAGAACAGAGCTTACGATGAGCTGGTTCACGATACGGTCGTTGCTGTCCTCCATCTTTCCATAGTGGTCAGACTGTGCGATCGCATACTTCTTAGGGTCTGCGTTCTTGTCAGTTGTGATGAGCTGAGTCACATACTCCTTGTATGCAGGGGTAGAGTTGATGTAGAACTTTGCAGGGTTTGCAGGGTCTACACTTCTGAAAGTGACTTCCTTCTTGCCGCAGCCCACATAGAGGCCTTCCTTGAATGACATAGAATACTCCTTGCCGTCAACTGTCACGACTCCGTCGCCACCGACATTGATCACGCCAAGTTCACGTCTGTCGAGGAAGTGCTCAGCCTTGAGCTCGTCGAAAGTCTCGAGAACGAGTGTCTGGTTCACAGGCATGACGCCGCCGTAGATGAGACGGTCATAAAGTGTGTAAGTGAGATTGATCTCGTCAGGAGACATAACCTTCTCCATAAGGAACGCTCCACGGAGACGCTCTGTGTCATAATGCTTTACGTCATCAGGATGACAAGCTGTCTGAACAGTGTAGTTGAGCTGTGCGTTTGCTGCCATTGTCATAAGACTCATTAATGTGAATAAAACTATTTTCTTCATGATATTTTTATTGATTATTTTCTGTTGTGTCATTATCTGCGGTCCTCTGGTATCTGATGATTGCCCTGCGGTTCAGGAACATAAGGAACATGGTCAGAAGGACGAGGACGGTCACGCCGATCCATTTGAGCGAGTAAGAAAGGTGGAAGATCACCCATGCGAGCGGGCTTGACGCGAAGTCGAGCGAACCGCCGTCAAAACCGGCTGGAATGGCCACTGCAGCATCTCCGGTCTTCGCGAACACATCCTGCGCCGCCTGTGTGAAGAACGGAGCAAGGTCAGTCACGAAGTAGAGTCCGATGAGCATCAGCACAAGGCCGATGATGAATGTCTTCGGGATGTTGCCCTTTGTGATAGGGAGGATCAGCGGGAATACATAGAACATTCCAGCGAGCGAAGCAAGCGGAAGGAACTCGTTGCCCGGAAGCACTACTGCAAGGATGAGGGTCACAGGGATGAGAAGGAGTGACACCACGAGAGTAGCAGGGTGTCCGATCACAAGTGCCGGGCTCATGCCGATGTTGAGACCCTTGGCTCCCTTGAATTTCCTGTTGATAAGGTCACGTGTTGCGTCTGAGATAGGCTTCAGACCCTCGATGAAGAGTGAAGTGATGCGAGGAATGAGCTCCATCACGGCTCCCATCTTGATGCCGAGTCCGAGGATGTACGGAATCTTCTCCACAACCTCTTTCCAGCTGTCGCATGAGAGAGCTCCGATGATGATGCCGACGAGGACACCAAGAAAGAGGGGCTCTCCGAGGAGACCGAATTTCTTCTTCATGCCTTCGGCATCAATGTCCAGCTTGTTGATGCCCGGGATCTTGTCCAGTCCCTTGTTCAGAACTTCCGCAACGGGTACGAAACCCTGGCAGAATGGCTGAGGAATGGAAATGCCGTCCATCTTCTCATAGAATCCCTGGAACCGGTCTGCAGTATAGTCCGCGAGGATCAGGGTGATGATATAGCAGATGATAGCTGCAAAGAACCCCCACCATATGTTGCCAGATGCGAAATATACGATGGCGCCGATGAAGGCGAAATGCCAGTAGTTCCAGAGGTCGATGTTCACGGTCCTTGTGGTCTTTGTAACGAGCATGAGGATGTTCACGCCCAGACATACCGGGATGATGAAAGCTCCTACTGAAGTGTTATATGCCACAGAAGCCGCTGCGGGCCATCCCATGTCGAATACCTTGAGCTGAAGACCATATATCTCCACAACTCTTGTAAGTGCAGGTCCGAGAGTGGTGGTAAGAAGGGAAGTGATGACTGAAAGTCCCACAAATCCGACTCCCACCAGAAGGCCGCTCTTGAGTGCCTTGCCGAACTTGATGCCGATGCAGACGCCAAGAATCGTGAAGATTATAGGCATCATCACGGCAGCGCCAAGTCCTATGATATAACTGAATACCTGTTCCATGATTATTTAGGCTGCTTTCCGATGTACGCGAGAATACCACCGTCCACATAAAGTACGTGGCCGTTCACAAAGTCTGATGCACTTGAAGCGAGGAATATCACTGGTCCCATAAGGTCCTCCGGTGTTCCCCAACGCTCTGCTGGAGTCTTTGCGACGATGAATGAGTCGAACGGATGGCGGCTGCCGTCTGCCTGACGCTCACGAAGAGGTGCTGTCTGCGGAGTAGCGATGTATCCTGGTCCGATGCCGTTGCACTGGATGTTGTACTGGCCGTATTCAGATGCGATGTTTCTTGTGAGCATCTTGAGGCCACCTTTTGCTGCTGCATATGCAGAAACAGTCTCGCGGCCGAGCTCAGACATCATAGAGCATACATTGATGATCTTACCGGCCTTCTTCTCCATCATTCCCGGAAGAACGGCCTTTGCGCAGATATAAGGAGCGACAAGGTCGATGTCCACCACCTGACGGAATTCCTCTGCTGCCATCTCGTGCATAGGGATGCGCTTGATGATGCCGGCATTGTTCACGAGGATGTCAACAGGACCGAGAGTCGCAGCGATGTCGGCAACCATTGCCTTCACACCTTCCTCATCAGTACAGTCGCAGATATATCCCTTCGCATCGATTCCAAGCTCCTTGTAAGCTTCGAGAGCCTTGTCCATATTTGCCTGTGTGCGGCAGTTGAATGCAATCTTTGCTCCAGCCTCGGCAAGAGCCTGGGCCATTGCGAATCCGATTCCGTAAGCAGCTCCGGTTACGAGAGCCACCTTACCTTCCAATGAAAAATTTACCATATCAGTTTTAGTTATCTTGTACAAAAATAGTGTTTATTCAGTTACTTTGATCCAGTCGACCTGCACCCATCCGCTGTCGTTCTTCGAGGCCTGGCGGTTGCAGAAGAAGCCGAATTTCGCTCCGATCCATTTGCCCGGCTTTCCGATGAACGGCTTATCAGTAAGCTCGGTCCATCTCTTTCCGTCAAGGCTGTACCAGAATCTAGCTGTGAGATCCGGAACATTGCCTTTCCTGTCTTCCGGCATTACTTTCATCCTTACATAAACATCCGAAGCCATATAGGCAACAGGGGAGACAGAAGGAACTGTCGTCGACATATATGAATTTGAATAAGGTACCGGAAGCGGCTCTGATGAAAGCGGAACGGTCCTGATTATGTTTTCCTGTTTTCCTTTCAGCGCATCTTCACACTCGGCATACTGCAGCACGACTCCCTCGGAAGTGTCAGTCATCTTTATGACCGCATAATCCTGTCCCATCAGCACGAAACCGCATGATTCTCCTTTCTCCTTCAATTGCGGATTAGGAATGAAACGGAGCTTGGCAGTAACAGTGAACTTGTCCGCCGGAGTCTTCTGAAGCAGAAGATTCGGAGAGTCACCGAGATTGCGCCATCCTTCAGCCTGATCTACGGAATAAAGCCTCAATGCACTGTTTCGGGCGTCAAGGAAATACCAGTATGGCGAAGGGATTCCATGCCATTGCCATTGCAGGCCAAGATTGACATTGTCGAAGCCGTCGCTTTCTGCAGGCTGAAATGTACCGGAAGACTTCAAAGACGGTTTTCTGTATTTTGATACCGGTTCGCCGACTCCGTCACCATCCTTATCGACGCCGATCACAGGCCATCCGTCCGCCGTCCACTCCATCGGCTGGAGATGCACGACACGTCCATATGCATCCTTGTCCTGGAAATGCATGAACCAATGCTCTCCGTCAGGTGTGTCGATCCATGCTCCCTGATGAGGCCCGTTCGTCTCAGAAGCACCCTGCGCCATCACCACGCGCTCCTCATATGGTCCCCATGGACTTTTCGACCTCAATACGACCTGCCATCCGGTAGGGACTCCACCGGCAGGGGAGAATATGTAATAGTCGCCATTGTGTTTATAGAACTTGGTGCCCTCGATGGTAGGCTGGGTCTCATGTCCGTCATATACGATACGGCTCTGTCCGAGCAGACGGGTGCCGTCCGGAGACATCGGTGCCACAAACAGCACGCTCTTGTGACCGGCACGGCTGCCTGCGCAGCCATGGGAGAGATATGCCTTTCCATCCTCATCCCACAATGGACATGGATCTATATATCCTTTAGCTTTCACGACCCATACCGGATCATCCCATTTCCCGCGTGGGTCAGAGGTCTTTACCATGAAGATTCCTCTGTCCGGATCGCCGCAGTATATGTAGAATTCTCCGTCATGATATCGGATTGCCGGAGCCCACACGCCATTTCCATGCTGGGGGACTGTGCGCCATTCCTGCGGGCCTGGAGGAGGAACGGAAGGAGTGTCAAGTCTTTGCCCGAGAGTCTCCCATTGTCTTTCGTCAGACCAGTCAGGACCTGGGTAATCGGTCAGAGCTGCACCTATGATCTCCCAATTGACAAGGTCTGTCGAATGAAGGATCTGTAGCCCAGGAAAACATGCGAAAGAAGATGAAGTCATGTAGAAGTCATCTCCGACCCGGCAGATATCCGGATCAGAATAGTCCGCATTCAATACCGGATTTACATAATGAGTGCCTTTGTCCGGATTCCAGCTTGACGAGATCTGTTGGGCAGAAAGGCCAGGCTGGACAGCGGCAAAGGCAATCAGAATCGAGAGAATATGTTTTCCTTTATGGTTCATTGCAGATATATTAAATATCTACAAATATAACCTTTAAAAACCACATCAGGAACGCCATTAATCAATTTTCCATACTTTATGATAAAATGTCCACAACTCTATCGGAGCTGGAATATCACAGGGAAGGTGTATGTGACAGGAACTGCCCTGTCTCTCTGTCTGCCAGGCTCCCATTTTGGAGAGCTGCTTACTACGCGTACCGCTTCGTCATCAAGGGCTTTGTCGACTCCTCTCATTACTATTACATTGCTGACACTGCCATCTTTCTGTACTGTGAAGGAGAGGGTGACACGTCCCTGTACGCCGTTCTCCACGCAGATTGCCGGATATTTGAGTCTTTGGTTGACCCAGCGGCTGAAATCATTGGCATCGCCTCCGTTGAATCTCGGTTTCTGCTCTACCATCTGGAAAGGGATCGGTGCTTCTTCGACAACTTCTTCGATTACTTCATAGTAATCCTTGATCTCTACTCCCATATCCGGATCATCGTCCAGCTTCTGGAACAGATTGTCGTCCACTTCAATGTCGTCATCAACGATATCTATGATATCCGACAATTCGATCTTCGGTACTGCAGGAGGAGGTGGGGGAGGAGTCTCGAATGTTGCCGGGATGATGATTTCATCCGGTATCTCCATCTGATCCATTTCCAGGACTGCTGTCTTTGTATCGGCACTGCTGAATTCAAATCCGAAATACACGATCGATAATGCTGCGATAAGACCGATCTCCACAAAGAGAAGCTTCTTGTTTTCAAGATTCGCTTTTTCTGTTTTCTTGTTTACCATGACTAAAGATTTTAAAGGGTTTGACTTCTGATGTCCTGGTGCAAAGGTAAGACAAGAAAAGGCCCGAAAACGAATTTCCGGACCTGTAAAATCTCTCCACAACACAACCTAACTCGCTGATAACCAATAAATTGCAAGTGTCAGATATTACAAAATCTCTCCGTTTTTACAACCTATTGAAAATCAAGCGTTTACAGCATCGAGAAAATCATCCTTGTCAGGGGCTTCTGAAGAGGAAATCTTGCCTTTCAGTCTCCATATCCTGTTATATACGACTCCCTTGTCCTTCTCGAGTATAGTAGAAATCGTTGTACTTGAGAACCCGGAAGCGGCAAAGATGAACAGCTTCACATCATCCGGCTTTAGTTTTGGCATCTGCTCGCGAAGTCTTGCGACTATATTGTTGCAGTTACGGTCAAGCATCATCTCCAGTCCTTTCAAGGCCTTCGGATCGACCCGGAGACCGTCGATTACCGACTTCACTTCCTTCAGGATTCTTCCCTGAAGATTATCTGTACCTTCATATATATAATACTGTTCGCAGAGTCTTTCCAGAAGGTCATATTTTGCAATGGCCGTATGTTTCTCGGAAGGGAGTCTTTTAGTCGCGGTTCTGAGCTTCGTCTGAAGTTCCTCTGCGATGGTCATGTATTTCTCCGTCTCGGATTTTTCCTCGGCAAGAAGCTTCTCTGATTCAAGCTTCCTGTATCTCAGATAACCGGTCAGGGCAAAAGTGACGGCTAGGAAGATAAGAATGATGAATGCTGTCATCAATCTTGCAGTACTCAATCTGCTTCTGGTCAATTCATGCTGCTTGTCAAGATAATCCTGGCGTGATGTCACGACAGACTTCCTGAGCGAGGTCATCTCTACGGAATTGCTGTAATCCATGACCTCTTCCAATGCATCCAGAGCCTCGGCATCAGCACCGGAACGGCTTCTTATCTGATATTCCCTGAATCTTGCCTGTGCTGTTTCAGCCGGAGTCGCAGCAGTCTGCAATGCTTTCCTGACCCACTCGTCCGCCTCTTCATGCATGCCGGCAAGTGAATATGCATATGCGAGTATTCCTCTATCTGCACTTGTCAGCGGACATTTCAGATCATTTGCCACCCTCGATAGCATATCAATCGCCAGCGACGGATCCGGACGGTTCACTTCAAGGGAGAGTGCGGCATAGGCAGAAAGACATTGTGCCTCAAGAAGCGTGTCTGCCGACTCATGGGCCTTGTAAAGCACATCACGATATACCTTTTCCGCTGAAGCATAGTCCTGGGAATTATAATATGCCAGGCCTTTTTCAAACTCGACATGCGTGCTGTTGTATGGTTTCCCTGCTTTCCCGAACTCATCGGACGCAAGCCGCAGATAGCCGATTTCATCGGCATATCCATATGTGGCATTGCTGATATGGGCCATGGCCCTATAGATCCTTCCAAGGGCGAAATGGTCATCATTTGCAGAGGCCAGCCTTTCAGCCTCTGAATATTCGATCATAGCTTCCGTGTATCGCTTCGCGGCAAAAAGCGAGTCTCCTTCAGCTATGGTCTTCTCAATCTTTGCCGTCCTGCCTGCTGAGCAGCCTGTCATCACCGCAATCAGCAGAATGTATGTCATTATCCTCTTCATATCTGCAAATATACAAAAGGAATGAATCGCATCTGCAAATGGATGAATTTCTTTTTGTGGGGCATTCATTTTGTGCTACCTTTGCGACGCAAATAAAAATGACATGCAGAAACCTATCATATATCAGATGCTCCCACGTCTTTGGGGCAACAGCAATGAATCTCCGGTAAAGGGAGGAACCTTATCAGAAAACGGGACAGGAAAATTTTCGGACATAGATACTGCGACACTCGAATACCTCAAATGGCTCGGATGCAGCCATGTATGGTTCACCGGTATCCTTCGTCATTCCACACAGACATCCGAGGCCGGATGCATTCCTTCTCACCCGCAGTTCGTGAAAGGTAATGCAGGCTCGCCGTATGCGATCTGCGATTATTATGATGTGAATGCATACCTCGCTGACGATCCGGACAAAAGGATGGAGGAATTCGAGGCACTGATAAAGAGAAGCCACGACGCCGGTCTCAAGGTGATCATGGACTTTGTGCCGAACCATGTGTCCCGCGATTACGGTAAGGTAAATCCGTCAAAAGGACATCCTGTACTTGGTGCGGAGGATGACAGGAGCGTCCATTGGAGACCGGAGAACGACTTCTTCTATTATCCCGGACAGCGACTTACCCTGCCATCTCCGGTTGCTGCCGGATATGAGCCATACGAGGAGTTCCCGGCCATGGCTACAGGAAACAACTGCTATAACGCCAATCCAGGTGTGAACGACTGGTATGAGACCGTGAAGATCAATTATGGTGACGATCATACGCCGACATGGGACAAGATGTATGACATCATTGATTTCTGGGCGTCCAAGGGCGTAGATGGCTTCAGATGCGATATGGTGGAGCTTGTGCCGAAGTCATTCATGAAATGGATGATCGCCAAGGCAAAGGCTGCGCACCCTTCAGTCATCTTCATTGCCGAGGTATATAAAAAGGAAGAATACAACGAATACATCAGGTCGGTCGGATTTGACTACCTCTATGACAAGTCGGGCCTGTATGACACCCTGAAGTCAATCGTCGACAAGAGTGTGAATGACAACGGAATGCCTGTGGAGCTCTGGCAGTCGACATCAGGAATCACTAGAAACTGGCAGTTCCTCAGCGACATCCAGCCTTACATGCTCAATTTCCTCGAGAATCACGACGAGCAGCGCTTCGCATCGGAATTCTTCGGAGGTGATGCGATGAAGACACTGGCTCCGCTGTATGTCTCGCTTTTCCTTAACACCGCTCCGTTCATGATCTATTTCGGTGAGGAAGTCGGCGAAAAGGGCATGGACCATGAAGGATTCAGCGGCAGAGACGGCCGTACAACCATCTTCGACTGGTGGAGCGTTGCGTCAGTCCGCAGACTCCGTAAGATGATTTCATCCGGAGCATACAAGACATTGGATGCCGGCAAGATCGCCATGGCTGGTCTTGAAAGGGGAGAGGCGGAACTCTTCTGCAGATTCGCCGAAGCCATCAGGACAGCAGCAGCTGACGAGGCTGTACGCAAAGGCTCGACATATGATCTCTGCTACTGCAACATGTCATCCGACGGATTCGACAAGAACAGGCATTTCGCTTTCCTGCGTGATTATGAAGAACATACATTGCTGATTGCAACGAATTTCTCACAGTACGAGGCAAAGATGAAACTCGTCATTCCGGAACATGCCTTTGACTGGATGGGAATCCCTGTGACGGAAGACCTGCATCCAGGCAAGACAATCGAAGTGACCGTGCCTCCGATGGACGGAGTAATCGTCAGTTTGATTTGAATCCGTAGCCTATGACCGCTTCATTCGAGGATCGGTCTATATATCCCTCCATTCCTTCCGGTGCCTTGTAAAGCCTTGTATATGTGCCTTTTGACACGCATTCAAGGCCGGCAATGGCGTCTTCGTCGATAAATCCGTCCTTGCGTACGGTGTCGATGGTAAGATATCCGACTCCAAGCGAAGTGATGTTCTGGAAGAAATGAGTACCTTGGCTCGGCTCGATCTGATAGCCCGGAATCGCGCTTTCCACAATCATCCTGGCCTCTGAAATCTCACTCCACATGACAGGGATTCCAAGCCATGGGTCAGACGATCCCCATCGTCCCGGTCCGATGAGAAGATAAGAGCCACCCTCATTCTTGACCATATTGTTGAATTCAGCTATCTCCTGCGCCATTTCCTTGGTCCTTGCGCTGTCAAATATGTCTGAAGGGACATGGATGATATGTGTTATGCCTTCCGATCTGCCAGATCCCAGTGCCTTTGATGACCTCACAAGCACATGCGACATTTCCTCGCATACCTTGTCTATAGAGAAGCTTGAATCAGAGCTGTATTCTCCTACCGGCCTTACCTGCAGGAGCTTCATGTTCATTCTTGTACCTCCGTCCTTCTGCTCCAGGTCAGCAGCGAACTCCATCTCAATGTCGCACATGAGTTCATTCCTGCATATCTCGAGAAGATCCTTGATGATCTGCGCGAGAGGGTAGCGGCCATATTTGAGAAGAGCGTCGAATGAAATGATGCGTGGACCACGGGCCGTGATGCCCGGTACCATCCTGTTGTTCTCAAGGCTGAACGTAGACGCGACCATCTCCGGATATGTATATTGAGGAAGTACATCCGCAATCTGCACATGTGCGAGATTGACTCCCTCATTCTTGGATATCTTGAAAGATCCCGGCCTCAGGTCAAGGGCATACATCATCTTCTGCGTATCCCTCAAGGCTAGCTTCGGCTCGGAAAGCTGAAGTATCTTCTTCGGGAATTTCGGGCTGAATCTCAATGAGTTGCCTCCGTCTACAACCGTCTTTCCCAGACCGAATGCCAGATCTACGATGCCGTCTTCCGGCTTCTCATTGCCGATAGGGTAGAAATTGACCGAACGTGCGACTCCGGAAAGCATCGGATAATAAAGCCCTTCATGTTCGGAGCCGCAGATGCTCTGCACGACAACGGCCATCTTTTCCTCGCTCAAGAGGTTGCCGGTAGTCTGTATATATGCCCTGCTGCCGCTGTAGAAAACCGAAGCATAGACACTCTTGATGGCCTTTCCAAGCATTCGCAGCATCTGGTCCCTGTTCTCCGCAAGCGGAATCATGTAGGTAGAATAAACGCCCGCAAACGGCTGGTAGCTGCTGTCCTCAAGCTTCGAGCTTGAACGAACGGCAAGAGGGGAGCGGGTGGTCTCGAGGAAGGCCCTGAGCTCCTCCACCAATGGCTCCGGCAGACGCGAGGAGACAAACTCCGAAAGGATCTCATCATCCGAAATGTCAGAGTCTATGACATACTGAAGGTCATTCTCTATGATGAACTGATCGAAATAATCAGTAGCGATCACGACAGTACGTGGGATGGATATCTTTACATTCTCATATCTGTCCGCGAGATGATGCTTGTATACCAGGCTGTTAAGGAAAGCCAGGCCACGTGCCTTTCCTCCGAGGGATCCGTCTCCCATACGTGAGAACCATATATGCCTTCCGTAGCTTTCAGCATCGAAATGAGCGATGACACCTCGTCCCATAAGTGCATGATAATCATGTATCTGCTGGGATACATACGCCCTGAGCTCGGCAGTGCTGGAGAACTGGCTCTCGAGCACTTTCTTGAACTTGACGCCAAGCGTGAAAAGACCACGGGCCATGAACCATTTCGAGAGCATGTTCTTTGATGTGTTCGCCAGAAGGATCTCGTCCGGGATGTCCCTCATGAGCAGCTCCAGCTCCTTCAGATTCGCCGCCCTGCCATATTCGATACGGTTTGCGTCCCTGAAGACAAATTCACCGAAAGCGAACTCTTCCTTGATATAGTCATAGAGCTGGATCATCAGCGTCTTTGAATACTTCCTCAAAAAGCCGACTCCCATTTCCTCCGCGACTTCAGCTATGGATTCCTGCGAAGACTGCAGCAGTACAGGCATCATAGGATCGTCTGCCTTGATATGACGGACTAGATCAAGTCCTGCATCAAGCTTCTCCATTTCAGGCGACTCACCTCGATGTGCACAGAATCCCACATCCGAAATGACACCGAGAAGGTTTGACTTGTACTTTTCATACATGTACATCGCATCATCCAGATTGGTCGCAAGAAGAATCTTCGGACGCGATCTCTTCATATGCTTCCTCTGCTGCTCGTTCAAGGTTTCCTTCAGGAATTCGGCACTCTGACGAAGGACCATACGGTATAGCTCGGGAAGATATGTGGAATAATATCTTACGGAGTCTTCGACGAGCAGAATGCTCTGCACACCGACCCTCAGGATGTCGTTTTCGGCATTCTTGAGATCCTCGAACAGCTTGATTATGGCTACGATGAGGTCTGCATTACCATGCCAGCTGAACATGTAGTCCACTGCCGAGGTATCGAGTGCCGCCAGCCTCCTGTACACTTCTTTGGAGAAATGGGTAAGCAATACGAACGGAAGGCTTCTTCCTTCCTTCTTCAGCTCTGAAGCCAAGGTAAAGACATCATTGTCTCCGGCATTGTACATGCAGATTATCATATCGATACCGACAGTCGTCTGAAGCATCTCGCGAGCCTCGGCAGAAGTCTGCACCCACAGGAATTTAGGCGGCGTACTCAGGTTCAGGTCGATGTATTCCTTGTAGATCCGTGTCTCGATCTGACCGTCCTCTTCAAGGATGAAAGCGTCATAGTTGCTGCATATCATGAGGATTCTTCTTACTCGGAATCCCATGAGTGAATCATAGTCTGCATTGATAAGCTCCTTAAGAAGCTTTGGCTCAAGTGTATTCATATGTCGGGGATCAATATGTTCTTCTTCTGAATTCTGCAACAGTCACGGCGGTTGCAACCGCTGCGTTCAACGACTCCGAACCAGGGTCATCCGCAGGATATGGAGGGATATACAATCTGTCGGAAACAAGGGCTGCCATCGCGTCCGAAATGCCCTCTGATTCATTTCCGATCACGATGACCGCAGGTTTGTCCTTGCCGGTCTCAAGCGGCTGGGAATACATGTTCCTGCCGTCCAGGAATGTCCCATAGACCTTTCCGCCAGCCGCAAGCACTTCCTTTGTCAATGATGGAAGATCCACATAGTGCATCTTTACACGGAATATCGCACCCATGGTCGACTGCACGACCTTGGGATTGAAGACGTCAACGGTATCCTTGGCTGCAAACACGGCATCGATACCGAACCAGTCGGCGATCCTGAGGATCGTGCCGAGATTGCCAGGGTCACGGATAGTATCCAGAGCAAGGAAAAGGCCTCCTGAAGCAAAGAGTCCTGACAATGAAGCCGGTTCGTCAATATATATGTCCTCCGGCTTTCTGACTACTGCCAGGACAGGAGAAGGGGATGCCAGCGATGATATTCTTTTCATAGCCTCCTCGCCGATCTCATCCCTCTGATACACCGCTTCAACGGCAAAATGAGACTTACGGGCCTCTTCAACCATCTTTTCCCCTTCCACTACAAACAGTCCGGATTCATCCCTGAACTTCTTCTGCTGCAGGGACTTTACCCTCTTTATCTCATTGTTTGATATAGATGCCATAACATGGAATTTTCGCAAAATACAAACTTACATAAAAACATTCGTTTTTACGCCCGTTAGAATAAAAATCAAGCCCACATACTATCTTTAAAGGTCAAAAGCGGTCATGACTTCTCAGCCAGCCGCACTGTATCTATGTTCAACGAGGTCTATGCCTCAAA
>JAFTWQ010000080.1 GCA_017465225.1 Bacteroidales bacterium
GAGCACCTGTAGCAGATACTGTCTCAACGATCTTCTTTGCTGACTTGTCAACAAGCATGTGATCGAATGATTTGAGTTTAATTCTAATTATCTGGCTCATATCAAATTTCGTTGAATTCAGTTAAACAATTATTCGTCATCATCGGCCTTGTAACCGCTCTTCTCGATAACTTCCTTAGCAAGTCCTGCTGGAACCTCTGCGTAGTGATCGAATGACATTGTGCTTGTTGCACGGCCTGAAGAGATTGTACGGAGGATAGTCACGTAACCGAACTGCTCTGAAAGTGGAACGTATGCCTTTACGATACGTGCACCGAGAGTCGAGTCCATTGCGTTGATCTGTCCACGACGACGGTTGAGGTCACCTACGATATCTCCCATGTAATCCTCCGGAGTAACGACTTCGAGGCTCATGATAGGCTCGAGGAGAACCGGCTTAGCCTTAGGGCAAGCGTGACGGAATGCCATACGTGCTGCAAGCTCGAATGAAAGCTGGTCTGAGTCCACTGGGTGGAATGAACCATCCTTGAGGGTAACCTTGAGTGAAGGAACCTCGTAACCTGCGAGAACACCGTTTGCCATTGCTGACTTGAAGCCCTTCTCAACTGATGGGATGAACTCCTTAGGAACGTTACCACCCTTCACCTCGTCGATGAACTGAAGGCCGTTTACGCCCTCATCAGCTGGTCCGATCTCAACGATGATATCTGCGAACTTACCACGTCCACCAGTCTGCTTCTTGAATACCTCACGATGCTGAACTGTCTGAGTGATAGCCTCTTTGTAGTTAACCTGAGGTGCACCCTGGTTGATGTCTACACCGAACTCACGACGGAGACGGTCAACGATGATGTCAAGGTGAAGCTCACCCATACCGCTGATGACTGTCTGGCCTGTCTCGTGGTCAGTCTTCACAGTGAATGTAGGGTCCTCCTCTGCGAGCTTAGCAAGTGCGATTCCGAGCTTGTCAAGATCCTTCTGGGTCTTTGGCTCTACTGCAAGTCCGATAACCGGATCAGGGAACTCCATAGACTCGAGAGTGATAGGAGCCTGCTCGAAGCAGATTGTATCACCGGTGCGGAGGTCCTTGAAACCTACTGCTGCGCAGATGTCACCTGCCTCAACGAACTCTATAGGGTTCTGCTTGTTTGAGTGCATCTGGAAAAGGCGTGAAACGCGCTCCTTCTTGCCTGTACGTGTGTTGAGCACGTATGAACCTGCATCAAGCTTACCTGAATATGCTCTCATGAACGCGAGACGACCTACGAATGGGTCTGTAGCGATCTTGAATACGAGAGCTGCGAAAGGCTCCTTGACGTTAGGCTGGCGTACTTCCTCGTCACCTGTGTTAGGGTTTGTACCCTTTACGGCACCCTTGTCAAGTGGTGATGGGAGGTAACGCATTACTGCGTTGAGAAGGAACTGAACACCCTTGTTCTTGAATGATGAACCACAGCATGCAGGAACGATAGCCATGTCGATGGTAGCCTTTCTGAGGGCTGCGATAACCTCTTCCTCAGAGATTGAATCAGGATCCTCGAAGAACTTCTCCATGAGAGTCTCGTCATACTCGGCAGCAGCCTCAACGAGCTTCTCTCTCCATGCGTTTGCCTCATCCACATACTTCTCAGGGATGTCTGTAATCTGATAGTTTACGAGGGCATCTGAGTTGTGGTCATAGATCATTGCCTTCATTGCGACAAGGTCGATGATACCGTCGAACTTGTCCTCTGCTCCGATAGGAATGCAGATAGGAACTGCACGCGCACCGAGCTTCTCCTTCATCTCGTCGATTACTGCGAAGAAGTCAGCACCTACACGGTCCATCTTGTTCACATAGGCAATCTTTGGAACGCCATACTTGTCAGCCTGGCGCCATACAGTCTCAGACTGCGGCTGTACACGTCCTACCGCACAGAAGGTAGCGACAGTACCATCGAGCACGCGGAGCGAACGCTCAACCTCAACAGTGAAGTCAACGTGGCCCGGAGTGTCGATAAGGTTGATCTGATATGTATCCCCGTTATAGTTCCAGAATGCAGTTGTAGCAGCGGATGTAATGGTGATACCGCGCTCCTGCTCCTGAACCATCCAGTCCATTGTGGCACCACCCTCATGCACCTCACCGAGCTTGTGTGTCTTACCGGTATAATAGAGGATACGCTCTGAGGTAGTGGTCTTACCGGCATCAATGTGAGCCATGATACCGATGTTTCTTGTGAATTTAAGATCTCTTGCCATTGTTCGTCTGGTATAGGGATAAGATTAGAA
This sequence comes from Bacteroidales bacterium, assembly GCA_017465225.1. Lineage (GTDB taxonomy): Bacteria > Bacteroidota > Bacteroidia > Bacteroidales > UBA932 > Cryptobacteroides. The sequence continues at coordinate 2,272 of JAFTWQ010000080.1, forward strand.
TCTGAAATGTGCAAATGCCTTGTTGGCCTCTGCCATTCTGTGCATGTCTTCCTTTCTCTTGAATGCTGCACCCTCGCAGTTATATGCTGCGATGATCTCAGCACAGAGCTTTTCTGCCATTGTGTGGCCAGAGCGCTTGCGGGCGAAGTTGATCATATTCTTCATAGAA
>JAFTWQ010000081.1 GCA_017465225.1 Bacteroidales bacterium
ATGACATTCGTGTTCATAAAATATGTTCTTGTGTTCTTCTGTCTATTAATTGCCAATTGTTTCAAATTGACTTTAATTCGCGTTATAACAATAGGAACGTAAATTAGAGACAATTAATGTTTCCGACAAAAGAACAGGTATACGACATAAGTACATAAGAACAAATCTATCACTTTCCGTGTTGATTCGTAACATTAGTGTTCATAAAATATGTTCTTGTGTTCTTCTGTCTATTAATTTCCGCTCGGTCGGATTTGTAATCAGACCGCTTTGAATATAAGCATTTGAAATGCGAAAGACACCTCGTTGTTCGGATAGAGGAACGCGGATGATGCTGATTCGACGGATTTATTATATAAAAATCAGCGTATATCCGCTCAATCTGTTTTATCAGCGTTCCCTACGTCATAGTCAACAGCCATCGCCATTGCCATCGTCATCGTTGATTCAACTTTCAATTCTCAATTATCAATTTTCAATTTTCGATTTAGCCTCCCTTTTAATCCTCATTGCGTCAGCCGAAACCACTTTCATCTCCTTCTCTGCTATGATTTTGGCAGTGGCACTGGCATTTGCGGAGTCACCCCTCTCCATGTATGAGTGGTATAGTCCTTCCAGTGGGGCGAACCTCGAAGGACACATGTTTGCCGCCTCGGTGTAATGGTCTATCGCCTCACCATACCTGCCGAGTTTTCTGCAGATGTCCCCCGTCATCAGTTCTAAGTTATATCCCGACCATCGTTCCCTGCATTCCTCCGATGTCGTCAGAGCACCCTCAAACCTGCCGGCGAAATACTGCTCCGCCATGTAGTTGTATAGGAAATAAGGGTTGTCGTCATAGTGTGCATACAGTTTCTCGTATCTCGGCATCATACTTTCCGAATATCCCCTTGCAGCCCTCATCGAAACCCTGTACCATTCATTCTCGTACCTGTATTCGTTCAGCAATACCACCATCGACATTACAAGCAATCCTCCCAACGACCACTTCACGGCCTTCTCTTTCCCGTATCTGCGTATAACCTTTCTCGCAACAGGATAAGCTGAGGCGATGTTGGCAACCGCCACCATCACACATGTCACAGGATAGTTGAAAGGGTAGGAGAAACATGAGAAGACAGCCACCGCCATCATCGTCATTGCTATCGTCCTCCCGACAGTCGTCCCCCTTCTCCACAGTATGATGAAAGGTATCGCCATCACAGCCATGAACAATATCATACCGCCCACACCGAACTCCACCCATGCCTTTGCATATTCGTTCAGCGGATGCCTCACCTCATCGGCAAGCATGGCATACCTGCTTTCCGGGTTTTCCCTGAAATATTCCCCCTGCCTTGCCATGTACTCACGGTTGAAGCCACCATATCCATGTCCGGTCAGAGGCTTCTCCGCAATCAGTTCCCAAGTCCGTTCCATGATGAACCTCCTTCCGTCAGTCGAATTCTCCTTACGGCTTGTCACATACCATCCTACAGCCACCGCCACGACCGCACACACTGCCACTTTCCACACCACAACTCTTGTCGACCTCCTTCCCGTCAGCATATATGCCGTGAGCAACATCGTTCCTGTGGCAATCACCCCCGTCCTCGACTTCGACATTACCACTGCAGCAACCAACAGTCCCATAGCCACCAGTCCAAGCACCCTCACGACCCATTGTCGCCTCCATACCATCAATGCAAAGGCGAAAGGCATGCACACGCAAGCCGTCAGGGCAAGACCCGCAGGATTGTCAAACGTCCCTCTGGCACCCACTCCCAGACCGTTGCCATAAAGAGTCTCCGTTATTATGGCATACATACATTCCGCCACTCCCACTATGAGTATCGCCGCAAAGAAAGGACGTGCCGATTTTGTGACACGTCCAATAAGGCCCCAGCAGTGAGCTGAAGCTATAACAATTCCCACAAACAGCATGGCATACCATTTAGGCACCACCAGCTCGTCCGAGAACCCATCCACCGCAGGAAGACAACAAGCGAAGAACAGAAGGATATATGCAAGGTATACCATCATATTACTCATACTTCATCTAATTTTTTCTATGTCTTTTATCTGGCCATTGCCACCTCCTTTGTCTCCCGCAGATTGCGATTTAGCAGATCTGTTTTATCAGCGTTCCCTTTTTCATAGTAAAATGGTAGAAAGGTAGAAAGAATGAAAGAGGGAAAGAATGAAAGAGGGGTTCAATTTGAATTATGAATTATGGTTCTTAGGCACGGAAGTCACGGAAGATACCGATGCCACGGCTTTATATATTAAGATTTAACCCGTGAGTTTCCGAGCATTCTAAATATCATCTTGCTAATTGACGATGACGAAAACACCCAATGCAAACGTCCCTTTATAACTCCCATTCATAACTTCCAATTATAACTTCCTATAATAACTCCTCGGACACAATACATTGTGTCCCTACAACCTCAAAAAATCACCCTTCTCAATACACCACAAACCTTCCGTCCTTGGTTATGCCTTCCACTGATATGTTGAAGTCCGGAGCCACGCTGTTGTTGTAGAAGTCGATAGAGGCTCTACCCTCGCTGTCCGTCTTCACGTCAGGATTCCAATACAGCGTCTTGCGGTAGTCCTTCACGTCCGGCAATGCCTGTCTGCTGTAGTCGGGGTTGTAGAACTCCGCAGGGCGGCTGAACCCCTGTATGTTGTATTCACGCCCGTGGATTATCCTTTCCTTTTCCTTCGGCCTTGTCTTGATGTTCACATAGCCTGATATACCGTAAGGCGGCACATTGCCCTTCTCTTTCATTTCAGTCTGCCTGTCCAGATGCTTCAAGTCGTAGTTCACTGGACGTCGGGGGTCATCGGTAATTATCTCTATGCTGTCCACGGATGAAAGAAAGGAAAAATGCTTCATGTTGGCACTAACCTCGTTGATGTCCCAGTCGAAACTGAGGAACAGCCTTTCCAGACTGTTGCTGTATCTCTGCCGTGTGTGGTTTAGCACATGCCACAAGTTCTGGTCAAGATGGAACACCTCGTTCTTCAGCAGGAAATACGGGTCATAGTATGTCCTGTCCCACACGTCGTTGTAGAAATCGATGAAATCCATCCTCTGCACCGCAGCGAGCCTGTTGCGTTTCATGTGAGGTCGGTGCTTTCGCTTTATCCTCACCTCAGGCAGAATCACCGCAGAGTATATCCCTTTCTCGTAGTCGTCCCAGCTGATGGCCGGACTCGGCATCAGGTCGGGCTTGTTTGTCTCGTACCAGCTCAGATCGTTCACCACCGTAGGGAAGAAAATGTCCTTACGGATGAAGATATTGTCATCGTGAGGTAGCAAGTCATATCCGCTCTTGTTTTTTCTGGAATTATATTTTCCCCTTAGCACAAGGTTCGCCTTGCCGTAGAAAGGCGGTATTGTGAAGCCGAACATACCTGCGGAATCAGTTGCAGTGGAAGCCTGGAAAAGTATGTCATTCCCTTTGTTCCCGTCCAGCAGACGCAGCGAGCAGAAGATGTCCTTCGGTCCCCTGCGCTTCAGTCTCAGGTCGTATGCCTGTCCCGTCACCGTTGTCGTCTGCTCAGGCTTGTACGTCACCTCGAACTTTCCGGCCTGCGCCACATCCTTC
>JAFTWQ010000082.1 GCA_017465225.1 Bacteroidales bacterium
GCGTGGTGATCCGTTACCTTGTCATCATCTACACTACGCATATTCAGATGCTCGAAGTCGAAACGCTTGCCATACTCCTTGAACTCGGGCATAGTGGCAATCTTCCAAAGGGAATCATAGACCTGCTCCATCAAATCGTGCGAGATATATCTGCTGCCCGTTCTCGGATATGAGATATACTTCTTCTCATAGAGAGCCTGTGCCACCGATAGAGTCTTCTCCGCACTCATATCGTGATGCGTATTGCAATCCTTCTGCAAGGTGGTAAGGTCGTACAGTAACGGTGCCTGCTGGTAGGTACGCTTGCGCTCCACCTTTGTGATGAGTGCCGTTGAGTCGGACGAGAATCGTGCGTGTGCCGCCTCTGCCTGCTCCTTGCTCTTGAAGTCCTCGATATGTGCGAACTGGCGGAACTCTCCCAGACGCTCAAGGGTGATGTGCAGTTGCCAATAAGGTGTGGAAACGAAGTCGCGGTTCTCCTTGTAGCGACTGCATATCATCGCCAGTGTAGGAGTCTGCACTCGTCCGAGGGAGTTGTTCGGCATACCTGAAGCCAAAGCCAATGCACGGCTGGCATTCATACCCACGAGCCAATCAGCCTTTGCACGACAATCGGCAGCGTGGTAAAGAGCATCGTATGCCTCGCCATCCTTGAGATTGCTCAGACCTGCACGGATAGCCTCGTCCGTGAGTGAGGAGATCCAAAGACGCTTGAAGGGCTTGGTATATCCGAGGTAGTGGTAGATGTATCGGAAGATAAGCTCACCCTCACGCCCGGCATCCGTTGCCACGATGATGCTGTCACACTTGCTGAATACCTCGTCAATAACCTTGAGCTGCTTGGCGGCACCGATGTCCGTTACCATACCTCTATCAGTCTTGATCTGTCTTACCACAAGTTGGAATGGTTCGGGGAGCATAGGCAAATCCTCGTGCGAAGCCTTACCGTAACCATATGCCGATGGCATGGCGAGGGAAACGAGGTGTCCCAATGCCCAGGTTACAAGATAACCATTGCCTGCCATGTAACCATCTTTCTTCTCTGTTGCACCGATGACGCGGGCGATGTCCTGACCTACGCTCGGCTTTTCTGCTATAATTGCTATCATAATATTCTTGGAATTAAAGAAGCCGTCTCCCGTCCCGATTACGGTGCGGGAAACGGCTGTCAGGTTAGTAATGGAATCGTGTTACTGCGTGGGGTTGATACCGATGATTTCGAGCAGTGGAGAGTCGTTCTTGCGTACAAGCTGCAAAGTGGCATCCATCACCACATCTACACCGAGGAGTACAAGGCTCAGCGATACGACACCTGTCTTCTCGCCACGGAGCAAAGTTTCAAGCTCACCTGCCTGTTCGAGTTCATCCTTGAGGATACCGATACCTGAAAGTTCGTCCCAGTTTACATCTTCCACCTTGAAAGGTGCTTTATTCTTATCGTTCATCTTAAAATTCATTTTAGAGTTATACATTGATTTTACTTGTCCGACTACGGATTAGATGCTCTGTCCCTTTGACTGACGCTTCTCCTGTTTCTCGGCTACCACATTACGCTGTGAGGCGTTGCGGTTTCGGTCGGGATTCTCGTTGTAGAAGTCCAGCTTGTTCTGGTTGGAGTTCAGCTTGACATA
>JAFTWQ010000041.1 GCA_017465225.1 Bacteroidales bacterium
GTTAAGTATGTACGCTACTACAATAATGATCGAATCAAACTGAGGCTAAAAGGAAAGAGCCCGGTGCAATACCGAGCTCTGTTCCAATCTAAGTCAGCCTCTTAATAATGTTAAACCGTCCAACTTTTGGGGGTCACATCAATATTGGTAGTGATTGTTTTAATGGGAGTGGGGGTAATGTTGAAACTATATATCTTAAGAATCCCGGCCCATTTTATATAATAATAGCCCATATGTCATCATTCTCAACTTCAAAACTGAAGGCGATTTATGTCCCACGAGGATCAGAAGAAACATATACGTCAAACCCTGTATGGGCATCGTATGCTACCCTCATTCAGGGATATGATTATTAAAGAGCCTGATTATGAGCCAGATGAATATCATGCTTTTAAAGCCACTCTTCGGAGTGGCTTTTTTGTGCCCACTTGCGACCCGTAGGAAACAAGTCACTCATTGGGTGTAGGAGATGAAGTGTTGTAAGATATTGAAACTTTTTGTTTGTTTGCAGCATGAAGAGGAGGATTATAGCATTTGGCAGATATTTTGGCGAGTTCATGGAAGGACTGACTGTCAAGGAGAGGGAGAAGGTAGATTATGGCCTGGTGTTACTGAAAAAACAGGACCGATTGCCATCGAAGTTTGTCAAACATATAAGGGACGGGCTATATGAATTAAGGACAGAGTATGAAGGAAAGATAGTTGTATTGTTTAATGGATTTCAGAAAAAGACACAGAAGACCCCGTCAAATGAAATAGCAAAAGCATTGAAGATTAAGGAGGAGTACTATGAATATAAACGAACCCATGATTCAAGACTATGATGCCGTTCTTGATGCACGATACGGAAAAGAGGGCACTCCAGAGCGTGTCAAGTTCGAAGAGGATGCATATGCATATTATACCGGATTGATTCTTCGTGATGCCAGAAAGGAAGCGAAGGTCTCACAGGCAGAATTGGCAAGAAGGACACAGACCACTAAGTCCTATATCTCCCGAATAGAGAACGGAGTTATAATTCCGAGTGTTGCAGTTTTCTACAGAATGATCTCGGCTCTCGGAATGGCAGTGGAAATCGTAAAGCCTTCTGTGTTTGGGTATGTCTCCGCACAAAGGGCAAAACTCCTCAGTGAGCCGGAGCCGGCTCCGTATGGAGGCAAAAAATAAAGATAGAGCCCTCTCGATTCACACCGAAAGGGCTCCGCAATTCTAACCTAAAACTTAACCTATGAAAAAACTATTCGGTTTAAGTTTATTGCTAATTCTGTGCCAAAGGACTCCTTGTGGCAATGAAATTATTGTCAAAGGAGAAAATCGACTATATCTGTTATCTTTTTGACAACGATGATCCTGTCTGATTCCGGCATATCCATCATCTCATGAACCCAGACAATGTCATGTGGGGTATGGATCGCCATGCCTCCGATGTTGATGATAGGGGCGATGTCAGACTTGACGGAGTTGCCGATCATTAGCAGTTCCTCCGGGCGGATATCGTGCTTCGCGATGAGTTCGAGATAATTCTTCTCGTCCTTGTTCTCCATCACTTCGCAATGATGGAAATAATGTGCCAGTCCGGAACTTCTGAATTTTCCCATCTGCTCTGTAAGGTCTCCCTTGGTCGCGACGATGAGCCTGTAATGGCCCTGAAGTGCCTGCAGGGTCTTTTCTACGCCTTCGATGATCTCCAGCTCGTGGAATGCGAGATCCGTGATGATCTTCTTGATGCCGTAGTAGATGTGCTTGGGAAGCTGGCCTCCGCATAGTTCCATCGCGGCATCTGTCATGCCGATCATGTATGTCTTCGAACCGTATCCGAAAAGAGGAATGTTGTCTTCCTGCTTCTGCCAGAGCATTTCCTGCACTCCTTCCGGCGAGGTGTAGTCAGACAGCAAGGCAGCGAACTTGTCTTCCGCTGCCCTGAAATGCCGTTCATTCTCCCACAACGTATCGTCCGCGTCGAAGAATATGTATTTGAATTTACCTTTCAGATCCATCCTTATTCGGTCTTGGTGCTGTCAGCCGGCTCAACGGCAGGCTCCGGCTCAACTTCTACCGCTACGATCCTGTTGATGAATATGTCAGCCAGAGGACGGTCATATGGGTCGGTATTGACTATAGCGATCTTGTCGATCACATCAAGCCCTTCAATGACCTCGCCGAAGATGGTGTACTGTCCGTCAAGGTGGAGACATGCGTTCTCGTCATGAACGATGTAGAACTGCGATCCTGAAGAAGCCTTTGTCGGATTTGCCATGTCGCCTCTGCGGGCCGCTGCAATGGCTCCCTTCTTATGCCAGTACTCATTCACGAATTCTGCAGGTACGGTATAGTCCGGTCCTCCCTGGCCCCAAAGGTCGATCTTTGAGGTATCCCTTGAATAAGGGTCTCCTGACTGGATCATGAATCCTTCGATCACTCTGTGGAAACGGACACCATCGTAATATCTGTCGTTTACGAGCTTCACGAAGTTGTCCCTGTGCTTAGGAGTCTTGCTGTAGAGCTTGATCCTCATCTTGCCTTTGTTCGTGAAAATGTCGAACATTGGCTCTTCATTCTGTTTCTGTTCCATTGCCTGTGCTGTTGCTGTACTGTCAGCCTGGGCATCCGCCTCCGCATTCTTTGTACCGCGTGGTCCGCATGAAGCAAGCGCAAGAGCCATAGCCGCCAGAATTATAACTATTCTTTTCATGTCATTAAGCTTTAACCCGACAAAATTAATTAATTTTGCGCTCATTATGGCAAATCCGTTGAAACAATTGGCGGGACAGACCGTGATTTACGGCCTCAGCACCATTCTCGCCCGAATCATAAACTTTCTTTTCGTTCCGATCTATACCAGGCTTCTCACTCCGGAGAGTTATGGGGTGGTTACGGAATTCATGGCGTATATCGCTGTGCTTCAGGTGGTTCTCGTGCTCGGACTCGAGACCGGATGCTTCCGTTTCGCCAATAAGGAAGGAGTCGATCCCAAGAAGGTGTACTCCAGCGCATTCGTGACCGTATTCTGCGTCAGCGCCACCTTCCTTGCCCTGATGATCGCTTTCGCTTCGCCTATCGCATCTATGCTCGGCTACGGCGGCTACGAGGCATGCATAATGTACATGGGAGGAATCCTTGCCCTTGACGCTGTCACGGCCATTCTTTTCGCGAAGCTTCGTCAGGAAAACAAGGCTCTCAAGTTCGCCATATTCAAGACCATAAAGATCATAACCGAGACTGCAGCGAATCTTGTCCTTTTCCTGTGGTTCCCGAAACATGTGGATTCCGCAAGATGGCTTCTGCACTTCATTCCGGAGACTCCGGATTTCAGTTATGTGATATTCGCGATATTCATCAGCTGCATCGTATGCGGACTTCTCTTCATTCCAGACTTCATGAAGCTCAGCTTCAGACTTGACAGGAAGTTCATGAGGCAGATGCTCGCATATTCTCTTCCTCTGATGGTGGCGGCGCTTCCGGGAGTCATCAATGATTTCCTTGACAGGATCCTGTTCAGATTCTTCGATACCAATGCCGATGCATGGCGGTCTTCACTGGGTCTTTACCAGGCGGCGGTCAAGCTGGCTGTGATCATGAACCTCTTCATCCAGATGTTCCGCTATGCGGCAGAACCGTTCTTCTTCAGAAGGGCACGTGAAAAGGATTCCCGTCAGCTCTATGCCTCTGTGCAGGAGTATTTCACCGCCTTCTGCGGCCTCGTGTTCCTCGGAGTGATATTGTATATCGACATCATCGCCCTCATCCTCGGACCGCAGTTCCGTTCGGCTGTCGGCATCGTGCCAGTCATGCTTCTTTCATACATGATCCTTGGCATGCTGTTCAATGTCTCGATGTGGTACAAGCTTTCCGGAAAGACGAATATGGCCATATGGATCACCCTTTCCGGCCTTGCCGTGACGGCCCTGGTGATCGTGGTCTTCATGCCTAGGTATTCATATTGGGCGGCGGCATTCGGCCACCTTGCCAGCTATATCGTGATGTTTGCCATCAGCTCGATCCTTGGTGCGAAATATTACCCTATCCCATACCGATGGGGCCGTCTTGCCGGCATCATCCTGCTGATGGGTGGCATGTACGGACTCTCGCTTCTTATTGACAATGCCTTTTTCGCCGATGTCGTCCTCGGACAGTCATCTGCCGGCCTTATCTCCCTCAAGCTCGGTGTCCACACTATCCTTATCCTGGCCTACATGGCCCTCTCCTGGATCTGTATCCGTAAATAGGCGTGGAGTGTAAATCCCTGTGATTCAAAACTTTACCGATACCCACGTGCTCCCCTTTGACGGCACGTGGGTATCGGTAAGTGTCTATTAAGCAATGTGTTGTGCTCCACGTTAGAGCACGACAACTTCGTCTACGAAGAGGAAGCCAGGGCTGCCTTTGCCAGGATGCCAGTCAGGGAGGGATTTGATGCACGAAGCCGTCACCTTGAGGAACTTCGCTGATGTTTCCGGGAAGTTCAATGTGTATGCCTCACATACGTTGCCGTCATCGATAAGACCTGTGACAGTGTAGTCGGCATGAGCGACCTGAGTGAAGCTTTCGCCATCTTCAGATGTGTATATGGTCATGTCCATAGGACCGAATATCCAGTCGTGTCTGAATGCGATGGTGCTGAGGGTGACGCTGCTGTATGAATCTCCGTCCATTTCGATTACAGCCTCGAACGGCTTGTTGTACCAGCCTGCAAAATCTCCGCTGTTGTACGGACCTGCGCCTCGAAGACCGTCTGTAAGCATGTCAGGGCAATTGTATGTGTAGTTGTGGTGAGTCTCTGTGAGAGCCTTTACAGGGCGTCCCATTGCCTTGTGGGCTGTGAATGATTTCTCATAGATCTTGCCTAGGGTGCCGTTTCTTTCGCTTCTGGCCTTGAGGGTGCAGCTCTCGCGGATCTCTATCGGAGCTGTATAGACAGGGGAGTCCTCGCATGGGTCGCTGCCGTCAAGGGTATATCTTACAGGGGTGTCACCCTGTGCTTCAAGGGTTACCTCAACACATCCCTTGTCTTTGTTGATGCTTACCTGTCCTCTGGTGTCGAAGATGTGCTTGCCATAGCTGTAGCCCATCACATCGTAGATCGCGCAGAAATCATCGGCGCTGTCGAGGAATCTTTCCCAGCTCTTGTTTTCAGGCTGGCACCACTGTACTTCGCTCAAAGCTGCCATGCGTGGAAGAAGCATGTATTCGAGGTGGTCGTCAGAGGCGATGTATTCTGTCCAGAGGTTCGCCTGCACTCCGAGGATGTGCTTCATCTCCTCCTCTGTCATTCCGTCCGCCATAGGCTCATATGAGTAGCATTTCTCTACAGGAATGTATCCACCGATAGCCAGAGGCTCATTCTCCTTGTCGAGCGACTGATAATAGTCGAGGTAGAAGAATGTGTTCGGTGTCATGATGACGTCATGTCCCATGCGGGCAGCCTTCACGCCACCTGCGGTGCCTCTCCATGACATTACGGTAGCATTCTCTGCAACCTCTCCTTCGAGGATCTCGTCCCATCCGATCACCTTCTTGCCCTTGCTCTCGAGGAAGTTGGTCATGCGTTTCATGACATAGCTCTGGAGATAATGCTCCGCCTGGAATTCATCTGTATCCTGAAGGCCGAGCTCATTGATCTTGGCCTGGCATTTCGGACATTTCTCCCAATAGACCTTCGGACATTCGTCGCCTCCGATATGTACATATTCAGAAGGAAAGAGCTCCGCCACTTCAGCGAGAACATCCTCGAGGAATGTCATTGTCTCCTCATTTCCGGCACAGAGAACCTCGTCTGCAACGCCCCATCTGCCCCATACGTCATATGGTCCGCCGGTACATCCGAGGTGCGGATATGCGGCCAGGGCGGCAAGCATATGTCCTGGAAGGTCGATTTCAGGTATGATCTCGATGCCCTTTGCAGCGGCATAACCGATGATCTCCCTGATCTGCTCCTGCGAGAACCAGCAGCCTTCTCCGTAAGGCGTTCCGTAATATTCATCGCTTTCGAAGATGTGGCCGATGATGGTCTCCTTCCTGATTGATCCGATTTCTGTCAGCTTCGGATATTTCTTGATCTCGATTCTCCATCCCTGATCATCGGTGATGTGCCAGTGGAGGGTGTTGAGCTTGTGGACTTCCATGATGTCGAGATATCTCTTGACCATGTTCATGTCGAAGAAATGACGAACGACATCCATGTGCATGCCTCGGTAGCTGAATCTTGGCTCGTCGTTGATCTCTACGCATGGAAGAGTCCAGTTCAGTCCTGCAGCCTCTTCCTTGCCGAATATTTCTGCAGGAAGCATCTGCTTGATGGTCTGGATGGCATAATTGAAGCCCCTCAGCGTCGCAGCCTCCACTTCCACAGCTTTTCTGCTGACCTTCAGGCTGTAAGCCTCTTCCGGCATGTCAGGGTTGAGGGTGAAGATGAAGCCGTCGCGTGAACCGTTGTTGTCGGTAGTGCATTCCTTGCCGCTGGCAAGCGAAAGCTGTGCGGCTAAAGCCTTGATGATATTTACCGTACCCTCGTCCAGGCCTTCCGACAGATGGAATTCAGCTCCGGCTGCATCGAATGTGCCGGCCTTGAATTCGACTTCGTTTGGATATGGAACGACATTGATGCTGTTGTCATTGACTGATGTGCATGAAAGCATCGCGGCTGCGATGGCCGCCAGGATAGAGATTCTTCTCATTGGAATAAGGTTGAGTGTTAGTCTCGCGAAGTTATGAAAATACTGCGAGATAAGCAACCTGCTATCCCAGTATCAGCAATATTATCTGTGCCGAGATGACCCTCAGGAATATGCTTGCAGGGTAGACTGTCGCATATGCTACAGCCGGGTCGTCGCCTTCGCCGGAAGGGTTGGCGAAATCAAGCGCGAATGGGTTTGCCATGCTTCCGCAGAGCATGCCGACGTTGTCTGCATAGTCGAGCTTGAACAGCTTTGCTGCAATGAAGGCAGTCAGAAGGACAGGTACGACGGCGAGTGCGAAGCTCACGATAACCCATACGAGACCTTCGCTGCTGAATACCGTCTCGAAGAATCCGGCTCCTGCGCTGAGGCCGAGTCCGGCCAGATAGATGGTGAGTCCAAGCTGACGGAGCATGAGGTTGGCACTTCTGCTCATATAGATCGAAAGGTGCATGCGAGGACCGAATGCTCCCATGAGAAGGCCGGTGATGATAGGGCCACCTGCAATGCCGAGCTTGACAGGCATGCTCATGCCAGGGAATGCGAAAGGAATGCTTCCCAGTACAAGTCCGAGAACGATTCCTATGAATATGGCGAAAAGGTTCGGGTTGCTGAGTTCCTTTGCCTGGTTGCCGAGAATGGTGCTTACGTTCTCGATCGATCTGGATTCTCCTACTATGGTCAGCTTGTCGCCGAGCTGAAGGCGCAGCTTGCGTGAGGGCAGAAGGTCTATTCCGGCTCTGTTTACGCGCGTGATGTTGATGCCATAGGAATTCCTTAATTTGAGAGACCCGAGTTTCACTCCGTTGAGTTCTGGTTTTGTAACGAGAACCTTGCGTGAAACCAGCTGACTGTCAATGGCGTTCCAGTCGATTCCCTTCTTGTTCCAGTCTACATTCTCCTTATGACCGAATAAAGTCTTGACGCGTTCTACATCATTCTTGCTGGATATCACAAGCAGATGCTCGTCCTCTTCGATCACGGTCTCGGAGGTCGGAATGATGACCTTCTCATTCTTCCATATTCTTGAAATTACGAAATGGCAGTCGGCATTTTTCCTGATCTCCATGATGGTCTTGCCGAAGATGGCAGGGTTGCTTACATGGTACTCTGCGACGAAGGTGTTGTCGGAAGATGCGTCATGATGGCTGCTGCCTTTCCTTCCCATTATCGTACGGAGGAATATCACGCAGAGTATCATACCGATGAGGCCGAAAGGATAGGCTGTCGCGCAGGCCATCGCCATGTTGTTTGCGCCTTCGATGTTGGCTGGATCTGTCTGAAGGAGGGCCTGCTGTGCGGCTCCGAGCATAGGGGTGTTGGTTACGGCTCCGGAGAGAAGTCCCATCATGTCGCCGAGCGAAATGTTTGATGTCCAATGTATTATCAACGCCATGACTGTGCCGATGACAAGCAGCAGAAGGGCTATGATGTTCAGTTTGACTCCTCCTTGCTTGAAGGATGAGAAGAATCCGGGACCGACCTGTACGCCCAGGGCATATATGAACAGGATGAGACCGAAATTCTGGATCATGTTGAGCATGTCCGGATTGACAGTGAGTCCGAAATGTCCGGCGATGATGCCGGCAAAGAATACGAATGTCACTCCGAGCGACACTCCACCGATCTTTATCTGTCCGAGCGCCAGTCCTACGGCACATATGAGCGACAGGATGAGAATAGCCTGAACAAAGGTCTGTTCAGTGAATATTTCTATGAACCAGTTCATTTCCTAATAAATCAGAAGTCCGGCCACGCCTCCGGCGATTATGGCCAGGATCGGGTTAAGTTTTCCCCAGAACGATGCGATGAATGCAACGGCAAACAGCGCCCAGCTTTTCCAGTCCGGGAAGTTCTCGGGGGTTATCAGCACCACCGCAGCGGCTCCGATGAGTCCGACTACAGCCGGCTTGAGGCCGGACATGATGCTTGTGAACACATTGCTGCCGGCAAATTTAGCATATACCTTGCAAAGTGCAAGCACGATTATGAATGACGGGAGCACCACAGCGAAAGTTGCGGTGCATGATCCGAGTATGCAGACGAATTCCGAAGCTCCGCTTGCGGAAAGCACGTCGTATCCTACATATGTGGCGCAGTTGATGCCGATAGGGCCCGGAGTCATCTGTGAGATGGCTACAATATCGGTGAATGTGCCTTCGTCAAGCCATCCATGTACGTTTACGACCTGGGCCTGGATGAGCGAGAGCATGGCATATCCGCCTCCGATGGTGAACATGCCGATGACAAAGAATGTTGTGAACAGTTCGATGAATATCATGCCTTCTTCCTCCAGCCTATTGCGGTCGCAATGACGATAATCGTTAATAATATATATATAGGTGAGACATCAAGAAAGGCGACGAGGCCCAGGGCAACCGCAGAAATAAGCCATGCCCACCATTTCCTGTTGGCGGTCTTTGCCATGTTGAGCATTGGAACTGCGATCAATGCGACGACAACAGGTCTGATCCCTTTGAATATCTTCACTACTATCGGGTTGTCCTGATAGCCGGAGAAAAGCATGGCGATGGTCAATATTATAAGGAAGGATGGGAGGATGCTGCCGAGTGTCGCCACTATGCTTCCGCTTGTACCTCTGAGCTTGTGTCCGGTGAATATCGAGATGTTTACTGCGAGAAGACCCGGTGCGGACTGGGCGAGAGCGACGATGTCAGTGAAGTCTTCTTCATTGAGCCATCCGCGCTTTATTATCTCGCTCTGGATTATGGGGAGCATGGCGTAGCCTCCACCGATTGTGAATGCTCCGATCTTTGCGAACGTAAGGAATATTTGCCAGAAAGAGGCCTTGTTTTGCTCCATTTTTGCCTTTTTTGATAGGTTTTTACCTTAATTCAGCACAAAATTAGAAAAAATATTGAAAAAAAGTGCGAAAAAATTTGGAGGATAAAAAAAAGTCCGTATCTTTGCAGCCCGTTTGAGAGAAAACGGTAACAACAAGTTCATTGAAAAGATTGAGGAAAAGTACAAGAAGCAAGTACCGAGAAAATACAATTTATCGAGAAGCGTTAATTCTTTTGAAGAATTATAAGTGTCAGGACAAGCTGAGAGAT
>JAFTWQ010000042.1 GCA_017465225.1 Bacteroidales bacterium
GGTATCTTCCTTCCGCTCATCGCAGTGAACTGCGCGATCCTCGGTGGTTCGCTCTTCATGCAGGAAAGGGATTTCGTAAGCTTCGGTGAGCCGGTTGTCTACGCTCTCGGCTCAGGTATCGGCTGGTGGCTTGCTATCGTCGCTCTTGCAGCAATCCGCGAGAAGATGGCTTATTCACACGTGCCTGCAGGACTCAAGGGACTCGGTATCACATTCATCACCGTAGGTCTCATGGGTATCGCATTCATGACATTCATGGGTATTCAGCTTTAATATAGGAGGACAGGAATATGACACAAACAATACTTTTTGCTGTGATCGTCTTCGTGATCGTCACACTCATTCTGGTGGCGCTTCTCCTCTTCATCAAGACGAAGCTGACACCTTCAGGAACAGTCAAGATCAACATCAACGAGGGAAGCAAGATCGTCGAGGTAACACCTGGCGGAAACCTTCTCTCTACACTCGCAGAACAGAAGATTTTCCTTCCTTCAGCATGTGGTGGCAAGGGTGCATGCGGACAGTGCAAGTGCCGCGTGACCGAGGGTGGCGGAGAGATCCTCCCTACCGAGGTCGGCTTCTTCAACCGCAAGCAGATCGCTGCCAACTGGCGTCTCGGATGTCAGGTGAAGATCAAGGAAGACATGTCAATCGAGGTACCTGCTTCAGCGCTCAGCGTGAAGAAGTGGGAGTGCGAGGTCGTTTCGAACCACAATGTGGCTACATTCATCAAGGAGTTCGTGGTGAAGCTTCCGGAGGGAGAGCACCTCAACTTCCAGTCAGGTGGATATATCCAGATCGACGTGCCTGCTGTCACAGTAGACTATAAGGACATCGATGTAGACGACCAGTACAAGGAAGACTGGGAAAAGATGGGATTGAGAACTCTCAAGATGGTCAACCCTACTCCTACCGTACGTGCCTACTCAATGGCCTGCTACCCTGCAGAGGGCGACATCATCAAGCTCAACGTACGTATCGCAACTCCTCCATTCGACAGGGCTGCGGGCAAGTGGGTTGATGTTAACCCTGGTATCTGCTCTTCATACATCTACTCTCTCAAGCCAGGTGACAAGATCACTATCTCAGGCCCTTACGGTGAGTTCTTCCTTCCAAAGGATCTCTCGCCAGAGACCGAGCTGATCTTCGTCGGCGGTGGTGCAGGTATGGCTCCTATGAGAAGCCACATCATGCATCTCTTCAAGACAGAGAAGACAGACCGCAAGGTGAACTTCTTCTATGGTGCACGTGCGCTTAAGGAGGCATTCTACCTCGATGACTACCATGCAATCGAGAAGGAATTCCCTAACTTCAAGTTCCATCTTGCACTTGACAGACCGGATCCAGAGGCTGATGCAGCAGGAGTACCTTACGTTGCAGGTTTCGTACACAACGTGATGTTCGAGACATACCTCAAGCAGCACGAGAATCCAGAGGATGCACTTTACCTCATGTGCGGTCCTCCTATGATGGTCGGCGCGGTTGTAAACCTCCTCGACTCACTTGGAGTACCACCGGAGAACATCCTTTACGACAACTTCGGAGCATAATCCGACGATATACAATGAAGCCCGGCCGATCGGCCGGGCTTTAATTATTCGTGAAGATTCAGACAGTGCATTATATATTTCTCTATGATTTCTCTTTCTTCGGCTGTATTCTGATCAAGAGAATTCACGCATAGGAATTTCGAATTGTCATCATGAGAGAATCCATCGATCATCTTCTCCACATAATCCGGTGCCCTGTCTGGCTTCGGGCCCAGATAGTTGTACTTGCCCTTTGAATCAATCGTCTCCACTTTCCCGGCCTCTATACCTAAAAGATATGAAAGAACCTGCGGATTATATTGGGACGGATGTCTGAAACGATGTGAAATATTCGTGATCAGATGTTCCGGATGTCTAGTATAATATTGCTGCAGGACGCTCTTTCTCATGGCATGAGGAGTATGGGCTATCCTGTAGAATTTTGATGAATTGCGCAGGATGGCGGAGTTGAGCATCGAGTCGCGGAAGCTGAATTTCTTATGGAGCCTGATCTTCCTGAGGAAACGGGCTGTCCATGCCAGATGCCAGTATCCATATGCGTTTGCCTTTCCATCAGTAAAGAAATCTTCCAGCTTCGTAGGCCTGACCAGAAGCACATCATCATTTGAATATATGAAATGCTCGCTGAGATCAGGAATCCTCCACAGCATAGTCTCTATCGCGAGAGAATTGAATACGGGCAGAAAATTCTCATATCCTTTGAAAATGACCTTGTGATCGAGAAGGATTATTGGCGGGATCTGCTCTTTTGTGAAATATCGAAGAAGGAAGCCCTCCACTTTCGGATCCTGAGTATCCGTAACTATATATATCCTGCGGATAAAAGGTGCGAACCTGATATATGATGCAACGCAATAATAGATTTCTCCGACGGAATTGAAACGTGTATCTCCTCCGATATCGTCCAATGTGAGCTCCGAACCATCATTGGAGAATCTTACACGTTTTGCCTTATGTCTTGCATCCTGGCCGTCCACCCAGGTTATGACCAGATCTACCGGAAATTCATTCATATCATGAACACTAATAAACATGGTTTCTATTTATGTAACCTGACATCCACCTTGCGTTCTACCCAACCGACCAGTTCCTTCCGTTGTGATTCACTGGCCAGATCGATTGAATTGAAACATGCGAAATGTCCCTCGAACTCTTCCAGCCTGCGCATCTTTTTCTCGAAGTATCCCTCCTTTTCCTTTGGCTGGAAGAAAAACAGCTCTTTATCCGCAGGGCGGACAACGCACTTTCCCTTCTGATGAAGAGTCATGTACTGGGTCACCTGCGGTGTAAATTGTTCCGCGTCTCTGAAACGGTATGAAATATTGGACAGAAGATCCTCCGGATGTTCTGCAAAATAAGCCTCATAGAAGTCCCTTCTCAATGCCTTCTGACAATGTGCAGGCCGCAGATACCTGAACCTGGCGCCTGTCCTTGCCGCACCGTTCATATGGGAGCCTTTTGTGGTCACCATCCTCTGCCCTCCTGTCTTGCGTTTGAAAAGCCTGGTAAAACGGTCCAGCACTATAGAAGACCAGCTTCCATAGCACACCGGCGACCCGTCTGATGTAAAGAAATCCTCCGGAGAAACCGGCTTGAGCAGCATCAGATCATCATTGAACTCTATGAAACAATCATTCAACCCCGGGATCCTCCATGTCATCGTCTCAATGGAAATGGAATTGAATACAGGAAGAAACTGCTCATACCCACGGAATATGACCTTATGATCAACAATCTCCATCGGTATATGAGTCGGGAAATGGGAGCTGATGAATTCGTCAAGACCGGGATCCTGTGCATCGGTGACGATGTAAATCCTGTTGAGCCATGGAGCGAAACGGTTCAATGAAGCCACGCACCAGAAGATTTCACCCAGATCAGAGAATCTCGTATCTGCAGCCTTGTCTGCAGCCCCCAGCACCTCCGAAGATGCATATTTCATTCTCTTTGCCTTATGAGCAGGATCGTCACCGTCGACCCAGGTTATGACTGCATCTATCTTCATCACTTCTCGAAACGGGATTTGGCAGGAAGCCTCTCTTCAAATGCCTGGAGGATGGCATCCTTCATCTGAACGAACTTTTCCTCACTCATCTGCACATCGTTTATGCAGCAGAACAATCTGTCCGGCTTCCTGATGAATGCACATATCTTTGAGGCAGAAGCGACAGCAGTCGAAAGATGCTTGTTGGAGATCTTTTCCGGAATCAGTCTTCCATTGTGATACATATAATCAAGGAAGAAATACTGATTGACGTTATAAGGTTCCCTCAGCCTGGAAACTGATTTCAGGACATCGTCCTCTACCTTGGAAAAGGCCGCTTCGCATTCGCTCTTCAGCATCGGAGAGCATATATGCTGCGGTCTGACGAAGACCATCGATGAAGGTATTCCCAGCGCCTTTCTTGCCAGACGGTCAGAATTCCTGCAATGCTTCTTGTACAGTCCGGCCGCCAGGATATATCTTTTCATTCCGAGCACGGCCCTGCCGTCGCGATAGAAATCGGTTTCCTTGCATGGAGCCACAGGGAACATGTCGTCGTTGAAATAAAGATAGCGTTCGTCAAGCCCTTCTATCTTATGCAGGAACATTTCGATTGCCGTGCTGTTGAAGGTCGGGCAAAATTCCGCAGGGATTATATCCTTATGAAGTACCACCTTGACATTGGCGGTATCGATCCATTCAGGTACCTGGCTGGGATGAGAAACCACAAGAAACACATTGCGGATGAAAGGCATGAATGTATCGACGCCACGCAACAGATACTTGAGAGTCCCCCAGTCTCTGAAACGCTTCGCCATCACCGGCACATCCGTATATTTTTCATAATCTCTCTGCCACACGGGATCTCTCCCGTCCACATACGTTATGACTATGTCCATATCCTATCTGTTTACAGTCAAGGCAAGATACTAAAAAGATACAACATCAGCAAAGCATCAGTCAACATATCTCAAGATAATCTTCCTGACGCTGTCGGAAAGTGTCTTTGCAGCATCTGTAGCCGCCTCGAATGCCTCGGCGATATTCTTGTACTTCATCAGCTCGATGGCATTCTTTTCATTTGTGAAAATGTAACCTATATATTCGGCAAAGGCATCATCAGCGGCATGCTCCAGCTCTGTAATACGCTCGCATTGAAGAGAAATCTGGGCATAATTCTTCCTGATGTCAGTCATATAGCCCACCATGGCCTTCAGCGACTCCGCTTCAGCATGGATGTACTGCGCAAGGTCCTTTATATGGATATCGATTCTTTCCGGCATATAGAGCAGGATCGACTTCGCCGAATCGTTGACATGGTCTAGGAATTCATCTATTCCCATGGCGATCGTCTGCATGTCGCCACGACGCAGATTGGTCATGATGTTCTCGTACAGCTGTTCATGGAATTCGGTAAGGAGGGCATCACCCTGGACTTCACACGCTTTCACTTCCTTTTCCAGCTGACGCCAGCGGGAAGGCTCCATGGTCTCTGTCATCGAGCATAAGGCTTCAGCCGCCTGCAGCAGGTATGCAGCCTGCTGCGTAAAGACAGGCACAAATTTCTGTCTTCTGGCAAAAACGCCTCTGAAAAAACGTAAAATCTTCATAAATCGGTATGTAAATGTGGTGTAAATATATGAAAAAACGATAAAAAAAAATTTAAGTGTCTTTCAAAAAAGTTGAAAGTCTTTCAAAAAAAGAAAAATATCGTTTTTCTTTTTGAAAATCTGATGATGGAACGATTCCTCCCGCATAGATTTGCGGAAAAAAGATGAGAAGGACCGTGACACTTTCCATATGCCTGATGGCCTTTATATGCTGCCATGCACAAGACTCCATAAAGGAAAGATCGTATACCATCGGGATCGGCTTGAGTCACCCCTTCTTGAACGGATGCTTCAGGATCGACTTCGGACATTCCATAAGCAGACACTGGTCAGCTGAGGCAGGTGCATCAATAGGTATGCCCGGGATAAAGACAGCTATTTCTGAAGATGAAAAGATACATGAGGACATCCTGTCGGGAGGCAGGTGGTCTGGACCGGCAAGAGACGCGAACTCTTCGAGCATGGGAATAAGCCATTGGCCTTGGGGAGCCTTCAACAAGGGGTTCATCAACCTGGGATGCTCATACGGAGAGCGTAAAGGACTGGATTGCATCCTCGGCGCCGGGTACATGATGGATATCTGCAAAGGTATGGCCGTCACAATAAAAGCCGAAACAGGCCTCCTGAACATAAGGGAGACAGAGTTCTGGAAAATGATAAGTATAAACCTGAATTACATATTCTGACATGACACGATTGATAGGAAACTGCCGGGAGAGTATCTTCACACACAACTCACACACTTCATTCAATTATCTCAAATCATCACGTTTCATCAGTTCTCAGTCCGTTCTGGGCAAAACCTTGTTAACCCTGCTCCCGGCACTCTCATGGGGCTGTTCGGCGGAAGAAAGCATGTCTTCCGCCACGTCAGCCGATGAAAGGATAGCATTGAAGATAACCCGAGGCTATTCCGACAGCCAGATGAGCTCGCTGGACATATTCGTCTTCAAGGATGAGGCCATCAAGTCTCTTGACTGCTATCAGAGAGTCGAGAGGCCGGAGAATTGGGAAGGAGATGTGTCATCCAGCTCCGGGGACAGGATAATAAACATATGCGCCAACAGCCAGCTTGAACGGGATGAATGGCCATGGATAAGGTCGCAGGATGCCCTCAAGAAGATAACCGTAAGCCTTGAACTGGAAAGCCGCATGTCACCTTTCATGAGCGGCGAAGTGAAGGTAAGTGCCACGAAAGGAAAGCCTCACCATACCGACATCATCATGAGACGTGCAGCAAGTGAGATCCACCTTCGGTCCCTATGCTGCGACTTCACGGGAAAGCCATATTCAGGAGAGAAACTGACGGACATCAAGGTTTATCTCACGAACATCAACGCGGAATGCGGCATGCTCAGCGACGGGGAGATTCTTCCGACCCGCCTGATCAATGTCGGGAGATTGTGCGAAGAAGATCTCGAACTGTTTTCCGACCCGGGGCTTGTATTCCGGGAGATTGCAGGCACGGTCGGAAAGTCTCCTGTCCGGCCGGATATCAGGCTGTGGTGCTATCCTTCAAATGCTGCTGACGAGAGTCCGGGCACTCCGTACTCCAGGCTTGTGATTGAAGGGAAGATATCCGGAAGCACATATTACTGGCCTATAAACATCAATCGCGAAGATGATGGAGGAGGGATTTCAAGAAACCGGAGGTATACCTTCGATGTAAGGATAACCAGAAAAGGGTCAACTGATCCTGATATCCCGGTCGATGCCGACAATATGGAAATAACATTCAATTCAGAACCATGGGAAGAAAAGGAAGAGTATCAGGTCAGATTCTGACATTCTGTTCACTGCTGCTGTGTTCGTGCGCCATTGATACGGAAGAAGATATCCGGGATGTATATGTCAGATTTGACGCAGGAAGGATGATGACCCGGGCTATCGACCCGGATGAGGAGCTTATAAGCGACATCAGTCTGATGATATTTGATGAGACTGGAGCCGCCGAAGACTGCTTCTGGCTTTCAGGAGGGGAAAGGGAATGTACAGCCAGGCTGATCATGGACAAGGAATACACCTTCTGCGCCTGTGCTAATTTCGGGTATCAGGTATATGCAGACCATATCGACGAACTGGAGGAGATAACTTTCCACATGGCATATCCCGACGAATACCGGGAGGGCATCCCCATGTATTCCATGGAAAAGATCCGGATCACGGAGAAGCCGGAAGTGACATTGAATCTCAAAAGGCTGATGGCAAAGATCAGTCTGAAGATCGACCGCAGCAGGCTTGATGAAGATGTGGAGATGCATGTCAGGTCGGTAAGGATAGGCAACTGCCCCCGAATGGTGAATGTCTTTACGGAAAGCCGTGTACGGGGCGGAGACGACTGTTTCCCGGCCGGATTTACCAGAGGAGCACTGGAGGCGTCCGGCCTCAACATAAATACGAGCAAAGGGTTGAGTGAGGAGATATCCCTTTATATGCTGGAAAACATGCAGGGAGAAATCCCGTATCCGATCACATCAGATTCCGACAAGGTCTTTGACAGGGATGACCCTATGAGGGAGAAATGCTCATACATTGAAATGGAGATGGACTACATATCGGATCAGATGTACAGCCAATACAAGGGTCTCATCTACAGGTTTTATCTTGGTGAAGACAGGAACAGCCTTGATGTGGAGAGAAACTGCCATTACCATATCACCGTCACACCGGAAAACGACGGGCTTTCCGATGACGGGTGGAGGGTGGACAAGAGCGATCTGACAGAATTCGGGCCTCCAGCTATCATGGGATACCCGTCAAGCTACATTCGAGGGGACATCGGTGACAGAATCCATATATGGTGCGAATATTCACCGTGGAATGCACCTTTCGATGTCGGGATATCATACATGGAGGATGACAAGGCAGAAGGCATCTACGATTATGAGATCGACGAAGACGGGCGTGGAGCAGTCCTGACACTCACTGGTCCGGGCCGTGGGCTCATATATATGGAAGCGGGCGACCCCATAAATGACGCCGCCCTCTTTATCATCGAAGTGAATCTACCTTAAATACTGTGCTGTATATGATCCCTCACATGCAAGGAGCTGCTCTGGCGTACCTGCAAACACGAGGTTTCCACCGCCGTCACCAGCCTCCGGACCAAGATCGATCACCCAGTCCGCCGCACGGATCACATCAAGATTATGCTCGACGACGACGATAGAATGGCCCTTCGCAAGCAAGGCATCAAACGATTTCAGAAGTTTCTCCACATCATAGAAATGCAGGCCCGTGGTAGGCTCATCGAATATGAACAGGATCTTCTGATTCTTGACCTTTGAGCCGGTGTCGTTCATCGACAGGAAGTATGCAAGCTTGATTCTCTGACTCTCGCCTCCTGAAAGCGTGCTGCTGCTCTGTCCGAGCTTGATGTATGACAGGCCGACGTCCACGAGAGGCTGAAGCCTTTCCGCAATCCTCTTTGCTGCAGGATCATCCTGTGATGAGAAGAATGCTATAGCCTCTTCAACACTCATATTCAGGATATCGTCGATGTTCATTCCCTTATATCTCACTTCCAGGATATCCGGTTTGAAACGCTTGCCGCCACAGGCTTCGCAGACCATCGACACATCGGCCATGAACTGCATGCCGATCTTCACGAATCCCTCACCCTGACACTCCGGACAGCGTCCTCCGTCCATATTGAATGAGAAATGCGAAGGAGTATACCCGTTCATCTTCGCATACTGCTGGTCCGACAACAGCTTCCTTATCTCGTCATATACCTTCAGGTATGTCACAGCATTGGAACGGGAGCTCTTTCCGATAGGGTTCTGGTCGACATATTCGACCTGGGTGATACGGTCCAGATTGCCCGAAAGGCCTCTGAATGTGCCCGGAGCGGATCCTGTATGATTCAGTTCACGATATATGGCCGGATAAAGGATGTCACCGACAAGGGATGACTTGCCGCTTCCGCTGACTCCTGTCACGACCGTGAGGACTCCAAGCGGGAACCTGACGTTTATATCCTTGAGATTGTGCTCCATGGCGCCCTCCACGGTAATGGAATAAGTCCATTTACGGGTCTTGCGGGCATATCTTGCCCTTTCTCCCCCAAGGTACTGAAGCGTAAGGGAGCGGTCAATGGCGTCCTTGTCATTCTCATCGCCAAGCTTTCCCTGAAAAACTATCTCGCCACCGTTCACACCTGCCCTAGGACCTATGTCAATCAGAAGGTCGGCAGCCCTCATTATCTCCTCGTCATGCTCCACCACGACGACAGTGTTTCCGATGTCACGAAGACGCCTGAGCACTGCTATGAGCCTCTCCGTATCACGTGGATGAAGTCCGATGCTAGGTTCGTCGAGGATATACAGGGAGCCCACGAGAGAACTACCCAGAGCGGTAACAAGATTGATTCTCTGGCTTTCTCCGCCCGACAAAGTGTTTGATGTACGGTTCAATGTAAGATAGCCCAAGCCGACATCCTGGATATAACGCAGACGGGAAATTATCTCCTGAATCGCCTTGTCTGCAATCTTCCTGTCGTATTCAGACAGCTGGATATTCTCAAGGAAATCAAGCAGCCGGGACACATTCATGCACAGAAGTTCATGGATGTTCTTTCCCCCGACCTTGACATACAAAGCCTCCTTGCGCAGACGGCTTCCGCCACATTCATGGCACACAGTCCTGCCCGAATATCTGCTGAGCATGTATTTGTACTGGATCTTATATCTGTTGGCCTCGACCCATCTGAAGAACTCATTGAGTCCTATGATGGAGTCTTCCTCCGTTTCTGCCGCATGACCTTTCCATATGAGGTCCTTGACCTCCTGGCTGAGGTTGCAGTAAGGTTCGAATATCGGAATGCCATATCTTGACGAATTTCTGACCAGCTGGTCCTTGAACCATCCCATCTTATCTCCCCTCCAGCATGCTATGGCGCCGTCATATATGGTCTTGCTCTTGTCCGGAACCACAAGATCTTCGCTTATGCCGATGATCTGTCCAAGGCCTCCGCAGACAGGGCAGGCGCCCAGCGGGCTGTTGAAGCTGAAAAGATACTCGTCAGGCTTGGCGAACTCTATTCCGTCAGCCTCGAACCTGTTGATGAACTGTGTCAGGGAAGCGCCTCCATCAGCGAGTTCCTTCCTGACGTACATGGTTCCGTTTCCTTTGTCAAACGCGGTAGCGACCGACGAATGGAGACGCGTCTGAAGGTCCTCCCAGTCCGTCTGGTCCATATCCACTGGAAGATAATCCTTCATATGCGGAAGCCTCACGCGGTCAACCAGAAGATACAGTTCCGAAGGATATTCCCCGGTATCGGCCTTCTGCATGACCTCTTCAATCCTTATGACCCTGTCTGTAAAGAAACGGGAATAGCCCTCCTCCTTGAGCTGAAGCATGAGCTCGACCTTATCAGTACGTCTTTCCCAATCGAGGTCCGCAAGGATATATGCCGCCGAAGCATCGCCTTCAAAAAGGCAGGCCATCACATCATTGACCGTATGGCATTTCACTTCCTCACCGGTCACTGGCGAATATGTACGGCCGATCCTGGCGAAGATCATACGCAGATAATCGAAGATCTCGGTACTGGTAGCGATGGTGGAACGAGGATTTCGTGTATTGACCTTCTGCTCTATCGCGATTGCCGGCGGGATGCCCTCGATCAGTTCCACATCGGGCTTTGACATTCTTCCGAGGAACTGACGTGCATACGAAGAAAGACTTTCCGCGAAACGTCTCTGGCCCTCTGCAAACAGAGTATCGAACGCCAATGAAGACTTTCCGGAACCTGATATGCCCGTTATGACGACAAATTTTCCACGCGGAATCTCTACCGTAATATCCTTAAGGTTATTTACCTTGGCTCTCCTTACTATGATGTTTCCTTCTTCTTTCATCTGATCGAGCATGCCGCATTTCAGGCAAGCCTACAAATATACGAAATTTACACCATTCCCGCATCAGAAATGGTACAGATATTGACATTTGTGCAGTGTCTCGGCAAGCGAGGCTATATATAAACAATTTAACAGATAGGAGAACAATATATGTTACCGGCAAGAAGATTCAACAGCCAGCTGGGAATCACAGATTTCTTCAATGATTTCTTTGAAAACAGGTCGCTGGAAAAGATGGGGAACATGACCCCCGCAATGAACGTCATGGAAAATGACAAGGAATATATCATGGAGCTCGCCGCTCCGGGTGCATGCAAGGATGATTTCAAGGTTCATCTCAACAAGGACGGGAATCTCGTGATCGAGATGGAGAAGACCGACTGCTGCTGCAAAGACAAGGAAAAGGACAAAAAAGAGTGCAGATATCTCAGAAAAGAGTTTTCTTACTCAAAATTCAGCCAGACTCTCCTCCTTCCCGACAACGCTGACAAGGAAAATATTGAGGCTCACGTAAATAACGGAGTCCTGAAGGTCACAATCCCTAAAATGGAGAAGGTACCTGCAGAGGACGGGAAGAGGGAAATTGAGGTCAAATGATAAAAAATATGCAAAAAAGTGCGCAAAAAATTTGGAGGTTCCGATTTTTTGCGTACCTTTGCATCCGCGTTCGAGAAAAACGCATAAGTCTGAACAATTGGTGCGGTAGTTCAGCTGGTTAGAATACCGGCCTGTCACGCCGGGGGTCGCGGGTTCGAGTCCCGTCCGCACCGCAAAAGGGAGCATAGCTCAGTTGGTTTAGAGCATCTGCCTTACAAGCAGAGGGTCGGGGGTTCGACTCCCTCTGCTCCCACCAGAAAAGAAGTCTTCGGACTTCTTTTTTTGTATATATACCTCCCGTTAAGCGGGAATCAAGCACCATAACGCACTCCAGCCGCTCAACGGTATCAGGTTCATACCCGTTGAGCGGCTGGAGTGCTGTCAGAAAGGGGTTTTCCGATCAACGGAACCGGTGAAAGCTAGAGTTTGCCCTGTAATGTGGCGCATAGAGTGATTCGATCTCTGTAACCGGAGAGGTGAAGCTTCCCTCCTGGGTCACAAAGAAGGTCTCCTCTATGGTAGAGTTCTCTTCAGGAAAGACATCGATCCAATAAAGAGTCCTGTCAGCCTTGACCTCCCTGTATGCATATGGCGAAATGCTGTAAAGTCTGTATGAAAGAGGGCGCAGCCAGCCACCAGACCAGCCGGAAAGCTGGTTTACAGGACGGAAACTTGCAGGACGAGGTACGGAAAGACGCACGAAGCTGCGGTTCTCCTCGCTCCACAGCGAGTATTTCGCAATGACCTTGTCTCCTACATGAAGCGTATCCCCTTCCGAAACAGGCTTCAGTCTGATCTTCTCTCCTTCCGCCGCATCTTCAACATAATATGCCACAGACACCTTGAAGCCGTTTCCTGCAGCCTTAATCTCTTCGAATGGCTTGCTGTAGCGCTTTGAAAGGACGATCACCTTCGTATCCTTGACCGCATCCGAACCGTCATATACAGACGCAAGAGCCTCGACAAAGCCCGGATCGGAATCCCACTGCTGGGCCTCTTTCTGGAGCATGATCCACAGGCGTATCTGATCTGCAAGCGCAGCCAGGCCCTCCCCGATTTCCGCAGATGAAGACAAATCACGGAAAAGGTCGCATATCATCGCATGTGCATATGCCTCGCTCTCGAGAAGACCTCTCCAAGGAAGCACGGCATTCGGATAATAAATGCCTCCTGAAGGATGCTCTACGGCATACTCCTTCAGAGACTCAAGTTCCGTCTTCATAGACTTGCGAAGTTTCCTGTCCGAAGATACGCCCCAGGCCTTTGCAAGAGCCATTCCCTGCTCCGAACCCATAAGGGCATCTATGACACGGATCATACGGACCTTCGACAAGACCGCTCCTTCAGACCAGCGCTCATCCTTCTTCGGAACAAGATATGACTTTACAGCCTTCCTGAATTCATTATAATCCTTGGTCCCTATGGCCTTACGGGCAGCCGGCTCGTCAAATGGCACTCCCACATACATAGAACGCACATTAAGGTACTGCCATAACGAGACGCATCCATACCACACCGGCCTGTCCGGATCGCTGAAATACACCGAATCCATATATCTTACAGCCGACACCACGGCTTCATCAAATGCATCCAAGGCATCCTCCCCAAGCTCTTCAGATACCACATTCAGCAGCTTCCTGTCCCTCAATCCGGCGAATCGTTCCAGCACCACCGCAGTAACGATCGGAGAAGACTTCATGCCCTCAAACCAGCCGAAACCGCCGTCAGCATTGGCACACACCAGGATCTTTGAGGCAGCCGCCATCGCAGCATCCACATATTCTCTCACCGGAGCACCTTCTGCAGCACGAAGTCCCGCAGCCAGAAGATTGACATACATAGCCTCTGAATGCGATATAACATCCTTTCCTTTTGCCTCAACGGTAAGAGGAAGGGCGTCGCGAAGCATATCCATCACCGAAACGGCAGAATACTCCGACCCGACAGATGACACATTGACAAACCTTTCCCTCAACGAGCGGATCAGTTCATCCTCCGACATGCCATGAAGCAGCACGGCAGAATGAGCCTCGACGAGTTCCTGCGATGCCGGATAGACAGGAACAATCACCCGGACGCCGTCTGACACGCCATCCCCCTCAAACACCACCTTGACATCAAGATCACCCGTGCCTTCCGGCGCCGTGATTTCAAAAGGCACAGAGACAGAGCCTCCGGCAGGAACAGACACCTCGACATCATGCTCCATCGCACCAGCAGAACATCTGACCACACCGTTGACATCCGCATCGGAATTGTTCGACAAAGAAGCTTTCAGCACATAACGGTCACCTTCATACAGATACTGCGGCTGCACGACTGAGACCTTCACCGGCAATGTAACCAGCATCTCACGGCGTATCACATTATTAGTCATGGATTTATCATGAGTGAACAGGTAAACGACAAATGTAGATATCTTATA
Organism: Bacteroidales bacterium; assembly: GCA_017465225.1. GTDB lineage: Bacteria > Bacteroidota > Bacteroidia > Bacteroidales > UBA932 > Cryptobacteroides. Next base: position 14,031 of record JAFTWQ010000042.1, read on the forward strand.
GGATGTGGTGAAATCAAGCTTCACCGTACCGTCTTCCGAAGGATGCAGGAACGGTTCGAACGCAAGTGATGCAGCAAAGTCGTCCCTGACTACAGGTCCGGATGTATCCTGTGCAAGCTGGAACGGAATTGCTTCATCAGCCGATTCCGCCTCTGCCTCTACAAAATCCACAGATCCGTTAACAGCAGCCTTCGAACGCGTAGCACGCATACTCCGTTTCGAGCCATATCCCACTACAATATTCTCCTCCAGCATAGCACTGCCGTACACGCCACCCATCAACTCCGCATGCTCAACGCCGTTCATACCCGCGATACCGTTCATCATTACAGAAGACGCATAGGCCTGTCTGCCGTAAATCTTTGACCAGTAATTCTGCCGGATCTTCTCCGTTGACAAATCAAACACGGAAGCCAGCACCTCCGAACCTGGCCTGGTCTTCAACAGCACAGAACACGAAGCGCCGGGAGCCGACAGGTCTTCAAAACGGACGAATTCCAGCGGAAGCTCATCCACCTTCAGATGACGCCTCCAGGTATGGGAATATGTATGACATTCCGAATCACGGAAATAAAGCACATTCAAAAGCAAAACATCCGGATACTCTGCCTTATATTCATAACGGATAGTCGTCATCTCTCCCTTTTCAAGATGCAGCATTTCATATTTCAGCCTCTGTCCCTTGTCGCCATACAGTTCGACCACAGCCCATACCGGACCGCATCCGGCACCTATCTGGAGTTCCGGATCATTCCCGTCCGCCACACGGAAGATGTTCTCAAAATCTCCGTCCACCCTCCTGTCATCATCCCTGACCTTCACGATCACAAGCTCCGACTTCCCTTCAATCTTTTCCCCACTGGCATCTACAAGAGCAACCTCCGCCACAAGCTTATACAGGCCCGACGCAAGACCGCTGAAATCAACGTCAGCTGTCTCTCCGGACATTATCTCTCCCTCCAGGACTGAGGAGCCGTCCCTCATCAGAGAATATTTCACAGGAACAGATGGCAACGGGCCATCACCTCCTCCGGGATAAGAAACTCCGAAAGAGACACGAGCATTTTCATCGCTCAGAAGCTTGCCGACGCTATAGCCCTCACCTGCCAGACGGAAAGAACCGTCAGCGGCATTCTCCAGTTCAAGACTTATGCGAGGTCGCCTCAACACATACTGGTGACGGAAGAAAGAGAGTGTCTCACCTGTAAGATCAGTAACTTTCACCTCGATCTTGTATGGAGAATACGCATCATCTTCATCAGAGATATCAGAAAACTCTATCCTGAACGAACCGTCCGGATCAATCGTCACGATCTCTTCCTTGACCAGATTTCCTCCCAAAGTGACATTCGCCACCATAGACGCCGAAGCCAACGAATGTCCCGAATAACTCGTGACCTTTCCTTTAACCTCGATGGTATCACCAGGCAGAAACACCTTTTCAGACTTTTCAAATGCAACATCAAAAGTAGGCAGAACAAATTCATCTACAGTCAGTTCCGCAGCCCCCACCCGTTTATCTCCCGAGTGTACAGATATGGAATGGTAACCATTGCGCCTGATTCCGTCCAGCACAAATTCCCCTGCAACCGAACCGAACTCATTTGTCTTAAGTTCCTTTTCTGCAAGCACATTGAGCGAAATATCATTCAGCCTTACAGCAACTGTCTGCCCCGCAGGCATCACCTGCATTGTTCCATCAGACAGGCACTCATATAGAACAGCCTTGAATTTCACGGTCTCGCCAGGAGTGAATGCAGCACGGTCAAGCATTACAGTTGCACGCACAGACTTACCCGCCTTGACCTCAAAGTTTCTTCCCGCAGAAAGATACACATCCTGACTTCTTCGGACCGTTCCATCCTCCCCGACAGCGCTGCAGACAAGATAATGCCCTGACGCATTCTTCGTCAGGCGCGATGCCATCTCCTGAGGCAGAGGCGTAAATCCGTCCAGAACGACTCCAGAGACCTCCACGACCTTCCTGTCACCTTTATAAAGAGCCATGTCCACCTTATCCAGAGGCTTGCCGGAAAGATAATCCGCAACATAGACACCTGTCCCCTCATCATTCACCCTCGAAGCGACGGAAAGAGTATATTTCGGATAATGGCAACCTCCTATCTGATCATTGCCGTCATAGCACCTGATTCTGTACTCGCCATCATCAAGGCGCGGAAGATCAAGAGCCATTGTATCAAGAGCATAATAACTTCCGGTAGGATTCTCCAGAAGCGTTTCATATACCTTATCTTCATTACGGGTTATCTTCACCCTTACTTTGTCAAGATTCCGCAATGCCAGTTTTGCCTCACCGTTCCTGATTGTCACATATGCTGACTTCGTATCCAGAACATTCAGCAGATCCTTGAATCCGGCAAAATCACCCACCAGCAGCCTCTCAACTCCACCACGGTACGACTTCCTTTCATGCTCATAGCTCTCGAGCCTCTTCTTCAGATCCAGAAAATAATCCGATGTGCCTTTCTTACAGTTCTCATTGAACTCCATTTCCAATAAAGCGTACACAGGAAGCAGCGCCAAGGCCTGTCCCTCATATCTGCGCACCAGAGATTCGAGCAGCTCCTTCCTGCCCTCTTCCGGAGCGACTTTCACGGCATAGAAATACTCCGCAATGCCTGCCTTGACAGACGAATCCTCAAGTTCTTCCTTCAGCATGCCATATACTTCCTCTTTCACAGCAGAACTGAAATACCCATAGCAGCTTTGATTGAACATATCCCAAAGGACATACTCATAATCATCACCAGTCAATGGCACGACGGCAGGATTAAGAATCACACCGCGGCCCTCATAGACATCCTCGTTACGTCTTCCCACAAGCCTGTCCTTCATTTCCGCCACGGTCTTCATAAGTTCCTTTGGACCAAGGGCTTCCCGGTCCATGAGATAAATCAGCAACGGCTCATCATAAGCCAGGATCTCGTTTCTCATCTGCTTCTGCAGAGTGTCCCTCTGCTTCCAGTCACGGCGCGACCTGACATTGACATAATCACGGCAGGCACGATAATAATCCCAGCCCGCCCTATCTTCAAGAGCCTTCACCTTGATGGTTTCAAGCAGGTCTGCCATCTTCTGGACACGATCCTGCTGCGTAGCCTTGCCGTATTCAGCCCACAGGGCTTCAAGAGACTTTTCTTCCTTCTTTCTTTCCATGGTAATGAATGATGACAGAACCGCAATAAAGAGCAGAGTCATCAGGGTAATGATAATCCGTTTCATATTCAATTGTAAATGGGGATATGCCTTTTCATCGTCCTTTCAGCATGGCGACGGCTTCCGACACGACATATGTGCTGCCACCTATATAAATGAGGGGCAGGGCATCCGGATCGGACTCCTTTATCGAAGCTGCAAGTCCATACGCATGCCTTACCGCTTCAATGACCGTGCCGCAGCAATGGACATCACCTGCCGGACGACCGGCTTCAGCGCAATAAGAGAGATATCTGTCCCTTGCCTCCTCTGCCGGCAAGGCCCTTTTGCCATGGGCCTGCGTGAATACATATACAGCATCCGCGGGCATCAGATGAAGCACAGCGTCGACATCCTTGTCCGCCACCGATCCGTAAACCATTATTATATGGGTACACTTCCCATCATTCCTCATCTTCTCCAGCTGGGCGAAGTTGTACTTGAGTCCATGTTCATTATGCCCGATATCGCAGATCACATAAGGGTCATAGGACAGTTTCTCCCAACGTCCGTGAAAGTCGGTACGTTCTGCCGTATGGACTATGGCATCACGCATCCGGGAGCCAGTTGACTCCACTGGCCCCCTCCCACAGCAGAGCTGCGGGCCCCTCCCCCTACCCGGGGGTGGGAAAATGCCAGTTATGTCTAACTGGCTCCCGGATGCGAGGACATCCAATGCGGCCAGGACAGTCCGGAGGTTCTTACGCTGATATTCCCCCTGAAGATCCATTTCCGCCAGGATCGCCTCATGCTCATCCCACAACGTCGGAGTGGTCTTGTCAGCAAAAGTCAGGAGCGACATGATGGCGGCACGGTTCCCCATGAAATCAGGCTCCGGAAGATTGGTATACAGCACCTTACGCTCAAACACCGGGTCGGTTTCAGGATGGCTCTCCCCTATTACTACCGGTACCTTCGGCTTGATTATCCCGGCTTTCTCGAACGCGATTTCCGGCAGGGTCTCTCCCAGCATGTCGCAATGGTCCAGGCCTATGTTCGTTATGATGCTGAGGATCGGCGACACGATGTTCGTGCTGTCCAGACGGCCGCCGAGACCGGTCTCGAGGACGACGACGTCAGCCTTCATTTCCGCGAACCAGCACAGAGCCATCGCTGTCGTGATCTCAAAGAACGACATGTCGAGATGGTCGAATGTTTCCTGCCATCGGCTGATGAACTGCCATACGTAGTCCTTGGAGATCAGGGTGGCGAGAGATCCTTCGCTTCGCTCAGGATGACAGGAAGAGTCAGGATGACAGGAAGAGTCAGGATGACAGGAAGAGCCAGGATGACAGGAGACGATCCGGATGCGTTCACGGAAGTCGAGGATGTGAGGAGATGTATAGAGTCCCACCTTGAGGCCTTGCGAAGCAAGGGCGGAAGTGAGCATGTTCGACACCGAGCCTTTGCCGTTCGTGCCGGCAATATGGATTATCCTGTATTGTCTGTGAGGATGTCCTGCAAGCTGATCGAAGAACTCCATGTTTCCGATGCCAGGCTTGTATGCGCCGGCACCGACTTTCTGGAATGACGGGAATCTGACGAAAAGCTTTTCGAGCATCCTATTGTATTCTTCTTCTGAAAATTTGTTGCACATGGTCAAAAAAAATTGTTGCTGATGACAAATTTAACTATTTTTACAAAGTTTATCCCCAATGTGTACTGAATATGACCGAAAAAGAATCAGCATTACATTCACAATACATTATTGACGGAATCAGACATGAGATCACTCCGGCTGGACTTCTGGACGAATGTCTGAGAGACACCCGGATAATTCACCCTGACGCCGAGGGTTGCGCCGACATCATAGACGAGTCCATCGATCCGCCGGTATCCACCTTTACCTACGACAACAGCCTCAATGAAGAATATCTGGGCATGTGCATAGCTGCCGGTGGAGATGAAAGGACATTCAGGATGCTGTATCCGGACACATTCACAAGACAGAGGATCGCCTACGCGCTTCTCGACAGGATGTGGAACGAGGGCCACTACAGGCTTGGAGACCTCACACTCTGGGCAAAATGGACATGGAACACCCGTCCGCTGGGAAGCATGGCTGCATTCTACGCTTCCGCCGAGGCTGTGAATTCATATCTCTTCGACCTGGGCGTCAAGCTTGGGGACTATTATTTCGAGGAAAGCGACGAGGAAAGCTATGCAAGGTTCTACGCATGGCTTCCTGACAAAGAGGAATCGGAGGAAGAGGAGCCGATGGAGGTGCAGTTCAAGTCATCTCCATACGAAAGCCGCCACCCGTGGATTTCGGAAGACAGGAAATGTCCTTGCGAGATCCTGCCGGACCCTTCAAGCTGGATAATCTACATTCCGTTCGACACATGTCCGTTCAGGATTGGAGGTTCGCTGCTGGCACAGGCCCAGGGGCGTAACGGAGGCACATCTCCGCAGATACAGGATCCGGACTATTTCATTGACTGCTACGAAGTTGTGAGGGAGCTTGCGGAAGACGGGATCATAATGGCAGGCACTACCGTAGGAGATGGAGGACTGGCTGTCGCAGCAGCCGGAATGTGCGGCGGCGGAGGCATCAGGATGGATCTCGGCGGACTCATGGCATCATATCAGGACAATGACTCTACAAAGCTGCTGTTCAGCGAAATACCTGGCGTCCTGATACAGATCAGCGACAACGATTACGACTACCTTGATTCACAGCTTCTGCTGCAGGATGTCGCATATTATCCGATCGGTCATCCGTCGGCTGAAAGCACAGGCATTTCATTCGTGAAGGATGGCAAGTCGGGAGTCGCGGGCATTCTGGCCTCACTTTTGGAACAGGCCAGCGAGGGCGAGGACTAATTTGCTGAAATTCTTTGCCCTTTTATAAGGATTTTTTGTTAAATTCGCGCCGGAATTTTTCCGTTTTTAACGCGGAAGATTTCCACATGAATAGAAAAGAAGGAAATATTCATTAACAATCAAATACTTACGACGTTTATGGAATCTAACAAGAAAAGAGTGTATTGCTTCGGCGGCAAGACTGCCGAGGGTAATGGCACAATGCGCGAGCTTCTCGGCGGTAAGGGTGCGAACCTCGCTGAGATGTGTACTCTCAACATTCCTGTTCCTGCAGGTTTCACAATCACAACCGAGTGCTGTACCGAATACTACGAGCTCGGTGGCGGCTACAACGACGCCCTCAAGGGTGAAGTAGCCGAGGCCCTCAAGAAGACAGGGGAAATCATGGGTATGAAGTTCGGTGACAAGGAGAATCCGCTCCTCGTATCTTGCCGTTCAGGTGCCCGCAGCTCAATGCCTGGTATGATGGATACAATCCTCAACATCGGTCTCTGCTCTGAGACTATCCCTGGCATGATCGCAAAGACAAACAATCCACGTTTCGTATATGACGCATACCGCCGTCTCATCATGATGTATTCAGACGTTGTGATGGAGAAGGCTGAGGGTATCGAGCCTGCAGACGGCCAGGGTATCCGCCAGCAGCTCGACAGAATGATGGAAGAGCTCAAGGTTGCAAAGGGTTATGCATCAGACACAGACATCACAGCCGAGGAGCTCAAGGACCTCTGCGACAAGTTCAAGGTTCGCGTAAAGGAGGTTCTCGGAACAGAGTTCCCTGATTCAGCTGAGGCTCAGCTCTGGGGATCGATCGGTGGCGTGTTCAAGTCATGGAACGGAAAGCGTGCTATCGCATACCGCCGCATCGAGGGTATTCCTGACGAGTGGGGTACAGCTGTAAACGTACAGTCAATGGTATTCGGTAACATGGGTTCTACTTCAGCGACAGGTGTAGCTTTCTCACGTAACCCTGCAAACGGTGACAACAAGTTCTATGGTGAGTGGCTCATCAACGCTCAGGGTGAGGACGTTGTGGCTGGTATCCGTACTCCAAACCCTCTCAACGAGGCTACAAAGAACCCACACAACCAGAACCTCGAGTCTCTCGAGACTGCAATGCCAGAGGTATATGCAGAGCTTGACGGCATCCGTCTCCACCTCGAGAACCACTTCCACGATATGCAGGACATCGAGTTCACTATCCAGGACGGAAAGCTCTGGATGCTCCAGTGCCGCATCGGTAAGAGAACAGGTCTTGCAGCCCTCAACATGGCTATGGACATGCTCGAGGAGGGTATGATCGACGAGAAGACAGCTGTGACACGTATCGCTCCAGCTCAGCTCGACGAGATCCTTCACCCTATCCTTGACCCAGCTTCAGAGAAGAAGGCTTCTGTAATCGCTAACGGTCTTCCTGCATCTCCAGGTGGAGCAGTAGGTGTGATCGCTTTCACTTCAGAGGCTGCAATGGCATACAACGAGCAGGGCGTAGCTTCTATCCTCGTACGTGAGGAGACTTCACCAGAGGACGTAGAGGGTATGCGTGCATGTGCAGGTATCCTTACCCAGCGCGGTGGTATGACTTCACACGCTGCTCTCGTGGCACGTGGATGGGGCAAGTGCTGTATCGTAGGCTGCGAGGCTATGCACATCGACCTCGAGAACAAGGTCATCAGGTTCAAGGGCTCTGACAAGGAGTACCACGAGGGTGACGTTCTTTCACTCAACGGTGCAAAGGGTAACGTTTATGACGTGGCTATCGACACAATGGACGCTTCAGACAACCCACGTTTCGTGAAGTTCATGGATATCGTTGACAAGTTCCGCACAATGGGCGTACGCACAAACGCAGATACTCCAGAGGATGCGGCACGCGCTATCAGCTTCGGCGCCGAGGGTATCGGTCTCTTCCGTATCGAGCACATGTTCTACGGACAGAACGCAGAGACTCCGCTTTCAAAGCTCCGCAAGATGATCCTTGCAAAGAATGATGAAGAGCGTAAGGCAGCTCTCGCAGAGCTCGAGCCATTCATCAAGGCTGCTGTCAAGGGCACAATGAAGGTTATGGATGCCAAGCCTGTTACCTTCCGTCTCCTCGACCCACCTCTCCACGAGTTCGTTCCACAGACAGAGATCAAGAAGAACGAGCTTGCAGAGGAGCTTCACATCAGCGTAGGCGAGATCGAGAAGCGTGGTGAGTCACTCCACGAGGTCAACCCTATGATGGGTCACCGCGGTGTACGTCTCCACGTGACTTATCCGATGATTTCAGAGACTCAGTTCCGCGCTATCTTCACAGCTGCTGCCGAGCTCAAGAAGGAAGGTCTCAACCCAATGCCGGAGATCATGGTTCCTGTAACCATTTCAGACCGCGAGCTCCGCTTCCAGAAGGCTATCTGCGAGAAGATCAGAGCAGAGGTTGAGGCACAGTTCGGCTTCACTGTAGAGTACAAGTTCGGTACAATGATCGAGATCCCACGTGCAGCCCTCACAGCTGACCGTATGGCTCGTACAGCCGAGTTCTTCTCATTCGGTACAAACGACCTTACACAGATGACATTCGGATTCTCACGTGACGACGTAGGAACCTTCATGGGTGACTACCTCGGCAACAAGATCCTCGACGCTGACCCATTCAAGACTCTCGACCAGAAGTCTGTAGGTAAGCTCGTAAACTACGCTGTGAAGGAAGGTCGCGAGACTCGCGAGGGCCTCAAGTGCGGTATCTGCGGTGAGCACGGTGGTGATCCTGCATCAGTTGAGTTCTGCTACAAGATCGGTCTCAACTATGTATCATGCTCTCCATTCCGCGTTCCAATCGCAAGACTTGCTGCTGCACAGGCTGCAATCAAGGCTGGAAAGTAATTTCAAGTCATCATAATGCTAAAGTCCCGTTCATTACTGATGTGACCCCCAAAAGTTGGACGGTTTAACATTATTAAGAAGCGGACCTGGATTGGAATAGAGCTCGGTATTGTACCGGGCTCTTTCCATTTAGCCTCAGTTTGATTCTATCATTATTGTAGTAGCGTATATACTTAAC
>JAFTWQ010000083.1 GCA_017465225.1 Bacteroidales bacterium
ACCAACAGTGTCAAATACCGCGGCAACATCTACTCGGTTCCTCTGGGCACTTACAGAGATGACACATCGAGGGTGCTTCTGGTTGAGTCCAACGGTGACCTTATAATCAGCACCATGGATGGCAAGGAGATCGCGCGTCATATCATCCCATCCGGTCGTGGCAATACTGTAATCAATGACAGACATTATCAGGACACTTCCACTAAGCTGCAGGATGCCATCAGCGAGATTGAGAAACTATTCAGTAATGAGAATGCAATCAAGCTTATGATGGCAGAGCTGAAGGCACGCTACCCTCGTCATATGCGTGACCATCTGACCACGATACAGACATGTGTCGTCAAGTATGGGCAGGAGGTTGCAGATGCAGCATTGGAACAGTGCGTCAGCAAGCGACTTTACAGCGCAAATGACTTCAAGGCCTTTGCCGAGTCGCTCAAGAAGCCTGAACCGGAGGCTACTCCTGAGATCAAGCCATTGGGTGATGAGAGCGCCAGGATGCTGGCCAACTTTGACCCGGGTCGTTCATCCATCAGTACATATCAGGGCGTATGGAACAGTTAGTGGACAAGGTCACGGCCATCAGAGCCTGTGCGAAACGACTCCGTCTGAGTTGTCTTATGACCAATGTTACTGAAGTCCTTATGCAAGCCCAGAAAGAGTCTCCCAGTTATGACGACCTCCTTCTGACCGTCCTTGAAGCCGAGGTCAAGAGCCGGGAGGAAAAGCAGTTGCTGCAGCGTATGAAGGCGGCACGACTTCCTCTATCTCATGATCTTAACAAATACGACTTCGGCAATCCCAATGGCTTGACACCGACCCAGCTGAATCAACTCAGGGAGCTGCATTGGGTGGAAGAAGGCTACAACCTTATGCTGGCTGGTCCCTGCGGAGTGGGTAAGACCTATACTGCAGCAGGGCTGTTGGCGGATGCCATCAAGAAGGGTTACAAGGGATACTTCCGTAGCGTCGATGAGATATTGAACATCATCAAGATGAAAGACCTTACGCCAAGTACCAAGAAGGAGTACCGCGATGTGTTCTCCGGGCAGGTGATGGTGATTGACGACCTGATGAATCTGACCTTGAATCGTGAGGATGGCAACCTTCTGTTTGCTTTTATCAATGCCACCTACGAAACGACGTCCTTCATCATCACAACCAACAGAAGCCCGGTAGAGTGGGCTCAGTCCCTGAATGACGAAGTACTTGCCACCGCTCTCCTGGACAGACTTCTATATCGCTGCGAACTCATCCAGCTCTCAGGCGAAAGCTACAGGATGGTACACCGCAAAAGCATCTTTGAAAAGAAAACGAGTAATGAACCAACTAAATCTGTAAAGAAATGAATCTCAATGAATATAACGCACTTAGAAGAGTGACCGATGCAGTAAGGGCAGCTGACAGTGCCTTCTGTGAGGACTTCTATAACGACGAACCGCTTACCGAGAAGACCTTTGCACTTCTTAAGGACCTGTTGAACAATCTCTCGGACTTATACTCGATATCCGATATGATAATCGACAACGAGACTTATAGACGGGATGCCAGAAAGCGCCGTCGTATTGTTGCGGGCTAGCCCGCAACAATACGACCAACCACATGAAAGAAAAGTTGATGAAATAAAAGAAAACTTTACCTTTGCAGAACACTGTAACCTTGATGCAGAAATCACTGCACTGCTGATGCCAAAAGCACTGTAGTCTTGATGCCAAAAATACTGCACTCGCTGTTACCGAAATCACTGCACTTCTGGTTACCGTTTACA
>JAFTWQ010000043.1 GCA_017465225.1 Bacteroidales bacterium
GTTTCATAGGGCAAACAGGTTAAGTTCGTTTATTATATATACCAATAATCTAACCTGTTGTTACGAAAAAGTCCAGACATTTTCGTCTGGACTTCAGTTATTTACGCTATTTTTGGTGTAAACACGTATATCGTTCCCCTAAAAAAATGAATTTTTCTGGAAGTATTCCGGAAGTGGCGACGTTATAAATGCAGAACAATCAGATGCACGTGCATTACATTACGAACTTTTAACAATTTAAAGACATGAAAGAAATCTTTATCAAAGTATGCCGCTGGGCGCTTGCCATCACAGGATTGGCAGCCGCGGCCTCATGTGATGATGGCCCTATCTGGGGATCTGTTGAATATGGTACGCCGCATTGCGACTTCCAGGTGAAATGCAGGGTGACCGATGCTGAAAGCGGAGCTGCCGTCAAGGGCGTAAAGCTTACTCTGGGATATGCATTCACCTACACAGACGAAAACGGTCAAGAAGTTGACGGATTCGAGCCGTATGCCGATGCCGTGGAGACCAGCGACGGAGCCTTCGAGATGAGTGGGAAGATCTTTATCAGCGACAGCGGGTACGATGAACTCCACGTGAAACTTACCGACCTAGATCCGGCTGCGGACGGTCATTACAAGGACAGCATCTATGTAGTCCCTATGGTAAAGATCAAGGACGCAGAGAAAGGCAGTCACTGGAATGATGGTACATATGGAGCGGATGTCACCATAGAAGCCGAACAGGTAAAGAGCGAATAAATGGCTGGCTTATCCATCAGACAGCGCATAGCGCTCGAACTCAACAGACAGCTGGTCAGGGAATCAGAGGAGAAGCATCCCCTGACCCAGCTTTTCTGGGAATCCACTCTCAGATGCAACATGAACTGCCGCCACTGCGGAAGTGACTGCAAGGTATCTTCAATCCATCCTGACATGCCATTCGAGGATTTCCGCAATGTGCTCGTGAGGATCAAGGAAAAGTATGATTCACATAAGATCATGGTCATCGTGTCAGGCGGCGAGCCGCTGATGCGCGAAGATCTTCTGAAGTGCGGCAGAGGCATCTACGACCTCGAATTCCCTTGGGGCATGGTCTCGAACGGACGTCTCATGACTCCTAAGAAGATCGATCAGCTGCTCGAAGCCGGCGTACACTCCCTTACAATCAGCCTCGACGGATTCGAAAGCGACCACAACTGGATGAGAGGCTCGAAAGACGGCTTCACCTATGCCTCGAAGGCCGTGGAGATCCTCGCCAATGAGCCATCGATAAGATTTGACGTGGTGACATGCGTCAACAACCGCAATTATGACTCCCTCGAGCAGTTCAAGGAATATCTGATAAGCCTCGGGCTCAAAAGCTGGCGCATGTTCACAGTCTTTCCTGTCGGACGAGCTGCCAATGACCCCGATCTGCAGCTGAGCAAGGAACGTTTCCGTGGCCTTATGGAATTCATAAAGAAGACACGCAAGGAAGGACGCATAAATGCGAGCTACGGCTGCGAAGGCTTCCTCGGAGAATACGAAGGGGAGGTCAGAGACCATCTGTACACATGTCAGGCTGGACTTTCAGTAGCCTCCGTTCTCATCGACGGATCTATCTCCGCATGCGGCAGCATACGCTCGGACTTCCATCAGGGCAATATCTACAAGGACGATTTCATCGATGTATGGGAAAACCGTTTCCAGCCCTACCGTGACCGTTCATGGATGAAGAAGGACCAATGCGCCAGCTGCAAATGGTTCCGATACTGCCAAGGCAACGGCATGCACCTGCGTGACGACAACGGCGACCTGATCCTCTGCCATCTTGACAGATTGAAATAATTTCCCGAAAACGGGAACGAAATGATGCTTTCATGCATCAATCATATATTAAAACGACTGAACACTATGATACGAAAAACCATTTTTGCACTTACTGCATTGCTGATGCTGTTCTCGCATTATGAATCTTATGCGCAGTACGCACCGGCAACCCAGACTGAAAACCAGTACACACAGAAGCCAACAGCAGTCTATACCGGCCAAGGCCAGGCCATGATGAACACAGGCAAGACATTGCTGTATACGGGAGCCTCTATCGCATTGACCGGACTCACCTGCTATATTGCCGGAGCCGCATCATACAACCCGGATCCATGCTGCCCGGACATGCCGATGTATCCGGTATTCGCTCTTGCGGGAGCCGCTGCAGGAGCTGCCGTAGCACTTATCGGACTCCCATTCTACATTTATGGAAACAACAAGATGGAATCATATGGGGCAAGCCACATAGTCTTCGGAAACGAAGGTCAGGAAGGAGGGGCCGGATTCTTTGAAATGGGCCTCGGCATACCTAATTTCCTCAGCTTTGATGCCCTGGGAGGCTATAATTTCGGAAAGAATTTCTTCATGGGCGCGGGCGTCGGATACAAGACATATCTGACAGCAGGACTCATACAGGAAGGTGCAACCGCTTCTCTCCCTGTCTATGGAAATGCCCGATATTCATTCGGAAACAGGAAAGTCGTTCCATATATCGGTGCAAGTGCCGGTTATGACATAGCCAACGCCGGTCTGTATACAGGAGTGGAATTCGGCACAAGATTCCGCAAGGCAGGCGCGAAACGCGGCGAATCATGGTGGTTTGGCGCCAGGACAGAAATGACCTCTACGGAATACATCTTCCTTTCCCTCAAGGTCGGCAGGTCATTCTGATCATTCCAGCATTGCCGCGAAACGGATGTCACTACCCTGACATCCGTTTCGTGGCATTACAGCACCGGTAAATGGTACTACTTGCAGGAGATTTCGTCTTTATAATGAAAGCATTATGAACAAACTAAAATTTTTAGTTAATAAACTAATAAAAATAGTTGCATGTGAATATTTTTTAGTTAACTTTGCATCAGAAACTATTTTGATATGAAGAAACTCACAAGAAAAGAAGAAGAGATCATGAATCTCTTCTGGGACAAGGGAGCGATGTTCGTGAAGGAACTTCTGGAGCTTTACGAGGAGCCGAAGCCGCATTTCAACACATTGTCAACCATGGTCCGCACGCTTGAAGCCAACGGTTTCCTCGACCATAAGGCATATGGAAATTCATACCAGTATTTCCCTGTCGTGACCCGCGAGGAATATGCCGGAAGCTCATTCAAGGGCATCATCAGCAGCTATTTCAACAACTCGTACATGAGCGCCGTATCGGCTTTGGTCAAAGAAGAGAAGATCACCGTCGACGAACTGAAGGAGCTGATCGAGCAGATAGAAAAGGGCAATAAATAATAAAGAACTTGACAGATATGACCGAATTCCTTACATACCAGGGCAAGACCGCCATTGCACTCGCCGTATTCTACCTGTTCTACCGTCTGCTGCTGAGCAAGGAGACATTCCATCGTTTCAACCGCATCGTCCTTCTCGGCACCGCAGCCCTGTCATTCGTGCTTCCTCTCTGCGTGATAACCATCAGGAAAGTGGTGACTCTCCCCTACACCCCTGTTGCTGATGAGCCGGCAGAGACAGTTCTTGAAATGGCAACCACTGTAACTGAGGCAGCAAGTGCACCTGTATGGCCGGCAATAATATGCGGAATATTCATTCTCGGATCATTGGCAGTACTGCTTATGACCGTCATCTCCATCTTCAAGGTGAAGGCGATCATAAACTCCGGAGAACATCAGACTCTCGAAAGCGGAGAGACGCTTGTAATCACAAATGACGATACAGCCCCGTTCAGCTGGATGAAATACATCGTGATCTCTCGCGAGGACTATGAGAGCGGCTACTCTCAGATCCTCACTCACGAGAAGGCTCACATCGCCCTCAGACACTCATGGGATCTGCTTTTCGTGGATATGATCACAGCGCTCCAGTGGTTCAACCCGGCCATCTGGATGCTGAAGTCAGACCTGCGCGCCCTTCACGAGTTCGAGGCGGATGATGTAGTCCTCAGAAGCGGAGCCAATGTCAAGGAATACCAGTATCTATTAATAAGGAAAGCTGTCAGCAAGAGCGGCTACTCAGTTGCTAACAGCTTTAATCACAGTACACTTAAAGCACGTATTACTATGATGTTGAACAAAAAGTCATCTCGTATGAGTGCCTGGAAGGCTCTCTACGTCATCCCTCTGGTGGGAATCTCTCTGGCGGCAACCGCCGAGACAATGGTAGATTACCAGTATGAAGACCAGACT
The DNA here is from genome assembly GCA_017465225.1 of Bacteroidales bacterium. Classification (GTDB taxonomy): domain Bacteria; phylum Bacteroidota; class Bacteroidia; order Bacteroidales; family UBA932; genus Cryptobacteroides. The sequence goes on from JAFTWQ010000043.1 coordinate 4,169, forward strand.
CCTGACAATACCGAACTGGTCGAGAAGTACAGCACTCCAGTTGACAAAGATACGAAAAAATCTTTCAAAGAAAAGAATCTTAAAAACGGACGTGTCACTGTCGATGAAGAAAATGACGTCGTGACAATGATTTATTACGGCCTTGACGGCAAGGAACGCCAATCACAGATTACAGGATTGCCTCTTGGCAAGGAATCATATTTCATCAATGGTTCATTTGCAACTAAAGGAGCAGCAGATATAGCACTGGAAAAAGACCCGGATGCTGTCCTGCTTTCTGCATACCTGAAGAACGGCAACAAGGTCAGAGCAATTATTTCTGCAGATTATGGTAAATTTGTGACTGGCACCATCGATTGTTCAAAGCCAATCAACACTCTCGTCATCAAGGAAGGTGACGAACAGCCTCAATTGGCTACAGTAGCTACACCGGACCTCGTATATGTAATTAACGGTGAAAGAATGCCGGAGGGATTCGACCTTAACACTATCGATCCGGCCACAATTACTTCAATGGAAGTACTCAAGACAGAAAAGGCCTTGCAGGAATATAACACAGACAAGGGTGTGATTGTCTTAACAACTGACCCGTCAAAGGCAAATGAGAAAAAGCCTGCTCCAGACATCTACATAAACGGAAAGAAAGCAAGCAGCGAAGACATAGCAGCACTTCCGGCCAATCCGAAAGGGCATGTCGAGGCAGACGGCTCAATCTGGATTAGTACAGAGGAGAATCCGAAGGAGGAAAAGAAGGTCATTCCATTCCATCAGGTCGCTCAGCAGCCGACATTCAATGGCGGCGATGCCAATGAATTCTCGAAGTGGGTAAACCAGAACCTCCGATATCCCGAGAAATGCCGTCAGTCAAGAGTTGAAGGCAGAGTTACCCTGCAGTTTACCGTAACAGAAGAAGGAAAGGTAAATAATGTGAAGGTATTAAGAAGCGTAAACGAAGATATTGACAAGGAAGCTGTACGCGTAGTCAGCGAATCTCCAGACTGGACTCCTGGCAAAGACGAAAACGGCGAAACTGTCGCAGTCACTTACACCTTCCCGGTGATCTTCAGATTGCCTGAAGCGACAGCAGAACCGGAGAAGAAGGACGAGGAAAAGACGAAGGAGGAAAAGGAGGTCGTGCCTTTCCAGCATGCAGCACAGAAGCCTACATTCAATGGCGGCGATGCGAATGAATTCGCGAAGTGGGTAGGCGAGAATATCAAATATCCGGAAAAATGCCGTCAATCGAAGATTCAGGGCAGAGTGACATTGCAGTTTACAGTAACCGAAACAGGCAAACTCGCTGACATAAGAATTTTAAGAGGAGTAAATGAAGAGCTTGACAAGGAAGCTCTGCGCGTTATCAGCGAATCTCCGCTCTGGACCCCGGGCAAAGACGAGAATGGCGAAATCATTCCGATTTCATATGTATTCCCTGTCCTGTTCCAGCTATAGCTTGACTGCCACGAAACGGACGACAGATATCTCACATGCGTTTCGTGGCACGTTTTACGGGAAAAACACACATTTCAGCATCGCGAAACGGACGTCAGAGTACTGACATCCGTTTCGCTGCATTTTGGGTTTAATGAAATATTATTATTAAATTTGGAGGGCACATAAAAGCGCCTGACATAATGAACATTGCATTATATACCCTGACATCCCCTTTGCATGACGAGAAAGCAGTCAATGCTGTCTCAAAAGAGTTCCTGGAAGATATCGAGAGGACCCTTGAGAAGGGTTTCGATTTCAGAGGGAACGACTTCTCATGCTATGGAGACAGCGACCTTGACATTATCTTCGTCCGCACAGGAGGTACGGAAGGACTTTTCAAGGAGATTTTCCCGAAACTGGCGGGTAAGATTCTGCTGCTGACATCAGGAAAGAGCAATTCCCTCGCGGCGTCTCTGGAAATAATGTCATACCTGAACCAGCAGGGCCGCTGCGGAGAGATCCTGCACGGGAGCAAAGAGTATATTGCAGAACGCATCAGTATTCTCGCAAAGGTTTCGGCTGCACGTAAGAAATTAAACGGCACCAACCTTGGGATCATCGGTCAGCCATCAGACTGGCTGATTTCAAGCAATGCAGACAAAAGTGCGGTCAAGGAAAGGCTCGGTATCAACCTTCTGGACATTCCTATCCAGGAGCTGACAGATGAAATCAAGGCCGCAGACATCTCCGCATTCCCGGAAGAGCTTCATGCCATAAAGGCCGAGCTCGAGGGCAATGCATCCGATGCTGTAAGAAAGTATGCTGAAGGTGCCATGAAAATATATGTCGCTCTGAAGCATATTGTGGAAAGGCACAAGCTGTCAGGCCTCACATTACGATGCTTTGACCTGCTGGACACAGTCGGCAACACAGGCTGCCTTGCATTGGCCCTGCTCAACGCCGAAGGGATTCCTGCAGGCTGCGAGGGCGATGTACCTGCCCTGCTGACCATGGCGATAGGCAATGCCCTGACCGGCAGATGCGGATTCCAGTCCAATCCTTCACGGATCGATCCGCAGACGGGAGAACTGCTTCTGGCGCATTGCACGATACCTTTCAACATGATCCTGAACCATTCGTTCAACACTCATTTCGAATCCGGCATCGGAGTGGCAGTCCATGGAGAAATGCCGGTCGGAGACGCCACTATCTTCAAGGTATCGGGAGACCTCTCGCGATATTTCTGCGCTGAAGCGGAACTTTTGGCAAACCGGTATGAAAGCAACCTCTGCCGAACGCAGATCATCCTCAAGCTGAAGGACAATCCACAGGAGACATGCACGGAATATTTCCTCAAGGATCCTGTCGGGAACCACCATATCGTGTTTTCAGGAGCCCACAAGGCTCTTTTCGAGGCATTCATGCAAAACCAGACATACCAAATATGAATAAAAAAATCATGAGATCTGCTCTATGCGCAGTACTTCTGTCCATCTCCGGCATTCTGTCTGCACAGACAGTCAGAAACATCGCTTATGAGGATGAGACAGTCAGATTCACGGTGATTACCGACGGTGTGATCCGTCTCGAGTGGCAGCCGGAAGGAGAATTCACGGACTCCCCTTCTTTCGTAGCTTCAGAGCGTGATTATCCAGAAGTGGAGTATAAAGTCAGGAAAACCGGCAGGAATCTCAAGATCGAGACCGCCAGGATGACCCTTTCGTACAGGACCGGAAGCGGCAAGTTCACCGCAAGCAACCTCACGATCAAGGCAAATGACGGTTTCTTCACATGGAAGCCGGGCATGAAGCAGAAGGAGAACCTCAAGGGCACTTTCCGTACTCTTGACGGACTTGACGGAGACTACCAGACCCAGGCATGGGTACAGGACATGAAGAAGGGCGAGACCCGACAGTTCGAGGATGGTATCCTCGCACGTGACGGATGGACCCTGATCGACGAATCGGAGAATTTCCTGTTCGATGATTCCGAATGGGCATGGGTGAAGGAAAGGGAGGACAAGGAATGCCAGGACTGGTATTTCATGGCTTACGGCCACGATTACAAGACCGCGCTCAAGGATTTCACTGTCTTTGCCGGTAAGATGCCTCTGCCTCCTCGCTTCACATTCGGATACTGGTGGAGCCGCTACTGGGCATACACCGACAGGGAAATGCGCACATTGGTTGACAAGTTCCACGCATATGACATTCCGCTTGATGTGCTCGTTGTCGACATGGACTGGCACTACACCGACGAAGGACGTGGCGGATGGACAGGATGGACATGGAACAAGAGCATCTTCCCGAATCCGGGCAAGTTCATGGATTACCTGAAGGATGAAGGCCTGAAGGTGACACTGAACCTCCACCCGGCGGACGGATTCGGCCATTGGGAAGAACGCTACCCAGCCCTCGCGGAGAGCCTTGGGATGGATCCATCGGACACAAGCAGGATAGAATGGACCAACTCCGACAAGAAGTTCATGGCCAACATGTTCAACGAGGTCATGCATCCTATGCAGAAGGAAGGTGTGGATTTCTGGTGGCTCGACTGGCAGCAGCATGTCTTTGACAAGAAGATGACCGGGCTGAACAACACATGGTGGATCAACTACTGCTACTTCAGCGACATGGAGCGCAACGGCGACAAGCGTCCTCTCCTTTACCATCGCTGGGGCGGACTCGGAAACCACCGCTACCAGATCGGCTTCTCCGGAGACGCTACGATCACATGGAAATCGCTTGAATTCCAGCCATATTTCACTTCTACAGCATCGAATGTACTCTACGGATACTGGAGTCACGACATCGGAGGCCACCTCGGAGACAGCATCGACCCTGAAATGTACACAAGATGGCTTCAGTACGGCGGCTTCAGCCCTGTAATGCGTACCCACAGCTCGAAGAGCGGTGCGCTCAACAAGGAGCCTTGGGTATTCACGGAAGAGTATACCAACGTGATCCGTCAGACTGTACGTCAGCGCTATGACATGGCGCCATACATCTATGCGATGGCCCGCAAGGGATATGACGATGGCATAGCCCTCTGCCGCCCGCTTTATTACGACTGGCCGGAGGCACAGGAGGCTTATGACGTGAAGTTCCGCAGCCAGTACATGTTCGGTGACGATATGCTCATCGCTCCTGTAACAAAGCCGACGACAGACGGATTCGCCGAGATGGAGATCTGGCTTCCGGAAGGCACATGGTACGAACTCCACACAGGCGTTCTCCTTGAGGGCGGCGCTGTCGTAAAGCGTCATTTCGCACTTGACGAGTACGGAGTATATATCAAGGCCGGATCTGTACTTCCATTCTATGGGGACGATGTCGACAACCTCAACAGTAATGACGAGGACATCTATGTAACCGTCTTCCCTGGCGGAGAAGGCAGCTTCGAGATGTATGAAGACGCCGGAAACGACAAGGATTATGCAGAATCATATGCAACCACATGCATATCAAGCAGATGGAACGGCAATGTCCAGACTGTCACAATCGCACCTCGCAAGGGGTCTTACGAAGGCATGCCTGAATGTAGAAACTTCAAAGTGAAGGTTCTTGCTTCTGAAGCCCCTGTAAATGTCACTGTACACGGCGAGAATGTTCCATACGAGTATCTTGGCGAAGACCTTGCATTCGTAATTGACGTGCCTGTAGCAGACTGCTCTGCAGAAAAGACTGTAGTGATCACATATGCTGACGGCCAGCCGGCACTTGCAGAAGGGCTTATCGGTCTTTCACGCCGCATGGCAAGAAGCATCGAGGCTCTCAAGTTCCGCACCGGCGCAGACCCTATAGACGATCTGGCCATGATGGGCACTATCAATGAGGCTATCATGTATGCCCCGGAAAAAGCGGCAGAACTTGCCGAGGCATTCATGAAGAACTACAGCAACCTTCCTGAAATCCTCAAGCAGCAGCCAAGAATCAACGAAAGCGACATCGAATGGTTCCTCCAGCATTCAGGCTGGAATCTATAACAGGAACGATGCATAATATAAACCAAGGTTGCACCTGCTGGCGCAACCTTGGTTTTGTTATTAATGATTCTCATTTAGAAATAGTATGTCAGCCCCCAATATGAGCCTCGTGAATTGTCTGTATTGAAATGCTGCTCAAAGAAGAGACGGAAACGGTTCATATCAAAACCGGCCCTCAAGGAGAAATTTGCAATATTCCGTGCGTCAGAGGAATAACTCTGTCCTCCGCCGGCAGCTACACCGATGTATGGCATTGTCCAATTCTTACCGATAAGAAATTCCAGCCGATTCAGTTTGCAATCTACAGATGCATAGACTGTCCAATATCTATATTCCTGCTGTTTCAGATTCAAGGGCATTGCATATGAAAATCCCAGTCCGGCTTCAAGTGGGGTCCTCCATATATCGTATCTTCCTTCCAGTCCGAACATTGTCATAGCCCCGTCATACATATTCGAGAAACCATAGCAATTGAATGCCTTCCAGTCAATCTCCCATCTTTTTAAATGATAATCAACAAAGGCATCCGGTTCCATCGAAACATTCAGTCCGGAATCATGATCCAGGTTGACTTCTACAATCGGGGTTTTATAGCCTATTGCAGAGAATTGAAGCATAACCGGTCCCGCTGGAAGATTAATGGAATAAGCTCCGTTCTGGTCAGAAACAACCCATACCGGACTATCAGCAACGCGTACGGTCGCGAACGGCACAGGTTCACCAGTCAGGGCATCAGTTATAAGACCTCCAAGACTGAATGACACATCTGAAGAATCGTTCTGAGCATAAGACCCGAACTGACAGACAACACAGGTAATGAAAATTAATATAAGTCTCCTCATGATTCTTCGCAAATAGGTATTTACTTTTTCTTCGTTTTTGCCCAGGAATTAGCGAGAATCAGCACAACAATACATAATACGAAATTGAGCACCACATATGACGACATCCATATCATTGATTCCTTTCCAAGCATAATGACCGTCAATGGGGCCAACAAAATCAGCATTCCGCCTATCAAGCCACGTAGACGTTTGATATTATACTGCGACATCTCCTCTTTGGAAGCGGTATTGTAACCTGCTATCAGATTATCCCCCTTGCCGAAAAGAATAACCATGCCCATTATGAGCAGGAGAACAGAAACAATCATCAGAACAATCATACAAATCACGATTTATCAGTTCAAAGTTAGACAAATTCATGGAGACAAAGGAAACGTCCGACAGCAAAATGGCTGAATTTATGATGGACGGTGCCATTTTTACGATCACAAGAACCATTTCCGGGACCGTCCGACAGGTTTTCAGGCGATTTAGTGATGGACGGTCCGGAAAAGGGAGTGTGCAGGAGCAAGATTAATCTCGCAGATAAAACCGAATTTATTCAATCAGTTTAGTGTAATGGTTATCGGCCATTCACATTTTTCACCATCTAAAGTCCACTTCTCTTTAGCTGAGATGAATGTCTCGTTAAGTTTCCTTGAATATGTGATCGTGCTTGATGCCCCGTTTGGCCATTTAATAGTAAACACCTCTTTGTCAAATTCTTCGTGACCATCAAACTCTCCGAATGATAGGATATTGCCATAATACGAGCCCCAATCAATCTTGAACCCGTTGAGTTCTGCCGGAGCCATCATTCTTGTTTCTGGCGTCAATTCAAGTTCATAGTTTATTCCACGATAGGTTAACACTGCTCCTGACAAAACTTGTTCGTATGTGTCTTTATCCAGTACATTCATTCCTTCTGAATCTTCAACAATGACATATAAACTCCAAGGTGCCCAATCTATTTCTCGCGCACAACCGCATATGCAAAGAATCGCTGCAGATAAAATCAGAATCCGTCTCATAGTTAAATCTTTTTATTGTAGATGCAAAACACGCATTGTATGTGACAAACAAATCCCTATTTGTCAGTCCAAAGTCAGCTAAATTCAGGGAGACCGAGGATACGTCCGACAGCAAAATGGCTGAATTTATGATGGACGGTGCCATTTTTACGATCACAAGAACCATTTCCGGGACCGTCCGACAGGTTTTCATACGATTTAGTGATGGACGGTCTAGAAAAGGGAGAGTGCAGGAGCAAGATTAATCTAGCAGATAAATCCGAATTTTACTTAAAGCTTGATACCGATTCCAGCCATTCCAAATGTTGTGGCGGCAGACACATTGGCTTCTACGATTCCATAAACTTTACCTTTGCCGAACTTTATACCGATAGGTGCTACATATGGGATTGGTATTGGGAAGCCTATCGAGATTCCAGCACCAAGAGCTGAGTACAAGCTGAAATTGTCACGTACCAGCCATTTATATCTTACCGAAGCGCAGAATGCACCAAACACATCTGTCTGTCTAGTGACAGTAGGGTCTGCATTCCAATCATATTGCTTTGATGCTTCTGGACCTGACGTAGCTGTACCGTCAACTCCAGGTAGCAATGGGTATTGGCTGATATCCATAATGGTGAGATGTACATTGACCATCGTGTTAACCTCCCATCTCTTTCTCCACTGATATGTGTATCCGATATTGATTCCTGGCTGATAATGTTCTTTGTATGTCTGGCCATTCCACGTCATTTCCACAGTGCTATAAGCCCACGGATATTCAAGATTATGTAATATGCTGGGATATCCTGTTGTAATTTCAAGTGAGTGCTGTTTTTCTTGTGCTGCTGCACTTAGAAGTGCGATTGCCATCGCACATACAATTGTCAAGATTCGTTTCATTGCGATAATGGTTATAGTTTCGCTATTAAGATGCAGAAATCTTATTGCTTGTGACAGATAAATTGCGATTTATCTATGTAAATACAAGCAAATTATAGTTGTGATTGTGCATCATTCGTCATGCCCGACCTGATCGGACATCCTTACTCACACCATTCTTCCATCAGCTCCGCATGTGCCGCTTTGAAGAGTCTGACTATTTTCGGAGAACGAGTTTCGTACAACTCGACTAATTTCAGATACTCATTATAGTAGACCGTGTTTTCCGGTTCCGGATGACAAGTGGCGATGGCGCACTTCAGGAAGTCCTTTACCAAGTCATCATCCTTATCCTTCAAAAAAGCCGAGATGAGGTCAGGGTGAGCTTTCAGCATTGATTCTACATGCATGTGTAAATATGTGGCTGCATCAGCCTGCCAGTAAAAGCCATGCGTGAGTTTCAAAAGCATGTCAAGGCATTCTGGTTCGAGTATCCTGTCATCGCTGAAAAGAAATGCAATATGATCATATGCCTCGTGATACAATAGTGACATCTCATCACCGTCATATCCATATAGGTTTATGAATTCATCAAATGATTTTGGAAACGCCTCTACAAAAAGAGCCCAGTCTTTTTCTGTATATTCCGGAAGGAACATTTCATAGAACATAGCGAAATAAGCATCTGTATTTTCATTGCGCACATTATTCAGATGTGTATCGTTCACCAAGTTCTTAATGGCTGACTTTACTTCATCATGACTTAAATGGCCCAGATAATATATGAACGCAACAATATGCTGATTACGGATTACAGGAGTCTCCATCGGCAGGGTCAACGCGTGATACAGAGAATCTTTCCTCTCGGAAATCCAGTTCTCTAATTCTGCTGCGATCTTACCCTTGTATATCTTGACACTGTCCTCATAATCAAGCCTTTCCGCCTTCGCTAACAAGAGTTCGTTGATGAAAACGCTTTTAGGCCGGAACACATAGAATACTGAAGCCGTGTCCGGTATCATTTCCGCAACTTTCACGGCTTCGTCATATTGATATGAAAATGCCAGAACACTTGATTTGGTCATCAATGCAGCATTCCTGAACTCAGGAGAGGACTCGATCAGCAAGTCGCATTTGCCTATGATCTTATTGTAGACCTCCTCTGAAAGAGTGCGGTCATACTCTGTAAGATCATCATTTAATGAATCATATACTTCCTTCCAGTCAGTCTTCTCATTGCATCCTATGAACAAGCTGATGCAGAAAGTAAATATCAGCGTAAACTTTTTAAGCATATCATCAATTGTCCCCGCATATTCCATATATGGTGAATGGCTATCGTGCAAATTTAGAAGAAATTTCGTTTTATTACTATAAGCGTGATACATGAAATGGCATAAATATGTTGCACCGGTGGCTGAAATCGTCATTATTATGCTGAAATGGATAGCGGTGATACATGAATCAGCGTTTTCCTGTATCACCGCAACAGCTGATAATAATCAGTCTTTCCTTCCTCCTCCAAAAGTGAGACTGACAGATGGGCCCACAGTAACTTCTCCGTCAGTCGGGATACGGACATGCATTCCGATTCTTAAATGGCGGAACAGTTCCACGCCGATTCTTGGTGTAAGTGCAGCAACAAAATACTTCTCCGTTTTCAATTCCTCGAAAATGTTCCCATCGGCATCGACCGTGCAGCCTTCAAACACCTCACGTGTACCGAGACCTGATCCGATGCCCAATCCGGCATAAAACGATGCATTCTTTCCCCTACGGAAATTGTAGTGCGCAACAGGTGACAGCATAATGTAGGTTCTCTTCAATATGTCACCTTTGTTCAGTTCCGTAGGGTCATGCCTGTCATGAGGAGTGGCTCCCACCGTAACTTCTCCTCCAACATCGACAAGCGGAGTATCGAAGTTATATCTCAGAGCCATTGTGAAATTCATATATAGTGTCTCCTGCCCACCTGAAATGGAATAATTATAGTAATCGAATTCCCAATGCTTTACAGGGACCGATCCGGTGCTCTCAGCAGGTTCTACAGTCTGAGCTCCTAGCGTCAGGACAGAAAGTCCCAGCAGCATGGGGATTAGAATCCGTTTCATGGGATGTATAAGGATCTTATCAGAACACAAAGCCGATGCGGTACTGGGCATGAGGGGCGAAGAAAGCGTCATCGCCGAAGATGCCGAAACGCATACCGAGGGTGAATTCCTGTACCCAGTGCTTTCCGATAGCCCTTCGGAATCCGTATGCAGGGGTCAGGCTGATCTCGGGACCGTCACCGGTAGTGTTGGTACGGAGACGGAGGGAGATGAAGTCGGAAGAATTATTGTATGTGCTTCTGCCCATTTCCATTCTTCTCTTGATGCTTGAATAATAACGTCCCTCGAAAGAGGCGCCGATTCCGAGATTTGCATTGAAGCCGGATTCGCTCGGAAATGAATAGAGGTTGAATCCGATCGGAACCACTCCTGCCCTTCCGATCAATGTCCATCTGTCCGCTACACGGCCTTCATAGCTGTATTCAAGGCCGAGAAGGGTCGTGGAGATGGAATGGTTGGATTGAAGCCTGTAATAGCCTACAGGATGGGAATAGTCACGTGCTGTTGCAGCAAGGGCCACAAGGGCCAGGGTCATTGTTATAAGTAGCTTTTTCATTGTTTTTTTCTTTGAGATATAGATCCTTCACTGGCGTTCAGGATGACAGGGAAACGATCAGAAATTAAGGGCGAAGCCGACACCGCTGCGGCATGGGCCGAATGTGAGTTCCGGCTGCTTGTTTCCGGCAAGGCGCGAATTGTAATCAGCTGCGATGCCCTTCATGATCCTGTTTCCGCTGCACAGGAGAGGAATACCCGCTCCCATGCAGGCTGCTCCACCACCGATAAACAGCGCCACTCCAGGCTCAACCTCAAGATTTATGGCAGCGACCGAAACTCCGAACGAAAGTGCCGAAGCTCCTATACATGTCAAGGTATATCCCCAGCCCCTGCGCTTCCTTGCCTTGAAGTAATCATCTCCATACAGGTTGAATGCGACATAATCCGCCTGCATGGCACCATATGGAGAATGAGAGCCTATATACAGTTTGCCGTTTGCATAGCGCATGGCACCGGTCTGGCCGCCGACATTCTTCAGAAGCTCCTCATTGAATATCGTACCGCCGAGGAATCTCTGCTCATGACCGCCATGGTATACGATCTTCGATATATTAGCCAATGGCGTAGAATAAACCGGGCCATTCTGGTTCTCGTAAAGACGGTAATACACGAGGTCAGTCGCCACCTCGTCCACAACGGCATTCACGACCTGTGAATCCAGGAAATAGATCTTGTCCTGGGCATAAGCGGCTGAAAAAGCGCATAGAATAAAAGCTAAAATCGATACAGTTCTTTTCATAATCTTGGTTTCTTTGTCTATAAGACGCAGAAAGACATGAAAAGTACCATACCGATTTCAGAAATTTCCTCGGAAATATCGATTATTTGTCCGAAAGATGGTCTATAACCTGAAGAATTGCGCGGCTGCAGGCAGGACAATAGTCAACATAATCCCTCATCTTGCAGTGGTCTACAGGACGATAGATGCCCTTGTCCACATATCCGCCGCCCTCGAACACGCCGATCTTGTCCTTTGTCTCGTCATTGAGAGGCGTAGGGATCTGGGTTCCTTCAGGAAGAAGGTCCTTCCATTTCTTCTCGAATTCCACCAGAGTAGTGATGTTAGGCTCCCATGGCTCCTTCTCAAGGTTGTAGAATGTATCGTCATATGCCACCGGCTTGCCGAAATACTCGTCAGCAAGGCCTGCGAAGCTATGACCGAACTCATGCATGAACACACCATATGTCTGCTCGTTGTCGGCTGTTCCGCATGCATACACATTGTACATTCCGCCGCCGCCGAATGTCTCGGCATTGATGACAAGGAAGATGGCATCGCACGGAACATTCCATACGGCATCCCTGATGTCCTTGATGTCCGGTGTGGTAAGATAACGGTCAGTTCCGAAGGTATAGTATCCTGTTCCGAGAGCCGTGTTCCTGTATACGCCTGTTCCGCATGAGCTTGTACCGGCCTCCTGCGAGATTGTTCCTACAGCCCAGACATTGAAGTCATCGCGACGGCTGTCGAATGGAGCGGTAGCGAGCATAGCATCCATGAATTTCCTTGCATCCTCGACAAACTTGTCCTGCTGGTCGGCTGTATACCCTTCAGCCAGGAACACCATGTCCACCTTATCGGCAGATCCGCCGTTGTCAAGAAGCTTCACTACAGGATTCTCCACGAGCTTGCGCCTGTCGATGAAAATGCTCTCCGGATCGATCTCCTGACGGAGCATTGTACTGAATTCCATGGTCTTCCTGTCACGTGCGTTGAACTCCACGATGACCTTGTCCTTCGGATAAGGCATGACAATGGAATTGAGCCATGCCTGGGTCTCTCTCTTTGCCTCCTCTGTAGTAAGCCATTCCTCGAAGAGAGTGCAGTATCCCTTTGAATAGATAAGCTCGCCGCTCTTCTTGTCGTAAACCTTGAAATAATAGCCTCCACGGCCGAGATTGTCGATGAGGTTCTTCTTCGGGCCGCCCCAGACAGGCTCCTCACGAAGTTCATAGATCACGGCTGTCTGTGTCTGCGAGTTTCCGCTCTGGACATAGTCGATCCTGAGGGTCTTCTCCTCGAAATACTTGTCGAAGCTTACCTGGGCGAATGCCTGCACGGAAAAGAGGCAGGCGATGATGAATATAATGTACTTCTTCATGTCTATGATCATTTATCTGAAAGGAAATCTGTCATCTGAAGGATTGCGCGGCTGCATGCCGGGCAGAAAGGAGCATAATCGCGCATCATGCAATGGTCCACTGGACGATAGATGCCTTCTGAGAGATATCCGCCGCCTTCGAACACGCCTATCTTGTCCTTTGTCTCGTCATTGAGAGGTGTAGGGATCGGTGTGCCTTCCGGAAGAAGGTCCTTCCACTTTCTGTCGAAATCTACGAGAGTCGTGATGTTAGGCTCCCAGAGTTCCTGTTCGAGGTTGTAGTAGCTTTCGTATGCCACAGTGCTCTCGAAATACTCGTCTCCAAGGCCGGCAAAGCTGTGTCCGAACTCATGAGTGAACACGTTCAGAGTCCTTTCATTGTCAGCCGTACCGCATGCATATGAATTGTAGATTCCGCCGCCACCGTATGTCTCGGCATTGATGAGGAGGAACACGGCGTCACATGGGACATTCCATGTCGCATCCTTGATGGACTTCATATCCTTTGTAGTGAGGTAGCGGTCAAGGCCGAAGGTGTTATATCCTGTCTTGAGAGCGGTGTTCTTATACACGCCTGTGCCTGAAGAGCTTGTGCCAGAGTCCATTGAGACTGTTCCTACAGCCCATACATTAAAATCGTCACGGCATGTGTCGAACGGAGGGCAGCTGAAGAGTGCCTCGGAGAAACGTTCCGCATCTGCAAAGAACTTGTCAAGCTCCGCCTCGGTATATCCCTCTGCGATGAACACGAGGTCCACCTTGTCGGTGCAGCCTCCGTTGTCCTGGATCTTCACGACCTTGTTGTCGACGAGAGGAGACTTGTCGATGAACATGCTTGTCGGATCGATCTCATGGCGCATGATGCTGTAGAATTTCATGTCAGCCTTGTTTCTTGCCTTGAGATCGACGATGATCCTGTTCTTCGGGAACGGAATGGACATAGAGTTGTACCATGCCTGCTTCTCCACCTTTGCCTCGGCTGTGGTCCTCCACTCGCCGAAAAGTGAGCAGAAGCTTCTCGAATAGATGAGTTCCTCGCTTGCCGCATCATATACCTCCATCAGGTACTCGCCATAGCCGAAAGGTTCGATGAGGTTCTTCTTCGGACCTCCCCATACAGGCTCCTGGCGGAGTTCATGAACGACTGCAGTCTGTGACACTGCATCTCCTATCGACATGAAGTCGATCCTGAGGCTGGTGTCCTCGAAATACTTGTCATATGTACTCTGGGTACATGCCTGCGCAAAGAAGATGCAGGCCAAAGACAAAAATAAAAATTTCAATCTGGTCATATCTATTGGTTGTCAGTTAGTCTTATTCGGGACATCAAAGGTAATCAATTTAAAAAAGAAAGTCCATCCCGTCGGAAACGGGATGGACTTATGTGATAGTTAATGGATGAAATTAGCAGTACATGTTGAGGATAGCCTCGTAAAGCTCCTGCTTTCCAGAAGTCTGCTTAGGCTCGTTAACCTCCTTACCGTATGCGTAAACATCCTCGAGAGTAAGCTTGCCCTCTTCGAACTCCTTACCCTTGCCAGCGTCGAATGAAGCGTAGCGGTCAGCAAGCATCTGCTTGTATGGGCTCTCCTCGAGAAGTGCTGCAGCGCTCTCAAGAGCACGTGCCATAGCATCCATACCGGCGATATGAGCGATGAAGATATCCTCAAGGTCAGTTGAGTTACGACGAGTCTTCGCGTCGAAGTTTGTACCGCCGTTTCCAAGACCGCCACCACGGATGATCTGCATCATAGCCTGAGTGAGCTCATAATTGTCAATAGGGAACTGGTCAGTATCCCAACCGTTCTGGTAGTCACCACGGTTAGCGTCGATAGAACCAAGCATATCGTTGTCAACAGCTACTGCAAGCTCGTGCTCGAATGTGTGGCCTGCGAGAGTTGCGTGGTTGACCTCGATGTTCACCTTGAAGTCCTTCTCAAGGCCATGAGCCTTAAGGAAGCCTATAACAGTCTCTGTATCAACATCATACTGATGCTTTGAAGGCTCCATTGGCTTAGGCTCGATGAGGAATGTACCTGTAAAGCCCTTTGAACGTGCATAGTCACGGGCAAGAGTAAGCATCATTGCGAGATGCTCCTTCTCACGCTTCTGGTCTGTGTTGAGAAGGCTCATGTAACCCTCACGGCCACCCCAGAACACATAGTTTGTACCGCCGAGCTCGATAGTAGCGTCGATAGCGTTCTTGATCTGGACAGCAGCACGTGCTACAACGTCGAAGTCAGGGTTTGTAGCTGCACCGTTCATATATCTCTTGTTGCCGAATACGTTAGCTGTTCCCCAAAGAAGCTTGATTCCTGTCTCAGCCTGCTTCTCCTTGAGGTAAGCGACAACTTCCTTGAGACGAGCCTCATACTCCTCAACGTTTGCGCCCTCGTCTACGAGGTCAACATCGTGGAAGCAATAGTACTCGATACCCATCTTCTGCATGAACTCAAAACCTGCATCTACCTTATCCTTTGCAGCCTGTACAGGGCATGCAGCGCCGTTCCAAGGGAAAGTCTTTGTACCGCCACCGAACTGGTCGCCACCCTCTGCGCAGAGTGTGTGCCACCAAGCCATAGCGAACTTGAGCCACTCGCTCATCTTCTTGCCGAGAATCACCTTGTTTGCATCATAATAACGGAAAGCCATTGGATTTCTGCTCTCCTTACCTTCGAACTGGATCTTACCGATACCAGGGAAAAATTCTTTTGTTGCCATAGTTTTAGTATTGTTTGTATTGGATTAAATTATTCGTTTATAACTGTGGAAGACGGGATTTCCAAAGTTCATATGCCTCGGCATACTGACTTTCGTTAGCCGGCTCGATGACCGCGAGCTTCGCGAGAGTAGAGAATGCTTCGGTATTGTCCTTATAGATACCGGCACCGATACCGGCACCCTTTGCCGCACCTACAGAACCGTCTGTATCATAAAGATCTATGACAGCTCCGGTCACGCCTGCGAGGGTCTCACGGAAGATAGGGCTGAGGAACATGTTCGCATGACCAGCATGGATCTTGCTGACATTCATTCCCATCTGCTCCATCACCTCGATACCGTACTTGAACGAGAATACTATACCCTCCTGGGCTGCGCGGAGGAGATGAGCCTTGCTGTGTACGTTGAAGTTCACGCCATGGATCGAGCTTCCGACCTCCTTGTTCTCAAGCATACGCTCGGCACCGTTTCCGAAAGGAAGGATGCTTACGCCGGCACTGCCGATAGGAGCGAGGGCCGCAAGATCGTTCATGTCAGAATATGAAATGCCCTCTGGAGCTACATTTCTCTTCATCCATGAATTGAGGATACCTGTTCCGTTGATGCAGAGGAGTACTCCGAGACGGGTCTGATCTGAAGTATGGTTGACGTGAGCGAAAGTGTTCACACGTGATTTAGGATCATAGTTGACATCTCCGAGGACACCGTATACCACGCCGGAAGTACCTGCTGTAGAAGCGATCTCACCAGGATTGAACACATTGAGTGACAATGCGTTGTTAGGCTGGTCACCTGCACGGTAAGTGATAGGGATGCCTGCAGCGAGTCCGAGTTCTGCGGCAGCAGCTTCGCTTACCCTGCCCTGCTCTGCAAATGTAGGGCGTATTTCAGGAATGAGGTCCTTGTCAAATCCATAATAGTCAAGGAGCAGCTGCGCTGGAGCATCTTCTGCGAAATCCCAGAGCATTCCCTCTGAGAGTCCGGAAACAGTGGTGCATACCTCGCCGCTGAGCTTCATGGCGATATAGTCGCCAGGAAGCATGATCTTGTATATTCTGGCGTAAAGTTCAGGCTCATTCTCCTTCACCCATGCAAGCTTCGAAGCTGTGAAGTTGCCCGGAGAATTGAGGAGATGAGAAAGACATTTCTCATGACCGATTGTATCGAACGCCTTCTGGCCATATGGCACGGCACGCGAGTCGCACCAGATGATAGACGGACGGAGGACATTCAGATTCCTGTCAACGCATACGAGACCATGCATCTGGTATGAAATACCTATGGCCTTGATGTCCTTCGGATCGGCTCCCGATCCTGACAACACCGCTGAAGTAGCAAGCTTGAGATTGTCCCACCATGAAGAAGGGTCCTGTTCTGCCCAACCGGGCTTCACCGCCATGATAGCGGCCTCTGATTTTGGATAGAATGCCGAGCTGACACATTTGCCGGACTGGGCATCGACGAGACTCGCCTTTACCGACGAGCTTCCGATATCGTAACCTAAAAGATACATACTGTTTTAGTGTTAAAGTCTCACAAATATAAAAAATATATAGGAGACTTTACACTAATGACAGATTCAAACTTTCAATTCTGTTTCAATATTGATAGACTATAGTTCAATTATTGCAAAGATGCATCAGGAACAGGATATTTTGAAACAAAGGAATATGCCTTTCCCGGCTCTGTTGAAGCCGTCACGACCTCGTCAGTACCTGCAAAACGGAGCCTGAGGTCTCCTCCGAGCTTCGAAAGCACGTTGACTGAAACATTCTCTTCATCCCATTCGATGTCAATTACGAAACCTCCTCTTGCCACGAGCCCCTTCACATTTCCGGCAGTCCACCTGTCCGGAATCGCAGGAAGGATGTGGATATAATCCTCATGGCTCTGAAGGAGCATCTCCGCGATACCGGCCGTGCAGCCGAAGTTACCGTCGATCTGGAACGGCGGATGGGCATCGAAGAGATTAGGGTATGTGCCGCCCTTGCCCCAGAAGCCTGTGCTTCCCGACGGACTAAGCTGGTCTGTGATGAGCTTGAACGCCCTGTTTCCGTCAAGGAGACGCGCCCAAAGGCATACCTTCCATCCCATCGACCAGCCGGTAGCCGGGTCGCCTCTGTATTCAAGAGACTGACGGGCAGCTGCGAAAAGCTCCGGCGTACGTTCCGGAGATATCTGGTTGCCAGGATAAAGGCCATAGAGATGAGACACATGACGGTGATGGTCATCCGGACGGTCCCAGTCATAAAGCCACTCCTGGAGCTGTCCATGCTGTCCTATCTGCATTGGCGGGATCTTGGCAACGGCAGCCGCAAGACTGTCGGCAAATGCCTTGTCATCATTCTGAAGCACTTCAGAAGCAGCTATGAGATTTGTGAAAAGCTCGGTCACGAGCTGATTGTCCATTGTTGTTCCCGCACAGTTGGTCACATCGCCGTTCCTGTCGAACATGAATGCGTTCTCAGGAGAATTCGACGGTGCCACGACAAGCCAGCCGTGTTCAGGCTCTTCAACCATGAAATCAAGGAAGAACTCTGCCGCACCCTTCATTACAGGATAGACCTCTGCGAGGAATTCCTTGTCACCGGTATAGAGATAATGCTGCCAGAGATGATGGCAGAACCATGCGCCGCCTGTAGGCCACATGCCCGGAGCACCGTAATCGATGACTCCTGTCACCCTCCATATGTCTGTATTATGATGGAGCACCCAGCCGCGTGTGCCGTACATGACCTTTGCCGTCTCCGCACCCGTCTGTGCCACTTCCTTGACCATAGTGATGAATGGTTCATGAAGCTCGGAAAGGTTCGTGACCTCTGCAGGCCAGTAGTTCATCTCTACATTGATGTTCGTGGTGTACTTGCTGTCCCATGGAGCAGAAGTATGGTGGTTCCATATTCCCTGAAGGTTGGCAGGCTGTCCTCCCGGCTGGGACGAAGATATCAGGAGATATCGGCCGAAGTGGAAATAGAGCTCGACAAGCTGCGGATCATCACCTTCGGCGAACAGGCGGATTCTCTCATCAGTAGTAAGCTTTGCCGCTTCAGTTGTTCCGAGGTCGAGGCTCACACGATCAAAATATGCCTTGTATGCAGCTGTATGAGCCTTTTTCTGCTTTACATACTTGCCCGACGACGCCTTTGCGAGGAGTTCTGCAGCCTCTGCATCCGGATCAGCAGACAGATCGGCATAATTCACGAAATTGGTACCGGTCGACACATACAGGGTAACCTCGTCAGTATCCTGCACATTGATCTTTCCGTCAGTGCAAGTCACCTCTCCCCCTTTGCCGCACACCTTTACCATGGTGGTGAATTCCACCTTTCCCTCAAGGCCTTCCTGATCGCCGGAAATGCCTCGCATGACAAGGATGCCGTCTTCCGATACGGTCTCATGACGAAGAGGAGATGTAAGAGACGCCTCAAAGGAAATCCTTCCCTTCTCAGACGCGCTGATGTTCATGACCACGACGTCATCCGTCAATGACGAAAACACCTCCCTGCAATACTCGACGCCGTCGGAAACATATCTTACGGTAGTGTATGCACGCGAAATGTCAAGGTCGCGATAATATGATTCATACGATTCATGGCCTGGGAAATCCAGAATGAGGTCACCGACCGGCTGATATGACATGCCATGGTTTGTCCTGGAAACCACATTCTGATCGACAAGATTCTGAGCTTCGCGATACTTTCCGGCAAAGATAAGCTCCCTGATCTGAGGGATCGCTTCCTTTGCATCCGGATTCGCATTGCTGTTAGGCTGTCCGGCCCATACGGTCTCCTCGTTCAGCTGAAGACGTTCAGAGGCAGGATCACCGAATACCATCGCTCCAAGACGGCCGTTTCCTACAGGAAGGGCCTCTACCCATTGCACGGCAGGCTCGTCATACCAAAGCTTAAGGTCATTGCATTCAGGTTCAGCCTTACAGCCGGCAGCCAATACGGCAGCCAGGCCCAGCATCATAGTCAGTACAGGTCTCATAGATCAAATTTGTTTTTTACAAAGATATGCTATTTACATCTGGGATATCTTTGTTTTAAGTTCATATTATTTAAACGTAGAGCCAGAGTCTATCTTGTGACAAACGAAATGCTTTCAGAAGCCAATCCTTCCGACTCTGCCGTAAGCCTGGTCTTTCCGGCCTTGTCAGCCTGCAGCACAACAAGACATTTTCCGTAGAAAGCCTTGCGCTTATTGTCCTTGAAGCGTTCCATCGAGACAGGATTGCCGTTATCTACTCCCGCGATGAAGGCTGGACCGTCAACATCGAAAGTCACGAGGTTGTCTGCATCCGGGCAAAGATTGCCTTCGGCATCGACAATCTCAACAGTCACATAGCACAAGACATCATCCTTTGCCGTATCTCCATACTGAGCCTTTGACAGACGAATTGCAGCAGGTTCACTGGCTGTATGAATCGCCTTTCTTCTGACTTCCGTGCCATCCTTTCTTGCAACGATCTCAACGGTACCAGGTTCATAGATGACTCTCCAGACAGTGTGCAGACAATCTTCAGTCTTCGAGCGGACTCCCTGAGACACACCGTTCACGAAAAGTTCCACCTCGTCAGCGTTATTGTAATAGCACCACATATCTATCTCCTGTCCGTCCTCCCAGTTCCAATGCGGGAAAAGGTGGAGGACATCCTTGTCTGTCCACTCGGACTGATACAGATAATAGACATCCTTAGGGAAGCCGGCAAGATCGACTATTCCGAAGAACGAGCTGCGTGCAGGCCATCCGTACGGGGTAGGCTCGCCGATATAGTCAAAGCCGGTCCAGATATACTGTCCGCTTATGAATTCATTGTCTCTTACAAGCTTGAGAGTTTCCTCATGGGTATTGCCCCATGGAACATGGCAGTTCTCATATGAAGAACATGCAAACGACTCATCATAGAACGGGATGTCCCAGCGCTCCGGCCAGATGAACATCTGATCGCTAGGCATACGGTAATATCCGCGCGTCATAAGAGCCGAGTTGCTCTCGGTGATGATGAACGGCTTGCCCGGGAAGTTCTTCGGAACATCCGCAACATTCTGATTATGATAGTTGTAGCCGATGATATCGAGGGCTCCGCTGCGGAAAAGATGATTGCCTGGAGCAGGCTCATTGCATCCGGCTGTTACAGGTCTTGTCTCGTCATTCTGACGCACGATATCCGCAAGCTTTTCTGTCAGGAGCGAATTCACTGTCTTGTTTCCGTCATTCCTTGCAAGCATGTCGGCGGAATGTCCGAAATTGAGGATCAGATTGGCCTCCGCCAGACTCAATGTATCCGCATCTGCATGAGACCACTGCTCAAGTACTTCGTTTCCGATGCTCCACATGATGACTGACGGATGATTCCTGTCTCTTTTGATGAAGTCTTCCAGATCACGCTCGTGCCATTCGTTGAAATATCTCGAATAATCGTGAGCGGTCTTCTTCTTCCTCCACATGTCGAAAGCCTCGTCCTGGACGATGAAACCCATCTCGTCACATAAGTCCAGAAGTTCCGGAGCTGGAGGATTATGTGCTGTCCTGATACCGTTGCAGCCCATTTCCTTCAGGATTTCCAGCTGACGACGGATCGCATGTCTGTTTACGGCAGCTCCAAGGCATCCCAGATCGTGATGCATGCATACGCCATTGATGTCCACAGGCTCGTTGTTCAGGAAGAAACCTTCATCCGGACTGAAGAAGAAATGTCTGAGACCTGTCCTGGTCTCTACCCTGTCAAGAAGTTCACCCTCGAGGCTCTCGATTTCAGTAACCAAGGTATACAGATACGGATCATCCACACTCCACAAATGAGGCTTCTCTATCCTCACCATCATCTCGGTTTCACCTATCTCATTGACCCCGAGCACTTCCTCTACCATGCCGGCTTCCCTGCCGCTTGCGTCCATGGCCATATGTCTCACCCTCAACTCTGTAGCCTCATTGGCAATCACATCAGTCTGAACGAAGAAGAATCCTTCATGCAGCGAACCCATATCGCCGGTTTCAGGATCAGGAAGATATGTCACCTTCGGGATGACGTATACGCCAGATGGCGCGACACGGGTCTGGCCGGTCTTCACCATCCATACATTACGGTAGATTCCACATCCTGAATACCAGCGCGAATTTGGCTGCTCCGCATTGTCAACTCTGACAGCTATGACATTCTCCTCTCCCCAATGAAGATATTGAGAGATGTCATAGCCGAAGGATATATAGCCATACGGGCGCACGCCGAGCGACACACCGTTGACGAACACCTCGGAATTCATATATACTCCATCGAATTCCAGTCTCCACACTCTATCAGCATCATTTTCCGAAGCCACGAAAGTCTTTCTGTACCAGCCTATTCCGCCCGGAAGCGCACCGCCGCCTGTTCCCGACGGATTCTCAATGCTGAAATCTCCCTCGACAGCCCAGTCGTGAGGAAGCTCGAGTTCACGCCATCCGCTGTCATCAAACGCAGCGTCTTCCGCTCCCTCGACATCCCCAAGGCAGAATTTCCATCCGTCATTGAAATCCTCCCTCACGCGTACCATCTCCTCCGCCTCCGCACATCCGCACAATAATATTCCCACAAACATCCCCACAGCCAATCGAATAACCTTATTCATATCTATAATTATTTAAAGATCACTTATCATTCCGCGCACCATCGCGTCTACCCATCAATCAATGGCATTTCCGATTGGAAGGGTAATGGCATATATACTATTTGGGATGACTATTGTGCATAATCGGCATTTTGCCACCCCCGGCTAGGGGGAGGGGCCCACTCGCAGAGTGGGAGGGGGCCGATGGAGCACTTAGTCATCCCGAAATTATGAGAAAACTACAATACGACCTTCATCGAAAGTCCATTGTACTTCACAGTCTGTGTCTTGCCTACACCATTCTTCGAAACAGGAATGATATTGAATGTCCTCTCCTCGAGCATGCCTGGGAACTCACCCTCACGCTCCTCGATAGACAGAAGCTTCATCTTGTCATCGTAAGAGAATGCAATCTTCGAATATGCGCCCTTCTCGTAATTGTAATTCACATTCTCATCCTCATAGAGAGTGAACTCTCCGTCAGCACCCTGATATACATAGAGATCAATCACATCAGCAGGCTTCTCGTCAGACCACTGGATCTCCGGACCGAACGGTACGATTGCACCTGCACGCACATACAGAGGCATCCTGTCATATGGAGCAGCCACAGTCATGGCCTGGCCTCCCTCGACGAACTCATTGCTGTAGAAGTCATACCATCCATTGCACTCTGGGAAATAAACCTCACGTGAGCGTGCTCCGTATTCATATACAGGGGCAACAAGGAATGCAGGTCCGAACATGTATGTATCACCGATATTCGCAACGGCCTCATCATTCATGAAGTCCATCACGAGCGGACGCATGATAGTATAATCCTCGAACCATGTCTTTCCGGCAAGAGAATATACATACGGCATCAGAGCATAGCGGAGCTTTGTATAGTAAACGATTGACTCATAGGCAGGATGTCCTTCCGGTGCGATCTCCCATGGCTCGCGGAAAGGATACTGGCCGTGTGCACGGAAAAGCGGACAGAAAGCTCCGAACTGGAACCATCTTGTATTGAGCTCACGCCACTCCTTGTGGTCGGCATTCTCCTTTCCTGTGCGGTTGAAGATCTCCTGGCCTGCGACATAACGGTTCTCTACGCAGAAGCCTCCGATGTCCATAGTCCAGTAAGGAATACCGCTGACAGCGAAGTTGAGACCTGCAGAAATCTGAGCCTTCATGTCCTCCCAGCGGGTAGCGATATCGCCGCTCCATGTAGCTGTAGAATACCTCTGGAGGCCTGCAAAACCGCTTCTGGTGAGGAGGAATACGCGCTTGTCATTGTCCACGCCGCGCTGTCCGTTATAGATCGCGTCAGCATTCACAAGTGCATATGCATTGAAGAACTCTGTAGAAGAGCCGAGAGCTGTAGGGCCGCAGAGTGCCTTGCGGTAGTCCATATCCGTACAGTCGCGGATATTAGGCTCTGACGCATCCATCCACCATGCATCGATGCCGAGAGGGTAATAATGCTCGTACATCTGATTCCAGAAAAGCTCGCGCGCATCAGCCGAATATGCATCATAGAAGCCATAATGGTAGCCCTGACCGATCCAGTCCTTGATACCGTCGTCATATGCTCTCGTATACATCCAGCCCTTCTCGTCAAACTCCTTGTAATGCTCGGTGTCGACATAGAATTTCGGCCATACGGAGATCATCATTCGGCCGCCCATGTTATGGATAGAATCCACCATTGCCTTCGGATCAGGGAATCTTGCAGGATCGAACTCATGTCCGCCCCAGTCATCCTCTCTCCAATGGCTCCAGTCCATCACGATATTGTCGATAGGAATATTTCTCTTGCGGAAGCCTTCGAGAGCCTCGATCATCTCAGTCGAAGTCTTGTAGCGCTCGCGGCTCTGCCAGTAACCCATAGCCCATTTCGGCATGATCGGAGCCTTTCCTGTAAGGGTTCTGTATCCGCTGATGATCTCGTCCATATCATCTCCTGCGATGAAGTACCAGTCCATCTGCTTTGTCATCTCGCTCCACCACTGATGCTTCGCCTGCTCTACAGGATCGACTACATCATAAACACGGAGACCGCAGTATGAAACACCTCCGTCCGGAGCCCAGTCGATACGTATCGGGATTCTCTTTCCAGCTTCAAGATGAACGCTGAACTTGAATGCATTCGGATTCCATGCTGTCCTCCAGCGCTCAGGAACCACAACCTCTCCGTCCATAGTTACGGTAGTATATCCCGCATAGTAAAGAATGAACTGATAGTCTCCTGTAGCAGAAGCCTCAATCTCGCCTTCGTAGGTCACATTCGATCCATAGAACTGGAAGTCCTCCGGCAGATTGACCACGCGTGCCATTTCCGGAGCTACGAGATGCTCGAAATAGATCTTCGGTTCCTCACGTACAAGAGTCTCGCCCTGTGCAGGGACATATGTACCTGTAAGACATCCCTCCTTACCGTTCCTGTCATAGAGCTTGAACACTTCTCCAAGCTGCTTGTAATCCTGTGGATTACCGAAGCGCATCATCGAGTAGCTGTCCATCAGGACGCCATAGCCCTTGTTCGACACGATGAAAGGAACCGAAACCTTCGTATTGTACTGGAAGAGTTCCTCGTTCTTTCCCTTGTAGTTGAATTCATCTGCCTGATGCTGTCCGAGACCATAGAATGCCTCATCCTCAGGAGAATCGAAGACCTGACGGAATGTATATCCGTGAGTTCCCTCAACCTCTATAGGCTCGAAGGTCTTGCCGCCGCCTGTCTCTTCACGGAGGAGCAAATTTCCTTCCGCATCAGCAAACCACACCTCACCGGTAGAAGCAAGGACATTGGCCTTTACAGCTGAAGTCGCCACTGTAACAGTATCTCCATTCTGCGACACAGTAAACGGAGTCTGCTCCTGAGCCGGAATGATGACAAGGCTCTGAGGGTCAGCAAATTTCTTTTCCGGAGTTGCCGACACACGGATAAGCTTTTCTCCAGCCACCTCCAGTCTGACGAGAGCGGGTCCGTTTTCTGCAGGGTCCTGTACCTTTACGGTAACGCCATTTTCATTCTGTCTGACGACACCCGTACAGGCAGTCAAGGCCAGCGATGCAATAAAAATGAAATAGTTCAGCTTAGTTTTCATATAATTTGATTTATTTAATATTTCACATCATATACCTTATTCCAGTCGATCTCAGATGTGCTCTGCGCTACAGGCACATGAGGGATCACACTACCCTTCCTGACAAGGATGACACAAGGAATATCGCCGGCCTTTATGCGATGATATCCCGAAGAGTATGTCTTCCGGGTCTGATAATCGACCCATCTGCCTTCCGGAAGATATACATATCTGTCATCAGACTCGTCCATAAGAGGGGCAACCAGCATGTCAGATCCGAACATATACTGATCGTCAAGCTGCCATACCGCCGGATCATCCGGGAACTCTATCAGCATAGCGCGAAGCATCGGAAGACCGCTTTCCACACATTTCTCCGCCTGTGCCACAATATATGGCATAAGTCTGTATTTCAGTTCGGCACTCTGCCTGAACGCATCTGTGAAGCTCTCATTATAAAGCCACGGCTCTGTAGGAGGAGCTCCATGGGCTCTTGTGTGTGAGGTAAGGAATCCGAAAGGAAGCCATCTGCGGTAGAGATTCTCCGGGGTACTCTTTACAAAGCCTCCTATGTCGTGGCTCCAGAAAGAGAAGCCGCTGAGTCCGAATGAAAGTCCGCAACGGAGTGTGGCCGCCATTCCGATATCGGTATTGGAAGCATCTCCGCCCCAATGGAGAGGATATCTCTGCGAACCCGCCCATGCACTTCTGGCCCACATTATATGCTCGCCGGTAGTCCGTTCGGTTATCTCCGCTACCGCCTTGTTATATCTCAAAGGATAGATGTTGTGCTCATACAGACCTGTTTTTCCTGAATGATACAGGCCGTTCAGAGGAGCACCTTCTCCGAAATCCACCTTTATGGCTCCTACTCCCATCTTCAGGAGTCCCTCAAGCTTGGACTGGTACCACTCCACCGTCTCCGGATTGGAGAAATCAAGAACGGCATCCTCGAAAGGCATTCCACCCTTGGCATTCTTCACATACAGGCCTTTCTCAACAAGTTCCTCATAGTAATTGTTATGAGGAGTAAAATACGGCAGCTGCCACAAGGAGATATGGAATCCGTCAGCCTTGAGGTCATCGATCATCTTCTGGGCATCAGGGAATCGTTCCGGATCGAATCTGTAGTCACACTCCCAGTCTGTAGTGAACCAGCCTGTATCAAGATGGATCACGTCGGAAGGGATCTGATGTTTCCTGAGGTTTTCAGCGACATCGTACGCTTCCTGCTGCGAGAAGTAGCTGATTCGGCTCATCCATGTTCCGAAGCTCCACAATGGCGGCATCTGCGGCTTTCCTGTGACGTCCGTATATTCGTCGAGGATCTCCTTCGGCTCGCCGAAGAAGATGAAGAAGTCCATAGTCTCATCCTCCATGAAAAGCTTCATTGATTGGGAATGTGACTGGCCGAAATCGCATGTCACAGGCGCTGATGTGTGCATGAATATGCCATAGCCACGGTTGCTCATAAAGAACGGAACCGGCTTGTACATGTCCGGGGTCTCAGGGCTCTGCGGGTCTGTCACAAAAAGGTTCAGCTTCTGGCCGACCTTGTTCAATGCGGTAGAGGATTCTCCGCAGCCCACGATCCTCTCGTACGGATGAAGGGCGAATACCGGATTGATGCTCCTGCGGTTGTCCGACGAACGTCTGATGAACTGGAAAGGCAGGACCCTCACCTGAGTGGAATCATTGTCCGACAAGGTACGGGTATCAGTCATCATATTGCCTTCCGCATCATAAAGGACAACCCTGAAAGGATTCTCCGCAAGCGCGATGGTTCCATACGCGCTGGTCCATCTGTGCTCTCCGTCAGCCTTGCTGTATGTCCAGTCATTGCAGGTTGAAGGCTGGCCTTCAGCAAGCATCACCGACGGCTGCTCCTTGATTATCACAGGAGAAGTATATATCCTCAGACGTACTGTACGAGGAGTGACAAAGTCTATGTCGAAAGGAAGATTCGGGTCATTGTCATATTCAGGTTCGGGAAAATCAAGCATCTTGAGAGGCTGTACAGCCGTCACGGTCGTATTGAAAGCCTGACGGGCGAACAGGCTGTGCCTTTTCCAGTTGATATGTCCCGATGCATCAGACGGATCGACATCACAGACAGAATCAGCAAAGAAATAGGTGTGGGAATAATCACCGAAATCCAGACCGACATCATAGGTCTGGCTCTGAAGGTATGGCGGCTGTGCCGAGAGCGAAGCTACGGACAGCACGAGCGCTGAAGTCAATAGCAAGAAAAGGCTTTTTGCTTTCATCAGTTTCAGATATTATGTGGTTATAGATAATGTACATTTGAATGATACAAATATAAGATTTTAGTCCGGATAGTACAATATAAAAATCACAGCCGGACAACCATAAAGGCCATCCGGCTGCTACTAACACTACACTACTCAATTCAACGGGTGTCTTCCTTATCGAAGTTCAGGTGGATATCCTTGAGCTTTGTCGACAAAGAGCAGAGCAGGATCCCGAACAGGATCAGGCCTACACCCGCCATGACTATGACAGTGGCAATTCCCGCGCCAAACGGATTGACCAGGACTGCAATCGACAGGATAAGCATGAGTATTCCTCCTGCAGTAAGCACTCCCCCTCCCTGTATGCCGAATGTATCGAAATCGCCGGAAAAGCCTAGAAGCACGAAGCTATTGTAAAGCAGCCAGAATCCGAGCATCAGCGGGAGCAAAGCAAGTGTCACTCCAGGATAGATGCAGAGGAACAGTCCGAGAAGAAGGTCAAGAACACCTCCGACTATGACATAGCCCCTCATCATGAGATAATTCCCGCTGGCCGAGGCCGCAATAAGCTTAGCCGTACCCACGACAAGCATCACCACTCCTGCCAATATACTGATGGCCACATAACTTTCGAGGGGGAATGCAAAAACAGCTATGCCGGCCACTATGCAAAGCACTCCGGCAATAAGCATAAGCCACCAATGCTGTACAGCACGGGAGGCTTTCTTTGTAAGATTTTCAAATCGACGTTTCATGTTACTGATAATTTAACCAGCACCATGAAAGACAATTTCTATGCTAAAGACGGAATCTAGCGTGAACCTTCAGGGAAACGGGCTGCCAGGAATCTGCCGAGCGTGGATTCCTTGCCTAAATTCGAAGCCATCTGACGGGTACGTGAGACATATGAGTCTCGAAGAGCATCGGCTTCCGCCTTCATGCCCTGTTTCCTGAGGCTTCCTGACTGCTGATAATACTGCATGGTAAGATTCTTCCATACCTGAAGGGAATCATTCTGCGGAGTACCTCTTCCGCTGCTCACCTGACCGATGGTAACAAAAGTCTCTCCCGGCTCTGTCACTACCAGAAGATTCTCATTGCCATAACGCTTGTACATTTCTATCCTGATATCAGCCATCTTTTCTTCTGTACCACGGAATTCGAACATCTGGTTATGGATATACACCGAGTCAATGGTTTCCTTGGTCGCATTCTCAAGTGGAACCAGGAACACCTGCGCACCCTCAAGATCCGGGTTGCTGACAGTTCCATAAATGACATATTCCTTGTCCTGCGAGCAGGATGCCAGCAATGCAGCGCCGGTAAGCAATGTAGTAATTATCTTCTTCATTCTTTGACTGTTACTTGTACACGTTCATCCGAAAAGGCTTCTTCATAAGCGCCTCTGATCCTGAAGTTTACCTTCTCACTTGTAAAATCAGGGACATTGAAGGTGAACAGGGTCTTATGATAGAAATCCGGATCCTTCTGTGGAAGAAGGAAGGGCTTTGAAGCATTTCCGTTTTCGTCGATCTGGGCTATATAAATGCGTGAATACAGGCTGTCGCCACGACGGCTGGCAAAGAGTATCCAGTGGGAGTCGGAGCTCCAGTTATGAAAACTTTCGCAATAAGAGGAATTAGCCCTTTCGAGCGGATGTGTACTGCCGTCCTGAAGATCCATAAGCCAGAGGTCGGCTTCCTTATGATTGATCGGAAAACATCCGAAATCTGCATATGAATACAGGAGCCACCGGCCATCATACGACGGACGAGGGAAGGTCACGCTCTTGCCCAATGCCACAGCATTTATCAGAGTATCGACCTGATTTCCAAAGGTTTCCGTCTCCTTGTCAAAGGAGATGGAGCATAGGTTGTAGTGGACATCCTCCACCTGAGCAGGGACATCAACCTTCGGCGCCGAACAGAAATAAAGAGTCTTACCGTCACTCGAGAATGCAGGATAAGTCTCGAAATCCTCCGTCATAAGCAATGGTTCAAGAATATACTGGTCGTTCCTCACATTATGGACAATCACGTCTGATGCATCATCATAGACTTCAATGTACCTCTCATTGTTTCCTGTCCAGAAAAGCTGATGGATCTTATTGTTGGAATGAGCCACATAGTCTCCTGAAGGATGCCAGTAAGAGTATACAGCCTTCGCTATCGTACGGTCAGTCTTGGTTTCAAGCCACTTTCTCTGCCCTTCCGTCTGCACGACAGTCGCGCCATGCTTTCCTCTCAGATGGAAAAGGAACTGCTCGGGACTGGTGGCATTTGCCGTATGGCAGCCCATGCATTGTCCCGGCAGCAATGTACCTTCCACTATCGGATCTTCATCGAAGTTATGGATGTTTCTCTGATATATGCCTATCTTGCTGTAAGTCTCATATCCAGGAGCGAACTTGCGGTAGGTCATGCCATAATCATCCAGAGGATAATGGCTTACAAAGAGCATGAAGGAGCGGAACTGTTCCCACTTTCCATCCTTGTATCCTGCCACTGTAACTGTCAGCGTATCCCCCCTATTGGCTTCGGTAAGCCTGTGCCATCTGCCCACATTGAAATCCGCATAGCGTCCCTTGGCGGTCAGGACGTTTCCATGATTGTCGCTTACCTTTGCAAAAACCTTGGTATATTCTTCCGGCAGACGGAAATTCAGAGGAGCGATTCCGGCAGGGACGGTCACACCAATATAATCCGGGAAGATCTGCGGGAGTTCATCACGGAGCACGGTCTCACGGCTGCAGGAAACCAGAATAAGGCTAATTGCCGTGAGCGTTGCCAGTATATGTTTCTTCATCATCTGCTTCATTTTTCTTGAGGGCAGTCCATGCCTGATAGTACCAGGCTGCCATCACGTTGTTCCTGTTCTGGTGATAAAGGATCGCCAGCATCTTGTCCATTTCCGGATAATAATAGAGGAAATCACTCTGATTTCGCACCGATCTCAGATATGCATATATCGGGTTGGATGCTATTGCCGCATCATTTCTCAAATATTGTCTCTCGTTTTCTGCCCACCTTCTATAGAAGAGGCTGTGACTCAGGATATCAAGATATTTTTCAGCCACATCGTAACGGCCGTTTAGTATCTGGCATTCCGCCATCCTGCTCATCCAGCGGCCGCTCTTACGGTTGTTGATGAGGGACTCCTGTGTATCAAAAGCGTATCGCAGGGATTCATTGATCATACCGAGTCTCCAGAAGACTTCTGACGAAGATGCATTGGAGATGAAATCCCTGATATTAGGCAGGATCAGTCCCCTCGTACCGAACTGCTTGAATTGCGGAAGCTCATTGCCCCTGCCACTCATGAAAAGGGCCAGATTGACGCTTACGCTGCCAAGTTCAGATTCCGGCTGATATTTCTCTGCACGCTTCAGGACGCCGTCCCAGTCCTCATGTCTCACCAGCTGATCGTAGGCAATCAGTTCAACAACGTCCTTTTTATAGCTTAAAGAGCAGTCTAGAACGCCGCCAGCCGCAATAAGCAGTCCAAGGACGACATTCGTCATGGTCTTCGGTTTTGAAAGATAGTCAGTAAATGCCGGGATAAGAGCAGCAGCAGTAACAGCGATCTGCATTGCCGGAACCGTCAGAGCCATTCTATAATAATTGATTCCAGATATCACCGTCTTCCATGGATACTGCTGGAGATATGTGAACTTCGACACAGCAACAGCAAGGGCCGCAGCCAACGTCACCAGTAAGGATTTACAGTTCCTTTCACGAACCGGAACATATATGGCGAAAACGAATATTGCCGGGCCTATGAGCCAATAACCAAGCACAGTAGCAATACCGGCCCATATGATTCCCGGACGTCTGCGGTACAACGCACAAAGCAGTACTGCGACAGTCAGAGCGACAAGAAAGGAGAGCATTACATATATGTCGCACATATAGACGAGCAGGAGCATAGGTGCGACGAAACTCAAGACGTACCATTCTTTCCTGCCGACCGCCAAGGCGACTGACAACTGAAATGCCACAAAAAGGAGCGCGGTCAGGACTTCACCCAGGACCGGGATATAGCTGAACTGTGTAAAGAATTCGGCGATATAATCAGCAAGACCTCCTGATACACTCATCCTTTCCACGAAAAAGTCCCATGTAAAAAGAAAGAGCTGGTTCTGCTCCTGAAATCCCAGGGCATGGGGGTACAGAAGATACCAGAAAAGAAATACGGCTATACCGAAAATTACTGATGATATATATTGGAAAGTCTTGCTCATTTCTTTATAGATTCTTCACTTCGTTCAGAATGACATATAACCGTTCATAATGACATATCGCCGTTCATAATGACATATAACCGTTTAGAATGACATATAGCCGTTTAGAATGTCATTTTAGTAACAGACCACAAATATAACAAAAAAGGCAGTCGCCACAAAGCGACTGCCCGATATTAATGAGCAAGCTACTGCTTATTTACTCGGCCATACGTACAAAGCTCCAGTGAGTGATCTCACCCCAGCTTCCTGCACCGTTACCCTTAGTGTAAACAAGTGTCATGTTGTTTGCATCATAGTACATGATATCGTATGATGTAACGCCAACACCACCTTCATTGATAGACCAAGGGAAGAGGAGAGCAGGCTCTGTAGTATTGAGCTTACCAAGCTCCCAACCGGCAGCACCGCGACCAGCGCCGTCTACGAAGTCATTCATTACAGCTTCCCACTCGCCGCCACGAACCTTTGTTCCGTCTGGAGCGTATGTAGTGACTGTATTGCCTTCGAATACCATGTATGCGCCTTCAGCCTCATCACCGTATGCAGTACCACCTGTATGAGCGAGCTGACCTGAAAGATCTGCTGGAGTAGCACCCCACCACTTTCCGTCTACTACGCCTGGAGCATTGAATGCTGCACCTGCACCAGAGTTACCAGCGTTACCAAATGCATTAGCAGGATCATATGTCCATTTACCCTCCATTGTGAGTGGATCAGGTGAACCAGCGATGAACTTCCAGTAAGAGATCTCACCCCAAGAACCAGAACCGTTGCCCTTTGTATAGACAAGGGTCATCTGCTGAGGAGTAAGATACATAAGGTCGTACTCAGTAACACCCTTTCCGTTCTCGTTCATTGACCATGGGAAGAGGAGAGCAGGCTCTGAAGTGATGAGCTTACCGATCTCCCAACCGCTTGCGCGTGAAGGGTCATAGTTCTTTACCTCAAACTTACCGCCACGGATAGCCTTTCCTGTAGGATCGTAAGTGTTGACAACTCCATCCTCAGTAAATACCATATAAGCGGCATTAGCCTCATCACCATATGCGACTCCACCTGAATGGGCAAGCTGAGTAGTAAGAGAGTCAGCGCAATCAACGCCCCACCACTGTCCATCAACTGCACCTGTATCAAAACCAGGACCATTACCCGAGTTACCTGCATTTCCATAAGGAGTGTTAGCAGCATACTTCCATACCTTCTTACCATTGTCGCTTACAAGGAGAAGCATCTCCGGTGCAAGCTCTGTAGGAGGTGTACAAGAGAGCTTCATGGTTGCATCTGTGAATGTACCGTCAGAATTGACAATACGGAAAATGAGATTTGCCTCTCCTGGCTGACCACGTTTTACAGGAATCTTGAAAACACCGCCAGCTCCTGTATAAAGAGGAGATTCATTACCTTCAGCGAACACCTGAACAACACCTGAAGCACTATTGAACTTCACGAAGTTTCCAGCTGGATCCGGCTGAGTACAAGCCTCGTCCGCAAACTGCTGATATGTAATGCCGTTCGCGAGGACAGTTGCATCTACTGGTGCAAATGGCTCCGGTCCGTCAATGAGTGTAGGCTCGCAGGCTGCGAAAACCATTCCCATTGCGGCTGTCATTGCGATTAATTTTATCTTTTTCATAAGTAATCAAATTTTATTGCCAACCTGCAAATTCTGAATCAGTTGCTCCCCAGCCTTCATTCTGCTGATACTGATACTGCGCACCGGCAGAAGCTGACAGAGAGATCTGTGCAGCAGGAAGAGCGATAAAGCCTTTTGTCTTAGAGTAACGGTTACCATATCCGCCATTGAACTGCGAAGCATGGTTATTACCCTGAACACCTGAATTGTAGCAAGCTACACCATCCTGCTTATCAAGAGCAGCCACAGCATATGCCTCGCCGTAACGACGCATGTCACCATAACGTACACCCTCGAAAGCAAGCTCCCAACGGCGCTCGTTGCGGATATTCTCTTCGGTAATAGGCTTTGAAGGGAGACCTGCACGTGCACGGACTGCATCGAAGCTTGCCTGGTTGCCGTTAAGCTCGGCATCCATAAGGAGAACCTCTGCGAAACGGATCATCACCATGTCGTCGATAAGGTTGAGCTGGAAGTTATCCTCATTACCCTCAGACCATACAAGACCCTGATACATCTCGTTTACATAAGATTTCCAGAAACCTGAACCGTCTGACTTACGTCCGATGACAGGCATGCACTTGGTCATGTAGTAACCAGTCTCCTGAATGTTGGAGTCACCGCCGTATTTGTAGTTCCACTTGTCAACAGAGATGATGGAAGCATCGAGACGTGGGTCATTTGGCTCGGTAGCCTTCCAGTCAGCAACGAGACTTGGGTTAACCGGACACATACCCCAACCTGTTCCGAATGGGAAGTGATCATAGTCATTTGTCTGACCACGGACACCGCAGAAGAGGGCTGTCTGGTTTGAGTAGCCGATGGTAGTACCCCAAGATGGCTGGGTATTGAACTTGATGATGAACATAGCCTCAGGGTTTACACCGCCGTCATTGTTCACATATTCATAACCATTACCCTTCCAAGGAGAGAGTTCGTCCTCAACGGAAATTCTGTTAGTGTAAGACCAGAGGTTATGGTAGTCAGGAACAAGGCTGTAGCCTGAATTGTTCACGCAGTCAGTGATAGCAGCCTGAACGTCAGCCTTTGTAAGGGTCTCACCGTTAGGAAGAGACACTTCCTCGTCACCATAAAAGCCTGAGTAGAAGAGGTATGCACGACCAAGGAGAGCCTGGGCGCAATACTTGTCTACGTGGCCGTTTCCACGGTCTGTGATTGTAGAAGGCATGATCTCGGCTGCTGTCTTTGCATCCTGAAGGATCTGTCCCCAGAGAGCCTCACCGCTGATCTGCGGCTGGGTTGCATCTGCACTTGAAGTCACAGGGCAAGGGATGTTGCCGAACATAGACGCAAGCTCGTAATAGTACCATGCACGGAGGAAGTAAGCCTCACCGAGGTACTGATTGAGTGTAGCCTCGTCAAGACCGCAGTTGTCAAAAGTCTCGATAGCTACGTTAGCACGTGCGATACCTGTATAACGGTCCTTGTAGAAACCCTCATACATATTTGCACCGAAGTTGAGCAGAAGGTCGTGAGCCTGCATAGCCTGGTCGTTGGCACCACCACCGCCGAGGCAATCATCAGAAGCTGCAAGAGACCACAGGAAGTGGTTCTGGTGCACATTGTTTCCGATTGATACGTTGAGGTTATTATAGATACCGGTAAGGATCTGCTCCGCATCCGCCTGGTTTGCAGGGAAGTCCTCAGTAGTCTTTGACCAGTAGTTGGTCGTATCAAGGAAACTCTCGCAAGATACGAGGGATGCACATACAGCGACTGCTGCGAAATAAAAAATCTTTTTCATATCAGTCACTAAAATTAGAATTTGAGATTAACACCAATAATCATTGCGCGGGCCTGTGGATAATAACCCAGGTCGAGTCCCTTTGCCCAATTGTTTCCTGAACCACCGTCAGAACCTACCTCAGGATCGAAGCCCTTGTACTTTGTGATCACGAAAGGATTCTGTGCCTGAACATAGAGACGAAGCTGTCCGAATGGAGAGTTCTTCCAGAGTCTGTTGAAGTCATATCCGAGACTGATGGTCTGGATTCTGAAGAAATCAGCATTCTCTACGAAGAGGTCAGAGTTCTGCATGTAGTTGTAGTTTGTACCTGGAACGATACGAGGATATTTGTTCGATGTGCCCTCACCATGCCAGTAGTCGAAGATCTCTGTAGTATAGTTGTTATACTGCGAGTCAGAATATCTTCTGTATGCGCGGAAGATCTGCTGGCCGAAGTTACCGTAACCGCTCACTGCGAAGTCGAAACCATAGAGATAGAAGCTGAGGTTAAGACCTACGATGTAGTCAGGATTAGGATCACCGACCATAGTCTTGTCGCTGTTGTCAAGAGTGCCGTCACCATTGTAGTCTACGAACTTGAGGTCACCTGGCTGAGCAGGGCTACCCATTGTAGGATTGCCGGCTGCCACCCACTCGTCGATCTCCGCCTGATTCTGGAATACGCCGTCAGTCTTGTAAGCCCAGAAGTAGCCGATAGGATAACCCACCTGTGCACGGTAGATCTCATCGATACCCTGAACAACGCTACCTGGACCGTGGATGATACCCTCATCGTTTGCGATACGTGTCACGATGTTCTTGTTGTATGAACCGTTCACGCCGATCGAGTAAGAGAAATCCTTGCTGATTGCATCGCTCCAGTTGAGTGAGAGCTCGACACCCGAGTTGCGTACGTCACCACCATTGATATAAGGAGCACCTGTTCCGAAGTGGCCCATTACAGGAGCATTGACGAGCCAATCCTTTGTATTCTTCTGATACCAGTCGAATGTAAGGTTGAGTCTGTTATTGAAGAAACGTGCATCGAAACCGAGGTCAATCTGCTCTGAAGTCTCCCAAGAGATGTCACCGTTTGCAAGTTTGTCTGCGTATGAACCTGTCTGCCAGTTCTGGAGAGCACCGTGACCGAATGCATAACCACCATTGTCAGGACCGATAGCTACAGTAGCAAGATACTGGAAGTTATCAACTGCACAGTTACCGTTCTGTCCCCAAGATGCGCGGAGCTTCAAATAATCAAGAACGCCCTTTGCACCTTCCATCCAAGGCTCGCTTGATACAACCCAACCTGCAGCTACTGAAGGGAATACACCCCAACGGTGACCGCGTGCGAAGTTAGACGAACCGTCGGCACGTACGATAGCTGAGAGCATGTACTTCTCATCATAGTCGTAGTTGATACGTCCGAAGAATGAAGCAAGACCTGAATCACCCCAAGTGCTTCCGCCGATACCTGACTGGTCGATTGTACCGATCATGTTGCCGACATAAGCGTGAGTCCAGTCATCTGGCCATGCACCGCCTGAACGTGCTGCATTAACGCTTTCACCGAAGCCTGAATGCTCGAGAGTAGAACCTGCGAGAACATCGAAGTGATTCTTCTCTGCGATATTGAACTTGTAGTTCAATGTGTTCTCCCAAGACCAGCTCCAGCCTGCAGATGCGCTCTGCGAAACGCTGTCGGTCTCCGAGAATGCATAGTTACTTGTCTTGTAAGTCATACCGTACTGACGATATGTGCTTGCAGACATCTTGTAGTTCACCTGGCTGCGGAACACGAGATCCTTGATAGGCTGGATACGGAGGTTTGCAGAAAGGTTGAGAGCGTGGTTCTGGCTCTTGTTGTTACCTCTTGAACTTCTTACCATGGCCACGATAGGGTTGGCTACATAGCTGTCGAGAGCCCAGAGACCTGTCGCTTCAGTCTCGTCAAAGTCGGTATATTCACCTGCCTCATTGTACATAGGGAGGATCGGGTTAGCTACAAGCATGCTGTAGATATCGTTCCAATAGTGGTTACCGATACCGATACCGCTCTTTGTATTATAAGTATAGGTCATATTCTGGCCCAGAGAGATGATATCGAGGTTACCCTTGCGGAGGATCACGTGGTCAGAATTGATACGTACGGTAGTACGGTTGTACTTTGACTGTACAGGATAACCGAAGATACCTTCCTGAGAAGTGTTCGATACACCCATCGACATCTTTGTCCTGTCAGAACCGCCGACGATGTTCACAGCGTGATTCTGGTAAGGAGCATTCTCGTTACGGATAGCGTCAAGCCAGTTTGTACCGGTATAGCTTCCGTCCATGATGCTGTTGTAAAGATCTGTATTAAGGATGTTGGCCCAGTCGATAGGAGCGCCGCCAGCATTGACAGTCAGCATGTTCTGAACGTCCATATACTGCCTTGCGTTGAGCATTTCAGGCATTCTCTGCACGTTCTGGACGCCATAGAATCCGTCGTAAGTCACAGTGTACTTTCCTTCCTTCGCCTGCTTTGTAGTAACGAGAACTACACCGTTCGCACCACGTGCACCGTAGATCGCGCAGGATGCCGCATCCTTGAGGACGTCGATGCTCTCGATATCCGAAGGGTTGAGAGCGTTGATGTCACCGCCTGCAACACCGTCGATCACATAGAGAGGCTGGTAAGAACCGATGGTACCCATACCACGGATAGAAACCTTGAAACCCTCACCCGGCTGACCTGATGATGAAGTGATCTGCATACCTGGAGTCGAAGCCTGCATTGCTCCGAGAGCGCTGGTAGTGTTGAGTTTCACGAGGTCTTCACCTTTCACCTGTACTGTAGAACCGGTCACGAGCTTCTTCTTCTGAGTACCGTAACCTACTACCACGGTCTCTTCGAGAAGTTCTGTGTCCTCGTCAAGGATAATTGAAAGTACGGCCTGATTGCCGACCTCAACCACCTTCGTAGCATAACCGATAGACGAAACAACGAGCTTTGCACCCTGAGGAACTGTAATCTCGAACTTTCCATCCAGATCGGTAACGACACCATTGCTGGTGTTTCCCTGCTCTACGACCGAAGCCGCAATTACTGAAGCGCCTGCATTGTCTGTGACGGTACCAGTCACCTTCATCGGTGATTGAGCCATCATGGAAATACATGCAAACATCAGCATGAGAGAAGTAAACAATTTACTCTTCATAATGGTTAATAATTAGTTAGTTATAGATGTTATAATGTTTTTTCAAAGTGGTCAGGCGAAATATGGAAGAATATAAGCAACAAAATTAGGATTATTTTCATATAAATGAAACAATATTTGCATTTTTTTGAATCAATCCTGATATGTTTTTAAATCAGACGGAATGTGATCTCTAATGAAATACTTCCGCTTCAGCCTCTTTAACCATGCGACCGATCGTTTCCGCATCAAAATTCACCGGGCCGTCAGACAGGTCCGGTATATTGAACGAACGAAGGCTGTTTTCATAATGCCATGGGTCTTCCTGCGGCAGCACGAAAGGCTTTGTCAGATTGCCGTTTTCATCCACATGGCAGAAATATGGTCTGCCGTATTTTCCGTCTCCCCTCTTGCTGGCAAAAACGAACCAGCGGCTTGATGAAGACCAGCTGTGATATGTATCGGAACGGTCTGAATTGGCGGCATCCATCTTAACGATCTCTCCTGTATGAAGATTCATCATCTCCAGCTGACATTCGGCATGCCAGATAGGGAAAGTGCCGTAGTCGGCCACGGTATACATTATCCATCTGCCGTCCGGCGAACACTTCGGATGGCATACGCTCCCATCATGTTCTGCTGCATCCCATACGACTTCGGCAGCCTGTCCTGTCATGCCGGTCTTCTCATCGAAACCGATCTTCATAAGCGAATAGCGGAGCTTCTCCACATCACGCGGGAGAGGAATGGTGTCGGCTGCACAGTAATAGATGCTTCTTCCGTCGGCCGAGAATACAGGGAAAGTCTCAAGCACATCCCTGCGCGACACTGCTGGAGGGACCGTCATTTCATTTCTGTCGAAGTCCGCTATGGCCAGATCGGATTCGGTGTCATAGACCTCCAGCCTACGGCTGCCCTGCGTATGGAAACCCGGGATGATAATATTGGATGAGAACACGCCGAATCTTCCGGAAGGGTGGATTTCACCGTACACGGTACCTGAAACCATATTCTTTGCCCTGAGCGAGAGCTTGCGGATTTCGCCGTTCCTGTTCAGAAAGGCTCCCCCGTCCTTTCCTCTGACATAAAACATCGACAGGTCCGCACGAGCCTGGCTGTGTATATGGCAGTTCATGCATGAATTGCCGGTGTTCTTCCAGTCAGAGAGGACCCTTTCATCAAAATTTTCGATGCATCTCTCGCGGATCTCGACTTCGTGCCAGACTTCATATCCCGGTTCGATAAGACGGTATGAAAGATACGGATCGATCTTGTCCGGAGAAACATAGACCTTCCATTCATGCTTTTCCTTCTTTCCGCCTTTCATGAGGATTTCTGCCGAGAAACTGATTGAATCACCCTCTGCTGATGCAAGGAGTTCCTTCCATTGCTTCATGTCCCATACGACCTCCTTACCTTCAAACTCCCGGACCGACTCATGGCATGTGACGGTAGTGCGGGCCTTTCTGATTCCAGCGGAAGTATAATGGAAATTGAGTGGGGCAATGTTGGAAGGGACGGTCACTCCCATATAGTCGGGATATATGGGCGAGTCCGTATTGACGGGCACTTCTGCACCTTCTCTGCCGCAGGAAGCGAAGAGAACAAGCGAGACAGCTGCCAGTATTACCTTATTTAATGTTCCTTTTAGCATATTGATAGAAGAACCAGTAAGTCTTGCCATACTTTTTCTGCATTGGCTCCATTGCCCCCTGGCTGAAGGCAAACATGTTATTATAATCTGAAAACTCCTGAAGTATTTCCTGCGACAGGCCGAAATGAGTGATGTTCTGCGGCGTAATGGCCCCGCGCTGAGCCAGAAAGATCAGCACAGCCTCATCATAAAGACGGGAATTGTCCCGCGAAGGATCATAGTCTTCGATGAAGTGCTCCAGATCCTTTATGATTATGTCGAGACAAAGCAGATATTGCCTTGCGAGCTGATTGTCCGGATTGGATGCGAGAAGGCTCTTGAGCACTCCCCTGTAGTCAGACGGAC
This sequence comes from Bacteroidales bacterium, assembly GCA_017465225.1. Classification (GTDB taxonomy): domain Bacteria; phylum Bacteroidota; class Bacteroidia; order Bacteroidales; family UBA932; genus Cryptobacteroides. Next base: position 44,513 of record JAFTWQ010000043.1, read on the forward strand.
GATGAACCATATCGGACTTGTGTGCGAAGGATCTCAAAGAGGCCAGATGAGCTTTCACTGCCTGTGATTCCAGTCCCGGGATCCTATCGGACACCCAGTCTTCACAGCCTTCTTCCTGCGAGAGCAGACGCAGGTATTTACGTGCAGCCTCGTCCTGACCGTTGACAAGGTTGATCTCCGCAAGACGCTTGAGATATGGCACGCCGAAATGGTCCGGAGAGAATATCTGGGCAAGCATCGCGCTATGCTCGGCCATGGTCATTTCCCCCAGACGGAACCACACCTCTGAAGATGCGGCGATCTTGAGCTGCCCCGCCTTTTCATCTACAGGCAGGAACAGTCCCCTTTCAAATGGCTGGTAATAATGCATCAGGCTGTCGGCCAGATGTCCTTCCATGGCCATGACAAGATTGTGATAATATGCATGGATCTCCGATGTGCGCGATCCTTCTGTCAACTGTCCGACCTTGTCCCAATTGCCATCATATGCCTCCAGGATAATGCCGAACACATTGTCAGTACCATCATCCGGTTCCCCGTACATCCGAGCCATACGGTCATCGTCCAGATGATGGGCCTTCTGCCAGATCTGACGGTAATCCGGGGTATCTTCCGCACAGGAGACGATAAGGGAAGCTGAAACCAACAGGCTGAAAATCTTGTTCAATCTCATTTTGAGAATGTCTTTTTGCAAAGATATTCATTTATTTCATAACTTTGCTGATTATTGTTTTGATTATTTCCGATGAATCGCAGACAGACCATAATATCAGCAGTCCAGTCAGCGGCAGCATTTCTGCTCGCATTTGCATTCTTTAATTTCCTCTATCCATACCATGTCCACTATCAGGAACAGATGCAGCTGTTCCGCTTTGGAGCCGACTACTTCCGCGAAAGCGTGGCCGTGCCCGGCGGACTCGGAGGCTGGATAGGCGGATTCCTTGTGCAGTTCTTCTATCATGCCCCTGTCGGAGCACTCATTCTTGGCATCCTGCTGGTGCTGATACAGCTGCTTACCTGGAAAAACATTGAGAACGGCTCCTTTGCAACATACCCGTTGAGTTTTCTCCCCGCAGTAGCGATGTTCCTCTTCCTCTGTGACGAGAATGCCCTTGTAACGGCAGCTATAGCAATCATCGCTTCGCTGACCCTGGCCTTCATCCTCATGAAGATACGCAGGACAGGAATACGGTCCATCATCACGATCATGCTCATGCCGGTGATGTACCTCCTGTTCGGAAGCATAAGCATACTTGTGCCTGTCATCGTGGCAATCAGATCCTTCATGCGCGAAGAAGACAAAAAGAATATACTCATCTTCTCTATTGCAGCTGTGGTGATGGCGACCGCAATCCCGCTCATTGCCCGCGCTTACAGCCCTTACCCTTTGGAAAGGCTCGCTTTCGGAGTCCATTATCACCGCTACCATAACGCAATCCCGCTGCTGGCATGGATATCAGTCCTTATGGTCCCTTCGGCAATGCTTCTTGCGACGGCATTCAGAAAGGACAGGATGGTCGCAGCAAGCCTGGCCCTTGCCATACTGCCGGCGGCATGCCTGACTCCGGTTTTTGCAGACATGGAAAAGGAAAGGCTTTTCGGCTATGACTTCATGACAAGGATGGGACAGTGGAACAAGATACTCGCGACCTCCGACAAGGATTCTCCGGATTCCCCTATCGCCGTGGAATGTACGAATCTCGCCCTTGCGAAGACCGCGCATATGTCCAGCGACATGTTCTCGTTCTTCCAGAACGGCCCGGCCGGCCTGATTCCGGAATTCACAAGAGACCATTTCTCTCCTGTACCGACAGGAACGGTATATTATCATCTCGGCATGATAAACACAGCCCAGACATTCTTCTTCGAGGCCCAGGAAGGTATTCCAGACTTCCAGAAGAGTGCAAGGCTCACACAGGCTCTGGCAAAGACAAACCTGATAAACGGAGACTATGAAGTGGCAAGGAAATATGTCGGAGCCCTCAAGCAGACCCTTTTCTATAGAGAGTGGGCAAAAGAGACTGAAAGACTTATCAATAATCCGGAACTTATAGAAAAAGTACCGGAATATGCGTACCTGCGTTCTGTCAGGATAAAGGATCACGACTTCATGTTCAGTCAGGAGGAGATGGATTCCATGCTGGGACTCATGTACGTTGAAAACGAAGCGAATGTCATGGCGATGGACTACCTGCTTGCATGGTGCCTGCTCCGCAAGGACCTTCCGCGTTTCTTCGAATGCCACAAGCTTCTCAAGAAGGGCTACGACGCACGCCATTATCAGGAGGCCGTGGTGCTGTACTGGGCGCTGACACATGACGGGCCGGAAGGCATGCCTGGCTTCATAACAAGAAATGTCGCATCAGAATTCACCAGATTCATCTCTTCTTTCCAGTCAGGACGTGACGAGGCAAGCATGCAGAAGGAATTTGGAGATACATACTGGTTCTACTATTATTACCGATTCAAATGATGAAAAGAGTGCTTTATATACTGCTGGGCATCCTTATGTTCAGTTCCTGCTACAGATTTGACCCTTCAGAGGCCCGCTACACCGATGGCCCGATCTGGCCGGATTATATGGACGTCACCGTTCCCGTAGGGATAGCACCGCTCAACTTCTGCTACACGGCAGACTGCGGCCCTGTGCCTGTCACCACTTTCAGCCATGGCGACATGAGCATATCGATAAAGGGACGTGAAGTAGTCTGGAAAGAGAAGGAATGGAAGAGACTTCTTGAAGCCGCCAAAGGAGAGGACATTACGGTCAGGAGCAGCGTGCTTCCCGACACATGGACCATACATGTGTCTGAAGATGAGATAGATTACGGCATAAACTATCGTCTCCTCGCTCCGGGATACGAGGTCTACAGCAAGATGGGCATATATGAGAGGAATCTCTCGAACTATAAGGAAAAGGCTCTCATCGAAAACACCCAGTTCGACGGCTGCGTGAACTGCCATGCCTACAACAGGGGAAATCCAGACAATTACAGCCTGCATATCAGAGGCAGCCACGGCGCCACCCTCCTCAACATCGATGGAGAGATGGCCGCATACAACACCAAGACGGACAGCACCCTCGGTTTCTGCGTCTATCCTTACTGGCATCCGGGAGGAGATTACATCGCATATTCTTCAAACAACACGCGCCAGGGCTTCCATGTCCTTGCGGACAAGCTGATCGAGGTGTTCGACCTCGACTCCGACATGCTGGTCTACGATATCAGGAACAACTGCCTCATAAGCTCAGAATCGATCAAGAAAAAGGATGTATGGGAGACATTCCCGGCCTTCTCAGCCGACGGCAAGACACTTTATTTCTGCGCAGCATCTCCAAAGCCTATACCTGCAGAAGTCGACCAGATAAGATACAACCTTTGCAGCGTCGATTTCGACCCTGCCACCGGCACTATCGGTTCCAGGATCGACACCTTGGTATTCGCAGAGGGAACAGGCAAGAGCGTTTCCTTCCCGAAGCCTTCATACGACGGAAAATTCCTTGTCTACACCCTTTCAGATTACGGAAACTTCAGCATCTGGCACCATGAAGCCGACCTTTGGATCATGGACCTGGAGACAGGAGAATCACGTCCGATGGACAAGATCAACAGCCATGACACGGAGTCCTACCACAGCTGGTCTTCAAACAGCCGCTGGATGATGTTCAGCAGCCGCAGGGACGACGGCCTGTATACCCGTCTTTTCTTCACACACATTGATGAAAACGGCCAGGAAAGCAAGCCGTTCATGCTTCCGCAGAAGCATCCGCTGCATTACTACAGCTATCAGAACAGGTCCTACAACGTACCGGAGTTCGTCACAGGACCTGTAGATCTGGACAGGACAGATGCTGAAAAGATGATAAACTGTGAAGAGCGCATTCAGTTCGGCTTCCGCATGTCCGAATAACAATCAACGCAATTTATTCAAGCACAAGACTCCTGATCACGATAGGCTTTCCGCCCAATGACCAGAATCCGGCAATGTAGATATGCGACGGGCTTATCGCATTGCCGTTCTTGTCTTTCATCGCATGCAGATCCACCACGACCTTGCGGGATGAACCGAAATCATACATCGCGGGATCGCTCCAGTAATTGTTCTTGTCGAACAGACGGAAGGAAACCTGACTGGCATTGTCATTTCCAAGCTCGACGGTAAGGGTCTTGAATGCAGACAGATCGAGACCTTCCGCATACTGCCATCCGCCGAATCCGTACTGACCGGTGATCAGCGTCGATGTCTCCTCATCAAAAGAACCCTTCTCCCAGATGGAAGGATCGAACATGGCTTCGGTAAGAGGGAACGGAGTGATGACATTCACATCAATGACCAGTTCCTTTGTTACGCCGGCCCCAGATGTATATGAAACATTCACATTCGTACGGCCCTCCTTCAATGCGATAAGCTTGCCGCCCTCTATCTTCACCACGGACGGATCGGAGCAGCTGACCGTAGCCTTCGATGTAACTGCCGCCTTGCTTCCGTCAGCATATACGGCATTCACGATCAGGCTTCTGCTGTCACCCATGCGGATGTCAAGGCTTGTATCCATGCCGACAATCTCAAGGCCTGCGAGCTCGCCTTCCGCACTACCCTCTCCCGCATATTCCTTGAACCAATGGTAGACCGGCCATGGGCATGCCTCGGGATCGTTCAGGAAAGTATAGCTGCCCGGAGTGCCAGGCACATCACGGAACTGTGCGAGAAGATGCTGGCTGGTGAAGATCATCCAGCTTACATTGCCAGTGTTGTCTGCTATATACTTGAAGTTCGCACCGAATCCGGTACCGCCGGCCACGCCTGTGATGCTCTTGCCCCATGACGAATCATATTTTGCAGGAGCCCAGTCCATCTCTGTGACCATGACCGGAGCGAAGTCTGCAACAGGCTTGATCTGCGCATCCCATCCTCGCTGGAAGCCTTCGTAGCCGCCTCCCATGACTCCGCCAAGCTCTGCACTTGGCTGCTCGGCATCGCTGCCATACCATCCAGGATACACATGGATGGCGTAACCGATGTTTTCACCTTTTATCGGATATGTTGCATAGCCCGCATACTGTGACTGGTAGCCGAGGCCCGGAACCCATATTATGTTGCGGCAATTGCCCCTGATCTTGTCAACTATGGCCTGGAAATACTCGCTCATCTTCTGGAAATGTCCGTCACCCGAACCGGCATATGTGCCGTCCGGTCCCTTGATATGGATAGGCTCATTGGCAAGCTCGAACATGATGCAGCCATTGTTCCTGATCTTCTTATGCTTTGAAACGATTTCCCAGACCTTCAGCAGGAATGTCTGATAGTCATCTCCTACAGCGATCTTCTCCGGTGAGACTCCCGGAGGACGCATCACGACGTAAAGGCCTTTTGATATCATATACTCGGCCATAGGCACGAACACCTCATCGAGATATTTCCTGAAACGGGTCTCCGAGAACCTCTCATGACCCTCATAACGCACAGACTCCTGGTTCGGATCGTCGCTCCAGTAAGGATCCATATGCATCCTTATGAAATCCATCCTCCAGCCGGCAGCAAGGACTTCATCGATCATCCTCTTGTTGTAGCTGAGACATGCGTTGACATCATAATTGTTCCAGCCCCAGTTGTTGAAGAAAGGGCTGTATGTCTGTCCGAAACCATGAAGATTCACGACATTGCCTTCGGAATCCTTCAGGTAGCGTCCCACAACATTGAGTTCAAACTCGGAGAAGTCCGGTGCAGGGTCTTCGTTATCCGGTTTTTCCTCTTCAGGTTTATCTTCTTCCTTATCTACAGGAGGTTTCTCCGGGATATATTCCTCATGACTGAAACATCCTGTAAGACACAGCATCATTGCAGCTGTGCCAAGCAATCTCTCAAATATCTTCATAACAACAATTATCTGGCTCTCAAGCCATTAGCAAAACCGGCATATGCGTATTTACGGTTATAGTTGATATCCCACAGGCCGACAGGCTCTCCGCCTCTCCATCCTGTTCCGAGCTCACCGCCAGCATCCCTTGTACACCACTGGGTGATACCATACTGCTGCGCCGGAGGCACGATTTCAAAATACTTGCGTACGATGAAATCATAGTAATCAGCCATTGCCCTGTGCTGATAATCCTGCATCTGCGATGTAGGTACGGTATTGCCGTTCTTATCGACATATCCCATATCAAGCTCTGTGATCTTGACCAGTTTGCCGGTATTCGCCATCAGCTGAAGCATCCTTACATAATGCTTTTCCTTGCTCGCCTGGATATCAGGGTTCTCATAACAAGACACATGCATCTGGGTTCCGATACCGTCGATCTTCGTCACTCCGTCAGACTCCCATACCTCGATCCAATGTATAAGGCTCTTGAGCTTCTTGTTATCATCCCAGTCAGACTCAAGGTTGTAGTCATTGATGAACAGTCGCAAAGGAGCTGTTCCTCCGAATTCAGCATAATACTTACGTGCCTTTTCGATCACTATACGTACATAATCTCCCGAGCCAAGGTAATCCTGCCAATAGAAATTATTCGAACTTCCCCACTCAGCAGACTCAAGTTCATAATATCCGTCACCATTTGTATCTCTGCCGGATACGGATTCGTTTACAGCATCCCATGCAGACACCCTGGTAGCCGTAACCTCCATCATGCCCTTTATCCACCTGTCAAGGACATCAGTAAGCGCCGCCTTCTTCTCTGCAGGAGTCATCGGCTCATATGTATAGCTTACGCCGGTAGCAGTAAACACGAAATCATCGATATAGATGTCACCAGCGAATTCTCCGAAACTGAAGATCAGTCTTGTACCTCCGTCGGCGCTGCATGTACATGTCATCTCGACATCCTTCCATCGTGTATTGAAGTCCACGACACCGAATTCTCCGGCAGACTTATATCCGTCAGTGATCTGGAAACCAGCTGAAAGCGAGCCGTTTCCGGAGCCCTTTATCTTGAAGTTCAGTCTGTATGACTGGCCGTTTACAAACGGCTCGGCAAAGTCACGCGCAAACTGGGCCTCCCATGAATTTACTGAAGACGGATTGGTGACCTTCAATGCCCCACCTTCCACTTCTCTGGTGGAATTGTTGCCCCAGCCCATGAAAGGCTGTGCACCATCGTTGAAGTCTGCTTCAAGAAGAACGACCTCACCTGTAGAAGAAGGAAGCTCGACCTTCTTTCCCTTGATGACATTGTTAAGATATGTATTCTGCTGCTGTGCATGCCATGCTAATGTATGTCCATATACAGTCATTCCGGCACGCTCCGCCTCCTCGATGAAATTCCTTACCTGCGTGAAATCCATCGAACCGTCCTGTCTCATGACAGATGACTGCTTCATGGCATTTCCGGCTGTCATTTCATTGAAATTGGTGACAGCAAGATTGTAGTGCTGGCCTTTCTGGAGATATTCGTGAACGGTGACTCCAGCTCCAAGCTTGAAATCCGGAGAAACCTGACGGTTCACATAGTTCTTAAGGGCATCATATGCAGCAAGATTGTCATATGAAAGATTGTCATCACCCGGAGTAGGGCCCGGATCAGGAGTCGGATCAGGATCCGGGTCTGGTTCCGGTTTCGGATCTGGTTTTTCGACAACGGGTCTGTCATCGAGATAATCATCCGGGAAACATCCGGCCACAAATGACAATGAGAGCAGCATCACTCCAATCTTAACAAACAGTCTATCCATATCCTTGATTTTTAATTAGTTAATCGAAATGAAACATCTGTCGGTTCTTCTGACTCGGCAAAATCCGCTAGAGTCCTTCCGTCCAGTCTGACCTTGCCGCTCACGAATTCAGGAATATTATATGAAAACATAAGAGATCCATAGAATCTTTTCGGATTCTTCTGCGGAAGCAGGAAAGGCTTGCATGCATAGCCGGAACCATCCACATACGCGAAATATGGCCTGGTATACAGGCCGTCGCCCCGTCTGCTGCTGAACACCAGCCAGCGGCCGTCGCTGCTCCATGAATGGTAGCTTTCCACATCATCGCTGTTCAGCTCACCCATCCGGGAGATGCTGCCGTCCGCTGTATCGAGACAATGAATGTCAGCATCCTTATGCCATATCGAGAAATTTCCGTAATCGCTCAGTGTAAAGGCCAGGAGCCTTCCGTCAGGAGAGACTCTCGGGAAAGAGGCGCTGCGGCCCTGTGTGCGGGCATTGTATAATGTATCCACTTCGCCGCCGAATGACAGCCCGTCAGGGTCGAATCCTATGCGGCAAAGGCTGTATTTGACTTCCTGATACCTTTCTGGCATAGGTGTCACGGCTTCTGCTGAGCAGAAATAAAGATATCTTCCGTCCGGAGAGAATGTCGGGAATGTCTCGAAGGACGACCCGGATTTAAGCCTGTCGCATGAGACTATCTCATGATTGAGGACATCATATACAACAATATCGGAATCTTCGTCAAAGACCTCGATCCTGTTCGGATCGGATGCATGAAGGACCTGGTTTGTCTTGTTTACGGAGAATGCGACATATCTTCCCGACGGATGCCAGTACGGGTACACCAGGGAAGACATTGTCTCCGGAGTCTTCGTGTCAAGCTTTTCCAGCCTGCCGTCCATATACACATATGTACCCGCATGCTCCGATCTCATATGAAGAAGCATCCTTTCAGGATCACGGCTGCAGAAAGAGTGGCAGTTCACACAGTTTCCCCTGCCCTGCCTGTTGGAATATATCCTGCTTTCCCTGAAGCTTTCCAGATCGCGCTGGCATATGGACATCTCATTCCAGAGGCTGTACCCCGGCGGGATGAGCCTGTATGCCAGATATGGGTCTACCGGTTCTTTTGCGACATTCATCACAAAAGGATTGTATGCATACCAGCCTTCACGGGTCTTCACATAGAGCCTGAACACAAGCCCCCTGCCGGAAGCCTCCTCAAGCATCTCCTTCCACACACGGCTTCTGAAAGAGAACAGATGTCCGCGGGGACGTATCTTGATGGTACGCGAAGGCGATTCAACCTGCAGGATGACATCGGCGTCATTTCCCGTGAACTCGAAGTTCATGGGAGCTATATTCGGAGGTATGGTCACATTCCTGTAATCCGGAAAAATTTCCGGGTCTTCCCCCATGAATCCGGCCACTTCGACCTTATCCGAGCATGCGGCAAATGCTGCAACGCATGCCAGAAGCATCATTATCCTTCTCATTGCATTTCCTCCATCATCTTATACACTTCCAGAAACTGAAGTGCGATCCTCTGCGACGGATTCGCAGAAACGATATCCTCCAGATCCCCTTTAAGTCCATCATGTCTGACATAGACACCTTCTGCAGGCAGAAATGCCGCGACCTTTTCCGGATCATCGAGAAAGCGTCTCATATCCTTGGCCCATTTCCTGTACATCAATGTCCTTTCAAGTATGTCCAGATACTTTTCCGCCACCTCATACGAACCTGTCGCGAGATTGGTCTGGACAAGGATCTTAAGCTGACGGGGATCTCTCATGCCCGGAGTCATCATATTGGCATCGAAGGCCGACTGCCTTGCAGCCGCGACATATCCCCATGCCAGATACACCTTGCTCTGAAGAGACATGCCGTAACGGATGTTCGGGATCGGAGGCATCACGCCCGATATCGCCTGCGGGTTGAAATATGGGAAGCGTTCAAGGAGATGTCCCTGTTCAGCAAGAGCAAGGTTGAGATAGCTTATGAAATAAGTCGGTCTGCGCCGGTCTGCAGTCTCTACAATACGTCCCCAATCTTCATTGTCAGCAAGATATTCTTCCTGAAGCAGACGGTAGTTTCCTTCGCTATGGACCTTTGAATAAAGGTTTCCCGCGATGAAGAATGACACCGCAATTCCGGCCAGGGCCGGGATGAGGGCATTCTTCTGCCCTATAGCAAATCTTGAGAATATCCATGAAGCCAGAATCAGGGCCGGTACCGATGCCCAGGCATACAGCGGAAAGAAATATGTGGAAGGATTGCTGTAATACATGAACGGGGTCAGTGCGGCAGCCCATCCGCTGACCATCGAGGTCCTGACATATATGAAGGCTGTCAGTGCAAAGACCGCCGGGAAAGCCAATGACCACAAGCCTTTCACTCCCCTGTCCGTAATCTCATACAGGCAAACTCCGACAGCAAATACAATCGCAGCGCTGCCCGAGAGATGGTACAGGAGCGGAACACCAATCAGTCCGGCCGCAAGACGCCTCTTCCAGCCCTCCGGCATCGTGACATACCACCAGAGAGCCACTATCGAAATGACGAAGGCCATATGTCCCCAATAGCGGAAATAGCCATTTTCAAGACACAGGAACATGAATGCCGCAGGGATGAAAGCGAAGCCGTCCATGGCTCCTGAAGGGCATTTCCTGCGCAGAACAGAAGCGATCAGGCAGGAGGCCGCGAAATACAGCATTGCAGCCAGCAGCGGCCCCGCAAAAGGGATTCTCATGAACTGGGTATCGAACGATGCGGCAAGCAGGGCGAATCCTCCTGTCTCACATAATGTATCCGATATATATGCCCGGTCATACAGGAACAGATCGCTGCCTTCGATATTATAGAAGCGATATTCCTGCGTGAGATATATTCCGGCAGCCATCAGCAAGGCGGCCACCGAAAATATCAGTATGTTTCTCGTCTTTGTCTTCATAGGTCAGTATACATATGTCCAATATGTCCCTGCATATTTCTTCTTGGCCTGCGCAGTCTTTCCATTCTGCATCATACCCGTAAAGTCGGTAAAGCGTTTCCAGACCTCCTCATCAATGTGATAGATATCAAGAATCCTCGGATCCTGGCTGGCAATCAGGAGCAATGCCTCCTGGTACAGATGAGGTATGCCATTCCCGTCAGGGTAAAGCCGTGGAGCAAGGAAACGGAAGAAGTCATAGAACCTTCCGCCGTCCCTGTCGGCAAGAAGTCCGCATAAAAGGTAATCCGCATATCTTGCATTGTCAGGATATCTCGACACAAGAGAAGACATGTCATTGATGAAATCCTCAAGAATGAAAGGCTCTCCTGTCATCCGGTCCAGCGGTTCAGCGTCACGGATCGCTTCAAGTTTCGGAAGACGTTCCTTCACCCATTTTCCATGAGTCAGCGAATGGTCAAGGATGTCCATATACTTCTTCGCAAGATCATAGTCCCTGTTATCCAGATACATGTCTGTCAATGTCCTCAATGCATCGAAACTGATGCCCGGAAGCGACTGAAGCGACTGCTGGTAAGCACAATACACTACAGGATTAGCGAGGCCCAGGCTGCGATAGAATATGGTGTTGAAATTAAGCGACAGCGGGCCGTCGGCATTCTGGAACATGAAATCCCCTGAACCGGAAAGCCCGTATCTGAAAGCATAGTCAGCCAGCTTTCCTGTCTCGGCCAATGCCAGCAGGACGTATTTTCTCTTGTATGTATTCGTCAGTGATTCCTGAAGCGGGACAGTCTCAAGGATTTCCGTCCATTGCTGATGTTCTCCGAGATATTCGAGGCGGGCGATCTCCTCATGCTGCCTGCCCATCGGGCCGTCATAGACGAAATACAATGACAATAAGGCAGCAAGCGCAGGTACTGTCATGGTAAGCCATGCCTTGCGCATGAATGCAGGTAATGTGAGCTGGAACTTACTTAAAGCCCTCACGCCCCACACCGTCGCAGCAAGAAGGGCAGCTACAGCCAGTACGGCACATGTATGTTCAAGAGTCATGTCGCCAAGCTGAAGATATACCACGGCCGGAAGGAAGAGGAAAGGTATCCAGAACAGTCTGTCCGGGTCTTTGAACAGCCTCTTCACGATGCTCCAGATGCAAAGGATAATCAATACTGCCAACGCCGCCTGCATGGCTGCTCCTGCCAGAGGCCATGCGTAGAACTGAAGGAGAAACGCTCCACAGTATCGGAAGATTTCAGATGGGAAATGGAAGTGGACACCGGCATAATCAGGCAATGTCGAAAAGAAGCTGGCTCCTTCAAACCACCTCAACATGTAAGGATAGCAGATAAACCATCCCATCCACAGAACCGCATATACTATTATTGTAATCAGCTTTTTCATTTCGTACGGAATAGTTTTTCAGCCTCCTTCGGAAGCTTCACTTCAGCATTTATGAATTCTGGCACATTGAACGATTTCAGGCGCCAGTAATTGTATCTCGGATCCTCCTGCGGGAGCAGGAAAGGCTTATGAGGCTTACCGTCCGCATCGAAATGCGCGATATAAAGACGAGTATATCTTCCGTCAAGCCTGCGGCTTCCGAACATCACCCACCTGCCGTCTGATGACCATGAGTGATAGCTGTCAGCCTCATCGGCGCAGTTCCATCCGCCAAGGTCAACAGTTTCCATTGTCTCAAGGTCTATCATATGCAGGTCAGCCTCGCGATGCCAGATCGGGAATGTACCGTAATCAGACCTTGTATAAAGAAGAAAACGTCCGTCCGGGGAAATACGTGGATATGAAGCACTTCCGCCCTGGACTTCCGCGTTGTACAATGTATCGATCTTCTCGCCGAACCTGTTGTTGACAGGATCAAACTCCACCCGGAGCAGATCGTAGTTCATGTCATAGGACAGTTCTACGGGGAGACTGTCTGATGTATACGAAGAGAAATATAGATATTTTCCGTCCGGAGACCATGCCGGGAATGTCTCGAGGGATTCGGCTGTCAGGAATCTCGGATCAGTCATGACTTCATCCATAACCACATCATACACAAGGAGATCGGAAGCCGTATCAAACACCTCGATCGGCTGGCTTCCCTCTGCAAAGAAGACCTGATGGGTCGTGTTTGACGAGAATGCGATGTATCTGCCTTCCGGATGCCATGCAGGATAGGTCACGGACTTGAACCGGGATATCTTCCCGAAATCCACCTTATATGTCTTGCCGTCGCGGTGGATGATGGTGCCTCCGTTCGCCCCACGTGCATGAAACATCATGCTGCCTGCCGAATATGACGGGAAGTGATGGCAGTTAAGACATGTCGTGGTATTCGAGTGGTTGGTCACTATTGCGGATTCCTCAAATGAGGTAAGGTCACGCTGGTAAAGACCCAGCTGGCGCCAGCTCACATATCCCGGCTCGATCAGCCTGTAGGCGGCCCAGCCGTCGATTTCATCTGCCGACACATTGATGACGAACGGCCTGTATGAAACACCATCAGGATACTCATCACTCCATGAACACACCTCCACCTGCAATTCACCGCCTTTTGCAGAAGCCAGCAGTTCGCGCCACTTGCGGAGAGGTATGTCTATGACTCCGTCCTTACCTGCAACCGTCAGCACATTCTGTCCTCTGCTTGAGGTAAAACGGGCCTGGATCCGGTCCGCACCCTCGATCATGAAATTCATCGGAGCGATATTACACGGAACGGTAACATCCTTATAATCAGGGAAGACCGGAGCATCAGCATCTGCTGTCTCCCGGGCATCTTTCCATGAGGCACAGCCGGCCAGCAACAGAAGCAGACCGGTCAGGATGAACGTATGAAGGATGTTCCTCATCAATTCGCTTTATATGAATAAGCCCAATATGTATCGGCATATTTCCGGAGCGCAAGAGTGGCTTTTCCTGCATTCATAAGCGACACATAGTCGGCAAAGCGCTGCTGCGTCTCATCGCTTACGGTGAATCCTTCCATGACTGAAGGATCAACCATGGCTATAAGTATGAGTGCCTCCTCATAAAGACGCGGTAGAGCGGTTCCGTTCGGATACTGCCACTGCGCCACATACCTGAAAAGCTTGTCGAACTTGTCGCCTTCCTCGTCAGCCAGCAATGAGCAGAGAAGAAGGTCAGCATACTTGCGGTTCTCCGGATTGCGGTCAACCATCGAGGATATGGTATGCGTGAAATTCGAAATCGTAGCCTTATATTCGTCATGCGCATAAACAGGTTCAGCCTGCCTGATCGCTTCAAGCCTTGGCAATCTTTCCTTCACCCAGCGGCCATGACATGTAGAATGGCTCAGGATTTCGATATATTTCTTTGCCAGAGTATAGTCCTTGAGACTCAGATATGTGTCCGCAAGGCGCCTCAATGCTGAAAAGCCCATTCCCGGCACCGACTGTACTCCCTGCTGATAAGCCTGATGGATCACAGCGTTAGGCATATCCAGGCACTGATAGAAGAGGGCATTGTAATTGAGGCACAACGGATTGATGTTGTCATAGAATATGAATCCGTCAGATCCCTTGAGGCCATAGACAAATGCATATTCGGTCAGCTGCCCGGTCTCGGACAAGGCCAGGATGGCATAACGGCGTTTCATTTCATTTTCCCATGCATCCTTGACTGAAACTTCCTTGAGTATCTCTCCCCACTCGCGGTTTTCGCCAAGATATTCGAGGTGCGCCAGCTCTTCCTGCTCCCTGTTTCTCGGATCGAGACCTACAAGGAAGAAGACCGATACTGCCACGGAAGCCAGCATGAACGCAGGATTGAGCCATTTCATCCTGAACAGGCCGGGAAGGCTCCACTCCGGCTTCCTGAACATAGTGACAATCAGCACAATAAGCATGATGACGCCTGAGACGACGAACCAGATGACAGCCCTGTGAAGCAGAATATCCCAGAACTGCACATATATGAATACCGGCAGAGGCAGGAATGCCATCCAGAGCAGTCTTGAAGGTTCCTTGAAAAGACGGATGATGACGATGCCGGCGCAGAGAACCGGCCATACGGCAAAGAATGACTGTATGGCGGCGCCAAGTGCCGGGAACTTATAGAACTGGTGAAGGAAGGCTCCGGCATATGCCGGAAATCCCTCCGGAATGTTCCTGTACAGTGAAGAGAAGTCAGGAAGAGTGGAGAAGAACGAAAAACCTTCCAGCCAGATGAGGAAATAGCGATAGCAGAAGAACCATATCGCCCACATGCCACAGAAAAGAAGCAATGATGCAATGGCCAGAAGCTGGCCTGGCTTGATGACTTTATTTTTCATGGCTGTACTCATTTAACTGGTTCAAACAATTCCACTACTGAAGACGGCAGTTCGACCTTATCCTTTATGAACTCCGGAATATTGTACGATTTCAGACGCCATTCGTTATAACGCGGGTCCTTCTGCGGAAGCAGGAACGGCTTGTCAGGATTTCCCTCCTCATCGAGATATGCAATGTAAATGTGGGTATATCTTCCGTCCGCACGACGGCTGCCGAACATGACCCATCTGCCGTCCGATGACCATGAATGATAGCTGTCGGCCTGATCTTCATCATTCCATACAGAGACATCAACATGCTGCATGGTCTCAAGATCGATCATACGCAGGTCCGCCTCCTCATGCCAGATCGGGAATGTGCCGTACTCTGCCCATGTGTAAAGAAGATATCGTCCGTCAGCAGAGACACGAGGATGCGAAGCGCTTCCGCCGGAAACCGCCGCGTTGTACAGGGTGTCGATCCTTTCGCCGAATGTACGGGTCTGCGGATCAAACTGTACCTTGAGCAGGTGATAATGCATTTCTTCAAGTTCATCGGGGAGCTTATGTGCATCTGCCGCCACATAATAGAGTTCCTTGCCATCAGGAGACCATGCGGGGAACGACTCCAGAGTCTCTTCAGTCATGAACCTTGGATCGGTAATGACCTCAGAAGTCTGCGTATCATAAAGAAGGATGTCAGATGCATAATCATACACCTCGATCGGCTTATGGCCATGGAGGTAGAATGTCTGCCTTGTCGTATTCGAGGAGAAGGCTATGAAACGGCCTTCCGGATGCCATGCAGGATAGGTCGTATTCTTCTTCGGGCCTATCTCATTGAAGTTGATCTTGGTAAGTTTACCGTCATGATACAGGATTGTGCCGCCGTTTGCACCTCTTGCATGGAACATCATGCTTTCAGATGAGTATGCAGGGAAATGATGGCAATTGAGACATGTCTCATTTGCCGTAGCATTAGTGACAATTGCCGATTCCTCAAATGTGGAAAGATTTCGCTGATAAAGGCCGATCTGTCTCCAGCTCTTGTATCCCGGCTCGATGAGTCGGTATGCTATCCACTCATCTATCCCGGTATCCTCGACATGGATAGGAAACGGCTGGAAAGCCATACCCTGGGGATATTCCTTGCTCCAGACTGACACCTGTACATCAATATTTCCTTCTTTCGCCAGATCAAGGAGTCCGTGCCATTTCTTTAAAGGGATCTGTATGATGCCCTCCTTGCCTTTTACCCTGATGAGCTCAACGCCTTCATGGCTGAAGCTGGCCTGAATACGGTCTGCCCCCTCGACCATGAAATTCAGAGGAGCGATATTCTTCGGTATTGTAACCTCGGCATAATCCGGAAAAATCACTGACCTTGAATCTGCTGCAGATTCAGGAGTCTCCCACGACGAACATCCGGACAATAGTATGATACTCAATGAAATAAGAAGTCCACGCATCCTATTTTGGATATATGACTGCATATGTAACGGCATTAGTAGTGTTAATCTTACAAATATAGGCAATTATTATCACTACGGCAATAAAAAATCATCGGAGACCAGAGGCCTCCGATGATCATATCTGATTGAGATCTAAAGGATCCTGTTACTTGCCCTGAAGTCCGTCAGCAAAACCTGCATAAGTATGCTTACGGCCATAGTTGAGGTCCCAGAGTCCTACCGGCTCACCGCCTCTCCAGCCGGTTCCGAGTGCTCCTGATGCATCAGTAGTGCACCACTGTGTGATACCATACTGCTGTGCTGCAGGGATGATCTCGAGATACTTGCTTACGATGAACTTGTAGTAAGCTGCCATCTGCTGATGCTGCTCCTCTGTCATGTTCGTAGTAGGAACAGGGTTGCCGTCCATATCAATATAACCCATGTCGAGCTCTGAAATCTTCACGAGCTTGCCTGAATCCTTGAGGAGTTCGAACATCTTCACAACGTGAGCCTCCTTGCTAGCCTGGATATCAGCGTTTGCATAGCATGAAACATGCATCTGGGTTCCGATACCGTCGATCACAGTTCCATCCTTCTCCCATTCACCGATCCAGTGGATCAAGCTCTTGAGCTTCTTGTTGTCATCCCAGTCAGACTCGAGGTTGTAGTCGTTGATGAAGAGCTTGAGAGGTTCTGTACCTACATAGTACTCACGAGCCTTGTTCACAACGAGACGTACATAGTCAAGGCTTCCGAGGTAGTCCTGCCAGTAGAAGTTAGAAGCAGGATCGCCATTGTCAGCAGACTGAAGGTCATACCAGCCGTCTCCGTCGCCGTCAACACCTGCAATTGCCTCGTTAACAGCATCCCATGCAGTAACCTTACCCTTTGTAGCTTCCATCATACCCTTGATCCATGCATCCATAGCCTTTGTCAGGGTATCCTTCTTCTCTTCAGGAGTCTGTGGAGTGTTTCCGCCAGGGAGCTCGATAGTATAGTGGTCAACGATTCTTGCAGCGCTGCCTGCTCCTGCAGGATACTCCTTCGCAACGAAGTTTGCTGTTCCGTTAGGATCATCGCAGTTACCGTTTGAAATCACCTCCTGACCGTTGAGCTTGAAGCTGATGTTATCGAAATAGTACTTGTTTGCGTTAGCGAAATCATTGAGGTTGAATGCGATAGCGTCACCTGTATTCATCGAGCCGTCAACTGTACCTGAAGCAGTATATGTCTCCCACTCTGTAGTGAAGTTAACAGTTCCGATAGCTGCCCAGTGGATATATCCGCCAGGACCCACATGAGTCTGGGTTCCTGCAGAAGCATCCTTGTCGGCACGTACCTCCATTGATACCTCCCAAGAGTCACCCTCCTTCATAGGAGTATCAGGGAAATAGAGCCAGAACTGGGTATCCCATGCTGCTGAAACCATATCCTGTGATTCAACTACCACGCATGTTCTAGGAATGTCCTGTGTCTTAGGGATCTCTACCATCTCGATCTTCTTATACTTGCTCACGATTCTTGCTGGAGATGGATTTGGTGCAGGGTATTCCTTTGCAAAGAAGCTTGCGGTTCCTTCCGGATCATCGCATGAACCGTTAACAACCTGCTCTACACCGTTGAGCTTGAAGCTGATGTTATCGAAATACCATGTATTACCTGTAGCAAGGTCATTGAGGTTGAATGCGATCGAGTATCCGCCAGCCGCAGCAGCTTCAATTGTACCCGAATTAGTGAATGTAGTCCACTCAGTCTTGAAGCCAGGGTTTCCGATAGCAGCCCAATGGAGATATTCACCAGGGGTTGCCTTATGGGTCTGAGTACCAGGAGCAGCCTCTGTAAGAGCATAGATATCCATTGATACCTCCCATGCATCACCTTCCTTGAACTCGGTAGGACACATGATCCAGAACTGGGTATCCCATGCAGCTGAAACCATATCCTGTGACACGACCTCGATACATGTCCTGTCAATATACTTCTCAACCGGTACGAGTTCAGGAGTATAATTAGGATCAACCCTGTCAGCGATGAGGGTGTTGAGGAACTTGTTGTTCTGCTGTGAATGCCAAGCGAGAGTATGTCCGTAGACAGTGATGCCGGCCTTCTCTGCCTCCTCTACGAATGAAGTCACGAGGTCAAAGTTCATCTTACCGTTGTTTCCTACAACAGACGCATGCTTCATCGCATTGCCGGCTGTCATCTCATCGAAGTTGGACACAGCAAGAAGATATTCCTGGCCGTGGCCGACGAACTTGCTGGCGTCCACGCCTGCACCCAACTTGAAGTCAGGTGAGGCGGTACGGTCAACATAGTTCTTAAGGACATCGTATTCCTTAAGATATTCATACTGCTCCAGATATTCCGGTTTGTCGACAGGGAACTCCTTGACCTCTTCCATAGCGCAAGATGCAAGGCCTGTGACAGCAGCTGCAAGAAATAATATTCTACTATATTTCATAACGTAGTCACTTTAAAATGTTACTCCTTGTAAGTAGGCACATAAGTCTCGAGCGTAATCTCGCGGCTGCGTGATACGAGGGTATCCTTGACAGCATACTGCTTCTCACCGAAGTCGATTGTATAGTCAAGATAGATACCGTCGCGGTCCTTGTTGCCCCAAGCGAGCTTCTCGCCGTCCTTCACGAACTTACCTGATCCGCTTGCAGTAATGCCTTCGGTTGCAGAAGAAACCGTACAGTTGCCGCTTGCATCGAATGTAAGCTTCACTGCGCAAGTCTTGGCTGTAACCTCAGTAGATTCGATAGTTTCGGTCTTGATACCGCCTTCACCGCCGCCGATCTTCTCGAGACCAGACCAGCTGCTCCAGCCTTCAGTAGACTGATTCTCGAAATCACCGCCTGCGATGAGGTTCACGTCAGAACCCTCCTCTGTGAAGGTAACGTCATCAAGCATCAGAGTGATGGCCTTGTCACCGAAGCACCATGTGAGCTTGTCATAGATGTCCTTGTCAGGCTTTACGGTCATTGTGATCTCCTTCCACTCTGTAGAGAAGCTCATGCCGTGGCTGTAGTTCTGGTCGTCAGTCGTTGTTGACTGAAGGAACACGCTGCACCAGTCATACTGCTCAGTAGCGGCAGCCTTGCACTTGAAGGTATAAGTCTTGCCGGACTTCATAGGCTCTGCAAGAGTATACCATACCTGTGCGCTCCAGTTCGCGTCACCTGCTGCAGGGTTTGCCATATGGAGGGCATAGTTGCTTGTCACTGTAGTGGTAGTGATCTTCGAGATATTGGTTGAAACCGGAATAGTCACAGCGTCAAGAGACTCGGTTGAAAGAGTAACGACCTCATCATTCTCGACATACTGTCCGTGACGTACATATGTTCCGGCATCCTGACCTGTGATGACGTCAACACCGCGGCGAAGCCAGCTTCCGTCCCATGGATTCACATACTTGATGCCATAGAGAGTGTAGTCCATCGGCTGAACATTCCACAATGCGGCATTTGTACGGATCGGAGTCTCACCCTCGATAAGAGGAGTACCGGTCTTGATCTGGTCAGCACCCTTGATGATGTCAGTCATGACAACAGGGATCACATATGTATTCTTGATCGCGTCAGGATCAGCGAAGAATGCATCTGTAAGAGTAACCTCTACGCCACCCATATGGGTTCCGCCATAGTCAAGTCTGTCAGATGAGAGAGTATAGTAGTTCTCTGGCATTGCCTTTACAGGCGTTCCGTCAGGGAAGTACACATTTTCTGCAAGAGCATTGTCGACATCGATACCGATAACGACATCCTTACCCTTGTAGGAACCACCTATAGTACCATAGATGATGCACTTGTGCTGATTGTCAAGCGAAGTATCGAAAGTCTCAGACTCACCAAGCACGATTGTACGGACTGGTAACTGATATGCAAAGTATGCAGAGATACCGCCCTCATAATCAGGGAATATCTTCTCCTGATTATGGCAGGATGCAAGGGAAGCCAAGACAACTCCAGCAGACAAAATCCTAAAAATATTTCTCAATTTCATAATATTCTTTCTTTAATGTCTATATAACACTTGTTACCAACCTGTATTCTGATCAAGGTTGCTCCACTTCTTCACTTCACCGTCAGGAATAGGTCCGTAGTACATGTAATCCTTGTAGTTACGGTTCTCTACCTCGATGACGTTGTACTTGAGGTTACCTGATTCCATTGTAACATCCATACCCATGACAGTCTCGTTAAGATCGAGCTTCCAACGTCTCATATCCCAGAAGCGGTTGTTCTCGAAGCACATCTCGATACGACGCTCGTTGCGGATAAGCTGACGCATCATCTCAGGATCGCCTGCGCAAGTCTCAAGATATGGGTCGCTGCCGTTAGAGCCGATGCCTGCACGCTGGCGGATGGCCTTGATGACGTCATATGCGCTGTAGCCGTTAGAACCGGCACCCTTAGGTCCCCAAGCCTCGTTTGCAGCCTCTGCATAAGCAAGGAAGATGTCAGTGAAACGCATATATACCGGATAGTGATACTGTGCGAGCTGTGTAGTCGAGTTAGGGTCGCAGTCGTCACGGAGGAGCTTACGGAGATAGTATCCTGTACGTGTCGAGTTAGCGATCTTGTTGAGACCGTTGTCATCAGCAGAGTATGAACCGGTGATGATCTCGGTGTCACGGTATACAGTTCCGTTATACATAATGTATGCGCTCAGACGTGGGTCACGGTCTGCATAAGGATCGTTTTTAGAGTATCCGCTTCCTGAAGCCTCGATAGGATAACCGTTAGCCATAGGGAATGCGTCAACAAGGTTCTGCGAAGGATTGATACGTCCTCTTCCGTAAAGTGTTGGAGGGAAGTTGTCAAGCTCCTGTGAAAGACCGAATGCATAGTCCTCAGTTCCCTTGTTCTTGTTGCCTCTCCAGATGATCTCCTGTGGGTTTGCACCTGAACCGAGACCGTCGATCTCAGCCTTCTGCATATACCAGAGGTGACCGTTAGGATCCATACCTGATACACCGCCTACGAATGCGAGAACGTCAGCAGCAAGGTTTGCAGCCTCTTCTGAAGTGACTTCTGTACCTTCCCTGAAAGCAGGGCTGGAAGCGAGGAGCGCAGTCTTTGCCTTGATTGTCTTACAGATAAGACCGTTCATGAGACCGCTCTTTCTGAGACCGAACACAGTGTTGTAGTCTACATAGTTGGCTCCGTCCATGTTCCTGTAGTTCTCAGGAAGGTCATTGACGTTTGTAAGATCCTTGTAAGTAAGAGGAAGGAGCTTGATGGCAGCGTCGACATCTGCATAGATCTGCTCTACACAAGCCTGGAAGGTATCTCTTGACTTGTTGAAGTCTGTATCAGGACCTTCAACATAGTTGATTACAGGTACTCCGAGGAGCTGGTCACCTACCCAACCGCCATGGTTTCTGAGGAGATAGTACATGTTCAATGCACGGAGGGCATAAGCCTGTCCGCGTGCATGGTCCATGAACATCTGCTGCTTGAAAGGCGAAGCCGACCAGGTCACTGTCTCCACATTTGCAAGGAAGACATTGAGGTACTGGATAGTAGCCTTACGGGCAACCCACTGTGACATAGGGTCGTTACTTGCAGTCCATGAGCCCTGCGCCATCTTACGATATCCGCTCTCAAGATCGTTGGTCACGGCATCATCAGTAGCGATATCAGTAGTACTCTTGGTCTCGAAAGGAAGCTGGGCATATGCATATCCCAAGATTCCCTGAGCACTTGACGCATTCTGGAAGACCACGTCTGCAGTCTGTGCATTTTCCACAGAAGGCTCGAAGAGGTCGTCACATGCGCTGAATGTGGTTACCAAAGCCACAAATGCTAATATGTTTTTCAGTTTCATTGTTCTCTGGTTTAAATGTTAGAATGAGAGCTTGACACCAAGGTTGTAGAAGCGGGTCTGAGGAGCAGAACCTACGTTCATCTCCATATGCTTGCGCTCTGGAGAGATAGTGAGAAGATTGCTTCCGCTGATGTAAGCAGAGAATCCCTTCACAACCTTGTTGTTCTTAAGTACTGACTGAGGCATATCGTAAGTAAGCTGAACCTTTGCGAGGTCGATACGGTTTGCCTTGTACATCCAGAAGTCTGAAGTCACGAAGTTGTTTGCACCTTCAGATACTGTAAGACGTGGATAAGTTGCAGTAGCAGCTGTCTCCGGAGTCCAGCGGTCACGGACGATTGCAGAGTACTTGTCCTCGCCGTCGATCCAGTAGTATGTGCTGTTCTTCACGCCGTATGCGCCATAACCTGCAGTAGCGAGAGCGAAGAGTGTGAAGCTCTTGTACTTGAGGGTAAGGTTTGCACCGAGTGTAAGAGGGCTTCCATACCAGCCGCCCTTTCCGAGGAATACCTGGTCGTCTGAATTCACGACGCCGTCACCGTTCTGGTCGATATACTTGATGTCACCAGGACGTACTGTAGAACCGAGGTTCTGCTCTGGCCATCCGTCGATCTCCTCCTGAGTCTGGAAGAGGCCTGCGCTCTGATATCCCCAGATACCATCGAGCGGCTTGCCCTCGCGCTGTCTGTGGTCTGTATAGACCTCGTCACGACGGCTTGCGATGGTGTCATACCATGTCGCATTGAGACCGAATGAGAGTGCGAAATCGCCGAAGCTCTTGTTGTAGTTCACGCTTGCATCGAAACCTGTACGAGCATTGTTGTTGTAGTTCATCCAAGGGATGAATGACTGGTCAGGATAAGATGTAGCCATGTGTGAAGGCCATGTAGTGGTGTTATCGATCAGATATCCTTCCATTGACTGGAGGAACCATGAAGCGTTGAATGTGAGGCTTCTGTTGAAGAAGGCACCCTTGAGGTTTGCAGAAAGCTCCTTGCGCTTGATGAATGTAAGGAGTTCGTTGGCACCACGGGTAGATACCGCATACTGTGAGTCCTCACCGTCAGCCCAACCGTAGCCCCATCTGTCTGTTGACCATGTAGGAGCGTAGAGATAGTAGCCTGCGATATCGATATCCTGATTCAGTTCACTTGCAGAAACGCTGAGCGTAAGGTTGTTCACTGCGTCAGAATCCTTGAGGAATGACTCGTTTGCAATGTTCCATCCGAGAGTCAATGATGGCGAGAATGCGCCACGGTGACCAGGAGCGAGCTTTGCAGAGTGAACGAATGCACCGCTGAAATCAAAGTAATATCTGTGATCATAGTTATAGGCTGCGAGAATACCAAGGTTAGCGTTTGCCACACGGTGGTACTCGCCTGCGAGAGTCTGACGGAATGCACCGGCAACAACCATTGCATTTACATTGTGCTTTGCAGCGAAAGTCCTGTCATAGTTGAACTGACCGCTCCAAAGTATTGTCATGTCCGCATCCGAACCTCCGATGTTCTGGTTTCCTGACTTCTCGTCAAGTCCTTCCTGCTTGAGGTCAGTGATATACTCCTTACCGTTGTACATTGACCATGTAGGAGTATAGATCGCATAGTTGTTGTCATATGAAGTAGAGTACGAAGTCGCATAGTCCATAGCGAACATAGTCTTAAAGGTAAGACCCTTGAGAACTCTCTGAAGGTCGAACTCGACACCTGTGTCGAACTGGAACTGACGGCTTGTCCACTTGCTTCTTCCTGCTGCATACATGTCAGCGAAGACGTTAGTCTTGTTCTGCTGTGTACCTGCGAGGAAATAGTCTCTTCCACCCATATTGATGATGTTGCCTGAAGCATTGATGAGTTCCCATGCTCCGATAGCGTTAGGGTCGATCATATCGGTAGGAATGAGCGGAGCGGCATGCTGAGGGAAGTTTGGACGCATTGTAGCGGCAGCCTCCCAATAGTTGCCCTTTGCAGACTTCGAATCATAGAATGTAGTGTTGGCGTTGATGTAAGCCTTGATGAAATCATTGAGCTTCACATCGACATTACCGCGTACATTGAAGCGGCTGATGTTGTTGTTCTGCGCCTCACCTACATTGAGGAAGTCGCCCTCATTGTAGTAGCTGACATTGCTGTAGAAGTGAGCTCTTCCGCCACCACCTGAAATCTCGGCAGTCACATCCGAACGGTTATAAGCCTTGGTGATGTACTCTGAAGAGTAATAATCAATGTTCGGATAACGGAAAGGATTGATTCCTGCACTGTGGTAGTAGATCTCATCCTGTGTATAGAGGGCAGGCTTGCCGTCGTTTGCAAGAGCCTCGTTATAGAATGTCATATACTCTGCAGAACCCAGATATTCAGGGAAAGCCTTGGCTACATGAACACCTGTATTTGCACGTACATCCACGCGGAGACCGTCATTTGTTCCACGCTTTGTAGTGATGAGGATAGCTCCCTTTGCGGCACGGCTACCGTAGAGGACTACAGCCTGTGCACTCTTAAGGAAAGTGATCTGCGAGATCTCTGTAGGGAGAATGTTGTTGGCAGCACGCGGAACACCGTCGATAAGCACGAGATATCCCTGATTGTTGTCGCCATCCATACCCCAGAGCGAATTGCCGTTGAAACCACTTACATATGCCTGCATGTTGTCAAGGCTGTATGTATTGTAGTTCTTTTCAGTCAGTTCCTCATAATCCAATACGGCAACGCTACCGATAAGGTCATCCTCGGCAACCGTACGATATGCGACCTGGACCTTGGTATCGCCATCTGATTCATTCTCTGTTGTCTGAGCGTTCATCATGAAAGGAGAAACAGTCAGAATCGCAGAAAGAATGAAAGTTGATTTAATATATTTCATTGCCTGTTCTTTAATAGTTATACACTTAATTCTCCTTATGATTACCAGCCAGGATTCTGCTGGAAGTCACCATAGAGGTAAACTTCGCTGTCCGGTAATGGGAACCAGTAATGCTTGGTACCGAATACACGTTCGAGAATCACTTCTTCGCGGAAGTTAGCGACCTGTGCATTACGAGGGTCATTCTCACCGCTTGTGTACCAGTCATTCGGAAGAACACGGTCAAACTCCTGTGAAGTCTTGATTGTGTATGGAGCCTCGGTAAGGAGGAGCCAGCGCTGGAGGTCGTTGAAACGGTGACCTTCGAACATAAGCTCAACGGCACGCTCACGACGGATCTCATCCATATACTTTTCACCGGTGAACTTCGCATTGACCTCACCTGCACCGCATCTCGCGCGTACCTTATTAATAGCAGCTTCTGATGTAAGGCTGCAGTTGTTAGCCTTGTTAGATCTTGAGAAGCCTGCATCCTTTGCTGCTGTTGCCTCTGCATACATGAGGTATACATCAGCAAGACGCATGTAAGGAAGGTAAACGTGTACGGCTGAACCCCATGCGTAATCCTGGTCGATCACGTTACATGTATGAGGAACGAGCTTCTGGATGAAGTAACCTGTACGGCTGCCGTTTGCTACAGGACGCATGTTACCGCCTGTGAAGAGCTCGCAGAAACGATATGGTTCACGGTCACCGGCAGCACCATGGATATACTGGAAGCCGTCGAAGACGATGTCATGATAGAAACGTGGGTCACGGTCCTTGAACGGGAAGTTAGGATCGAAGCCTGAATCAGGATCGTCAAGAGGGAGGCCGTTAGCCATACCATACATATTCACAGCATTTGCTGTAGGCTGGTGGATGACGTTGTCATGCTCCACGAGACCTGCAACCTTAGGTCCGAATACCTTTGTAGTATTCCAGTGTGAACCGTTGAAGTCGCCTGAAGGGCCACGGAAGATAGCCTCGACAGTACCAGGCATGAGCCAGTTCTGCTTGCGTGTATAGAAGTTATCTGTGAAACGTGTAGAAGCGTCCTTTGCCTTCTCGTGAGTGTAGATGTTCTCATAATTATACTCAGCAAGAGAATACTGTGTCTGGCCAGCCTCTACAAGAGCAAGAAGTTCACCGAGAGCCTCGGCTGCCTTGTTCATGTAATCAGTATTATAAGCATAGGTCTTGCCGCTCTGGATTGCACCAAGCTGAGGGCCATGCTCCATAAGTGGCGAACCTGCCCAAAGGTAGCACTTGCCGAGATATGCGAGAGCCATTACCTTGTTGATTCTGAGCATGTTCTTACCGGTTGTAGCCTTACCTGCAGAAGTGTCGTCCCAATTGATAGGAAGAAGGTCTGCGGCAAGACGGAAGTCCTCCGCACACTTGTCAGCACATTCCTGATATGAAAGACGAGGAAGGTTGAGAGGCTCGTTTGCATCGAAAGCCCTGTCGATGTATGGAAGGCCGTCGAACCAGTTGATGAGCTCGAAGTGCCACCATGCACGGAAGAAGTAGAGCTGTCCTGCGATGAGGTTCTTTTCCTCCTGCGAACCATTGATCATCATGCCGTCCTCAAGAGCCTGAAGACCGACATTGGCCTTACGGATGCAATACCATGCATGTCCCCAGAGGGAATGGTCGAACTTGTTTGTAGAAGTAGGGTTGCTGTTAGGCTTGTAAAGCCAGTTTCCGCCACTGCCGTTATTCCAGATATATCTGAAGTTACCGAGGTCAGCCTGGTGAGTCATACGGTTGTCAGCCTCAGGGTTGAAGATTTCATCGTCTCCCCAGTTCCAAGACGGACACCAGTTGCACTTTTCCTTGTCAGGAATACAGTTGTAGATCTCCTCCACGAAACCCTGGAAGTTTCGGAAGTTCTTGAATGGAGTATCACCTGAGATGGTAGAGTCAGCCTCCTTGTCAAGATAGCTCGAGCAAGAAACAGCAGACATTCCAAGAATCAGGGCTGCTCCAAGACATATTATAGTATTAAATATTCTTTTCATTGCTTTCACTGATTATAAAGTAAATTTAACACCCAGGTTGAAACGTCTTACTGTAGGGTAAGCTCCACCGCCTCCGCCGTATCCGTTAAGGTTAGACTCACGGTCGTCAGGCATGCGTGTCCAGAGCCAGAGGTTGTTACCGTTCAGATAAATCTTGAGAGAGCTCAAACCGATCTTCTTCGCCCATCCGCCATAAACGGTATAAGCGATCTCCAGGTTCTTTACACGGAAATATGATCCGTCGAAGAGATACTGGGTAGCGTCGTTGTAGCTAGGAGTTCTGTTGAATGAAGGAACGACAACTTCAGCAGTAGAAGTGCCAGGTGCCCACCACTCACCTACATTATATACAGTGTTCAGCTTGCTTCCGAAAGAAGAAAGAGGCACGTCACGGGTAACGTTTGTTACGCCATAGAGCTGCACGAATGCGCTGAAGCCCTTGTATTCAACTCCGATTGTTGCATTGTAAGTGTTCTCAGGAGTATTGGTGAAGCCGTAAGGAGCTGAGTCCTTGCTGTCGATGACACCGTTTCCGTCGAAGTCCACGATATAATAGTCACCAGGAAGTCTCTGTGCATCGTTAGTCTCATGTGCAGGTGATCCGTAAACCTCATCCCAAGTCTGGAGGAAGCCGGCGTCGATATGAGACCTGTACTGTCCGATAGCATATCCCTCCTGCTTCTGATAACCTGGAAGGAGTTCAGGGTCATCCTTCTTGAGGATCACGTTCTCTGCATGAGTCATGTTGAAGTTACCCCAGAGACGGAGTGAGTTAGCGAACTGCTTGTTCACGCGGAGTTCGAGCTCATAACCCTTTGCACGTACTCTACCGAGGTTGACAGTTGGAGGAGTACCTCCGAAGTAAGCAGGAACCGAACGGTCGCCACCATTCACGAGGATATCTGTACGGTCATCCTGGAAGAACTCGAGGCTACCGGCGATAAGGCCCTTGAACATAGAGTAGTCGATACCGATGTTAAGCTTTGTCACAGTCTCCCACTTCACGTCAGGGTTACCGATTGCAGACTCCCTGTACCAGTCATAGATAGAAGCTGTCTGGTTAAGGTCCATTGTGGTTGTACCACCGAATGCCCACTGCGACATGTAAAGCCAGCGCTGACCTACATTGTCATCACCGATCTGTCCGTAAGATGCACGGAGCTTGAGCATCTCGACATATCTCTTCTCACGGAGCCACTTCATGAAAGGCTCCTCACTGATCATCCATCCGAGGGCGCCTGACTGGAAGAATGCGAAACGGTTCACGTCAGCAAACTTCTCGGAACCGTTGTAAGCACCGTTGTACTCGGCGAAGTAGCGGTTGTTCCAGCTGTAAGTAGCACGGAACGCCCAGTCCTCACGATAATAAGGGATCATCGAACCGGTAGCGTTCTCCGAACGGCTGAAGAGACCCATTGCTGTGAGGTCATGCTTCTTGAATGAACGTGCCCAGTTGATCTGGCCCTGATAGTAGAGGTTACGCATGGTTGACCAGTTGTTCACAGAACCACCGCCTGTTGTCCACTTGATAGGTTGTGAGAAGTCAAATCCATGATATGTATCGAACTGGCTCTTGAGATACTCCTGGCCTGTGAGAGGATCGATCCATCTGCGCTGTGCGTCATTGAACTGGTCGCTTACTCCACGGCCTGACTCGACGAACTGGTTGTCCCATGAGATGATACCTCTGAGTGTGAGGCCCTTTGTGATGAAACCGAGATCCTGCTCGAGCGTGAAGTCAGTGTTGATACGGTTTGTTGTAGTCTCGTAAATACCGCCCACAGAGAGGTTCTCTGCCGAGTTTGTTACGTTTGAAGTCTGCGGATAATATCCCCATGCTCCATCGGAATACTGAGGAAGGAACACGTCCGGTGCGATGTTGTAAGCACCTGCCCACTGCTGCTGGATCTGCCAGATATCGTTGGTAGAGTTCATTGTAGGGGCGGTTCTTCTTGCACTTGAACCGGCGAGGTTCACTCTCAATGTAGTGGTCTTTGTGATGCTGAAGTCGAGGTTACTTCTTACATTGATTCGGTCGTAGCCGTATCCTGACTCATAACCACGGTTGTTTGGATAAACCTTGAAAAGGTCACCCTCGTTAACGTAGTCCGCTGCAGCGAAGTACTTCACATACTTAGTACCACCGCTTACGTTCACGTTCGCATTGTAAGACATCGCGAAGTCATTGAAGAGAGCCTTCTGCCAGTCCACGTTAGGGTAGCGCTCGCGCTGCTCCTGTGTAGTCTGGTTGCGATAGTTCTCAATGAATGACTGAGGTCTCATGTACTCCCAAGAGTCAACACCAGTAACTGCGAGCTCATGCTCGAGAGAAACGTTACGTGCCATGAGGGCGTCATAAGAGTCCATCTTGTTAGGGAGCTTTGAAGGAGCCTTCATGGTAGCGTTGAAGCCTACATCGATCCTAGCCTTGCCTTCAGTACCACGCTTTGTAGTCACGAGGATTACACCATTCGCACCCTTCACACCATAGACAGCTGTTGCTGATGCATCCTTAAGTACAGAGATGCTCTCAACAGATGAGATGTCAACTGATGTCATCGGACGCTCGATACCGTCGACGAGGACGAGAGGGTCGTTACCGTTCCACGAGCTGCCGCTTCGGATCGTGATCTTCGGATCCTCCTCACCTGGCATACCGGTAGACTGTGTAGTCACGACTCCCGGAAGGTTACCGGTAAGAGCTGCACCGACGCTGCTGATACCTGCAGCACGTTCGAGTACCTCACCTGTTGTCTGCGTGATCGCGCCGACAACGGAAGCCTTCTTCTGCTGGCCGTAACCGACAACGATTGTCTCTTCCAGAAGAAGAGCGTCGTCAGCAAGAACCACTCTCATGTTGCCTTTTGAGGCCTGGACTGCCGTTGTCTCCATTCCGATGAATGAAAATACGAGAACCGTATTCTCACCGGGAACAGTCAACGAGAAGTTACCGTCAAGGTCTGTAATTGCACCCACATTTTCGTTGCCTTGGATCTGGACACCAGCTCCCGGAACGGGCACACCGTTGCTGTCGACAACGACTCCCTTCGCTGTGAAGGACTGAGCCGATGCGGTCACGCAACAGAACAGCATGAGGAAAATCAGAGTAGGGATCTTCCAACTTCGTTTTGTTACATTTTTCATTACGGGTTAGTTTTTTGTTAATAATTTATGGATTGTTTGAGTTTGTTTCTGCGTTCAAAAATCCGCACAATATTATCTATGCAAATTTAACAAATAAAAAACTGCCAGATGTCCTAAATGTTCCAAATGCTTTAAAATACGGAACACCCCCCTACAATAGCACGCGCCCGCATGTTTCAAAAGCAAAAGGAATGATACAAAATCGAAAGAAACAGTTAAAAATGCCTCCAATAAGGGCCAAAACGGGCTACTTTATGTCTTTTTTTGTATTTTTACACTTTGAAAATGTAACAACAGGCACAATGAAGAGAATCACCCTAATATTCCTGCTTGCCGCAGCCTCGGTTGCCGCCAATGCGCAGATATCTGAACTTGTAAGACAGGGACAGAACACCCAGCTTCTTATCGGAGGCAAACCATATATCATCCTCGGCGGAGAGCTAGCGAATTCAAGCGCTTCAAGCGGGAGATACATGGACAGCAGGAACACATGGGAATACCTCAAGGAATCCGGGCTGAATACAGTCCTTGCACCCGTATATTGGGAACTGATCGAGCCCCAGCAGGGACGATACGATTTCAGCACCGTCGATTATCTGCTGAAATCGGCACGCGCCAATGACCTTAAGCTGATTCTACTCTGGTTCGGAACATGGAAGAACAGCATGTCATGCTATGTTCCGTCATGGGTAAAGAGAGGATTCGGCGAAGAATTCGACCTTGCACGCAATTCCGACGGTAATACGCCGGAAATAATGACCGCATTCTCGGAGAGCAATGTCCGCGCAGACTCAAAAGCATTCGCGACGCTCATGAGATACCTGAAAAAGGCCGACGGAGCTGAAGGCACAGTGATAATGGTACAGGTAGAGAACGAGATCGGAATGCTCGGAGACGCCAGGGACCATTCAAGACTGGCACAGAACGCCTACGAAAGTCCTGTTCCTTATGAAGTGATCTACATGCTTGAAAGCGGCAAGGCGAACGACTATATATATAATATATGGAAGTCTGCCGGTGGAAAGAAAGACGGATCATGGAAGGAGGTTTTCGGAGAAGGGCTGGAAGCCGACGAGATATTCATGGCTTACTGGTACGCAAGATATACAGAAAGAGTGGCATTCGCCGGAAAAGAGGAGTATGACATCCCGATGTTCGTGAACACAGCCTTGAATTCACGCGGCAGAAAGGCCGGAGACTACCCTAGCGCCGGGCCGCTCGCCCATCTGATGCCAATATGGAAGCTTGCGGCCCCAAGCATAGATCTTATATGTCCGGACATCTACGACAAGGGCTACCCGTCATGGATCGGACAATACGCCACACCTGACAACCAGCTTTTCATTCCGGAAATCAGGCAGGAGCCGGAAAACGGCGCGAGAGTGTTCTATGCCCTCGGTCATCATGCAGCAATCGGATTCAGTCCGTTCTCTATAGACAACATGCCCGAAGAAGAGGATTACCCGTTGAAAAGAGCATATGAAGTCCTTTCGCCAGCCCTTGAACTCATTGCAGAGAAGCAGGCCGCAGGCAAGACATACGGCATGATAGCCGACATCGGGAACAAGGAGACCGTATTGAGAATCAACGGCATAGACTTCAAGTGCAGGCACGACCTGACCCTCGGATGGAATCCGGAAGCATCCGATCCGGATAAATGGGGAGAGACATCAGTGATGATTATCGACATGGGAGGCGACACATATCTGTTCATGGGTACGGGAGTAGTGACAACCATGTCCCCTGCCGACGGAAACGGAAGGGTCGGCATCGAACGTATCGATGAGATCGTGTTTGACGAATACGGGAAAATGCAGAAAATGCGCCGGCTCAATGGGGACGAAGACCATCAGGGACGCCACATCCGCATTCCGTTCAACGAATATGGCGCCCAGCTGCTGAAAGTCTATAGATACTGATTCTCATATTATTTTACATTTGCACCTGTAAATATTAAAACCGGTGCAATATGAGCAAAGCCATTATCTTATCCCGTGTATCTACACTAAAGCAGGACTTGCAGCAGCAGACGGATGAAGTCATCAGGTTTGCAACGGCGGAAGGCTATAAGAAAGAAGACATAACGCTTATAGAGGACAAAGAATCTGCCGTAAAATTAGACGAAGAACATCGTCTCGGCCTGATTGAGCTGAAGCAGAAGATACTTGAAAATCCTGGGCTGTACGACTGCGTATTTGCTTATGAAATCAGCCGAATCGGACGACGTGCGGAAATCAACTATTCTATCCGTAACTTCCTGAAAGAAAACAAGGTTCAGCTGATAATACTGAAGCCATTCATAAAACTGTTTGACGAAGGATTCAAGATCGAAGAGACTGCAAACATGACGTTCGCCATCTTCAATGCACTGGCAGAAAACGAAGGGTATATCAGGAAAGAGAGGCTTGCGAGAGGAAAGACAAGGAAGCAGAAGGCAGGAGGTTACGTGGGCGGAACACTCCCTCATGGGTATACAATCGGAAATGGAGGCCTGATAGTCGTCGATCCGGAAAGATCCGCAATGGTATGGAAAGTATTCAATGACTATGTACATGAAGGCAAGACTACAACGATGATAGGCAGAGAGCTTCTGGAAACAGGGCAGATCTGCGCCTCAAGTATCTGTAGTGCAGCAGGAATAGTCAGGGCTATCTTGAAGAATGTGGCATATATAGGCGGCCGGCCTACATATGCCATTTATTCTGAAGGGCGCGACAGGAAGGCGGAAAGGAGACAAAGCAGCAACATATACCCCCGTATGATACCAGATGAACTGTTCAAGGCTGCTCAAGAAAAGATACAGGAAAACAGGCGTGGAGCCAAGAGGTCACACAAGCATGTATATTTCTGCAAAGGGTTGATCAAGGACAGCAGGAACGGCATGACATTGAGCCCCAAGATGAGTTCGGCCAATTACGGAAGCCGTAGGGTCACTTTGAATGAAGCATTCAACCTTTCAATCCCCATCAACATCATTGACAGCTTCATCTGGCATCTCACAAAAGAATACTACAGAAAGGCTGGCGACAAAGGAACCGGGATATTGATAAGGGAGACAAAGAAAATGACAGATTCTGACAGCATTAAGCTGCAGTATGCCAAAAAGATCCTGACAGAGCTGGAACACAAAGAGATCAGGATACAGGAGCGGATAGTTACTGGCAAGATCAGGGAGGCGCTTGGAGACTCTATGCTTGAAGCGATATACATTCAGTTCAAGCAATGTTCAGAGAACATTTCAGCTTTGGAAAAGAAGATATATGAACAGGAGCAGAAACTGACCAGATTATTGAATTCCCTGCAAATCAACATCATGCTTGAGACCTCAGACGAAGAGAAAGCAAAATATGTTCAGGAAACCATATCCAGAATCGATTTGACACGATATACAAAACAGGATGTCAGGAAAAAGAATAATACTACAGGGCATTTTACCGTAACCTACAAAACCGGCCGGACAGAGCTATATTATTATCATAGTCACAGCCATAAGATATGGGATAAAGACATGAACCCTATCAGATACGAATATATCGAGAGGTTTGTCTCTATCCCATTAAGCAAATTTAGAGGAAAGACCGGTTTTAACCTTTTTATAAAATAGAGTTGGATTTAACCTTTCTTCATTTCATCGCGTACGACAGCCATCATGCCGTCGACCTGACCGAGAGCGAGCATCCTGCCGTGGAACGAATAGCCAGGGTTATATCCCTTGTCTTCATCACCAAGCATTGTGCGTCCATGGTCCACTCTCATAGGCAGATCGGCCTTCTGACGCTCGAAGATCCTGATAAGGTCCACAAGATGTCCCCTGCCCTCGAGGTGTGATGCCTCTATGAAATTGCCGTCCGGAAGGATATTGCAGCTGCGCAGATGTACGAAATGGGTCCTGCCGGCGAATTTCTCGGCCATCTTCACCACATCGTTATGAGCCCCTGCCGAAAGCGAACCGGCGCAGAATGTGAGGCCGTTGTGCGGATTGTCCACAGCATTAAGGAACCAATCGATATCTTCCTCACATGTAACGATACGAGGAAGTCCGAGAACCTGGAACGGAGGGTCGTCAGGATGCACGCACATATTGACACCATATTCCTCACATACCGGCATGACAGCAGCTAGGAAATACCTCATGTTTTCACGAAGCTGGTCGCGGGTAATGCCCTCATACTGCTTAAGCAGCCCCTTGAATATCGCCACAGGGTTCAGGTCGCCTTCCTTGATGTTTCCATTGACGAATCCCTGTGTCTTCACGATGATGGAATCTATAAGATCTGCCTTCTCAGCTTCTGTAATCACTTTGTCCAACGCCTCCACCTTTTCAAGAATCTCAGCGGAATAATCAGCCTCCGCTCCCTCTCTGGCAAGAATCTTTGTATCAAAGTACGCAAATCTCGCATAATCAAAGAAAAGCGAAGAAGAACCATCCGGCCAAGGATGATAAAGGTCGGTCCTGATCCAGTCGATCACCGGCATGAAGTTGTAGCATACGGTCTTTACACCGGCTTTTCCGAGATTCGCAAGGCTGACCTTGTAATTTTCGATCAGCTGATCCCTTTCAGGACCGGCATACTTGATAGCCTCGCATACCGGAAGACTCTCAACAACAGACCATCGGAGTCCGAATGACTCAATATACTGCTTGAGATCCTCAATAGCCTCCAATGTCCATATCTCGCCGTTAGGCACATCATGAAGAGCTGTAACTATTCCTTCGACTCCGATCTGGCGGAGCATCTGAAGTGTGATCTTGTCGTTTTTACCGAACCATCTCCAAGTTTTTTCCATAATAATCGAATTTGTTACAAAATTAGACAAGTTTCAACTGAAAAGTATCGTTTTTTGTATCAATTTATGTTTCATTTTTAGCAAAGCGCCGATATTTTGTTGTAATTTTGCAACAATTACGACCACAATAACAGAAATGAAACACCTGAAACTGATACTTACCCTGCTTCTGCTGGCAGGAACTACAAGCATTTACGGTCAGATGGCGAGACTGTACACATCCGGTTCCGGACTTCCCAACAGCCGCATAAACGACATTTATCAAGACAGCCGGGGATTCATCTGGGTATCCACAGAGAACGGTCTGTCGCGCTTTGACGGAATGGATTTCACCACTTTCCATTTCGACAGGAACAATAGCAATTCCATAGCCAGCGATCTCGTCACGACAGTCTTTGAAGACAGTTTCGGGACCATCTGGGTAGGAACATCTGCCGGCCTGCAGATTTTCGATGAGGAATACTTCACATTCACATCGGTCGACCTTATGGATCCGGACATGCCGGCTTCAGACCAGCATATTTCATCGGTTCTTGAGGCAGACATATTCGGAGAAAGAAGAATCATCGCCGCGACATCCGGACACGGCATATACCTCATCGATCCTGCCGGGGAAAAGGCAGTCATCGACAAAAGGGAGAAGGTCAATCAGCATATTCCATCACCATTCACAGGCAATCTGTTCGTTGATTCCGAGGAAAGGCTATGGATTTCCTCCAACAACGGCGGCATGACAGTAATAGACCTGGAAAACGCCGAAAAGACAGACATCGGATTATGGGACAGGGCGATTCATGACGCCGTAATCACATCTTTCGTAGATGCAGACAACGGAAACATCCTGATAGGTACTTCAAACCATGGCGTCCTCATTTACGATTCGTCTATGAATGCCGTAAGAAAGGCCGGGGACAGGAGCGCCAGAGAATGCAAGGTCGAAAGCATTCTGAAGAACAATTATTCAGACCACTACGGAGAAGACACATTCATCATAGGACTGGAAAACGGAGGCATCAAGCTGTTCAGCGCAAAAGAAGAAAAGCTTATCGACATAACGATACCGGGCGTAGCCTTCGATCTTTCCACATGGAAGGTTCACGACCTTATGGAAGACAGTCAGGGCAACATATGGGTCGGAGCATTTCATACCGGCCTGATGGTGATTCCGAAGTCAATGTACGGTTTCGAATCAGTGGACCTTGGCGACAGAGGCTATCTTGGAACTGCCGGAGTATGCGTGACATCCATCGTGGCTGACACAGAATCCGGAAGTCTTTGGGTAGGAACTGACGGAAAAGGCTTGTACCATCTCGGGAAAGACGGCAGGAGGACAACGCTCAACAGCAGAAACTCCTCGCTTTCAAACAATTCTATAATGTCCTTGAAGATGGACAAAAGAGGCACATTATGGATTGCCACCTACCTTGACGGCCTCTATACCTGGTCAAAATCAGAAGGAATCAGGGCATTCAGAGACCAGGATGCGCTCAACACAAGCAGGACAATGTGCCTGGAATACTCCGAGGAAGAAGATCTTCTTTATGTAGGAACAAACGGTCAGGGACTCTCAATAATATCCCCTGCCGAGCAGAAGGTAGTCAGTACATATGCAGAGGATGACTACAAGTGGGTCAGCACCCTCTATATCGACAAATCCGGAACACTCTGGGTGGGCACCTATAATGGTCCGATGTATCTTGACAGGAAGGCCGGAAAGCTTGTAAACTGCGCATACAACGAATCGCTTTCCACAAGAATATACTCTTTCTGCGAGAGTCTCGACGGAAAGATATGGCTCGGAACAGGAGAAGGCCTGGCAAGGCTTGACAGGCAGACAAAGGAAACCGTCACATATTCGGAAGGGAACGGTCTTCCAAGCAATGTCGTCAACAATATTCTGGAAGGAAACGACGGCAACCTGTGGATAAGTACCGTGAACGGACTGTCGAGACTGAATCCGAATACAGGAGTGTTCAAGAACTACTATCAGCACGACGGCCTGCAGGAGAACGAATTCAATGCGAAAGCCGCTTACAAGGCCATTGACGGCAAGCTCTATTTCGGCGGAATCAAGGGCCTTACAGCCTTCTACCCGCATATCGTTGACCAGAGGACATATCCTGTACCGGCTCTTTATTTCTCTGATTTCAGCGTCATGAACGAGCCGGTCAGCTACGACCAGGCATTAGGAGAGCACAACATCCTTGACAAGCACATCACCGAAGCCACCCGGATCACCCTTCCGCACAGTCAGAAGATATTCTCCATCAGGTTCTCCGTGCTGGAATACGCAAACCCGATGAAGATCATGTATGCCTACATGATGGAAGGTTTCGACCAGGACTGGAACTACACAGGAGCGGACTCGAGACTGGTGACATACACCAACGTACCGTCAGGCAGATACAAGATGATGGTCAAGGCCTTCTTTGAAGGTGCGCCTGAAGAATTTTCATACAGGGAAATTGACATCAGGATACTTCCTCCTTGGTACAGAAGCACTTACGCATACCTGCTCTACATCCTTGCCACAGGATTGGTCGCATACATGATCTGGTCATGGATCAGGAAAGGAAAGATTCAGAGAATGGAGAAGGAGCAGTCAGAGATAAAGGAGATGAAGCTCCAGATGTTCACAAACCTGTCACATGAGATCAGGACTCCCCTCACCCTTGTGATGACCCCTCTGAAGAAGATGAGAGAGGCCGAAAAGGACACTAAACAGAAAGACCTTTACAATCTCATGTACAGGAACTGTCTGCGTATCCTGAGGCTCGTAAACCAGCTTCTGGACATGCGTAAGGTTGATAACGGACAGATGCAGCTGCATTTCCTCGAGACCGACGTCGTTTATTTCATCAGGGACATCATGAAATCATTCGACAACCTTGCCGTCAGCAAGGACATCCATTTCTCGATAACTCCGGCAAATGAGGTGACAAACCTGTGGATCGACCAGGGCAACTTCGACAAGATCATCTTCAACATACTGTCGAATGCGTTCAAGCATACCCCTGAAAACGGGTCGATCTCGATCCACGTAAGCGACATCAGGAAGAATAACGGAGCACTTGATCCGGCAATCAAGGAATATGTTGAATTCGTCATCGAAAACACCGGCAGCAGCATAGACGAACGCCATCTCGACAAGATATTCGACAGGTTCTTCCAGACCGATGTACATGATGCGAAGATCGGTTCCGGCGTAGGTCTGCACCTGACAAAGATGCTTGCCATCCTCCACCACGGAGAGATCAAGGCATACAATACCGACGAAGGAATGGCATTCTCGCTGCTTATTCCTGTGGGATGCGGGCATCTCTCGAAAGAGGAAATGACAAAGCCTACAAATCATAAGGACCTGTACACCAAGAACATAGGACAGGAGCATTTTGAAAGTAGAGAAGACGTCACATACATTCCGGCCAAGGAAGATAATGGAGAGCCTAAACCGGCCAAGTCAAAGAGGAAACTCATTCTCATCGATGATGACAATGAGATGCGCGCGTACCTGAAGCTTGAGCTGCAGCCGCTCTACAATGTAGAGGTCTGCTCTAGCGGCAAGGAAGCATGGTCGAAGATTACCACGACCATACCGGATGCGATAGTTACAGACCTGATAATGGAAGGAATGGACGGAGCGGAGCTTTGCGAAAAAGTAAAGAAGAATCCTAGCACCAACCATATCCCTGTCATAATTCTCACGTCATCTACTGACGAGAACAACCAGCAGAGATGCATCGACAGCGGAGCAGACAGGTTCCTCACAAAGCCGATCTCCCTTGAACTCCTTAAAAGTACCATAGCCAACACCATATCGACAAGAGACACCATCAGGAACAAGTTCAACAAGGAGATAGACTACAGATACAATGAGATTCAGATGCCTGACTCGACCAACAAGCTTGTCAACAAGGTCATAGCCATCATCAGAGAAAACATGGAGAACTCCGACTTCAGCGTGGAGGATCTCAGCCACGAAGTCGGAATGAGCCGAGTCCACCTCAACAGAAAACTAAAGGAGACAATGAACATCTCCCCTAGCAACCTGATCAAGTCCATCAGGCTCAAGCAGGCGGCTTTCCTCCTTATAAACAACAAGGTGAACATCTCGGAAGTGGCATACAAGGTCGGATTCTCGACACATTCATACTTCTCGAACTCTTTCCATGACTATTTCGGACTCACGCCAACGGAATTCGTAGCCAAGTACATGGACTGCAAGGACGAAGAGACATTGAACCGCATATTCAAATAATTCAAAGGCTCGGACACTTTGATGTATCCGAGCCTTTGAATTATCCGATAATCAGGACTGCGCCGTCATTTCTGCAGACCTTCAGTTTCTTTCCTGCGCCCACATCTGACGATGAAGGATCGTTTCCTCCGTCAATCAGACGGACATCAGCCTTCCCGAGACCGAGAGCATCGAGCACATCCTTTACCTTGAACTCGACAGGAGTGTCCGTAGCGTTGGCCGCAGCCACATACCACCTGTCACCGTTCCTGCGTGCCAGAACCACGAATTCGCCAGGGATACCGTCGATATAACGGGTCTCGTCCCATGTCGTAGGCACTTCACGGAGGAAATCCAGACATACTGCCGGAGCATCATCCAGGTTGTTCGGAGTGATCGCGAAATTCTGGATAGGATTCTGGAAAAGCACACATGTAGCAAGCTGGAAGACATCCGTAGTACGACGGATTGTTCCGCGTGTATTTGACTTTTCAAGCCTTTCATTGAGGAAGCAGCCGCCGAACTCCATACATCCGACAGTATTGCGGATAAACGGATGCAGACATGCCGCCTGCGCCTCCTGATCGCACTCATACTGCGAGAATACAAGGTTTTCTGAAGCACGAACAGCCTCGCTGCCGACATAGTTAGGATACATCTTCTCCCATCCGCGAGGCAATGTACATCCATGGAAAATGACCATGAGGCCATGATCGTCTGCATCGCTGAGGATAGCCTCATAAAGCGCCATGGTCTCCTGCTTGTCTCCGCCGAAGAAATCCACCTTGATTCCCTTTATTCCATTGTCCCTGAGCCACTTCATCTCCTTCTTACGGAGAATAGGGTTGCTCATGATATGCACCGGACTCTGCTCGATGTCATTCCACCATCCGCTCGAACTGTACCACAGGAAAAGTTCCACATTCCTTTCACGGGCATAGTCTACAAGCTCAGGAATGGCATCATGACCGATGGTCCTGTCCCACCAGTTGTCCACGAGAGTATAGTTGAAGCCCATTGCTGAAGCAAGGTCCACATACTTCTTCTGGTCTTCCATACGGATGCTTCCGTCCTGCCATACGATCCAGCTCCATGTTCCCTTTCCGAACTTATAGTCGTTGGCAGTCTCGTAAAGAGGCTCCACAACATCCCATGCAACGGTTGTCTCGACAATCGGCTTCAAGGTTTCACCCAAAGTAATTATCCTCCAAGGAGTTGCACCTGGAAGAGCGATTGCAGGCTCCGATGTACCGTTTCCGTTGTTTTCCTCCGGCATCGGATACTCCACCCTGTATGTCGCGCCGACACAGCCCTCGGAATTGCCGGATGTCTCATAGTACTCGCCCAGTCTAGAGCCGCAGAAACGGCCGTCAACTCCTGTTTCGCTCACAAGCACCCATCCGTCGCCCCCAAGCTGGAAAAGGCAAGGGAATGTGTATCCATGGCCATATTCAGACGGAGCGGTGACAGGCTTTCCGACACCATAGTACTCCTCATAGCTTGGCTTCGTACGCATCCAGCCGATCATCGCATCACTCTGAGGAGTCAGATATGTCTTTACAAAGTCATGTTCCGGAGAGTCATTGAACGAGAACTCAGTAAGCTCTTCAAATATCCTGACACTGCCGGCTCCCTCACGAGGAAGGATATAACGGAATGCCACATCATGACGGCCTACCCTGAATTCGACCTGTATGGTCTTTCCTTCAGGATTACGGAAAGTACATACGGCCTTCGTAGCTTCATAATCCACTTCCGAAGTCTTGCTGCGGTTCAGCCTGTAGCTGCCGCTGACCTCGGATGTTTCCATGCCGACAAACTCGAGCTGTGAGAAATCTCCGTTGTTCGTACGCATTCCCAGACGCGAAGTGCTGACGAATGGAACGCCATGGTGTTCTACCTGATAGTATGCCTTTCCGTCAATTGTCAGGATAATCACATCAGTCATTCCGTTCGGACCGGGGATATTTCCATGAATCTCGGCAGATAAAGCGATGGCCGCGCACATATGTGCAACGGCCACCATTATAAATGTTATGAATCTTTTCATAGTTGTTGCATATGCTAGAACATAGCCTTCACCTGGTTGTAAACGTTCTGAGCAGTGAATCCGAGCTTCTCGTCAAGCACCTTGTAAGGAGCAGAGAATCCGAAGCTCTCGAGACCGAAGACCTTACCGTTCGCGCCTACAAGACCTTCAAGGTTTACAGGAAGACCTGCAGTAAGACCGAAGATCTTTGCACCGCAAGGAAGGATCTCCTGCTGGTACTCCTTTGGCTGGCTGCGGAAGAGACCCTCCGAAGGAACGCTCACGATACGCACCTTCATGCCATCCTCACGGAGAAGAGCTGCACCTGCAACGAGGGTAGAAACCTCAGAACCGGAAGCTACGAGGATAACGTCAGGATTCTCGTCTGAACCGGCTACGATGTAAGCACCCTTCTCTGCCTGTGTATAGTCAGTTCCCTCTGGAAGCTGCTCGATGTTCTGACGAGAGAAGATGAGGGCTGTAGGAGTATCGACGTTCTCCATTGCCATCTTCCAGCACTGTGTAGTCTCGATAGAGTCAGCAGGACGAAGAACGAGGACAGAGTTCTTTCCGTGGTGGTTCTTGAGCTTCTCCATGAGACGGATCTGAGCCTCCTGCTCAACAGGCTCGTGGGTAGGACCGTCCTCACCTACGCGGAATGCGTCATGTGTCCAGATGAACTTCACTGGAAGCTCCATGAGGGCAGCCATACGTACTGCAGGCTTCATATAGTCAGAGAATACGAAGAATGTACCGCATGCAGCGATCACACCGCCGTGAAGAGCCATACCGATGCAGCAGCAAGCCATTGTAAGCTCAGCAACACCTGCCTGGAAGAATGCTCCGCCGAAGTCATCCTTTGTGAATGAAGTAGTCTCCTTGAGGAAGCCGTCAGTCTTGTCAGAGTTAGAAAGGTCAGCTGAAGCGCAGATCATGTTAGGAACCTGCTTTGCGAGCTGGCTGAGAACCGCTGCAGAAGCGTTTCTTGTAGCGTCGCCGGCCTTCTGCTGAACGAGAGACCAGTCAACCTTTGGTGCAGCACCGCTGAACCACTCTGCCTGTGCGACAGCCTTCTCAGGGTTTGCTGCAGCCCAAGCAGCTTCTTCTGCATGACGCTCTGCAGCGATAGCCTTGAGTTCCTCTGCACGCTTTGCATAAAGATCCTTCACTTCGTCGAAGATAACGAATGGGTTCTCAGGATCACCGCCGAGGTTAGCGACTGTATTCTTGAATGCGTCGCCACCGAGAGGTGCACCGTGAGTCTTGCAGTTGCGCTCGTATGAAGAGTTGTCAGCCTTTCTTGCGCCCTTACCCATGATACACTTACCGATGATGAGGACTGGCTGGCCCTTTACTGCCTTTGCCTCGTCGAGAGCCTTGCGGATCTCGTCGCAGTCATTACCGTTGATAGTGATGACATGCCATCCCCATGCACGGTACTTCATTGCTGTATCTTCAGTCATGACGTCAGCGCACTCTGTAGAGAGCTGGATGTCGTTAGAGTCATAGAACATGATGAGGTTGTCGAGGCCGAGGTGACCTGCGATACGGCCTGCACCCTGTGAGATCTCCTCCTGAACGCCACCGTCAGAAATATATGCGTAGATTGTCTCCTTTGCGAAAGTAGGGTTGCCTGTGCGTGCTGCAAGGAACTTGGCAGCGATAGCTGCACCTACTGCAAATACGTGTCCCTGTCCGAGAGGGCCTGATGTATTCTCGATTCCGCGTGCGAGGTCAACCTCAGGGTGACCAGGAGTTGGAGACTCCCACTGACGGAGCTGCTGGAGCTCCTCGAGAGAGAACTTGCCTGCAAGAGCAAGCTGAGAATAAAGCATCGGAGCCATGTGGCCAGGATCAAGGAAGAAACGGTCACGGCCTTCCCACTTC
This sequence comes from Bacteroidales bacterium, assembly GCA_017465225.1. Lineage (GTDB taxonomy): Bacteria > Bacteroidota > Bacteroidia > Bacteroidales > UBA932 > Cryptobacteroides. Next base: position 87,646 of record JAFTWQ010000043.1, read on the forward strand.
GGGTTTGCAGGATCATACTGGAGATACTCCGAATAAAGGACATTGATGAAGTCAGCTCCACCCATCGCACCGCCTGGGTGACCGGATTTAGCCTTTTCTACCATGGAAGCTGCAAGGATACGGATGTTATCCGCAGCAAGATTCATTACTTTGTTGCTGTTCATAATTTTATAATGTGGTTATAATTGGCTTTAGCACGCTTTACGCGTAAAAATCGCATAAAATTAAGTATTTTTTATGTCAAGACATATAAATTTCGTGTAAATTTTAACAAAATGTACCTTTTGTGACGTCACAGATGGTTCATGTTACAAATACAACAGCAATTGTTGTCTTTTTGACATCATTTAATAAAAACTACAAACGTTTGGAACGTCATTGCTGAACAATGGACTGTATTTTTTCTAACTTTGTAGAAAATCGGAAATAACAACTAAAACCAATAGCTATGGCACAGACAACTGCAAATGAAGCGAAAGGCTTCTACAAGCTCTCATGGCTCCAGAGGATCGGATTCGGTGCGGGAGACATGGCCCAGAACCTCATCTACCAGACAGTCAGCATCTGGCTTCTGTTCTTCTACACGAACATATACGGTCTTAGTCCGGGATCCGCGGCCCTGATGTTCCTCATCGTCCGTCTCGTCGACGTATTATGGGACCCTATCGTAGGAGCGTTCGTCGACAAAGGCAATCCTAAATGGGGAAAATACCGTTCATGGCTCATCTTAGGCGGTATTCCGCTCGTAGGTCTTGCAATCCTCTGCTTCTGGAACCAGTTCAGCGGTTCATTGATCTATGCATACATCACTTACGTGGGAATGAGCATGTGCTACACATTGGTGAACGTGCCATACGGAGCGCTCAACTCCTCTCTCACCAGAGACACTGAGGAGATCACCGTACTCACATCCACAAGAATGTTCATGGCTAACCTCGGCGCACTCATCGTGAAGTCACTTCCGATGGTGATCGCGATCTTCGCGCCTGTAGCCGCTGACGGCACGGCGATCACAGACAAGCCTGAAGCTGCGGGTGCATGGTTCATCACAATGACAATATTCGGACTCGCAGGTCTCGCGCTCCTCATCTTCTGCTTCTCGCAGTGCAAGGAAAGAGTCGTTATGGACGCGAAGGAGTCGGAGAACGTGAAGGTCAGCGACCTCTGGATGGAGTTCCTCCGCAACCGTCCTTTGAGAGTGCTTGCATTCTTCTTCATCACAGCATTCTCGATGATGAGCATCGGTAACGCAGCTGATGCATACTTCATGACATACAACGTAGGCGCCACACCTGTGATGACTACTGCATTCATGTGGCTCGGAACCATCCCTGCATTCATCTTCATGCCTCTGGTTCCTGCAATCAAGCGCAAGATCGGAAAGAAGGGAATGTTCTACCTCTTCCTCGGAACAGCGGTGGTAGGTATGCTGATGATGTATGTATTCGTACAGGTTGAGGCTCTGAAGCAGTTCTGGCTCCTCTGCATCGCACAGTTCGTAAAGAGCACCGGTATCATCGTGGCTACAGGCTACATGTGGGCGCTTGTCCCTGAAGTGGTTTCATACGGAGAGTACACATCGGGAAGACGTATCGCAGGTATCGTGAACGCACTGACAGGCATCTTCTTCAAGGCCGGAATGGCACTTGGAGGAGTAGTTCCAGGACTCGTCCTTTCAATCGTAGGCTTCAATGCCGAGCTTTCACAGCAGACAGCGCTTGCAGAGCAGGGTATCCTCTGGCTCGTATGCGTGATTCCTGCTGTCCTCCTCTTCCTTGCAATGTTCATCATCTCGAAGTATGAGCTTGAGGACGACGTGATCGACAAGATCAATATGGAGATCGAGGAAAGAGCAAAGAACGAAGTGAAATAATGCGGAAGACAGCTTACATCATAGCCGCATGCCTTTTCTGCGCATGCGGCGCTCCACAGGAGAAAAGCCTCAAGGAGACATTCGCAGAGGACTTCTACATCGGAACCGCCCTGAACGAGGCGCAGATCACAGGCATCGACACAAAGGGCGTCGAGACCGTGAAGAAGCATTTCAACAGCATCGTGGCCGAGAACTGCATGAAGTCCGAGGAGATCCATCCTGAAGAAGGCGTATACGATTTCACGCTTGCAGACCAGTTCGTGAAGTTCGGAGAAGACAACGGCATGTTCATCATCGGACATTGCCTCATCTGGCACTCCCAGCTAGCGAAATGGTTCCCATATGACGAAAACGGCAATTATGTGACCCCTGAAGTGCTCAAGGAGCGCATGAAGGAGCACATCACCACTATCGTCAGCCGTTACAAGGGCAGGATCCACGGATGGGACGTAGTGAATGAGGCCATCATAGAAGACGGTTCATACAGGAAGAGCCCGTTCTATGAGATTCTCGGCGAGGAGTTCATCCCTCTCGCATTCCAGTATGCCCATGAGGCGGACCCTGACGCGGAGCTCTACCTCAACGACTACGGCATGAATGTACCGGGAAGACGCGACACATATGTAAAGATCATCAGGGATCTCCAGGCCAGAGGCCTGCGTATCGATGCTATCGGCATGCAGGGCCACATGGGAATGGATTATCCTGACTTTGCGGAATTCGAGGAGAGCCTCCTTGCGTATGCCGGCACAGGCATCAACGTGATGATCACAGAATGGGACATGTCCGCACTCCCGACCGTAAACACGGGAGCGAATGTGGCTGATACAGAGGAATATCAGGCACTGCTGAATCCTTATCCTGAAGCTCTGTCTGAAGAGGTCTCCGCTGTATGGAACGAAAGGATGAAGACATTCATGGATCTTTTCCGCAAACACAGGGATGTCATTACAAGAGTGACTGCATGGGGCGTTGCCGACGGAGACTCATGGAAGAACGACTGGCCGATGGAAGGACGTACAGAGTACCCTCTTCTCTTCGACAGAAACCACGAAATGAAACCTTTCCTTAAAGAATACTAAAAACACAATAACATGAAAACTAAAAAGAGATACCTTTTCCCTGCCGACTATATGGCAGATCCTTCAGTTCACGTATTCAATGACAGGATCTATATTTATCCGTCACATGATTGGGAATGCGAGAATGTCGAAAACGACAATGGAGACCAGTATGTAATGAAGGACTACCATGTCCTATCGACCGACGATCCGATGAATGGCGAGGTCATCGACCATGGACGTGTCCTGGCTCTTGAGGATGTTCCTTGGGCAGGACGCCAGATGTGGGACAATGACTGCCAGGAGAAAGACGGCAAATACTATATGTATTTCCCTATGAAGGATAAATGTGACATCTTCCGTATAGGTGTAGCTGTCGCAGACCGTCCTGAAGGCCCGTTCATCCCTCAGCCGGATCCTATCCGTGGCAGCTACAGCATGGACATCTGCGTATTGAAGGAAGATGACGGATATTACATGTACTTCGGAGGTCTGTGGGGTGGCCAGCTTCAGCGCTACAAGGACAACAAGGCTCTCGAAAGTGCTTACCTTCCTGAAGGAGACGAGCCATCTCTCCCTAGCCGCTGCGTAAAGCTTACAGACGACATGCTCCAGTGGGCAGAAGAGCCTAGACCTGTTCAGGTAGTGGATGAGGACGGAAATCCTCTCAAGGCAAGCGACCCGCACCGTTTCTTCGAGGCCAGCTGGGTTCACAAATACAATGGAAAGTACTATTTCTCATACTCAACAGGAGATTCTCACCTCCTCTGCTATGCAATCGGAGACAATCCATACGGCCCGTTCACATACAAGGGCGTGATCCTGACCCCTGTTGTCGGCTGGACTACCCACCACTCGATCATTGAGTTCAAGGGCAAATGGTATCTTTTCCACCACGACAGCGTACCTTCTGGCGGCAAGTCATGGCTCAGAAGCCTCAAGGTCTGCGAAATCACATATAATGAAGACGGAACAATCCAGACGATAGACGGAATCGATGAATAAATTCATGTCAATGGCAATCGCGGCTGCGGTTGCCATTGTCGGCTGCAGCAAGCCGGCAGAAAACAGGATATGGCTTCCCGACGGGACACCTGACGTGAATGCGGAAATCGTCGTAGACACGACCCTTGACCTCAAGCATGACGGATTCATGATCAAGGACACGCCGGACGGAAGGAAGGTCATGGCGAAGACAGATATCGGAGCCATGTACGGAACCTATGCACTTCAGAGACTCGAAAGGACAGGCAAGGCGGACGGAGAGCTCGACATCCGTGAAGAGCCGTCATATGAAAGGCGTATCCTCAACCATTGGGACAACCTTGACAACACAGTCGAGAGAGGATATGCAGGATGGTCAATCTGGCATTGGGGCGAGCCGGTTCCGGTAGAGCTCATCAAAGAATATGCACGTCTTAACGCATCTGTGGGCATCAACGGAAGTGTCCTGAACAACGTGAACGCCACTCCGGAGATACTTCGACGCGACTATCTTGAAAGAGTTGCGGAAATCGCCGACATCATGCGTCCGTACGGAGTCAGGGTTTACCTTTCTGTAAACTTCTCCTCTCCTGCCCAGCTTGGCGGACTCCCTGACTCGGATCCTCTCCGTCCCGAAGTACAGGAATGGTGGGCGGACAAGGTAGCTGAAATATATGGCCTCATCCCTGATTTCGGAGGATTCCTTGTCAAGGCCAATTCAGAAGGCCTTCCTGGCCCACAGGACTTCGGCCGCACCCATGCAGACGGAGCAAACATGCTTGCCGATGCACTCAAGCCTTTCGACGGCATCGTGATGTGGAGGGCATTCGTATACTCTCCAAAGAGTTCGGACAGGGCATGCCAGGCATATGACGAATTCGCTCCGCTCGACGGCCACTTCCGCGACAATGTGCTCATACAGATCAAGAACGGTCCGGTCGATTTCCAGCCACGCGAGCCATTCAGCCCGCTTTTCGGACACATGCCGAACACCCAGATGATGGCAGAGTTCCAGATCACCCAGGAGTATCTCGGATTCTCGAACCACCTCGTATATCTGATCCCGCTTTTCAAGGAATGCCTCGACAGCGACACGTACTGCAAGGGCGAGGGCTCGACGATAGCCGACATCACCACAGGCAAGCTCTATCCTGACGTCTACAACACTACCGCAATCGCCGGCGTAGCTAATATCGGACGCGACGAGAACTGGTGCGGACATCATTTCGCCCAGTCGTCATGGTACGGATTCGGCCGTATGGCATGGGATGTGACACTGACAGCGGAGGAGATAGCGCAGGAATGGCTCGAGCAGACATTCACATCCGATCCAGACTTCGTTGAGCCGGTCCTCGACATGATGATGACCTCGCGCGAAGCCGCAGTCGACTACATGATGCCACTCGGCTTCCATCATATCTTCGCATGGACACACCATTATGGCCCGGAGCCATGGTGCGACATTCCTGGAGCACGTGCAGACTGGCTGCCTAAATATTACCACAAGGCCGATGCAGAGGGCGTTGGATTCGACAGGACACGCGCCGGAAGCGGCAATGTGGATCAGTACCATGAACCTCTGGCAAGCCTCTACAACTCGATCGAGACATGTCCGGAAGAGCTTCTGCTCTGGTTCCACCATGTCCCATGGACTCATAGGATGTCCAGCGGACGTACGCTTTGGGACGAGATCTGCCACAGATATGACCGAGGCGTAAAGAAGGTACGCGAATATCAGGCAGTATGGGAGCAGGCAAAGCCGTATGTTGACGTCGAACGATGGGAAGCAGTGCGCGCGAAGCTTGAGATACAGGAGAGCGACGCAGGCTGGTGGAGGGATGCATGCGTACAGTACTTCGGAGAGTTCTCGGGAATGCCGGTTCCAGCCGACGTAGAGCAGCCGGAAAGGCCTCTCGAGGAGCTGAAGAAGATAAAGCTCGACATGAAGCACCACAATTAGAGATTCAAAGTTTGAACGGGTTGGTTTATTTGACTATTTTTGCAGTTGATAAACCAACCTATTTTTTGCCATGGATCAGCAGATCAGAAAGAAATACAACTACTGGCAGTGGAGGACGCTGATCGTCCTGATGATCGCCTATATCCTTTATTATTTCCTCCGCAAGAATTTCAGCGCAGCACTTCCGGCCATGCAGGAGGAGCTGGGCATCACAAAGCTTCAGCTGGGTATATTCATCACCCTCAACGGCATCATATATGGGCTTTCACGTTTCGTGAACGGCTTCATCGCAGATCGATGCAGCCGCAGGAAGCTCCTTGCCGGAGGCCTCATTTTGTCTGCCATCATCAATTTCGCCATTGCATTCAGCCCCAAGCTCGACGGCATGTTCAACCTTCTCGACGCAGAAGGAAAGGCCACTATGGGACTGGTCTATCTGATCGGATCGCTATGGGTGATAAACGGATATATCCATGGCATGGGATATCCTCCATGCGCCAGTCTTATGGCCCATTGGTTCAAGCCTTCTGAGCTTGCGACAAAACAGTCCATATGGAATGCGTCGCATTCCATCGGAGCCGGCATCGTGATCGCCCTTTGCGGATGGCTGCTGTCGAAATTCGGCATGTCGGCATGGAACCTCTGCTTCGCGATACCAGCCGCTATCGCCTTCATCGGAGCAATCGTAGTCTTCATGACAATCAGGGACACACCTTCATCGGTAGGACTTCCTGAAGTGGAACAGATGGACAAGAAAGGCGCCGGAGCCGCTTCTGAGCCGGAAAAACAGCTTGAAGGAAAGGCCTACAGCCATTTCCTGAGCCGTCTCGTTTTCAGGAATCCTATCATATGGATCCTGGCCTTGTCAAACTTCTGCATTTATGTGATCCGCTTCACCATACTTGAATGGGGAACCTCATTCCTCACACAATACAAGGGCTTTGAGATTGCTCTCTCTGCCAATATAGTAGCGATGTCCGAGCTGGCAGGAGGAGTCCTGGGTACTCTGGTGGCAGGATGGTTCACAGACAGGTTCATGCAGAACAAGGCCCACAGAACATGCCTCCTCTGCACCATAGGAGCCACATTGTGCTTCTTCATGTTCTGGAAGACGCCTCAGTCGGCACACTGGTTTGTCAGTGCCCTTCTTATCTGCCTGTCGGCATTCTTCGTATATGGTCCCCAGGCACTTCTGGGCGTGGCGGCATCACAGCAGGCGACCAAGAGAGCCTGTGCGACAGCAAACGGCATCCTTGGCATATTCGGATATGCGGCTACGACTATAGCCGGTATCGGATTCGGATACCTTGCTGACAAGTTCGGATGGAATTCTGTATTCCTGGTAGCTGTGATATTCGGTCTTATAGGCTGTCTGGTGATAGCCACGATATGGAATGCACCTGCCGACGGATACGAAAAGGCAGGCAAGGTCATGGATGAAATAAAGGAATTATAAGGCGGAGTTCAGGAACTCGTCCATCCACTTCACCCTTTCATCGAAGAAGTCCGCGTTATACTCCACTTCCGCCTCCCATGAATCAAGGCAGATGATGGAAGCGCCGAGATATGTACCTATGACAGGCCATTGAGCGAAATTCATAGCCTGGGCCTCGCTGATGCTCTCCGCCACAAGCTCGAGCTTCTCCTTGAGAAGCGGAATCCTTGGCTTGAACTCTTCCCATACTCTTCTGACTTCCTGCTTGAAATACGGGTCCTGGAAAAGACGGCCGAAATATTTCCATCTGCTCCAAATGTGCTGGTGAGGGTCCGGCTTGCGCGGAGGTGTAGCCCATGAATCGGTAGGGCCTCCCCTGTATGATGTGCCGAGGCTCCATTCAGAATCCCAAAGCGGGCCTTTCTGGATCTTTTTTCCACGCGAAGGGAGCACATAGTACATATTAGGGTCATGATTTGCCGTCAGTTCGGCCACAATGTACCATTTCGCGAAAGATTCCACATCGATATACCTTCGGTAACCGGTAGCCGGGTTCTTGAAATCAGGGCCATACAGGGCCTCCTCGAATGCATTCATGAGGCCGACTATATAATTGAAATTGTCGTCACCTTCGACGATTTCTCCATCTTCGGGATCAGGATATTTGAATGAGAACTGGTATCTTTTCGTTCCGGTGACGAAACGCAGAGGCTCCTCCCATGCATAATTGTCATTCTCGAAAAGGAATCCGTCATCTTCTATATCGACACGATGCTTCTTCTTTTCGACCTGATCGGTAAGGAGATAGACGCCCTTGTAAAGGCCGTTCAGGAAAAGATGGACATGGCGGTATCTGACAGGATAATCGACTTCGAGAGCCTCCGAAATGTCACACATGTATGCCGTCCTCATCAGGGATTTGTCACAATAGTCAGAAAGAAGTACCCAATCCTTGTTTTCAGGGAAGCCGCAGACCTCATGCTTGTCATCCAGCTTTATCTTATACGGTTTCTTTGGATATCCATGCCATGTATAATTGCCCCTGCCCTTAGCCTTACCTGCTGTCTGAAGGACAACCTGATCATTCTCCTTTATTGTGACCTGCACACGCAAATACTCGTCCTTGCTGACAATGTCGGCGCCACCGGCAACCGCAATCTCAACGACCGGCACACAATCCGGCACGGAGCTCATCTCGAACTTCTCTTCCTGCGGCTGCTCTGTCTCTGGAACAGGTATGATATCCTCTTCCCCGCATGAAACAAGGGCAAGAGCGATCGCAAGCAATGATATTTTAATCCTATGCGTCATAATCAATGGCGCAATTTACATATATTTGGGGACAGAAACAAAAAATCAGGGCAGCCGATCATGGCCGCCCTGACTTTCCTTCTACGCAATCAACCTTGATTATGCGTTGAGAGTATAGTACTCGCAATCCTTGCCGCAACGAGTCTCTACAACCACATTGAGCTTGCCCTCACGTGCGAGCCAGCCAAGTGCTGTATAGAACTCTGCGCTGCCAAGACCTGACTCCTTCTTAAGTTTGGTCTCTGTCATCTTACCATTTGTGTTGAGTGTATTCCAAAGAATACCTGCGTTGTTTCCGATGTTGTTGATTTCCATAATAATCAATCAGTTTAAATTTGTTACTTCATTGACGGACAATTCCGTCCACACTACTTTCAATATTCTGTATTTCGGGCGCAAAGATAAACAAATATTTTTATAACACATTTTAACACAATAGGTTATCTTTCGATACATGGAATTTTAATTTTTCACAATGAAATCAAATGGACTTTCAATCTATTCGCAAAAACACCTTAAGGACTTACAAATCATCAATCAATTAATGATCAGATATTTTTTCACGATTTGTCCCTTTTTTCTATCTTTGAATAAAATTACACCCATGAAAAGAGCACTGATCACCATTTTAAGCGCCATATTGCTGATAAACAGCATACCATCTTACGGATGGGGCGCAAAGGGCCATGACATCGTGGCAGCAATCGCAGAACAGAACCTTACAAGGAAGGCAAAGAAGGAGATAAGCAAGCTACTCGACGGCAAGTCAATAGTCTATTATTCCTCATGGATGGACAACATCCAGAATTCACCGTACTGGGAGAACGGCTACAACAAGACCAAGACATGGCATTACGCGAATGTGGACAAGGGGTTCACCTATGAGACAATGACCAAGAACGAAAACGGAGACGTTGTAACTGCGCTCAACAAGCTTACGGAAGAGATGACCGTCAATTACGACAATCTCACCGACAGCATGAGGGTGGACTATCTCAAGATGATCGTCCATATGGTAGGTGACCTCCATTGCCCTATGCACGCAGGAAGGCTTTCAGACCGCGGAGGCAATCAGGTAAAGGTCATGTGGTTCAGGGAAGAGACCAACCTCCATTCGGTATGGGACAGCAAGATCATCGAATCGGCACGCAAATGGAGCTACAGCGAATGGTGTGACCAGCTTGACCGTACCGACAGGAAATACAGGAAGAGCGTAATGCGCGGAACATATGAGGAATGGTTCGCCCAGACAGTCGAGGGAGCCGCAGAAGTATATGATTATGTGGAAAGAAGCGGCGAGATAATACCGGTACTTTCATATCAGTTCGTGTATGATTTCTCACCTCTGCTCGAAGAACAGCTTCTGCTGGCCGGCTACAGGCTTGCATATGTTCTGAACAGCATATTCTAGACAGAAAGGGACTTCCGGCCGGAAGTCCCTTTTTTTGAGCGGGTAACGGGGGTCGAACCCGCGGCCCTCGGCTTGGGAAGCCGATGCTCTACCACTGAGCTATACCCGCATAATTATCTGCAAATATTGCAAATTTCAGGCAGAATTCAAATCAGATCGGCCTTAATTCATCCTGGATTGCTCCATCTGATACAGTAATCACACGTATAGACGGCCTGGCATCACCTATCTGAAAGGCTACCGAAGTAGTGGTCCTTACCGGCATGGTTCCGTATGCACCTTCCGCATTGTTGTGCCTGTGTCCGGCATAAACAGCATCTACTCCCTTATCCCCGAACAGGTCGAAATACGCCTACCTCTTGTCTTTCTGGATCTGGAAATATCCGTCTTCCTCATCGATCGAAGACATGAAGAACGGATGATGCGCAAACACAATGGATACTTCATATTCCTTCAGGAGAACCTCTGACAGCCATTCCTTCTGTTCAGCCTCTCGCGGATCATTGTATTTTATAAGGTTGGAATTGATGCCGACAAGCCTCACTCCCCTTTCCGCAAAGACGAACCGGTCTTCCCCGTAACGGCTTGTGAATGGCGTAGAATCGACATTCCCCTCGCTTATGACCACATCATGATTTCCCGGCAGATGGAATACATTGACCGACTTGTCTATACCTGAAATGATCTCGGCAAAAGCAGTCCATTGCTCCTTGTCAGCAGCATGATTGACCTGATCGCCGGTAAATACTACAGCATCAGGCCTGATGTCATTTATCATTTCCACCGCCTTCTTCAGACATTCCGACTCATAAGTAAGGTCATTTACATACTCCGTTCCCTCCTTCTGACTTACATCTGCAGCGGTAAATCCCAGCTGGGCATCAGCCACCTGGACAATAATATAAGGGTCAGACGAACATGCCGTAATGACAGCCGCCATGACGAGATAAAGAATCCGTTTCATGATTTATCTGATTGAGATGCCTTTCCAGCTTGAAGGAACAGGGGCCTCAATGGTCATCTCTTCCTTCTTTACTGGATGGACAAATGTTATCCGGCGGGCATGAAGCGAGATGCCTCCGTCAGGATTTGAGCGCGGAGCGCCATATTTAAGGTCTCCCTTGATCGGACAGCCAAGGTTCGATAACTGGCAGCGGATCTGATGGTGACGGCCGGTCAGGAGTTCGACCTCCACAAGCCAGTAGCGGTCCGTCCTGTCGATCTGTCTGTAATTAAGTTTTGCAAGCTTCGCGTCCTTACGGGCCGAGCCGGGACGGCATATATATGACTTGTTCTGCTTCTCGTTACGCCACATCATATCTTCCAGGCGGCCTTCCGCCGGCTTCGGCTCCGCGCACACAAGCGCCCAATAGAACTTATGCACATCAGAGTCACGTAACATGGCATTCAGGCGTTCCAGGGCCTTGGATGTTTTGGCCAGAACCACTATTCCGCTGACAGGACGGTCCAGACGGTGAGGAAGGCCCATGAAGACCTGTCCCGGCTTGGCATCACGCTGCGCGATGAATGCCTTGTATGTCTCGGTCAGAGGCTCATCGGAAGTCTTGTCGCCCTGGACGATCTCCCCCACCTTCTTGTTCACCACAAGAAGATGATTGTCTTCATAAAGTATTCTTGATGCGAGGTCATTGAATTCCCCGGCTGATAATTGACGATATATCATAATATTTTTATAGATCCTCACGTCGCTGCGCTCCTCAGGATGACAGTGGGGCACTGCGCTCCTCAGGATGACAGTGGGGCACTGCACGCCTAAGGATGACAACAACGGACACAAAAATAGTAAATATGTCATTATCCCGGATGGAATGTCACGAAAAAACTGACATTTTGACATACATTTAATTCATGCGGCCATTGGCACAAGTTTCGATATTATCCCGGTCGTCATCAGGGACGGCCGGATGAAGATCCTTCACTCCGTTCAGGATGACAGATTCACAGCCCACCAGATGTCATTCTGAGCGGAGCGAAGAATCTTTAAACAGAAGAATAAATTTAAAAATTATAGGAATTATGGGAAAAATCATTGGAATTGACCTTGGAACCACCAACTCATGCGTGGCAGTGATGGAAGGCAACGAGCCTGCAGTCATCATCAACAACGAGGGACAGAGAACAACTCCTTCAGTAGTGGCTTTCACTGACGGAGGCGAGAGGAAGATCGGTAACCCTGCAAAGCGTCAGGCTATCACCAACCCTCACAAGACCATCTTCTCCATCAAGAGATTCATGGGAGAGAAATACAGCCAGGTAAGCGGCGACATCGCACGCGTTCCATATAAGGTAGTGAAGGGCGACAATGACACACCACGTGTCGACATCGACGGCCGCCTCTACTCACCACAGGAGATCTCTGCAATGATTCTCCAGAAGATGAAGAAGACTGCAGAGGAGTATCTCGGGCAGGAGGTTACAGAGGCTGTCATCACAGTACCTGCATACTTCTCTGACTCACAGCGTCAGGCTACAAAGGAGGCAGGCCAGATCGCAGGACTCGAGGTAAAGCGTATCATCAACGAGCCTACTGCTGCAGCCCTTGCATATGGTCTTGACAAGCAGAACAAGGATATGAAGATCGCTGTATATGACCTTGGTGGCGGTACATTCGATATCTCGATCATGGACCTCGGAGACGGCGTATTCGAAGTACTCTCCACAAACGGCGACACTCACCTCGGCGGTGACGACTTCGACCAGGTGATCATCGACTGGCTCGCTGCAGAGTTCGCATCAGAGAACGGCGGAATCGACCTCAAGAAGGACCCTATGGCCCTCCAGAGACTCAAGGAAGCTGCCGAGAAGGCAAAGATCGAGCTCTCAAGCCAGACTTCTACAGAGATCAACCTCCCTTACATCATGCCTGTTGACGGTATGCCAAAGCACCTTGTGAAGACTCTTACAAGAGCTAAGTTCGAGCAGCTTGCAGACCACCTCATCCAGAGGACTGTAGAGCCATGCCGCAAGGCCCTCCAGGACGCAGGTCTCAACGCATCAGACATCAGCGAGATTCTCCTCGTAGGTGGTTCGACACGTATCCCTGCTATCCAGGCTGTAGTCGAGAAGTTCTTCGGCAAGGCTCCTAACAAGAGCGTTAACCCTGACGAGGTCGTTGCAATGGGTGCAGCTATCCAGGGCGGTGTGCTCGCAGGTGACGTGAAGGACGTGCTTCTCCTCGACGTGACTCCGCTTTCACTCGGTATCGAGACTCTCGGAGGCGTGATGACAAAGCTCATCGAGGCCAACACCACAATCCCTACAAGAAAGTCACAGGTGTTCTCTACAGCCGCTGACAACCAGCCTGCAGTAGACGTACACGTACTCCAGGGAGAGCGTCCTATGGCAAAGGACAACAAGCTCATCGGAAACTTCATCCTTGACGGTATCGCACCGGCTCCAAGAGGTGTTCCTCAGATCGAGGTTACATTCGACATCGACGCCAACGGTATCCTCAACGTATCTGCAAAGGACAAGGCTACAGGCAAGGAGCAGAACATCCGTATCGAGGCATCATCAGGACTTTCTGACGCCGAGATCCAGAGAATGAGGGATGAGGCTAAGGCTAACGAGGCTGCTGACAAGGCTGAGAAGGAGCGCATCGACAAGATCAACAACGCTGACGGAATGTGCTTCCAGACTGACAAGAACCTCAAGGAGTACGGCGACAAGATCCCAGCTGAGAAGAAAGCTGCTATCGAGGAGGCAAAGAACAAGCTCCAGGAGGCAGTGAAGGCACAGAACATCGCTGACATCGACAAGTACAACGCAGAGCTCGAGGCAGCATGGCATGCAGCTTCAGAGGATATGGCGAAGGCAGCTCAGGCTGGTCCTCAGCCAGGTGCACAGGGCCCATTCAACGGCCAGGCAGGCCCTCAGGGCGGCTCTGACGACCAGGGAGTTGACGAGCAGTAATATATATAAATAATGCGAAAGAGGACGATTCTTAACGGATCGTCCTCTTTTGCATTGATTTCTTTGGATTATGCAGGAGTATTGCTATATTTGTTGACAATGAAGAACAACACATCATACATTTCACTCCGATGGTGGCGTCTGATTGGATTTTCCGGTCAGGCTCATACGGTATGATGTAATTTATTCTGAATAATTATCATTATCTATAATTGAAGACTGTCCGGTACAAGGATGGTCTTTTTCATTTAAATCCAGGGGTTATGAGACAGAAAAGATTTTTCCTGCAGGAAAACGAAATTCCTGCCCAGTGGTACAACATCATGGCAGACATGAAGAACAAGCCTATGCCGATGCTGAATCCGGTGACAAGAAAGGCTGTTACTGTCGAAGATCTTTCACAACTATTCAGCGAAGAATGTTCCAGACAGGAACTGAACACTACTGACAGGTGGATTGATATTCCGGAAGAAGTACGGGAGAAATACACCTATTACAGAAGCACACCTCTTGTCAGAGCATATGGACTGGAAGAAGCGTTGGGAACACCTGCCCATATCTACTTCAAGAATGAAAGTGTCAGTCCTGTCGGTTCCCACAAGCTTAACTCCGCTCTTGCGCAGGCCTATTACTGCAAGAAAGAAGGAGTGACGAATATTACGACTGAAACGGGAGCCGGACAATGGGGAACTGCTCTGGCATATGCATCGAAGGTGTTCGGTCTGGAAAGCGCGGTATATCAGGTAAAGATCAGCTACGAGCAGAAGCCATACCGCCGCAGCATGATGCAGGTTTTCGGAGCACTTGTAACCCCGTCTCCGTCTATGTCAACAAGAGCCGGCAAGGACATCCTCACCAAGATGCCGAATCATCAGGGTTCTCTTGGCACCGCCATTTCAGAGGCCGTAGAGCTGGCAAAGATGACTCCGGGATGCAAGTATGCATTAGGTTCTGTGATGAGCCATGTGACATTGCACCAGACTGTCATCGGACTGGAAGCGGAGAAGCAGATGGAGATGGCTGGAGAATATCCGGACACAGTCATCGCATGTTTCGGAGGCGGCTCCAACTTCGGCGGGCTGTGTTTTCCTTTCATGAGGCACAACCTGTCTGGCAAGAGAGACACCCGTTTCATCGCAGCCGAGCCGGCATCATGCCCAAAGCTCACAAAAGGAAAGTTCGGATATGATTTCGGTGACGAGGCCGGATACACTCCCCTGTTGCCGATGTTCACATTAGGACATGACTTCATGCCTGCAAACATTCATGCCGGAGGCTTGAGATATCATGGCGCAGGCGTCATCGCATCACAGCTTCTTAGCGAAGGGATGATTGAAGCTGCAGACATCACACAGACCGATGCATTCAAGGCGGGTTGTCTTTTTGCGGAAGCAGAGGGTATCATTCCAGCTCCGGAATCATGCCATGCCATCGCAGCCACTATTACCGAGGCTGCGAAATGCAAGGAAAGCGGCGATGCGAAAACCATCCTTTTCTGCCTTTCCGGCCATGGGCTCATAGACATGTCTGCATATGATCAGTTCCTGGCAGGCAACATGACGGATATCAGCTTCAAATGACTGATCAGCATGAGCTATTGAAAATCACAATTCCCTTATAATCAATATTTTAGGATATCATTGGTGGGCTAAATCCCCCACCAATAGCACTCTAAAATCCCATGGATCAACAAGTTATATTTAACACCTCTTATTCACAAGGATGAAAGAATCAATGTTTTCCTATAGAAGTCGGAAGACCTGATGGTTTCACAAGTCAGGAAACAACATATCTAATTATCAAGGGGTTAGATTCAGGGCTACGAATCAAGCGAAAGCATCACCCTTCGCACAACCCCCTATGGATCAACACATTAGACTCACAAAACCCAAATGAAACTTTATTTTTTGCTTTGAGACAGGTTTTACATATCTTCGCAGACAGAAAAACGAAGACCATGAGAGGATTGATTACCATATTGCTGGCGGGATTGGTGCTGGCCGGATGCGCAAAGCAGGAAAAGGATCTTCCACGTCCTGACATCAGCATGGCTGCTGACAGCGCTGCATATATAGAGATGCTGGAGAAGGAGATCACGCAGAAGGTGATGGAAAAGGAAAGAAACACAAGATCCATGATGCTGACCGTCATAATTCTGACAGTCATAGTGGCATCGGTGGCCGTGGACAAGATCGCAATCGCCAAGCGCAAGACCGAAATCAGGAACAAATGGCTGAAGAGGGATATAGAGAAGCTGGAAAAGGAGAAGGAGATGCTCGCCGGAATGAAAGAGGAGGGCGTACTCAATGATGAGATGAAGATGCTTCTGGAAGACAGACTCAATGTGCTCAACGGATTCATCACGGCCCATATCTCGGGCAATTGCTCGGAGAAGGCTTATGATGAGCTTGAGAGGCTGATGAGCGACCGGAACAGCTTCATCGAATCAACCCGCATGTCTTTCATCATAGGACATCCCCGATTCCTGATATACCTGAAGGAAAAAGGGCTTTCCGACCTTGAAATCGGCTACTGCTGCCTGCATGCAATCGGGCTGCGAGGCAAGGAAATTGTCGCCTACCTCAACAGCCGCAGCTATTACAACGCCAGCAGCGCCATCAGAAAGAAACTCGGACTTAACGAACACGACACGAACATAAACCTGTACATCCAGAAACTCCTGAAAGAGATTGACGATGAGACACCTGTAAAATCCACACAAGCATGAGAAGCAAGTATGAAGATCCTATAAGCGGCATCCTTCTGGCCTTGGGAGGCTGTTTCGGCGGTCTGGGCACATTCCAGGCAAGCCCCGACTCAATACCAGGAACAGCATTCATAATCATCCAGACCATTTTCATCGGCCTTTTCATCTTCCGTTTCATCAGAATGTGGATGAACAAGGAATACAATCCCCCTACACGATGGCTGCCGTATCTGAAGCTTGTCGAGGCCGTATTATGGTTCCTTGTCATCATAGTCTGGTGGAATGAAGCAAACAGCAGAGACGAAATCTTCGGCATCGGCATAATGATCTTCATCATGATCTATGGAGCCAAAGATGTCTATGATGCAATAAAACTCCTTATAATGAACAAAAACAGATAGCCATGGATTTCTGGGATATCGCATACACATTCATCATTCCGGCATTGGCCGGAGGCATACTCGGGCCGATATATGCCCGATGGTTCCGCTGGTGGCGCAGAGGCCGTAAACAGAAGAAGGCTAATAGCTGAGCTTCACGCCGAGATAGAAGCTGCGAGGGGCTGCAGGGCCGTAGATGTAGCCTGAATCGCGGTCCGGTCCCTGATCGAAGTCGTCCTGGAAGGCATTGAATATGTTCTGGACGCCGGCATTGAGCTGAAGCTTTATGTTGTTGTAAAGCTTGAAATCATATGCAGCCTTGAAGTTCATATCAAAGAAACCCTTGGTGGTCTCCGTACGGTTGGCCTCGATCCAGCCCGCGTGATGCTCCACAAGCATGCTTCCTGTATATGTACCGCTCAATGAGAGCATGAACTGCTTCAAAGGATTGTATGATGCCACGAAATAGCCGTAGAAATCCGGAGTACGGAACATCTGCGTGGTAGCCTCGACATCATCAGCCCATGCATGGGCCTCCTTATAGTTCGAGCGCTGGAGGGTCACGCCTGCCTGCATCTGCCACAGGCTCTTGTATGCAAGCTTTCCTTCAATGTTTCCGCCATATACACGGGCTCCCGACTCATTGCGTCTCTCCTTGATCAGCACACCGTTCTCTACACCGATTTCGGTCAATGCAAATACATCAGAAAGATCGGTAAAGAATCCCTCGAGGAGCAGATTTCCCTGCCAGCTGCCCCAGCTATGGTACATATCGGCCGACAGGCTGACGCTCTGTGACTTCTCGACCCTCAGATCATCCGCAAGACGTATCATGGATACGATTCCTCCTACATTGTCGATATGAAGGTCCTCATCAAACGCCTGCGGCGCACGGAATCCATATGAATAGCTTGCGCGAAGGTTCACATTCTTCGTAGGATTGTATCGCAGGTTGGCGCGAGGGCTGAAGATGATGCCGTTGATGAGATTATGCTTGTCCAGACGGCCTCCGAGGAGGAAACTCCAGCGCGCATTCTTCCACTCGTTCTGCAGATATGCGCTTCCGATACGGATCATCTGGTCGGTAAGACGGTCATATCCCCACATATTGTCCTTGAGATGGTCATGGTTGTATTCGATTCCGGCAGTAAGGTCAGCAGGCATGAATATGCAGTTGTCAAACTTATACACATACTGACTTCCGAGGACCCATGTAAGGTCATAAGTCTCTCCATATGCATTCGGATCCATTCCGGCTCCGTAGTAGCTTTCGCGGTTGATGTGCTGCACCGAGCCGAACACATTCAGACGATGCTTTTCATCACGCGAGAACCAGTCATATTTGAGGGATCCGGTATTGATGCTGTGGCGTACCTGCTCAGCAATCATGGCCTCATGAGGAGGAAGATGGAGATTGTCTCCGCCGCGACGATATTCCTGAAGATGATGGTACTCGGCAGTAACCTTGCTGTAAAGGCCTGTCTTGATGTATCCGCGCATGCCGAGTGTCTGGCCGCTCATTTCGGTGAGTTCGGTAAAACCGTCCCCGTCATGGTCATATCCATCCTTCTGACGGTTTTGTCCGAAGACAGCGATTCCCATCTTGTTGTCTTCAGTCACAAGAGATGCATTGAGAGAAGTATTGTTGTCAAATGCTCCCGCTCCATTGATACTGCTTATGGTATGAGCCAAGGAAGCTGAATTACGGACTGGTTCCTTTGTGATGATATTGATTGTTCCGGCAATGGCTGATGAACCGAAAAGAGCCGAACCTCCGCCTCTCATGACCTCTACCCTATCGACCATATTTGCTGGAAGCTGCTCGATGCCATAGACTCCGGCAAGGGCGCTGAATATAGGACGCGAATCTATAAGTATCTGGGTATAAGGTCCGTCAAGACCATTGATACGTACCTGCTGGTAGCTGCAGTTCTGGCAATTGTTCTCAACGCGGACTCCAGGCTGGAATACAAGTCCCTGCGACAGAGAGGTTGCGTTTACCTTGTCGTATGTATCCATATTGACCACATTGACAAGGGTCGGAGCCATCATCCTCGTAGTCTCGCTCCTGTTTGCAGAAACGACGACGCCGTCAAGAAGGACATTATCTTCTTCAACAAAGAAATTCACTTCAAGAGAGACCCCGTCCTTCAGGACTATTTCCTTGGAAACGGTCTTGTATCCCACTCCAGACACCTGAAGTACGAATGTACCTTCCGGAAGATGCTCTAGGAAATAATGACCGGTATCACCGGTAGTTGTACCTACCGTCGTTCCCTTCAGCGAGACGACAAGAAAAGGGACATGTTCCCCGGTATTCCTGTCAAGAACATGACCGTGTACGCTTGCTTCAGTATGTTTTCTATCAGTTGCAAAGAGAAGTGCGGGCATAAGAAAAGCCCACAGAAATATAAGGATTCTGGTTTTCACAATCTTGAATTTTAAATTTCGGTGGGCAAATTTACTGCTGACATACCGAATCAGCAATAGCTATTTATTGGTATTCAAGGCCTGCTTATTCTACCGGAACAGACTCGACTCTGACGAATTTCTGGATGAATTCCGGATCATCTTTCGCGACCCAGATCATCGAATCAGAGGTAAGGTCCTTCACGATATAACGGTGAGCCCAGTCGCCTGAATCATGGTCATAGTTGCCACGGATTATCGCTCCCAGTTCCGGGTCAGTCTCGATGAAATATGAGCCTGTAACCTTGTGAGGCACATTGCCGAAGCTGTCGATATTCTGGTACATCGTATATGTCCTGTCATTGCGCACAATGTCAAGATATACATAAGTGCCCGATGTCAGGGACGTTCCGTTCCATTCCACCAGTTCCCACTGGCCAGAAATGTTGTTTGCATTGACATCAAGATATATTTCCTCAGGCTGGGTCTGGTCATTCACATCGCATGACACCGCAACAAACACACATGCGGCAAGAGCAGCCATTAATCTTTTGATTCTGTTCATATTATCGTTCATTTATCTTTTTCAAATTTCCTTATTCCGTTACGGATGACAGTCTGACAGTTATCGAAGACCTGCTCGGAGGTACTCCCAATCCTTTCAGGATGACCTTCATCACCTCGCGTCCATCCCCTTTTGAAGGGTCGTAAGAGATGATGATCTCTCCGGTCTCCCCTTTCTGCACTATCTCCGGTTCTGTCCTGAAAGAGAGGCAGGCAGGAAGGAAGGCATCCTCACATTGCAGCTGAAGAGGCTTTTCTCCGATATTGATGAACCTCATCTTCTCTACAGCCCGGTCTCCGCCATGGAAAGTCACTTCAGACCTCCTGAGTCTTATTGTCCCCATCTGCACAGGCCATTCTCCCGAGAGATCGGCACCGCTTTCCACATGCACGGAAAGCCGGAGAACCGCTGCCGGATCCTGACTGTCTTCTGTATATACAAAGACCTTTCTCTCGAAACGTCCCGGATGTCCCTTCGGGTTGTAACGGACCCTTATCTCGGCCGACTCCCCTGAAGGGATCTCCATCCTGCTCGCCGAAGCCGAAGCGCAGGAGCATGTGGACACAAGTCTTTTTATACGGATGGCATCGTCACCTGCATTCCTGAACCTGTATGTAAAGGTCCTGGGGGTATCGTCCTCATTCATCGTCCCCGCATCCAGATGTCTCGAATCAAAGTCAAATGCGGCCGAATCACGCGAAAGACGCGGCTCAGAGACGCTTTCGACCTTTTCCCTTGGCAGAATACGGATCTGCGCAGAAACGGCCACAGAGGCCAGGGAAAGACACAAAACGGATATGAGGCTTCTGATCGTCATCCTACAGCCAGCCGTTACCCTTTGCAGATTCACGTACCGTTATGACAAACCTGTCAGTCCTGCTGCCTGTAACGGAGGCCTCTGTCTGGCCTTCCTTGAGACCC
The DNA here is from genome assembly GCA_017465225.1 of Bacteroidales bacterium. Taxonomy (GTDB): domain Bacteria; phylum Bacteroidota; class Bacteroidia; order Bacteroidales; family UBA932; genus Cryptobacteroides. The sequence goes on from JAFTWQ010000043.1 coordinate 108,596, forward strand.
TTCACGACCATCTTGCCGTCAACGATCTCCGCAGTAGCGATACTTGTATCCGAAACAGTCACTGTAAAGGTATTTCCGTCCATATACATAGACGGAAGGGCAGTAGTCTGTCCACCCTCTGCGACATAGAGGTTAGGGAAAGTCATCTCGACTCCGGCACCCTCAATCGCCTTAAGAAGGGCATATGCATTGATCTGTCCATGTCCCATGCCGCCCTTATAGCCGTTGAGGCTGTAAGACATCAGAGGAGCAGACTCAAACAGGTCGATAACATACTTCTTATACTGTTTCTTACCGCTCATATACTGGTCAATCGGAGTCGATGTCTCATAAAGAAGAGCCTTGAACTCGTCAGCCTTGAAATGTCTTTTCAGCTTGGCGGCATATGAAAGTCCAAGTGCAGCCACACCGGACACATGAGGACAGGCCATCGAGGTTCCCTCCATATAACCGTATCCGCTCTCACTCACATGGAACGGAAGAGTCGAAAGTATGCATCCGATCTCTCCGATCATATGTTCGTCATCCACATAATCCCAATAATAGTCCTGATCTCCGCCCGGAGCCGAAATGGTGGTTCCAGGTCCGTAGTTGGTATAAACCGCCGGAGTGAAGTCGCCTGCAGTTGCCGCTACTGACACGAAGTCAGGGTATGCCGCAGGGTAGCTTGCCGCCGGTGCCGCTTCATTTCCACCTGCAAAGATGGCAAGTCCGCCTTCGATGACACCGTCAGGAGATCCTGCGTTATGGACGAAGTAATCCAGAGCCTTTCTTTCAAGTACATTATACATCTCCCACTCCTCGTCTGTAGAATACTGCGGGGTCCATTCATATGGATTGGCTGCACCTGAAATATATCCCCAGCTGCACTGAAGGATCACAGCGCCGTTGTCAGCCGCATATTTGATCGCCCTAACCTCTTCGAGGACCGTACCGGCATACATTCCGGAGAATATCTGACATGACATGATCTTCACACCCGGCTGAGAAGCATTTCCACCGGCGATAGAGCTGATTCCCAATCCGTTGTTGTTCGTTGCGGCAATGACTCCGGCAACATGGCTTCCGTGACCGGAATCATATTTGTTGCTGACTGTTATGACTCCTGACTTACCCACGAAGTTGTAGCCATGCACGTCACCGGCATAGCCGTTACCGTCATTATCCTCATGAGATTTCCATATCTCATCCTCATTTACCCACATGCTGGCCTTAAGGTCAGGATGGGTCACATCTACGCCTTCATCAAGGACGGCAACAATTATTGAAGGGTCGCCCGTGCTGAGTTCCCAAGCCTTCTCGACATTGACATCAGCACCTTTGATGAACTTGGTAGGGCGAAGATCGCCATTGTTCACCAGATGCCACTGATCGCCGAGAAGAGGGTCATTGAAAGCGGCTGTCGACTGCGGAGCAAGCTCGCGAAGCTTCTCGACAGTAAGAGGGACAGCCTTCTTTTCGGTAGCTCTCTTGAGGGTACGGTTGTACTCTACCCTGCTCACCTCGCCAAGCTTTGACAGGTTTGCAGCAACCTGCTCAACCGGATGCTCATCGCTGAAACGGACTATGTACCAGAGATGGAGACCTTCCTTGCGTGCCTTGTCTTCAGTACGGACATCCACAGGGAATACCCTCTCTATCTCATAACCGTCCACAAGCTCCAGGATCTCGTCCACGCTGAGGACTCCTGAACGGGTCCTTGGCGACGATGCTCCGCTTCTTGTAAGTCCGGCCTTGTCCAGGATATCACTCACACGCGCATCAAAACGCACGAGAAGTTCGCCCTGAACGACATCCTCAGAGATCTGAGGAGTCTTGTCTCCGGCATCAGGACCAGTCACAGGCCCGTCCACCGAGCAGGCAGTCAGGCCCATTACCAGAGCCGACGCCATGAAACATATCGTTTTTCTTATATTCATTATTCTGAAATGTTATTCGGGTTATACTTCTTGTTCTTGTAGTGGTGATAGTAGTAGTCAAGGCTGACAGGCTCATTGTTGAATCCGGCCTGCTGGCCGTCTCTGGTCTTTCCCTCCTGCGAGAACACAAGCGAGTAAGGATACCACAGGTCAAGTTTCGGATGGTAGAGAAGCCAGTCAGGAAGCTCACCTGTAAGACGGTTGAAGTTGATGGCGAAGAAATCCGTATCCGGAAGCACCTTCGGAAGTCCTATGAGAATATCCGGAAGGGTATCGCACGCCTCGACCTCTTCCTTTGTCCATTTCTCATGACCGGACATCGAAGGAAGTTCGCCCTGAAGATAGTTGACAGAGAGTCTGATAGTATCAAGCTTGTTCCACCTGAGGATCCTTTCCGGGAACTTCGGTTCATCGATGAGTCCTCCGACATTCTCTCTGATGTCGTTGCTGAGGTCGTAGATGGTATGACGCTGGTTGGCATTCATGACCAGAGAGTGAAGATTCGGGAAGTTCTCCTCTGTAATCACATCAGGAAGCGTCTGGAAGCAGTTCGAGCTCAGATCCAGGTACTCCAGGTTCCTGAGGTTCTTGAAGTCCGGATGGAGGCTTGTAAGGCCATATGCACCGATGGTAAGCCTCTTGAGGTTCGTGAGCTTGGTGATATGCTCACCTGTATCAAGGCTGCGGAGGAAGTGGTTGGCGTTCGAATAGATCGCAATCTCCTCTGCCGCAGTAAGATACTGGATCTCATATGGAATCTCCTCCTGTGTATAGAACATGAAGAACTGCACATACCTTACTCGTCCCTTGTTCGGGCCATCTTTCCATACTCTCACATTGTTCCAATGTTCCATTCTTTCTGCGGTATCCCATTCCAGATAACAGTTGAGTCCACGGCTCACCGCAAGAAGAGCGAGGGAGTCACCTGCCGGTGTATCGGCAGGGATAGGCAAGGCTGCCTTCTGGATGACCTTTATGCCTTCATTCCTGGACAATGTCACATCTTCCTTTGGAAGGAACTCTATATCCGCTACTCGCTCTGCATCACGCGAATTGACTTTCCAGTCAAAGCGCACTTTTGTATGTCTCGGGCGTGTTCCTCGATCGAGGTCAAGATCTGACTTCTTATATGAGAGCCATTTCTCAGCTCCGTCCGGAAGAATGACATCAAAATCAACGTTGGTCTTTACCTTGACTTCAAAATATCTGGACTCGTAAGCTGCAAAATCTTCTACATTGACCTGAGACTTTTCCGGTACGATCTGATACTCAAAACCAGTCTGGGTTATAGAGAAGTCCTTGTTTTCGTCTGTTTCAAGATTATGTATTCTCACAGTGCCTGTACGAGACTCGGCAACAAGTGCGGAATCAATGAGTATCGAGCACTCTACCGATCCCCTTCCATTGGCAGGAGACACGGTAATCCATGGTGACTCAGTCATGGCAACCCAGTTTCCGGACGAGCTCACGCTTATCTGTCTCTGACCGCCAGCCGGTCCTATTTCTATCTTGTCGGTATCGATGCCGAACTCTATTTCAGGAGTCGGCACACATGATGCTGCCGTTGCAATGATCATGGCAGCTGTTATGATTCTTTTCATATCCATATAAGTCTCCTCCTAATTAAAAAAGAATGTCACAGTTTCTGATGTCCTGTGTCTTGTCATAGATCAGGATATACGCGCCCTGCTGTATCGCATAGCATACATCAGATGCATCGAAAACGATTTCAGGATTATCACTGATGTCAAGATAATAGCAGATGGTGGAAATGGTATCCTCAATCTTTCCAAGGTTGTTGGAACCGATATAGAAACCGCGAAGTCCACGGTGCTGATAGATTCCCTCCGGCCAATCCGAAAGACATCTCTCTCCGTTCTCGTCACGCTGTCCTCTGATAGCAAATACCGTAAGATACTGGCTGTCAAGAGGTCCCCAAGGGAACTCGGAGAACTGGTTGTATGAAAGCTCGACACCATACAGATAAGGCATGTTTCCGGCATGCATTTCCCAAGGAAGCTTCTTCAGATCATTGTAAGAGAAATCAAAAGACTGAAGCTGTATCGCATTTTCATAATCAAACGAGCCTTCCGGCACTTCATTTATGTTACAGCCCCTGAAATTGATGTTCATGATCTTGGAGTTTGACTTTGCAAGCTCCACCGGATACTTGGTGAACTCCGGATTGTTCGTTATGGTAAGCGTCTGGACATATACTCCCCTGAAATCTTCCGGGAACGAACTGATATGGTTGTATGAGAAGTCTATCGACACGATCGCATACATCGACTCTGCATCGAAGATGTTCGGGAACTGTGTGAACCTGTTGTTCCTTACAGAGAACGTCTCGGCATCTTCCATATAGCAGAACACTCCGTTTTCATCCACAGGGAATTCAGAGAGCATATTGTTGTCGAAATATATCTGCACCGGCTTGATGTCATTGCCCCATGCCTCTTCGATCGTATGGATCCTGTTAGAAGAGAAATCGATCATGCCGAGTTTCTTCATGTTCTTTATCTCGCGAGGAACCACCTCGAGATTATTCTCGTTGAGGTAAATGATCTGAAGTTTCTCACGTGATGGGCCGTTAGCCAGACCCTTGAATCCTTTCAGCAGTTCTTCTGCGCTCCACTGCCTGTTGTTCGCCAGATTGACAAGCGCAAGATTCGGCATTCTGGTTATAGCCATAGGGAACTCCTTCATCTTCGGACAGTTGTAGATCTCCACATCTGTACATGAAATGAGGTTGGCGACCTCATCAGGAAGAGTTTCCAGCTCACCGTTTGCAATGAACAGCTGCTCAAGCTTCGTAAGGTTGCCGATCTCTTTAGGAAGGCTCTTGAGTCCGTTGTTGATCTTGCCTGAGATCATATCCATAGGACGTATCCTCATCTTTCCTGTTCCCTTCTCAATGATCTCGTCCTCACCCATTGCCTCATACATCGACATCTCCGGTATCGAGATGCCGTTCTCCGCAAGTGCCCTTGCTATCGGTTCAGACACCTGGGTAGGCACATGGACTGTCTTAAGATACTCCGAATGCCTTTCCATGCGCTTTGCGGTACCGGCGCCCTTCGGAACGGTAGGGTCATATCCTATGAGATTGCCGTCATTGTGATTTCCAAGATACAGCTCGACAAGCTGGGTGAGCTGTCCAAGAGCAGGCGACATGTGGCCATGGAATCCGAATTCGCTGAGGTTGACCAACGCCACTCGTCCGTTTGAATGGAGAGAGACGCCCGGCTGATTTCCCCAGAGGTCGGGATCCTTGTTGAAGTCCCAGTTGCATCCGCGAGGATGATCCTCACCCACATAATACCAGTCCTGTCCGTTAAGCGACTTCCAGATTTCGTAAAGGGCATAATAATCCTTTATATATTCGTCGCTTTCATGAAGTCTGACAGGCACATCAGCCTCTGTGGTGACATTGTCTTCCACAGTAAACACTGCATCTTTCCTTATATCTGACGATGCCTCAAGAAGTTTCCTGCCGCTGTCATAAACGCTGTATGATACGATCTGATACTCACCAGCCCTCAAAGAAAGCAAGGTATCACATACGCTTGACGAGGTCTGATAGCCGTCTGTTGGATCATCATTGTCCTCGAAGTGGATGTCGAACTTAGCCGGAAGCATTTCAAATGAGGTCGTGGTGTTTCCTGTCTTCACAGATACCGACATGAACCTGATCTCATCGAATGTATACTGCCTGGTAGCAGCTCTTGTAGATGGCTGACCGGTAAAGTCAGACATATCCTTGACAATGCTGAACCTGACTTTTCCGCGCTCGACCACATCAGCAAGAAGGTCATGGACACACAGGCCGCCGGCCTGCACTGTAAAGGCTGAAAGGTCACCTGTCGGTGTACCGTCATATACAGGCTGGTCCTCCTTGTCATACAGAGAGAATGTCAGCACCTGATATTCTCCTGCAAGGAGCTTCAGCTTATCGCTCCTGAGGCCGAACTCGGCAGCCTCATCATTGGACGCATTCATAACCAGCGTCTGGGAGATGAGATTATCTTCAAATCTCAATGTCACCTTCACTTTGGCCACATCCCTGAGATATTCGAGCTGTGCTGCCCTTGTACCGGGGTATGAAGCCGCCTTGTAAAGCTTGAACTGCACATATCCGTAGTCGGTCTCACGATAGTCAGCAAGTTCCTCCTGCTGACATCCTGAGACAATGAGTGCTGCCAGAAGTGCAATGCTCAATAATATATATCGCTTTAAATATTTCATATCTTGTATTTACTTTCTGATTACTCTGACAGGTCCAATGTACATACAAGCGCAAGGACTACAGTATTGTCTGAATTATAGAACAGGATGTTTCCTCTTTCATATGTCGATGCCGAACCTTCTTCAAGGCTCATGTATATATCGACACCACCCTCAAGAAGATCGAAGCGTCCTGCAGTTTCATCATAGTTCAGATCATTGACCCTGAATATGTTACGTTTCACATATGGATTAGGGGTATACATTACGGCTGTAGCCGGAATGGATATCCTCATCGGCATGCCCATCATACGGTAAGTAAGGTGGTAGATAGGAGCATAATACTCGCAGTACTGGTCAAAAAGCGGTCCTTCAGTCACTTCTTCAAGTGTAGCACCGACCATCTCCGCATATTGAGCGGATTCTCCGATGAATTCCACTTCTGTCGCCTCTCCGATTGCCTTCTTCGGATCATATACGGACTCCACGATGGCAAGCGCATTGTCAGCGGCATCATAGAACACAACATATCCGGTTGTAGAGGAAGCAGTCGGAGCGACATCATCTTCTCCCGCATACATTCCCACCATACCATATGTCAGTGTCTCGGAAAGCTCCATGAAGCGAATCCAGCAGCTGCTGTCGGAAGTCACGTCCTGTCTCGAACTGTCATAGACCTTGTACGAAGAATATGGGACTGCAAAGAACATGTTTGCCTTATCGCGCGCGTAAATATTATTATAGGTCAAGGTATAGACATGCTCGGTAGTGCCGAAATACTTCTGAAGAAGCTTGACCTTGGATCCTGTAACCTTTGCAAAGGAAGCACCTGCAGCCGCCATTTCTTCCTCTGAAGAAGCCATTGTGATATATGGCATATTCCTGCCGAACTGGACTACCGGAACGACATAGTCACTGTACTCTTCCTTGACATCACCGGAAGGTGTGAAGAGTTCCTCTGCCGCAGGCCAGTCATATCCCCTGTCGAATATCACATATGCATAGCGGTCCTCTTCGGAAATATTCTCACTTACAGTTATGCTGACACTTCTTGACTGAAGCACATCGGCATCCTTTGATGAATCGTATGCAGTCTTCTCTATCACAAGCCATTCCGGAGCCTTTCCGGTGATCTTTCCGTCCGACACCTCGACTGCATACATGTCTGCATCCGCATGTCCGAAGATAGTTCCCGTAGCTGCAGGAGTGCTGTAACCTGTAAGTATCCTGACATTTCCTGCATAACTGTACCAGAGTTCTGTCAAGGACATGTCGAGAGTGTAATACGACAGTTCCTTTGATGCCGGTATCGTAACCTCAAGCTCATATATGGTCTCACCCTTGAAAAGGAAGGCAAGCTTGCCTGTAGTCTCTTCGAGAGGATATTCCGACGGAACTCCCTGAAGATTGAACTCGAGCAGGCCGGCTGTCTCACCAGAAACCGAAGCCTTGAGCCACTCCGGTCCGTCAAGAGTCCAGTCGCACTTTGAATCGACCTTGACAGGAAGTCTGAAATCGCTTCCCGGCCAGACGAGTCTTACCTTCTGGACCGGTTCTTCAGTATACAGGTAACCGCCTCCATCAGCAAACATGAACTCGCCGTTATCATCAAGACGGACGGCATATACAGCAAGATCGCGGCATGAAGGGATCGATACCTCGAACTGCTTCAAAGTCTCGCCTCCATCCTTGAAGACAATGTTTCCTGACGCGGCATCGAGCGATGCTCCGGTGAGAACCACGTCCACGATACCTACTGTTGTTTCAGGGACATTACCCTCAAGCCATGCCGGAAGTTCCATTGACCACTCGCAGTTTGCCTCCACCCTTACCGGAAGCCTGAAATCAGTATCAGTCTCGGACCAGAGAAGAGAAGCAGAAGAAAGCTCCGCAGTCTCATATACATATGTTCCGTCATCGTTCATGACAAATGCGCCGTTCTCGACCTTCGCAGCATATACCGCCAATGCCCTTGCCTTTGCAGGACGCATGTATTTCGCGATCACCCTGGATTCTCCACCCATTGTCAGGGTCACATCGCATGAACGGTTCTTATCGAACTCCTCTGCCTCGGAAACGCCTATCTGGACTGTCACAGGGGTCTTCTCACCAGCTGCGACCTTGCCGGAAACCTTGTCAACCTTAAATGAGTTGTCGCTGATCCAGAACCACTGAAGATTCTCCGACGGAACGGACACCTCCCAATCGGCATTCGCCTCGAATGAAAGAGTCAAGGTGCTGCCTGGAGCGACATTGCTGTCCTGTACCAGTTCAGGGAATATCGGGGTTATCTTTACCGGAGGTTCCGGCTCTTTGCATGAGCTGATGACCAATGCAGTTCCCAGCATAAGGACTGCCAACATTCTGAATGTATTCATGATTTTCATAATTCTTTCGTTTAAGTCGTTTACATACCTTCTTCTCTCATAAGACGATCAGCCTCTTCATCACTGATCCACTCCATGATATTATAAAAATGTCCTACAGTACCGACCGGCACTCCAAGATTCTCCACATAGACCTCGACCCAAAGATATAGGTAGCTTCCACATGGATAGAACACAGAATCATAGAGCGCACTGTTGGTGACGAGTATCTTGTCGTCTCCGTGTGCCGTTCCGAAGAAAGAGCCCTCGTCACTGGCAACCTGATCCGGATCCATAGTGACAAACGGCTTCATAGGATCAGCAGTGTTGAACCTCATGGTAACGTCATAGCCGTCATTGATCCAGTTACGGCAGATGATCATGTTTTCCTCTGTCGGATGCTTCTCTGTATACACCAGCCTCTGATAAGAGCCTGTGATGCTGTAATCATAAAGGAACATGGATGTGAGTACGCAATAACCGGTGAAGCTGTTTATGTCAAACGGACAGCTTTTCATCAATACGGCCTTGGCCTGCCTGCCGTAGAGAGGCATTTCCAGTTTGTCGTTCATCACAAGCTGGAGAGTGAAGCCGATTGAATCGGTAGCATCGATATTATCGTAGAATCCATGAACAAGGACATCCGCACGTGTCTCGCCTGCCTTGATGGTCACTGTATTGGACTGAAGACGATAATGATGGTTCTCAATAGCGTTGCTTCCCTTGTCGATGACCTCGACACCGAAAGTACGGTCATAATCCCTTACGACGGTCGATACCACAGGAATGCTGAAATACTCGACATCCTTCTGCACCGGATATGTCGCCAGAGTATCCGCGAACATGACATATTCCGCATCGTCGTATGTCACATATCTTTCCTGGCAGGCAGATGAAAGTACCGCGAAGAGAGGAATTGCAATATATCTTAAAATATGCTTCATATATCTATTCTTTATCTGTTGCTTTCATTAGGCTGAATCTGTGAGCCAGGGGACACGATCTCATGGTTAGGGATAGGCCATACGAAGAGAGGATCATCTGCCTCAATCTTCAGCGAACTGCCCTCTGACTGGGTCTGCGACTGAGGAGTACGCTCGAAGCCCTTGCCCCAGCGCTTGAGGTCATGGAGGCGGAAACCTTCCATATAAAGTTCTCGTACACGCTCGTCAGAGATTGTCTCCTGCCAGTTACCTGCATTTACGGATATCGATCCTCCTGTAGAGAAGCGGGCCTCCCTGAGCGCAGTAAGGTCAGCAGATGCCGCTGAGTAATTTCCCTTCCTGCAGTACGCCTCGGCACGGATGAGATACTGCTCGGCAAGACGCAGAGGCTTAGGCATGTTCACATGGTAAATCATATTCTGCATAAGCGCCTCGTTTCCATAATATTTGATAAGCAGAGGCCATACAAGCTGGTGAGGATAGCCGGTCTGTGCATTGGCAAAATATGCATTGTACCTCATGTCACCCGAACTGTAAAGATTCAGCACCCACTGGGCCGGAACATAATCCGGATAATAATAGGTATAGTCGGTAGTGAAGTTAAGGAATACCGATCCTTGCGCCGCTCCATAGGAAGTTGCGGTATAACCGATACGCCAGATTCCCTCAAACGAAGCATCGTTTGTCCACATATACTGCAGATATGTCTGATCTGCAGTCACATAGCTTCTTGCGGAGGCCAAAGCGAATGCATCTGACTCGACAAGAACCGTAGCATGCTCGACAGCAGCATCCCAATCCTGCATATACAGGGCAGTACGGGCATGAATGGCATGGGCTGAAGCATTCGTGAAATAAGGAGCGTCATAGCCGTCATTCTCCTCATCAAGCATCTCCTCTGCCTTCTTCAGGTCATTGATAACGAACTCATATGATTCCTTGAGGCTTGCACGCTTTGCAGGCTTCTCACCGGAATATGAATCAGCAAGCACGACTCCGAGTTCAGTCTCGGCTGTAGCCGGATCATAAGCCTTGCAGAAGCACTTGATCAGTTCTGAATATGCAAGTGCCCTTGCGCAGTATACCTCACCGGTATAATAGTCGAGATACTGTATCTCAGCATCATCAGTAAGGCTCGCACGGAGTCCGTCGACCTTGTCAAGATAGAAATTGCATCGGCCGATAATCCTGTAGAGAGCCGCGTACACGGCCTCGATTTCAGAGTTTGTGGAACGGATATCCCACTGCCAGAGCGTTCCGTATGTATTAGTGTTTCCCTGCACCGCATAGACAAGGTCCGCCTGAATGTCAGGGCAGAGAGTAAGATAGCCGCTGTACAGGGCACCGCTCATATATGCGGTATAAATGCCTGTAAGGGTCTGCTCCGCATCGGAAAGCGTCTTCATTCCCTCCTCCTCGAGAATGAAGTCTCCAGGGAGCTTCTCAAGGCAGGAAGTCAGGCTGAAGGCAACGGCAATCACTGCCGCCATCTTCATGAATTTCATGTATATATTCTTCATCTTCGTCATTCTTTAGAACATAAGGTCAAGTCCGAAGGTATACTGGCGTGACATAGGATACTGTGCCGCATACACGTTTGCCACACCTTCCGGATCAAGGCCGGAGAAGTTGGTGAATGTCAGGAGATTCTGTCCCTGGGCATACACTCTTATGCCCCTGATGAAACCTGTCTTCTTGAGGAGGTTTGCAGGAAGATTGTATGTGAGCATAAGGTTCTTGAGACGGAGGAATGAAGCATCTTCGAGAAGACGGCTGTCAAACTCCGTATACTCGCCATGACGAGGGATATCGGTGATGTCACCAGGCTGTTTCCAGCGCTTGAGGAGCCTGCTGGACTGATTGTATGTCATGAATCGTCCGTTAGACTCATCGAAGTAACGGTCATTGTTGATCATCCATCTGTCACCTACCCAGCTGAACTGCGCGCTGAGGCTGAGTCCCTTCCATGAAAGGCTGGTACCGAAACCGCCCTGCCATGGAGCATGATATGTCTTGCCGACCATGACCTTGTCTTCGTCGCGGAGTTCGTTGGTGATGTTTCCGTCCTTGTCATACCAGAGGGCATCTCCGTTCGCCGGATTCACACCTGCATAACGGTTGATGTAGAACTCACCGACAGGGTGGCCTACGACAAGTTTCGTACTTGTGTTTGAAGTCTCATACTCATCGACTCCGTTGTAAAGCTCGGTAAGTCTGTTGTGGTTGTAACCCACATTGGCATTCACATTCCACACGAAGTCTTTGATCTGCAGGAGGGTTGCATTGAGGTTGAACTCGACACCCCTGTTGACCATGGCACCGACATTCGACCACTTATAGCCGTAACCGTTTGACTGCGAATAAGCAAGCGGAACGGACATGAGCATGTCGGTAGTCTTCTTGTTGTAAAGTTCGAGATCGACGTTCACCCTGTTCCAGAAGCCGAAATGGAATGCGAGGTTGGTTGTCCATGTATTCTCCCATGTCAGGTCCTCGTTACCTGGCTGGATAGGAGCGACGCCGGCATCACCCACATAATCAGAGCCGCCTCCGATCAGAGCAAGGTGCTCGTAATTAGGGATTTCCGAGTTTCCGGACGTACCGGAGCTGAATGCCACCTGACCCATTGTGAGCCAGTCGCGTGTGCCGGCCATGAAATTCTCGTTGCGGAGATTCCACATGAATCCGACTGCTCCGAAAACACCCCAGCGGTTGTTCTTACCGAAGCGTGAAGATCCGTCAGTACGGACAGACACTTCGGCATAGTAACGGTCTGCGAAATTGTATTCGCCACGGCCGAAGAACGACACACGTGAATAATCTGAATCCGCAGTGCTGGTCCATGAAGTTGCCCTGGTACCAGTAGAAATGTCAGTAAGCTTTGAATTGGTCTGACCGGCTGTGCTGACACTGAAAGACTCCATGTGATAGTCCTGCCACTCGTGACCGAGCAGGAAATTGAAGTCATGGATATTATCCACGTCAAAGCGATAGGTCAGGGTGTTGGTCAGGTGAAGTCCCAGACCGTCAGCAGAGCTTCTGGCCGCACTTCCCTCACCAAGATTAGGCTTGTAGTCAGGGAACGACTGGCTGAAGCCGGTAGTATGAGAGAAATCCACCGCGAACTGCGACCTGAAGACAAGGTTACGGTAAAGGGTCAGGTCAGCGAAAACGGTAGAGATCATCTTATACTTCTTGTAGACAAGAGGATTGTTCTCAAGCCACTCGAGAGGATTCTGGCCTTGTCCGGTCCATGTGCCGTCATTGATGGATGCAAGACTTCCGTCAGCCTTGAATGGATTCCAGTACGGAAGCATGAAGCGGGCTGCCGAAATCGGAGTCACAAGCGTATACGCTCCCTCGTCGGCCTGCTTGATGTCCTGATAGTTGAACATGGTGTTTGTACCCATCTTCAGCCATTTTGCCATCTGCTGCTCGAAGTTGAAACGCATCGAATAACGTGTGAACTGCGATCCTGGAGCGATACCCTCCTGATCATAATAACCGCCCGAAAAATAATAATTCGTCGTCTCGGTTGCGCCAGAAACGGCAAGTTCATGGCTCTGAAGCATTGCCGAATCATTGAAGACAGCATCCATCCAGTTGACATCTGTCTTCGAGAGATAGCCGTAATTCTGTCCGGCTGTAAGTCCGAGCTCCTTTTCGTACTGGATACGCTCGGCTGTATTCATCAGGTCCCAGTTTCCATGAGCCATCGCCGACCATCCCATCTGCATGCGGTAGTTCACGTTCGGACGCTCCATATTGCGTCCACGCTTGGTAGTGATCACGATCACACCGTTTGCAGCACGGGCTCCATAGATGGAAGTCGAAGATGCATCCTTGAGGATGGACATGCTCTCGATATCCGCCGGATTGATGGTATTGAAGTCCGAAGCGGAGATTGCCACGCCATCAAGGATATAGAGAGGGGCTGTTCCTGAATTGATTGAATTTGTTCCACGGATAGTCATAGTTGCGGAAGCGCTCGGCTCACCTGTGCTGGAAAGTACGGTAAGTCCGGCCACCTGACCCTGAAGGGCCTGGTCAAACGCTGCCGTAGGTGTGTTCTCAAGCTTTTCAGACTTGACGGTCGAGACGGAACCAGCGACGGTACCCTTTTTGCGGACACCATATGCAATCACGACCGCATCGTCAAGGTTCATGCTCTCGGACTGCATCACCACATTGTGGGTGAAAGACTCCACAGAAGGGACAATTACCTTCTCGTCCATGAAACCGATGCTTGAAAACGTAAGTTCAGTGCCGGGAGCCACCTCGATCTGATAGTCACCATCGAGAGAGGTAACGACACCGGTGCCGGGACCGGCCATCACGGCCACTCCGATCATCGGCAGACCGTCATCAGCGGAAGTCACGACACCGCTGACTTTTACGGAAGTCTGCGCATAAAGCAGAGATCCTCCGACGGCTGACAAAATGATTGTCAGAAATAATTTAAAAAATCTTTTCATCAGTTCTGTTTAAAATTTATGCAAAAACTTTCAAAGTTAAGTATTTTCGCGCAAATATCAAAGAAAAAATTGGCCGGCAGATCTCACGACATGCCGGCCTCACAACAAATACAAACTTAAACGCATTTCTAATATGCTTCAAATGAACCATATGCGACTTCGACCAGATGATTTTCCAGGCCGTATTCCTCAGTTAAATTTTTCACATCACATTGTCTGACAACATGATAGTACCCTTTAGCCCCGTCGGCATAATCCTCATACATCGGATAAGCCGAGGCATTGTTTCTTGTAATCTCAAGCGCCTTCACAGTCCGGTCGGAAGATGAATAAAAGCTGAAATCCATGACTGTATTCTTCAGCGGCAGCAGGCATGACACGATCTCATCAAAAACAGAATCCTGGTCATAGTCTGAGAAACTCTGAGGAAGAATATAATTCAACGGATACTCATCGTCAGAGCCAGTCACACTCACCTGCACTCTTCTTTCCGTGAAGCCACCTCCATAGTAATCCCTGGCACTGACATAAAGCATTCCTCCGATGGCGGCATTCCAGAAATCGGAATATTCCGGCAATGTCCACTCGGTAAACGGGACAAAGGAATAATCCAGTTCATAGCCAGACAAGTCTACCTGTAATCCGACACTGAGGTACAGCACCAGATCGAAGGTATAGAATCCCTCTATCAGCCTGCCGCTTACAGGATTCCTGACAGAGGCTTTCACCATCATGGCGCCACAAGCAAGAGCCTCACTACCGACAGGATCCGGATCAGAAAAGCTGATACAGATTGACTCTGAAGCCATGGAGACAGAGGCATCACAATCCTCACCGCTGTCCCACAAAGTCTGATCCGGCATAACATCCGGATCACCAAGTGCCACACGCCGTAGTTCTGCAGAGACGGCACTCCCATACGCCACAGTCCCTTCAAGCCCCACCATCAGTTCTTCCGCAGCCATATTTCCCGGAGCCATCTGATAATTGACATACTCTCCGAGATAGCCCTGAAACCGGAAAGCAGGAAGAACGATAAGATCCACCTCATCGCTTTCCGGCAGACAGAAAATATTGTCATCATAAAGCGACAGGGGAACATTCATCGGAATCGTACCTCCGGCATCAAGACCCCAGAATCTGAATCCCTGAATATAATCTTCCCCATCATCCAGACCGCAGACATCAAGCGATGAAGAGACATAGGATCTCCCGACATGCTTTTCATACATATCATCCAGACATACTGACGCTTCACGGATCTGATAGTCAGGATCTTCTCCAACATATTCAGCATACTCCTCGGGCATCAGGAATCCTTCAAGATCCAGAATACTGCCGTCTTCTTCGTCAGCCAGATACACATAGGCATCTACCGGCACAAGACCGGATTCGCACACTCGTACCACACTCTCTTCCGCCCCTCCTTCTTCATACAATACAAGCCTGATTCCCTCCGGAGCATAAGTCATGGTTTCAGACACAGATCCGCACTTCAATGTAATTTCCAACGGCTCATCATCATTCCAGGAATTAAAGAACACCTTACCTGGAGCCTGAGGCACTATCGCGAAGAATCCTATTGATTTGCCTTCAGAGTCTTTTACATTGAACAGCTCCTCCTGTCTTTCACCGGTAACCGGCACGCTATTCCCGCAGACCTCAAGTATCACCGGATGCTCCGTTGATGCAGATGGAAATTCCAGACACGAATACTGAAAAACGTATTCAGCTGAGTGACAGGTATATTCAAGAGACACATCAGGCAATTCGACATCAGCCTCCACCTTCCATGACACCCTGTCTATTCCATCCTCAGTAAGGCACAAGGTGACCGACACGTCACTGTTCCTGAGCACATTGAAATCGCTGCAGTCATCCCTTCCAAGATAAAATCTGTACAAGACCGTCCCCTCATATGAAGCGGTATCGTCAAAACTGCATCCGACTTCAATGTATGTCGCCAGCCCGGCAGCATTTCCCAATGATTCAGGCACCTTCATCCACGGATCCTGATTACCTGGAAGAAGAATTCCCTGGCAGTTTTCCAGAGTATAGAAGCATACTGTTCCGCCATCATTCAAGACCTCGAGATCATCAGCCGAAGCATAATCTCCGTCAGCAGTTTCGGATGCGGAACCAGCCTTACTGCCCAAACCACCGAAATCATTGAAAGGAAAGACTTTAAGAGAACATTGACGCAGTCTGACAGACTCGACACGAAGCCCTTTCAAGGCTTCATCATCTACAGCGAACCGCATCTTTGAGGCCAGCCTTACGAGTTCTATACGGACAGACGGCATGCCGGCTGCAACCGTGACAGGAATACATTTCGAAGCCATCGGGAGACAACCGTCCAGATCTTCGACGCCACCGATCGTTATACAGAAATCCGACAGGAAGTCACTCTCCCTTTGGGCCGGGGCAATTTCTCCGACATTGGCAAGCGCATACACATCATAAGTCCGGCCGGCGTCAAGGACAAGGGACACGTCGGAGACCTCATCAAAATATCTCATATCCCACAATGAGCCTCCGCAATATACCACAAGGCTGAGATCGTCCAAAGCATATTCATCTGGCGATATGCTGCTTCGTGTCCCATCCTGGACACGGACATCAAAAACGACCTCCTGCACCCCGTCACAGGTCTCCGGCCCACACAGATCACGAGCACATCCGCACATTGCCAGAAGCGCCATGCAACACATCGACACCCTTCTCATAGCACCTCGAATTCCGTTATGTTCTTGATTCCCGGCATCCCGTAATAAGCTTCTACAATATCACCTCGAAGGCATACCTTTCTACCAAGCATACCCGGATTATCGACAAGATTCAAAGCATCGCGAAGGTCACCTGACGGCAACTGTACAGACAGACACGACGTCCTGTCCGTCGTCGAAGACCTCGGTCCGAGAACAAGGTTCGTCCTTGATGAGAACGGCTTTTCAAAAGAGGCAGAAGCAGACGAAAGGTCTCCTCCGACCACATATCCACTCACCCAGACATCCTCACTGCCAATCGACTTCAAGGCCTCGGCAACTGTCATTGCGTCATTGAAACCGGAGCCGCCGCTGTTGTCACCTCCTATCACGTATGCCCCGTTCAACCAATTACGCGTCGTATCCACCGCCACAGAGATTCCTCCACAGGATACGGCGCCTCCGGAAGACTGACTTCCCGACGCCACACCCACCTTCAGATCCAGCATATCCTGGGCTTTCAGTTCCTTGGTCATCAGGACCTCATCCTTGCCGCCATTGCTCAATACCAGGGATATGTTACCCGGCTTGAAATAAGCCACCCTTTTTTCCGAATAGCCATATACAAGCCTGCCGAATGAAGACTTCAGCAGCAGGACTCCGTCCGGATAACTGTCCAGAAAGCCCGGGTCGATCTTCAGGCGGATGCCCGAATTCAGCTGCACACATATCAGCTTCAGATTCACCACACCGTTCCGGTCCACGACCACGCACTGCTCATCTCCGAACTGAGGCCGCGAAAAAGCCGGCTTGGAAAAATCTTCCGACACTATCTTCACCGTATAGCTGCCGGCAGGCAAGGACATGGATTCGGGGGAATCCCCATACGGACCGTCATACACGGCCGCCCCTTTAGAATCGGTCACCGTCAGAATGAAATCACTTGTATCCGGAATATTGAGACCGGAACGCGTCAGCGCATCCTGCCGGTCAGCAAAAGAAATCCGGAGCTCCCCCATTCCGGTTCCGGATGGGCCTCCAAGAAATTCGCATGCATGAATAACCAGGGATGCTGCAAGAAAGAAAAACACTTTCCTCATGATACTTTCTCCTCATTTCTTTATCTGCCCGCCCCATTGCGGACATGACAAAAGTATCTGATACAGAGGAAACAACGTTAAAGAAAAAGAAAAATAAAATATTTCTTTTTCTGATAGAAGATTTTTCTCTTTTTTAATCGGAATGTGAATTATTTTTCATAGACGACACCCCGGAAAATGACAGAAAATCCATGGAAACGGATAAAAAATTCACGAGGCACCCGCATCAACTGCGAACGCCCCGCTACTTAACCTAAACTTAAACTCACTACTGTCCCGTTTAAACTAATTAATACTGAATAAGTTAGGATATTCGTCAGTTGAAACGGAATTTTGATTTTTGTTAAACAATTGATTTATAGGCACTTTCTCAAATAACACAAAGCCTAACGTTTGAGAAATTGTA